>JBGMOD010000018.1:0-143878 GCA_041424235.1 Hyphomicrobiales bacterium
CGCCACCCCCCTCCCTAACCCTCCCCCACAAGGGGGGAGGGAACGAGTCTTTGCCGAGCGGAAGCGCAGAGTGGCCCTGCCCTCCGAAGCGCGTAGCGCGAAGGACGGGTCACACCGTAAACAACGCCCTCAACTCCCGCATATCCCCCACCGTCTCCAGCGCATTGATCCGTGCGATCAGCCGCTCGGTCTTCTCCGCGCCGAGCACCGGCGCGATCAGGTCGCGGGCCTTGGCGCTCACCGCCTCGGTGCTGAGCGGGTTCTCCTTGGTGCCGGGCGGGAATTTGGTGACATGATCGACCTTGCGGCCGTCGCTCAACGTCACCTCGACAATGGCGCCGCGCGGGGCGGCGGGGTCCATCAGCGAGGCTTCGCCGGTCACCGTCACCTTGGCGCGCTGCGCCAGGATGGCGGGATCCGACATCAACGCCTGGTCGTGGCTGTCGACAAACGACACCGCGCCCTTGACCAGCGCCAGCGCGACGAGATGCGGGCAATTCACATCCGCCATGGCGCTGGTGCCGACGATGCCGGTGGCATCGGTCGGCAGCTTCACCAGAATGCTTTTTACGTTGTCGGGCGTGAGGCCGTATTGCTTGCGCAGCGTCAGCAGCGCGTCCAGCGGCGACTGGATGGGATAACCGACGGAGAAGGTCTTGATCGCTGTTTCAGTGACGTAGAACCGCTCGCCCAGCCCCGCGAGCATCGCCTCCGGCTTCGGCGCTGACGACAGCGCGATCAAGAGATTGTGGGTGCCGTCGAGCACATCGGCCACGCCGGTCAGCCCGGCCTGCACCATGCCCACCGCAGTGACGCCGTTGCGCGCGCCCATGCCGGCGAAATCGAACGCCTTCTCGATGTGGTCCTCGTCCTTGACCCAGCTCCACAGACCAGAGACCTGCTGCGCCGCATAGGAGATCGCAAACCGCATGCCCTTCTCGTCCAGCCGCGCCAGCGATGCGGCCGCGCCGAGCGCGCCGAAGGTGGAGCTGGTGCCCTCGGCGCTGCGGTGGCTGCCGCGCACCAGATCCGGCCCCAGCGCCATCAGCAGCCGGCAGCAGAGATCATAGCCGAGCGTGACGGCGCGAATGAACTCCTCGCCGGAGCGTCCCTCATGCTCGGCGACCGCCAGCGCCGCCGGCACCGTCGAACAGCCCGGATGCGCCTTGGTCACCGGCTCGAAATCGTCGGTCTCGTCCGCATGCGCGCACATCGCATTCGCCAGCGCCGCGTTCACCGTGGTGGTGCGGAAGTTCGCAGCGATCACCGACGCCTGCTCGGTGCCACCGAGCGAGCGGACATATGTCACCGCCATCTCGCCGGGCGTCATCCGCGCCCCCGACAACATCGCGCCGAAGGTATCGAGAATGCGATGCTTGCACGCGGTCACCACCTCCGCCGGCAACGCCCGCTCGCGTGCGGTGACCATGTAGCGGGCGAGGCGGCCGGTGATGTCGGTTTCGGCAGCGGCGGCGAGGCGGAGTGGGGAGGCGGCGAGTGCAGCCGTGGCGGCGGTGGTTTGGAGGAGGCGGCGGCGGGTGGGGTGGAGGTGGGGCATGGGGGCTCCGGAGGATCGGACTGCTCCGTCATACGTCAACGAGTAGGGACGTTCCAACGCAGTTGATGTGGCGCCCCGTCGTCGCCGAGTGTTACGTTTGAAAGCGCCGCTTGCAGCGCCTTGGACTCGGTCGTCACCCTTCGATTGACAACCGCCCCACTATTTCTGAATTTACTGTTGTTCATTCAATAAGTTACTGGCTTATAGCGCATTTCGTGCAGCCCTAGATACTGATAGTTGCATCTTCTCTAGTTGCGCGGTGTGATGGCAGATTGATCCGGCGGGGGCGGACGTTGATGGCTGAGGTGCGCCAAAAATTAATTGGGCTGCTCGACTATGTCGAACAGGTCATACGACTCGATGAGCGAGTTGCTTTTCGTCTGGCCGAGTATCATCTGCCTGATGGTTCAACGTTTGCGCTGACCGAGTCAAAGACGCGGGGGCTGCCCTCCGTGCGCCATGATCACCGCGACGATGAGGGGCCTGTTTGGCTCGAAGTCGAACGCCTCTCTCGTAAAGAGCCTCCGCGGTCAACGGACGAACTGGCCGAATGGATCGTGTTGTCCGCGGATCCGGCTCGTTCTCCGGAAGTGCGAAGCGAGCGGATTCTGACCGTTTCAGCTGTCGAGCGGGATGCTGCGCTCGCAAAAGGTGAAGTGAGGCCGGACGACGTCTTACAGGCGCCGCGCAAGCGCGGCGAGGATGAGAAGGCTCTTCCGCGCTTCGATCTGAAATTTCGTCTTGAGGACCGCCCTGAGCTCGCAGAGGCGATAACGAAATGGATTACGGAGGTATGGACGCCATGGTCCGCGGTTGAGCTGCCCCGTCGCAGAACCATAGCGCTCTATCAAATCCTCTATAAGATTTTCCAGCTTACGGGAACGCGTTTCAGAGTGGCAGTCCGCCGTCGACGAACGCGGTGTATTGCTGAGGCGCTCAGCACATATCCCCGATGGATTCTTGGAAGATGATGACGCTTGCGAGGCGGTGAAACGTGCTGCCTCAGGACAACGCCTTTGGCCTCGTATCAGTCTGGGCAAAGCTAATGCCAAGGTTCTGGTGCAACAGATTCGCTTAGATGGCGGATCGGTGAAGGACGACGATCTGGAAGCATGGCGCCACATTGCATCCGTACTGGTTAATCTCGCCCGCCAACAGGAGACTAGAGCACGCTGGGAGAATTTCGCGCAAGAAATCGGCGCCCCGGCAGGCGATTTTGCCAAGACTTCGATAGAGCTTGCGGCGCATGTTCTGCGTATTTGTGACGAAGCCCGCAAGCAAAGAGTCGTGCTTGGGCCAATCGTTGCGAACGCTTTCTTTGTCGAAAGGCTAGCGGAGGAGCCGGAACTTTGTCGCTCTCTGTCAAATCAAATCCGAGCCGCAGCGAGTTCGGCTCGACTGGCTGGTGCGCAGGAAATTCGAGAACGATTGCTATTTGCTTTCGACGGCGATGATAGAACGTCCGTTCTGGCTCGGCAGCTCATCACCGAGGCCCTTGGAAATTCAAGAATCGGCTCTGATAAGGTTGCAGCTGCTTGGAGTGGCGTGCTTAGGAGATTGGATCAAGTTAAGGCGCTATCCCGCGAGTTTGACACCATCAACGCGCTAACTGCTGCGATTAGTGTAGCAGGCGCTCCGATTTGGTCGAATAGATTGCGTGTGGAAATAGCAGCGCCAGACGAATCCATCTCAACGATAGCGTGGCGCGACGCTTGGGACCATGCTGCTTCGGATGTAGCATTGGAACGGATGGACGCCCGGCAACGGCTTTTGAGTTTGGCGAAAGAAAGAGACGCGGCTGAGAAGCAATGCCGGCGCCTCTTCGGAGAGATCGTTCGTGAACGTACCTTTTATGCGCTTGATCGCAGGCTGTCTCCCGCCATCAAGACCGCACTTGTCGAATTTGTGCGCGCCTTAGCCCGCATAGGCCGAGGTACTGGCAAAACGGCCTGGACCCATCGCAAGACGGCTCGAGACGCAATGGCGCGATGCTACGGGGCGGTGCCGTGCTGGATCATGCCAACCTGGCGCGTTGCTGAACAGCTTCCTGCGGAGCTTGGTGTGCTCGATCTCGTCATTATCGACGAGGCATCGCAATCGGATATCACGGAACTGCCGGTACTGCTTCGCGGCAAGAAAATACTCATAGTGGGAGATGATCGGCAGGTAAGTCCAACGGCTCCCTTCGTGACTCAAGAAAAAATCGCTCAGCTTCGGCACCACTATCTTGGCGACATGCCTTTTAAGAGCCTACTAGAGCCCGGGGAAAGTATTTACGACCTGATGCGTGCCGTATTTCCAAACCAACGCCTTATGCTCAAGGAGCATTTTCGTTGTGTCGAACCGATTATTCGGTTCTCGATGCAATTCTATCCAGAAAAGATGTTGCCGCTTCGGGTGCCCGGCGCGCAGGAACGGCTCGATCCGCCGCTAATCGATATTTACGTTCCACACGGCGCCCGCGGGCACGGTAAAAAGACCAATCATGCAGAGGCGAACGTTATCGTCGATGAGATTGCCGCTTTGACGAAAAAGCCAGAAATGCGTGAACGGTCCATCGGGGTCATCTCTCTAGTTGGCAAAGAACAAGCTGAACACATTCGCCTTCGGCTCTCTGAGGCGATTGGCGAGGAGATCATGCAGCGGCATTCCATTCTTTGCGGTGACAGCGCGACATTCCAGGGATCAGAACGCGACATCGTCTTTCTGTCGATGGTCGCCGATTCTGCAAATAAAACAGCCCTTACCATGCTGCGCTACGAGCAGCGGTTCAATGTGGCAGTCTCCCGCGCCCGTGATCGCGTGATTTTGGTTCGTTCGGTGCGCCGCGAAGAACTCAATCAGAACGATTTGAAGGCGCGCCTTATTGCGCATTTCGAAAATCCTATGCCTGATCGCGAAGAAATCTCTGACGCGCTATCGACTTGTGAATCAAATTTCGAGCGCGACCTGATGCAGCGCCTGCTTGAGCGAGGGTACCGCGTACAGGGGCAAGTCGGTTCACTCGGATATAGAATTGATATGGTGGTTGAGGGTCCGGGTGGAGCGCGGCTCGCTGTCGAATGTGATGGGGACCGTTTTCACGGACCTGAGCAATGGCAGCAAGACATGCGTCGGCAACGAACTCTTGAACGAGTTGGCTGGCGTTTCTGGCGGTGTTTCGCATCCAGTTTCTATCGAGATCCGGACTCTGTCATAAATGACCTCGTTGAGATGCTCGGACGCTCGGGAATTGAACCTGTCTCGGGGGATTTGGCAGGGAAGACGCGTCACCGGTTTACTGAGCATCGCATCGTTAATCCGCCGCCGCCTCAGGCGGCGGAGGCAAATGCGGATGTTGATCTCACCGCAAGCGATAATACAGAGCCCGTAGTAGAATTAGTTGGTGCCGGGCCAAAGATAAGCGTCGGTGACAGGGTTGTTCTGATCTTCTCCGACGATCAAAAAAGGCTTTCTGCCCGACTAATCGACGGCGCTAATGATCTTGAGAGGGGGCGGCTCTCAATCCAATCCCCTCTTGGAAGAGTCGTAGTTGGGGCGGAGGAAGGTGATGAAGTCGAGCTCCCACTGGAAAATGGAAAGCAGCGTAAAGTACTGATCGAAAGCGTCGACAAAGCCCCGCTACCGCGACGCCCTATCCAGGAGTTTGAACGTATCGCGGTATAACGTTGGATGGGTAGTGGAGAAATATCCAAGGTAAAGCAGATATTCATGCGACCATTGGCGTGCCTTGGAGACCGGAGCTACTGGTGTATCTGCTCCGATATTTTCACAACTCCCTTGCATTGCTAAACGCAAAACTACTCACCCTTCTCGTATTCTCGTCCAAAATCAGCGTCCGCGTCAGCGGCGGCTCAGCACGCTGCGAGCAATTCTCCCGCTCGCACAGCCGACAATTCACGCCGATCGGCGTGCCCTGTTCCTTGTCCAGGTCCATCCCCGTCGCATAGACGAGTTTTGCGGCGTAGCGGATTTCGCAGCCGAGCCCGATGGCGAAGCGGGGTTGCGGGTGCGGGTGGGGGGCGACGGGTCGTCGCAGCATCTGCGCGATGGAGAAGTAGCGGCTGCCGTCGGGCAGCTCCACGATCTGGCGCAGCAGGCGGTCCGGAGTGTCGAAGGTGGAGTGCACATTCCAGAGGGGACAGGTGCCGCCGAACTTCGAGAACGGGAAGGTGCCGGACGAAAAACGCTTGGAGACGTTGCCGGCGTTGTCCACCCGCAGCAGGAAGAACGGCACGCCGCGGGCGTTGGGGCGCTGCAACGTCGTGAGGCGGTGGCACACCTGCTCGAAGCTGGCATTGAAGCGCTGCGCGATCACGTGCACGTCGTAGCCCAGCGTCTCGGCGGCGGCGTGCACCTCCTGGTAGGGCATCATGGCGGCGGCGGCGAAGTAGTTGGCGAGCGTCATGCGGTAGAGCCGGCGCGCGCCGTCCTCCAGCGGGCCGGCGCGGTTGACGATGGCGTCGACGATGGAGTTGAACTCGGCGAGCGCGAGCTGGAAGCCGAGATGAAAGGCGCGGCTCGGCAGGTCCACCAGTTCGGAGATCAGCAGTTGCCGGCGGTGGCGGTCGAACCGGCGCAGCGTCTCGCGCATCACGTCCAGCGGCATGATGCGCACGGTGATGGAGTGTTTTTCACGCAGCCGCGCGCTGAAGGCGGCGAACAGTTCCTGCGGCGCGGCGTTGAGCTCGTCGCGCAGCGTCTCCGCCGCCTGCTCGAGCTCCGGGAAATAATTGCGGTTGGCTTCGATGAGGTCGCGCACCCGCTCGATCGGGTTGGCTTCGTACCGCGCGCCTTCGTCGCGGTCGGCCATCTGCGCCGCCACCATGGTCTCGCCGCGGCGCGCCTCGGTGTAGGCGGCGTAGAGCCGCTGCAATGAGTGGGTGACGCCGGGGCAGAGCTCGGCGAGGTCGCGCAGCTCCTGCTTGGGCAAATCGATCTGGCGGAACAGTGGATCGGAAAAGATCTCGTTCAGCTCGGCGAAGAAGCGGTCTTCGTCGGCGGTGGCGAGGTCGCGCAGATCGAGGTCATAGGTCTCCGCCAGCCGCAGCAGGATCTGCGCCGTCACCGGGCGCTGGTTGCGCTCGATCAGGTTGATGTAGCTGGGCGAAATCCCCAGCCCCTCGGCGATCTGGGTCTGCGACAGCCCCAGTTGCTGGCGAATCCGCCGGAAACGGGGGCCGACGAACAGCTTCTTGCCGGTATCCGAGGGCATGTGGCAGCCTTTACAACAGTTTTGACAACGCTCGTGTTGTGACAATTTTTACAAATTGACATTTATTACAAGTATGGATGTTACATCTGATCACTGTTTGGAATCAAGCCATCTATCGCTTTGCCGCGTTCTGGGGTTATCTCTCCGTCACGTTTCGCGGCGCACTTGTCACGAATGTCGCTTCAGGAGGCTACCATGCACGGAACACATTTTTGGGTTGTCGGCGGTGAATTTCGCTCTCTGAACTTCCACACGCTCGTGCATGGAAGCGCCGAGGTGAAGGGCCCGTTCCCCTCGCGCCGTGAGGCCGAAGAGGCCTGGCGCACCCTGTCGGAGCAGAACCGGCATCGCTGCAACGTCCGTTTCTCGATCGTGGAAGAGCCGCGCCGCGCGGTGGCCTGAGCGATTAAGGGCTGATCGCCCCCGCGTGAACGCCGCAGCAAGCGGCGGACGGGGCGGGCGGGATTTTCGAAGGAAGCTATCCAAGGAGGCAACGGCCTCGTCCGGTTTTCCGGGCGGGGCCGTTTCTTGTTCGCGCGGGATGAATTGCGGTTGAATCAGCTCCGTCATCCTGAGGTGCGCGCTCTTGCGCGCCTCGAAGGACGACGGCCGCTGACTCTCGGGCCGTCGTCCTTCGAGGGCCGCGCTACGCACGGCCACCTCAGGATGACGGATTACATGGGCCGAGCCTTATCTTGTCGTGCGTGTCTCGTTGTGCGTGCGTCTTGCTCTTGCCTCGCTGCTCAGCGCACGAACGAGAACAGCATGCGCCGGAGCACGCGGGCGACGTGGACGCCGTGGCGGCCGTGGTGGCGGGCGTAACGTGCATAGCGCCGGCCGGTCGGGCGGGTCTCGCGGGTGGTGTCGGCTTGGGCGACCGGCGGCGGCGCTGCGAGTTGCGCGCTGTCCGGTTGCGCGGCGCGGCCGCGGCGGCCTGTGGGCGGCGGCAGGGCGGCGACGAGCTGCTGGGCGCCGACGGTGTCGAACGAGACCTTCTGTTCCTCGTTGAGGGTGGCGTAGACGTCGTCGAGCGCGGCGTGCACGGTTGTCACCGCCTGCAGCATGGTGTCGAGCCGCTGGCCGATCGCCGCAAGCCGCGCCGGCGGGGTCGCGGCGTTGCCGGCGCAGGTGGTCGCCAGCATGTCGGCGGCCTTGGTCGTGGCGTTTTGCAGGGCGGTGAACTTGTCGCGCTGCGTGTCGGTGGGGGCGACCGCCTGGGTGATCATGGCCGCCGGCCACGCGGTGACGCCGCTGTCCGGCCGCGCGGTGGCGCAGTTCGCTACGGTCGCCGGATCGCCGGGGGGTTGCGCAGTGGTTTGCGGCGTAGCTTGCGCGTTGACTGGCGCGTTGACTTGCGTGACGGCCTGCGGCGTCCGCGATGCGGCCAGAGCCTTGTCACTCGCCGCACGTTGTGCGGCGGCGATGCCGTCGAATTGCAGCTTCTGCTGTTCGCTCAAGGGGCCGTAAAACGCGTCCAGCGCCGGTTGCAGGGTCTGCACCGCCGAGATCATCGCCTCGAGGCGGCTCTGCATGATGGCGAGGCGGCGTGGCGCGGTGAGCACCATGTCGGTCGGGCAGGCGGCCTGCAAAATCAACGAGGCTTTGGCGGAGGCGTCCGCGAGACCATCGAGGGCGGTGCGCTGCTGCTCGCTGGGCTGGATCGCCTGGGCGATGGTGTCCACCGGCAGGCCGGCGATGCTGCGGCTGGCATCACCGCACAGTTGTGCGAGGCTGTTCTGGTCGTCCTTGTCGATGCCGGCGGCGGTGGCGGCTTCCGCGGCGCCGCTGACATTGCGCGCGGCGCGCAGGTGCGTGGCGTAGCCGGTGAGATCGTCATAGGCGTAGGGCCCGAACAGGGCGGCGTGCAGATCCGGATAACCGTAGCTCCAGAAGGTGGGATCGGTGTCGTTGCCCCACAGCGCGGCGTTGGAGATGTCGTAGAAGGCGAACGGCCAGAACACCGGGCCGACCCAGCCATAGCCGCCATTGCCGTGACGCCACCAGCCGTGGCCGCCGCGGTGCCAGGCGACGGTGGCGAGCGTCGCGGTGACCAGCGCGCGGGTTTTCGGATCCTGCAGCGCTTGCGTCGAATGCAGCGCCTGGTGAATCTGCGGATCGTGCAGCGCGCCGCGCACGGCGGCGGCGCTCCAGCGCATGTGGGTGGCGCGCATGTTGAGCATCGCCGCCTGCGATCCGCTGCCGTCGGCGCGGCCCGCGAGTGAGCGCGCAAGATTGGCCCGGTCGCGCGCGCGGCCGCCGAGCGCCTTGTGGCCTTCGCCGCGTCCCTGTGCCGCCATCATCGCGGCGCCGGGAAAGCCGGCGCCGCCGGCGTCGAGGGAGTTCGTTGGGGTGTCGCCGCGCCGGTGGCGCGATGCAGCGTCGGCGTCGGCCGGCAGCAGGCTCGCGATCACCAGCGTGGCGGCGGCTGCGGCCGTGCACAATTTCAGGGATCTCAGTGGCGCGGACACGGGGCGCGGTTTTCGGGAATGAGATCCGGCGGTCAACATGGCGTCACCAGTTGCGGAACGAGGCCAAAATCAATTCATCTCGACGCGAATTGTTCCGGTCCTTGCCGGCTGGTTGCGGCGCGTCCGTGCCGGATTCCGCCGCACATGGCTGTCCCGCAACGGCTTTCGCCGCAACTTGGAGGCTTGCAAGTGGTTCGGGGCCGGCCCAATTTCCCCGTCCGAAACGCCGGGGAAAATCCCCGGCTGGCATCGATCGTTTCAACGCGCCGCCGGTTTCGCCCGGGCGGCCGACAGGGGAGAGTTCAAGGTGGCCAACACAACCGGATTGCAATTGCGTTCGCTGATCACAAAGAGCGGCGAGCTCGAATTGTCGCTCAAACGCATGACCATTCCCGAGCCGGCCGCCGACGAGGTGGTGGTGCGCGTGGAAGGCACGCCGATCAATCCGTCCGACCTCGGGCTGTTGACCGGGCCGGCGGATCCCTCGTCGTTCAAGTCCACCGGTTCGGGCGACGACGTGGTGGTGACGGCGAAAGTGCCGGAGGCGGCGCTGGCCGGGCTTGCGGCGCGGCTCGATGAATCGATGCCGGTCGGCAACGAAGGCGCCGGCGTGGTGATCAAGGCGGGGTCGTCGGCGGCGGCGCAGGCGCTCAACGGCAAGATGGTGGCCATGATCGGCGGCGCGATGTATGCGCAGTACCGCGTGCTCAAGGTGGCGGAATGCCTGCCGCTGCCTGACGGCACCACCGCGGCGGAAGGCGCCTCCTGCTTCGTCAATCCGCTGACGTCGCTCGGCATGACCGAGACCATGCGGCGCGAAGGCCACAAGGCGCTGGTGCACACCGCGGCCGCTTCCAACCTCGGGCAGATGCTGAACAAGATCTGCCTCAAGGATGGCATTGGCCTCGTCAACATCGTGCGCAATGCCGAGCAGGCGAAACTGCTGCGCGACATCGGCGCCAAGCATGTGGTGGATTCCACCGCGGCGACGTTCACGGCCGACCTGACCCAGGCGCTGGTCGAGACCGGCGCCACCATCGCCTTCGACGCCATCGGCGGCGGCAAGCTGGCCGGCCAGATCCTCAACGCCATGGAGGCGGCGATCAACAAGACGGCGTCGAGCTACAGCCGCTACGGCTCCACCGTGCACAAGCAGGTCTACATCTATGGCGGCCTCGACACCCGCCCGACCGAACTGAGCCGCGGCTTCGGCATGGCCTGGGGCGTCGGCGGCTGGCTGCTGTTTCCGTTCCTGCAGAAGGTCGGTGCGGAGACCGGCGCCAAGCTGCGCCAGCGCGTGGTCGCCGAACTCAAGACCACCTTCGCTTCGCACTACACCAAGGTGGTGTCGCTCCACGAAGCGCTGCAACTGGACAACCTCGCCGCCTACAACAAGCGCGCCACCGGCGAGAAGTTTTTGATCAACCCGAACAAGTGAGGCGCTCCGGCATCGTTCACGACAACGCGCGGGCGTGCCCCGCGCGTTTTTTTGTTTGATGCGGTTTCGCCGCAGTAACCGGCCTGACGCCGATGTGATCGGAGCGGCTCTATCGCCACGCGCCGCTTCGCGGCATGAGAGGCGTTCCCGTGTCCGGAGAAACCATCATGATGAAATTCGCCGTGCCGCTGTTCTCCGTCGTGATCCTTGCCGCCACCTCGCTCGGCAGCGCCGCCCATGCGACCGATGCCGTGCAGATGGAGGCCAACAAGAAAACCGTGGTCGACTTCTACGAGAAGGGCCTGAACCAGAAGGATTTCGAGGCGGCGTCGAAATATTTCGGTCCGCAATATATCCAGCACAATCCGACCGCGCCGGACGGCCCGCAGGGCTTCAAGGGCCTGGTGGATCTGCTGCGCAGCAAGTTTCCGAACTCGCACAGCGAGATCAAGCGGGTGTTCGCCGACGGCGATTATGTGATCCTGCATGTCCACAATGTGCGCGAACCGGGCACCCGCGGCTCCGCCATTGTCGATATCTTCCGGCTCGACCAGGGCAAGATCGTCGAGCACTGGGATGTGCGCCAGGACGTGCCGGAGCAGGCGGCCAATCCGAACACGATGTTCTGAGTTTACGTCATCGCCGCGGGCGTAACCTGGGCGACCATTCCATCCACAGCCGTCATCGCCCGGCTTGACCGGGCGATCCAGTACACGCTGGCCGTTGTGGTGGACACAGACGGCGCTCGCCGGTCACGCCGAGCGCAGCACCGCGGCGACGCCGTGGGCTAGCAGCCGCTCGTCATGCTTCTTCCAGGCCATGGCGCGGCGCTCCGGCGTCAGCAGGCCACGCTGTTCGGCGAGGATCATCCAGGCGAACCCCCACCAGTCGGAGACCATGTCCTCATAATCGCCGAGGTCGTAGCCGTGCTTGAGCGCGTAGACGTAGGCTTTCTTGGCAGTGAGCTTGTCCAGCCACTTGTGGTCCTGCGCGCTGAGGTCGTCGTCGTCGAAGTCGTCCAGGGTGTAGCCCCAGATGGTCTGGCAGACCCGGTTGAATTCGCGGTCGATCTCCTCGTCGACGCCCCACAGATGCAGGCGCTCGAGTTCCTCGCAGTAGAGGCTGATGTGTTTCAGGCATACTAGATCTTGTTTAAGTGCGCCCATGGGTCCACCTATGGTGTGAATCAGTTGGATAAGCATCCTACATAAATCTTGCCAATGTTCTAGGTTTGTTCTTAAGTTGAGCGATCTTTTTGAGAGCTTGGTGAACAGACGAACATTGCGAGGCCAAATGGAGTTCGGCGGCACCCCCAACCCCAGATCCGTTGTCGCGGCGGTGCCGACGCAGGTCACCGAGCGGCAGATCTCGTCCAAGCGGCGCGACATCGCCCGCCTGCGCGACGACATTCGCCTGCAGCAGGCCGAGATGCAGACCCTGATCGCCCACGACATCGACTGCACCGGCGCGGCCACCATCCTGCTGCGGATGCGCCTGAAACTCGCGCACCTGATCGGCGAGCGCGACGCCATGATGAAGACGTTGCTGGCGCTGCCGAAGGCGGAGTAGCGCGCGGCCGCTGTCGGCACCGCAAGCCCGCACCGGCTCTGGCAATCCCCGGCATCGACATCATATCAGCGTGGCGCGCCGTCCGGCCGCGCGGCCATCACCGCTGTCCCTCAGGAATCCTCGCCATGTCCCTTTCCATGTACGATCTCTCGGTCCCCGCGCTGCAGCGCGGTCTCGGCGTGCTCTCCCGGTATCTGGACAAGGCGTCCGCTTACGCCACCGAGCGCGGCTTCGAGCCGTCCATCCTGGTCAATGCGCGGCTTGCGCCCGACATGCTGCCGCTGGTGGGGCAGGTGCAGCGCGCCAGCGACACCTCCAAGGGCGGCATCGCACGGCTGACCGGTCTCACCGCGCCGAGCTTTCCCGACACCGAGACCACGATCGACGAATTGAAGGAGCGGATCGCCAGGACGGTGGCGTTCCTGCAGACCGTCACCCCGCAACAGCTCGACGGCAGCGCGGAGCGGCTGATCGAATCCCGCGCCATCGGCACCATGCCCGGCGCAACGCATTTGCTGGGGTTCGTGCTGCCGAATTTCTATTTCCATGTTGCGACCGCGCACGCCATCCTCCGGCACAACGGCGTGCCCGTCGGCAAGAAGGACTATCTCGGCGCCAACAGCTAGACGATCAAGGATGTCCGATCAGCGGCCTGTGCCGTCGCGCAGCTGATCGGTCGCCCGGCGCAGGATGTCGTGCAGCCAGTCCTGCGAGCGGTCGCCGCGATGGCGTTCGTGCCACAAGGCGCGAACCTCCAGGCGGGCCGTCGCATAGGACAGTTCATGGATCGCGATCGGATGGGTGCGGGCAAACGCCTGCGCGAGCGGCCGCGGCGCGATGGCCGCGAGGGCCGAGTCCTCCAGCAGCGCCGGCAGCGCCAGAAAGTGCGGCAGCGAGACCGCGATGCGGGGCACGCGTTCCGCCGTTGCAAAGGCGGCTTCGAAGGCCGCGCGGTCATACATCTCGGACCGCCGCGCCAGCCCGCGCTCCGAGATGAAGCCGTCGACGGCGCCATCCTGTTCGCCGCCGAACGACACCACCACCAGCGGCAGCGTCGCAAGGATGTCGGCGGTGATGATGTCACGCGTCCGCGATGTCATCAGCACATCGTCGTAGCTGAACAGCAGGTCCGAGTTGAAGCGTTGCGGCACGGCGGAAAACGTGCCGACGGCGGCATCGATCCGTCCCAGGTCGATCTGCTCGGCAAGGTCGATCCGCGTCACCGGCCGGATCACGATGTCGACCAAGGGCGCCTCCGCCTTCATGATCTGCAGCAGGCGCGGCGCCACCACCATGGTGGTGAAGTCATTCGCCGCGATCGTGAACCGCTTGGTCGCGGTGGCCGGCGTGAAGGTCGGCGGCTCGATGGCCGTCTCCAGGGATGCGAGCGCGTTGCGGATCAGCGGCGCCATCGTCAGCGCGCGGGCGGTTGGCTGCATGCCGGACGCGGTGCGGACGAACAGTTCGTCCTCCAGCAGTTCGCGCAGGCGCGCCAGCGCGTGGCTGACCGCCGACTGGCTCAGGAACACCTTCTGGCTGGCGCGCAGCACACTGCGCTCTTCCATCACCGCGTCGAAGACGCGGAGCAGGTTCAGGTCCAGGCTGCTGAACGACACTGGCATGGGGGCAACTGTACGCGAAGCCGCCCCATAATGCATGCGCAGGATACGCCGGGCGGGCGAGCTGAATGGCGTTCATTCTGGTCTTGCGATCATTGCACTTCCGCGCCGCGGCCGGCGCCGCGAGTATCCGGCGACATGACGGAGATGACAATGGGACACCGTGAAGATCTGATCGCGCGCAGCATTCCGTTCCTGCAGGTGGTCAAGGACATGACGCCCGGCGCCGAGATGGAAAAATGGCTCAACGCGACCTACGGACCGCAGAGTGACCTCTACCGGGATCTGGCGCGCCTGATCCGCCTCGGCCTGCAGGAGGGATGGGCGGCCAATGTCGAAGTGGGCGGCCCGAACTACCGGCGCAGCCGGATCCAGGAGCCGACCGCCGAGACCTTTCACTTCAGCATCACCGCGGTCTACATGGACAGCAAGGACGCGCGGGCCTTCCCTGATGAGGATGATGGCGACGTGCTGCGCGGCGACTATCACGGTCACCCGTATGGCGAATTGAACATGGTGATCCCGATCGACGCGGGCGCCGAACTCAGGGGATTGCAGGGATGGCAAGGCGCGGGCTGGACTGCCCCCGATCCCGGCAGCCGGCATTTTCCCGAGGTGAAGGGCGGCGCCCTGATTGCGCTGTTCTATCTGCCGGCGGGCCGCATTTCCTACGACTTCACGCCGCCGGCCTGACCGGCGCACGCAACGGTGTCAGCCGACCGGGGCCTTGGCGGCTGCGGCCGGCAGGCCTGTCACCGGCGGCGCGCTTGGCTTCGGATTCATGCCCATCAGGAACCGCATCGGCGGCCATGGCCGGATCAGCCAATGATAGGCGGCGAGCGAAATCGCGGTGGCGCCGATCGCCATCACCGCCACCTTGACGAACACCGGCACCGCCAGCGGCAGCACCGCGACGCCGATCAGCAGCAGCGGGGCATGATGGATGATGAAGACCGGCAGCATCGCCTCGTTGAGGTAGATCGCAAGCGGCCAGTCCGGCGGATTGAGGCGCGCGGCGAAGCCGAGGCCGGCGCCGACCGCGCTCCATCCGAGCACGCCGACGAACAGCCGGCCGAGGGTGGATTCCTCCACCCACATCATGCCGGCAAAGGCCAGCAGCATCACGATCGCAAGGCGCGGGGCCTCCGCGCGCAGCCGCGTCTCGAAGCCGGGCCAGATCGCGATGCCGGCGCCGATGGCAAAGCACAGCGTGAAGTAGCCGAAGTTCGCCCAGTCATGGATCAGGTTCGGCATGTACGGCCAGAAGCCGTGGAACACCATCAGCAGCGCCGCCATCGGCAGTGCCGGCAGATAGGCCATCCAGGCCGGCGGCACGCTGTGGTTCGGCGCGCGTTTCACCAGCCGCATCAACAGCGGCAGCAGCAGCACCGACATCAGGAACAGGTAAGCCAGGAAGTAGAGGTGCGACCAGGTCAGGAGTTTCAGGAACTTCAGATTGTTCGGGAAGAATTCGAAAAAGCTCTCCTGCAACGGCGCCACCAGCCGCAGACCGTGAAAGCCGAGATCGCGGCCGTGGCTGAGCTCGATGTACTTGATGACCGATCCGAACGCCACGATGCCGACGGTGAGCGGCACCAGGAGGCGCGTCACCCGTTCGCCGACAAAGCGCAGCGCGCCGCGGCTGCGCAACGATTTCAGCGAGGCCCAGCCCGCCAGCACGAACCAGGTGGTCATCAGCGTCGGGCGCAGGAATTCGTACATCGCCGAGGCGACCATGTCCGGCTGCGCGCTCTTGAGGTGATAGCGCGGCTCGACCGCGAAGATCAGCAGCGCGTGCGCGACGATCACGCCGGCACACAAGACAATCCGCAAAACGTCGATATCGGTCCGCCGCATATGTCCCCGGGGATCTCGTGTCCAATGCTGATGGGAAGCGGCGCCAGACGCCTCACATCGCGCGGATGATTAAGAGGGCGTTTGTGGCGAGCGTTGGGCTGCCCGGAAAAAGCCCTCCCTCGACTGTATCGCCGTGAACCCGGCAGTGCGTCAAATTCGGCTGAACCGAACAGCTGGAACGCCAGACACATCTTGACCGGTAAACGGGCGGGATGGGACGCGCCGCGGTGCCATTGCATCCGGTCTTGAGCGCCGGCGCCGAAGCCATATAGAATCGGTGCATTGATTCGACGCGGCGATTGCCCGTCACGGCACGCCCGGTATTTTCAGGCGGCATTGAAAAAGACGGTATTGCAAGCGATATGGCGAAGTCTTCGAAATTGGTGGTCGCGAAACGTGGCGAGGTGCTGCTGGTTCGTCGCCGGCGCGACCGGCTCTGGATGTTCCCGGGCGGACGCAAGCGTGGCAGCGAGAGCGAGAAGGCCTGCCTGCGCCGGGAGATCAAGGAAGAGCTTCCCAAGCTGAAGCTCGGGCGGCTGCGACTCTGGAAGGAAGTCAAAGCCCGCAATCGGCTTTCGGGTCGCAAGATGAGCGATGCAATCTTCGTGGCCGGCAAGGCCTCCGGTCACCTGACCATCGGCGACAAGCGCGAGATCGACAAGGCCACCTGGCGCAAACCGCGTGGCATCCGGCTGACGCCGACGTCGCGCTACATCAGGGACAAGCTGTTTCCGAAGCGCCGCCGCTGAGGGCGAGGCGACGGGGCGTCCCTGTTGGCCGCCGCCGACATCACCATCCGGCTCTCGTCACTTCTTGGGAACAATCGAGGATGTCTTGTCGCCGGCGTCCTTGCGGGCGCCGGATGACTCGGTATCGGCCTTGATGGTTGGGGTCTTGTCCGTTTTGGCCGAGCCCTTGTCCAAATCCCAGATTTCCTCCGCCGTCGGCAGGGCCTTGCTGCTCCTGGACACGGTCATTTCCTCCTTTTGCTTCACAGACGAAACGCGAGACATCGAAGCAAAGCGAAGTTTGATTAAGATTCCCGCTTTTATGCGGTCCGAACAAGGCACGAAAGCTCGCCTTGGGTGAATTGTTCTCTTTTTGTTCTTGCCGTTTTCGCGAAATGGTCCAAGACAGCAAAAAGCCCGGCATCGCGCCGGGCTTTTCAGATCCGTCCCGCAAGCACCTCTCAGTGCGACAGATGCTCTTCGGCGGCGGGAAGCAACGTGTAGATGACATCGCTGGAGTTGGCGGGCGTTCCCTTGATCAGGCCGGCCTGTTCGAGGCGCTCGTAGCGAGCGCGGTTGATGGCTCCGGCCGTGTATTTCTGGCCATCGGTACGCTTCATCGACTGCAACAGCTTCAACGCATCGTCCTCGAGCTTCATTCCAATTCCCCATCGGCAATCACTCAGGTCTGCCAAGGCTAGGTCGACGTGGTTAACGAGTGATTAACGCGTCATAAATGCGTCGCGAGTCGCCGGCAAGCCGGATTTTTGGGGAAGGACTCCATGCTCCCGACCGGAGGCAAGGCGCCGCTTCGCTGTCTTGCGACGGCGCCATGCCTGGTGCCGTCAGCTAGAACTTCGCGGCCGCCGACACCCGGAAGGTGCGCGATGCGCCGGGCGAGATGTTGTTGTTGCCGTCGGCCGAGGCCCAGTAACCCTTGTTGAAGATGTTCTCGACATTGAGCTGGGCGCGCCACTGCTCGTTGATCTTGAGGTAGACGGCCGCGTCGACGCGCACGAAGCCCGGCAGCCGGACGGTGTCGTCCGAGGACGCGTAGGAGTCGCCGAAATAGATCACGCCGACGGCCGCCGCCCACATCGGATTGATCTGGTACTTGTTCCACAGCGAGACCTGGTTGTAGGGGACCAGCTGAACGCGGTTGCCCACTACGATGGTGGGCGTCGACTGGCTGGTGACCCGCGCGTCGGTGTAGGCATAACCAAGCGTCGCCTGCCAGTCGCTGGTGATCATGCCGTTCAGCGCGGTCTCGAAGCCGTTGATCTCCTGGCGGCCGCTCGGGATCGGATTGGAGGAGCCGTCGGGATTGGTCACCGGCACGTTGGTGCGGTTGAGGTGATAAAGCGCCGCGGTGTATTGCAGGCGCGGCAGGATGTTCCACTTCACGCCCACCTCCGTGTTCTCGAATTTCTGCGGCTCGAAATTCTGCGTGGCCGCGGTCAGCGAGCTGAACTGATCGCCGGAGGCCGGCAGATACGAGATGCTGTAGGCGCCGTAGATCGACAGGGTGTTGATCGGCTTGACGATCACGGCCGCCTGCGGCGAGAGTTTGTTGTCGACCCGATTGCGCTGGGTGAAGGTGTTCTGGTCGGTGGCGGTCAGGTCGAAACGATCGTAACGCACGCCCGCGATCAACTGCACCCAGCGTGTGATATCGATCTGGTCGCGGACATAGGCCGACTGGACATTGAGGGCGTATTTGCTGTTGGAGTCCGGCGACGTGACGCCGATGGCAGGGTTCGCCACGAAATTATGGATGAAAGTGACCGGACCGGAATAAGTCGGATCGAACGGATTGGCGGCCAGCGCAGCGTTGCCGTTCGGGTACAGTCCGGTGTTGCGCACATCGACGCCGGTCTGCCGGTCGAACTCCGTCCCGAACCCGATGGTGTGGAACACGGGTCCGGTGAAGGTCTTGTAGGTGAAGTCGGTCTGGTTGATCAGGTTGTCGCGATTGGTGGTGTGCTGGTACGCGGCGCGATTGAACGAGGTGTCGGTCGGGTTCACCGACGATCCCGGATAGACGTTCTGGTAGAATTTCTTGAAGTCGGCGTACATCGTCGAATTCTTCACGGTCAATCCGTTTTCGAAGTCGTGATCGATCACGGCCATGGTGGTCGACGCGTTGACGCGGGCGACATTGTAGATCGGGCTGCCGAAGAAGGCTGTGAGGTCGCCGTTCGGCGCGAAGGGCGCCGCCGGATTGAATCGCGTCGCGCCGCCGGGAACCCCGGCAATGGCCTGCGAGGGATTACCGCGGTCCGCGGTGCGCTCGTCGTGGAAATACTCGTAGCTCAGCTTGACGCTGGTGGTGTCGTTCGGCTTCAGCGTCACCGTCGGATTGATACCATAGCGTTCGAGCTGGCCGAAGTCGCGGAAGGTGTCCGATCCCTCGTAGAACGCATTGACCCGGGCCGCGACATTCTCGTTGATGGCCTGGCCGGCATCGAGCGAAATGCGCCGGTCGCCGAAGGAGCCGGTCTGCGCGGTCGCCTCATAGACGCGAGTGCCGTCGGCCTCCTTCAGCGTGCGGTTGACGAGACCGCCGCCGGAGGCGCGGCCGAAGGTGAGGGCGCTCGGCCCCTTCAGGATCTCGATGCTCTGGGTGTTGTAGAGATCACGGAAGTACTGGACGTCGTCGCGGAAGCCGTTGACGTAGAAGTTCGCGCTGGAATCGACGCCGCGAATGACGAGCTCGTCGCGGTTGCCTTCGCCCTGGTGCACCGCGACGCCGGGAACGTAGCGGGTGATGTCGGTGATGCCCTGGGGGTTTTGATCCTGAATGAATTGCTTGGTCAGCACGCTGACCGATTGCGGGATGTTCAGCAGCGGGGTGTTGGTCTTGGTTGCGCTCGAGGTGCTGTTGGCGAAATAGCCCACCGTGCCGGTGCGGGCATCGTAGGTATTGGCGGGGCGCGAAGGGGCAGCTTCGATTTGCGTCGCACGCCGGGCCGAGCGTGCCGCCACGCGACGGCCACGCGTCGCGGTCACGCTCTGCTGGGTGCGTTGCTGGCGGGCGCGGCCCGGCACCACGATCACAGGCGGCAGCGGGTTCGAGCCGCTCGCGCCGGCCGGGGATCCTGCCGCTTGCGCCATCGCATCGGGCGCTCCCCATGCGAGGCCTAGCGCAAGGCAGCTGACCGACAGCAGCGCCAGCTTCGCCAGCGAGGTTGCAATGGAATGCGTTTGCGCATGCGCGCGGACGATGTTTGACATGTGGCCCCCAAAGTCGTTCAGCAGTTTTTCGGCGCGACATGTCGTCACGCGCGACGTCCCGATCGTGTTGCTCTTGGGGGCATGCGATGCGTTGCGTCCAGATCGGCGACGGCAAAAAGATTTCGGTGTCGATGGGGAATAAAATGGCGTCGAATTATCGCGGGTGTCGCGCGTACCGAAGACGTGCGCGATGAAGTCGTTTTAAATCCGGCACTTTCGCGCAATTCCGATCGCGGTTTGCGGTCGCAGAAATTCGCCGCCGGAGCGAATGCGCGGCCGCCGTGTTTCGAGATATTCTAACTCGTATCTGTGCGCGTCGATAACGCGGGTGTTGCATAGACAAACCATGCGAAAAAAATGAAAACCGGTGCGGAATAAGGTGGCCGGAGCCATTGTTTTAAACTCCCTCGATCGCATGGCCGCGGCCGGCGACGATTGCGATGCGCGATCCGACCGGGACAGCCGGTTGATCGTCACGGCGCGTTTTTCGTCAGCGCCGCGATTTGTGCTTCGCAGTCATTGAGGCGTTGGCGTACCTCGATCTCCCCATTTTTCGCGTGGGGGCGGATCGGCGAGCGAGATCCCGAACATCAGCGTGGTCAGAAGGCCGATCGTGCCGTTGACGAGGTCACCGGCCGTTCGGCCTCTTGCTGCTTGTCGCGGTGCAGCACGAGCAGCGGCGGTACCGGTTTCGGGCTCGTCATGAGATCCTTGGACTGTTTGTGCGCCTCCTTGCTTTTCGGTCGGCGTCAAGGTTGCGAAGCCCGGCATCACCGAAACGCCAGGAAGTTGTTCGCTGCTGCCGACGATCCATTGCGGACGCGATCGCCACCGGGAGGAGGTCAGGCGCTGCTGGCCTTGCCGACGACTGGTAATTTTTGCGGCGCCGGCCGGCCGTTGAATCCGGTTATTGCCGCCGGGAACCTCAAGGTCAGCATTGCGTTATGGCGATGCCCCCAATCGCCAAAATCAAATCTGGGGAATCAAAACATGTGGCGCAGTATTGAAACCTGGCTGGGACTTTCGGACGCGCAGGCCATCGAACTTGGAATCGACGCGACCTTCGCCGTTGTGCTGGCTTTGATCGTGACCGAAGCTCTGCGGTTCGTGATCGGATTTCTGTAGGCACGGTCCGGTTGCGGCCGCGGTCCTGATCTGACCGCGGGCGTGCCGGCACATGTCGATGAGCTGCTCGAAGAATTTCGCGTTTCCGCGCGTCAGGACAGCGCGGCTGCCAGCAGCGCTGCGCTGAGAACAGCAAATCCCGTGAGCGCAATTCCAAGGAACCTGGCGCAGATGGTGTCGTATCGGGGCTGGGTACGCATCACTGAACTCCCACAAATCCACCAAGCGCACGCTCGCTCCAAATTGATTAAAATTGTCTCAAGGGGCCGGTCTCGTTCCCGCAGGGATGCGCGAGTGGTTAAGGGATCGCCTTGCCTGGTCCCCCGGGTGAACGCCCCCCGGGACTGTCGGCCTCGTGCTGATTGAGACGCTGCGCCGGATCTCGTGGAGTCAGTCATCGGGCCGCGCTTCGCGCGGACCCGTTGGCTTGTCCGGGCAACAGCTCACGCGACGGCAGCTCGCTGAGCGCGATCTGTCATGCGCGGTAATACCGTTCCCAGGGGCGGCGGGGTGGTGACGGTTGCGAGCCCTTGGTAAGGATGACGCCGAGCGCAAAGCCGATCAGGCCTGCCACCAGCAACGCGCTTCCTGGCCGCTCCTGGATGTTGGCGGCGACGGCGTCGGTTCCGCCTTCATAAATGGAGCGCCCGGCATTCAGCGCCGATCCGGCCGCATCGCGCACGGCATCCTTGGCCTGGCCGATGGTATTCTGCACCACGCCCTCGGCTTCACGCACATTGCCCTCGGCTTCGGCTCTGGTGTCTCCCGTGGCCTGGCCGAACGCGCCTTCGGCCTTGCCGAATGCTTCCTTGGCCGCACCCTTGATACGATCGCTGTCCATCTCAGTCTCCTGGTGTGTGCGGTGGCAACAGCATCGAGCTCGGACAGTTCCATCGCGCCTCTCACGTCGGCTGCGGAACAATGCCGGCGCTGCGGAATTTTTCACTGGCCTCCCTGCGCCGCCTCCTGCGCTTTGGAGACATCGGAGATCGATGGTCACGCGCGCGCAACGGCTCCGCTGAGGCTGCAGCACGGCAACGGCGCCCACCACCTCGGGCAATTTTGTCGCCCGCCGTGACCATCAATGGGTCTGCGGGGCACGCAGTGCCGAATGTCGCTAACGATCGGTTGAAGGCGATGCCGCAGTTCAAGTATTGAACGGAGGGGCGTCGCGCGAGCCGTGATGTCTCGCGATGCCTGCTGGTCGAACAACAGAGTGGATTGATGCGGCGCACGATACCTGTGGTCCTGCTGATTGTTGCGCTGCTCTCAGCCTATGCGGCTTCCGCGGTGGTTTCGCTGAGCGAGGCCGTGCGGGCGGCGCAGTCGGGAGACGGCGAGCGCGTGCTCGGCTATGTCAACACCGACCGCTTGCGGAGGTCGATCTCGTCGCAGGTGGTGGCGGCCTATCTCGCCGAGATCAGCGAGACCCGCCGCATCACGCCGCTCGAACGAACGCTGGCGAATTCGCTGGGCACCACGATAGCGGATGCCGTGGTGGAGAAGGTCCTGACCCCGGCCAATCTCGCCGTGCTGCTGAAGAGCGGGCGCGTGCAAACTGATCCCGAGACCGCGGTCGCCGGCAACATCACGCCGCTGGCCGATGTCGGACGGCTGCATTGGGTCGACATCCTCGGTCGGCTGCGTCTGGTGAAACCGGTGGAGTTCGCCGTCCGCGTCGGAAGCTCGACCGATCCGGATCGCGTGTCGGCGTTTCACATGCACTTCGAGGGCGACGGCTGGAAACTGTCGGCGATCGAGTTTCCGAAGGCTGCGTTGCGTGATCTGGCGGCAAGGCTGCCGCGGCGGTGATGTTATTTTCGATCCGGTCGCGGATCAGGCAAGCACGGCGGCAACCAGGGCGGCGCTGAGTACGGCCAACCCGGAGACCGTCAGTCCCAGGAAACCCAGGCATATCGTCTTGTTATGGTCCTGCACACGCATGACACGCTCCCATCGACGGTATCTGTCTCCCGAGCAACGGGACAGCGCGCCGTCAGAGATTCAGGCCAACCCGGCCGCATCAAACTGGCCATCGGTATCTCGGCCGATCACCAGTATTTCACCACGGAACGGCGAAAACGCCTGTAGCCACCGGGTCACACTCTGACTCTTAGTTGGGGGGCGGGGACGGCAGGTTCACGGTTAGGGCCCGTTCTCCCGCATCACGGTTTTGTTAGTCTGCCGCCGATGGTGTGCCGGGACTGGGCGGGCTCGCCGGCTCAAGTGGCAGGGATCGGGAAAGGGGCGCCTGATGCGGCTGGGATTGATCAGCGGGTGGTTGCTGTTGCTGGTGACGCACGCCAGCGCCGCTTGCGTGTGCCGATGCGTGGATGGCGAGATGCAGCCGCTCTGCAGCAGTTCGATCGACCTGCCGCCGATCTGCCCGCTGACGATTTGCGGGATCGTTCCGCCATCGATCGCGCCGATTGCACCCCCGGCGTTGCCGCCGCTCGGGACATCGGAGTGCCATCAGCGCCAGGTGATGAATCCGGACACCCGCCGATATGAATGGCAACGGGTTTGCGAGTGATCCTGAATCTTTCAATCAGCCCGGGCGATCGATTTGCCGTTCCAGGCCAGCGCGATGTTCCTGGCGGCGCGGAGCAGCATCGGGACGAGTTCGCTAATCCGTTCATCGGAGAGCCGCGCCAGAGGGGCGGCGACGCTCATCGTTCCAAGCAGCGTATCGCCCGCGAGCACGGGAACGGCCACGGCTCCGACACCGGCTTCGGCCTCTTCGCGCGCGAGACCAAACCCGCGTTCCGCAGTGCGATCAAGCTCATCCTCGAGGGCGCGAACCTGCATGATGCGTCCGGGTCCGCCGAGCTGTGAATTTCCAAGGCCATTGTCGAGCGCGATCTTGATGGCTTGTTCGCGCGGCAGGCTGGCCAGCCAGACTTTTCCGTTGGCGGTCGCGAACGGCAGGATCTTCTCGCCGATGTCGGGTTCATAGACGAGCCCCGCCCGGCGGCCTCTCGCGGATCCGATCCAGACAAGCGATCCGTTTTGAACAGCGGTCAGGCGGACCAACTCCCTGGTCCGGTTTGCCAGGTCGTCGAGGATCGGCTGCTTGAGGTCGCTCAGCGATCGATTCGCCAGAAAACGCTGGCCGAGGATCGCCAACTGGAGCGTGAGGCCGTAACATTCGTTCCCCTGGTTCTGCTCGACCCATCCCGCATCGAGCAAAGCCGTGAGGGTGCGATGCGCGGCGCTCTTGGGCATCCCAAGCTGCTGCGCCAGATCGGACAGGCGCATCGGCTCCTCGGCAAGCGCAAGAATCTCGATCACGGCCAGCGTCCGCTCGCTCGCACCGCCCGAGTGGGGCAAGGGAACTGTAAGGCTCATCCGTGGGTCTCTTTCATTCGCATCACCAGACGATCCGCAGCTGTGCGACTCGAGGAAGCAGCCGAAACTCGTTATCCACGATGCAGCACGCCGCGAGACAGGAAGATTCGCGTGATGTCCTCAGTTTTCGCCAGGAATTCGGGGTGACTTCTGGCGCCAAGGCCACGCGGACGGGGCATGTCGATCTCCATGACCCGTTCGATGCGGCCGGGACGGGGCGTCATGACGATGACCCGGTCGGCCAGAAGCACCGCTTCGTCGATCGAGTGGGTAATGAAGACGATCGTCATCCGGTTCTTCAGCCAAAGCGCCTCCAGGTCGATGCGCATCTGCTCGCGCGTCAGGGCATCGAGAGCGCCGAACGGTTCATCCATCAGGAGCAGCTTCGGCTCGAGCAGAAGGGCCCGTGCGATCGACGCGCGTTGTTTCATGCCGCCTGACAATTCGTGCGGATAGCTTTTGGCGAAATCCTTGAGACCAACGCTCTCGAGCAATTCCAGGGCCTTCGGCAACAGCTTCGCGCGGCTCTGGTTGGTCATGTCAGCGGGAAACAGGACATTGTCCAGGATGGTCCGCCAGGCCAACAGGACGTGGTTCTGAAACACGATGCTCATGCCGGGGGGAGGCTCGTCCGAGAGGTCACCGAAGACGGCGATGTGCCCCGAACTCGGGCTCGCCAATCGGGCGATCAACCGCATCATCGTCGACTTGCCGCAGCCGGAAGGACCGACGACGGCGACGAACTCTCCGTCTCCTATCTTCAGATCGACGCGCTCCAGCGCGACAACCGATCCGCTGAACGTCTTGGTGACACCGTCGAGCTCGACCCCCGGGGCGTCTAAGGCACTCACGGACATGACACTTCTTCTCCCTGATCGCGCGTCTGCCAGGATTCTTTCAGAAAAAGGCTTGACGGAACGTTGTTCTAAATGGAACATCGTTCTGAAATTACGTCAAGGCCTGATTTTGCCGGCCTGAAACGGACAAGCGGGAGGGAACAAGATGGGCCGCACACTCTGGAGCACTGTCAGGCGCCAGGGAAACACCGTGGCCAGCCTGGTGGGTGCGGTGATTTTCTGGGAAATCGCGGTGCGTGTCGCTCACACGCCGGAATACATATTGCCGGCACCGTCCCGGGTTCTGGTCGATATGGTGAGCAACGCATCGGTTCTGGCGCAGGCGAGTTTTTTCACCCTGCAGCCGATGGTCGTGGGTTTCCTGATGGCGGTTGTGCTTGGCGTGCTGCTGGCCCTGCTCGTCGTCTATTCGCGCGCCTTTGAAGCGATCTTCTTTCCGCTGCTGGTCGTCCTGCAGATCATTCCGAAAATCGCGGTGGCTCCGCTGTTTCTCACCTGGGTCGGGTATGGCCTGCTTCCCAAAGTGCTGCTGGTCTTCCTGCTCTCGTTCTTTCCGATCGTCGTCAACTCGATCGTCGCTTTCAAGTCCGTCGACACGGATCTTTATGACCTTGCGAAAAGCTATCGCGCCAGCCGCCTGAAGATCTTCTGGCAAGTCGAATTGCCCGGCGCCCTGCCTTCGCTGTTCGCGGGCTTCAAGGTTGCCGCGGCGCTGTCTGCCACCGCTGCGGTCGTCGCGGAGTTCGTCGCTTCCGACAGGGGGCTTGGCTACCAGCTGCTCGGCTACAACGGCAACTTCAACACCAGCATGACGTTTGCCGTCATTATTGTGCTCAGCCTGCTGGGCCTGATGCTCTACGGCGTCGTCGAGCTGGTCGAGCGCTGGGCCATTCCCTGGCACGTGTCGCAGCGCCGCGACGACTTCATCGTGGGCCGCAGCCCCACGTGACGCCCTGCTTGATCTTCCGGACACGCAAACGCGCACGCCCGGCAAAAAATAAACACGAGGGAGGTCCCATGTTCGTCATCAGATCTGCGATCGCGGCCGCGATCGTTTCCACGGCCGTCGCCGCGATGTCGGTGCCGGCCTGCGCCGCGGATGCGGTCAGCCTCCGGCTCAATTGGCTGCTCAGCGGTGTGCACGCGATCTTCTATCTCGGGGTGGACAAGGGCTTCTACAAGGAGAACGGCATCGAGTTGTCGATCGGCGAGGGGCAGGGCTCCGCGCGTACCGTCCAGGTAGTGGCGACGGGAAGCGACACGTTCGGACTGGTCGATGGCGGCAGCGTCATCGCCGGTGCCGCGCGCGGCGCGCCGGTGAAGGCGGTGCTCGGCATCATGAACACCTCGCCGTACGGCATCTCCTTTCGGGCCGACGCGGGCGTGACCACGATCGCGGATGCCGCCGGCAAATCCATTGCGGCCACGGCGGGCGAGGCGACGCTGGCGCTGCTTCCCGCGGTGTGGAAGGCCAACAATGTCGACGCCTCGAAGGTCAGGGTCCTCAATGTAGACGGCCCGGGAAAACTCGTTGCGGTGCTGGAGAAGCGCACGGACGGTCTGCTGGCCGGCCTCGAGGGCCAGGTCATCATCCTCGATCAAAAGGGGCTGAAGCAGAAGGTGTTCTCGCTGGCCGAACTCGGCGTCAACACCGTAGGGCTGACGATTGTTGCCAGCAGCAAGACCATCGACGGCAATCCGGATCTGGTCAAACGCTTCGTGCGCGCAACCATCAAGTCGCTCGAAGCTGCCAAGGCCGATCCCGCCGCGGCCGTCGCCGCTGCACTCAAGGCCAAGCCCGAGGCGGACAAGGCCTTGCTTGCCGCGCAGCTCGCTGTCTCGCTGACACTTGTTCCATCGCCCTCGACTCCTGCCGCGCCAACCGGCGAGATGGCCGCGGCCGACTGGGCGCGGACGCTCGATCTGATGAAGACCTATCAGGACGTCAAGACGGATCTCCCCGCCGGCACCTTCTTCACCAACGCATTTATCGCGAACTGACGCGGGGCCATCGTCCCGCTCTCCGATCAGGCCCCGCTCCATGACCGCTCAGTACGACCTCACCGGCAAAATTGCGATCGTCACCGGCGCCGCAGGCGGCTTCGGGACCGCGATCGTCGCGCGGCTCAAGGCGGCAGGCGCCGTGCCGGTGCTGTGGGATCTCGCGCCGGCGCTGGCCCGCTTGGCCGCAGACCCGGCATGCGCCACCCATGCCGTCGACATCACGGACGAAGACAATGTCGCCGCCGCGGCGGCTGCGGTCGAACGACAGTTCGGGCGTGTGGATATTCTCGTCAACAACGCCGGCATCGTCGCCGATGTCATGCCGACATGGGAGATGCCGCCTGCATTGTTTCGGCGCATGCTTGATGTGAACTTGACCGGCGCATTCCTGACCTGTCGCGCGCTGATCCCCCTGATGATCCGCACCGCGGGGTCCTCCCGGGCCGGACGCATCGTCTCGATTGCGTCCATCCAGGCGAAGGAGGGAATGCACGGCGCCGCGGCTTATTCCGCCGCCAAGGCCGGCCTCGTGGCGTTGACCAAGGCGCTTGGCAAGGAACTTGCCGACAAGAATGTGCTGGCAAACGTCATTACGCCCGCCGCGTCGCTGACGGCCATGAGCGTCGATGCACCGAAGCAGCGTCTGGCGGACATTCTGTCGCGCATTCCCATGGGGCGGTTCCTGGACGCGGACGAGGTCGCGGCGATGGTGCTGTGGCTGAGTTCGCCCGAGTGCAGTTTCTCGACCGGAGCGGTTTTCGATCTCTCCGGCGGTCGCGCAACCTATTGAGGACGAACGATGAGACCGCTGCAACACACCGTGCAAACCGCGGGTTCGGTGTCGTCGATTGCCGAGGCGCTTGCCGAAGCACGCCGAACCGGCCGTCTTCTCGACGACATGGCGTTATCGTCGATTGCCGCCTCAAGCGATGGCTATGCGGTTCAGGCCGAGGTCGCTGTTCTGGCCGGAGCCGACATCGCCGGCTGGAAAATCGCCTTGCCGCCGGATGGCGAGGTGATCGCCGCGCCGATTTTTGCCGATGGCGTTTCTGTTTCACGCAAACCCCTGCCGGAGCGGGCGTGTTTCAAGGATGGCGTGGAGTGCGAGATCGCGTTTCGGATCGACCGCGCGTTGTCCATGAGGCCGCCCGAGGGCTACGGCGTCGCAGACGTTGTCCCCGCGATCGGCGGCGCCATGGCTGCGTTCGAGCTGTTGTCCTCGCGACTGGCCAACGGTTTTGCGTCATCACGGCCGCGGCTGCTGGCTGACAATCTCGGCAATGGCGGAGCCGTGCTGGGCGAGCTGCGCCCCGATTGGCGCGAGCTCGATTTCGAGCGGATCGGCGTCACGCTCCGCGTCGATGGTGTGCCGGTTGTCTCGCAACGCGGCGGCAATTCCGTGGGTGATCCGCTGCGGGCGGTAGCGGCACTCGCCAATCATCTGGCGGAGCGTGGCTCAGGTTTCATTCCCGGCATGATTGTGCTGACCGGAGCCTATACCGGGGTTCATCGGGTCCGCGCAGATCAAACAATTTGCGCCGCCTTCGCGGGATTGGCGCCTGTCGAGGTGACCTTGCGTCGCGCGCGACCAACTCAAGAGATGGAGAAGACGCATGCTGGCGGGTGAAGGCGCGGTCGCGATCTGGAACGGCATCACTGATGCGGGGCGAGCGGAGTTCTACGCCTGGCATCTGCACGAGCATATGCCGGAGCGGGTCGGCATTCCCGGTTTCCTGCGCGGGCGCCGTTATCGCGCGGCCGATACCGACACCCATCCGGAGTTTTTCACGCTTTACGAAACCCAGACCTTCGAGGTGACGCAAGGGAGCGATTATCTCAACCGGCTGAATGCGCCGACACCCTGGACCAAATCCGCGACGTCTCACTTCCTGACGACATCCCGCGCATTGACCCGGGTTCTGGCGAGCCACGGCGTTGGATCGGGTGGGGCGCTGCTGACGCTGCGTTTCGATCTGCCGGACCACATGGCAGGGCAGAAGGCGCAACTGGATGCGCTGCTCGCGGAGGTGTCCGGCACGGCAGAAATCACCGGCGCGCACCTGCTGGAAGCGGACGACCAGGCCTCCGGCACCAAGACCGCTGAAAGCCGCGACCGCAAGGATATCGAAGCGCCGCCGCGCTGGATCATTCTGATCGAAGCCTGCTCGGCGGCGGCCCTGGAGCCGGCTTTGACCTTGCTCAGGCGCCATCCGGCGCTGACGACGGCGAACACCGGTCGCTACCTCCACGAATTTACCCGCCTGAAGACCGCCTGGGCGGCAGGCTGAACCCACCGGAAAGGAATGCCTTCACATGAAATTCGTTCGCTACGGCCAGCTCGGCCAGGAAAAGCCAGGTCTCATCGATCGCGCGGGACATCTGCGCGATCTGTCCGGCCACATTCCCGATCTGTCGGGCGACCAGCTCTCACGCCGCAACATCGAAAAGCTGCGGCAACTGCGCACCGACGACTTGAAGCTGGTTGAAGGCAAGCCGCGACTCGGACCACCGGTCGCAGGTGTCGGTCATTTCATCGCTGTCGGTCTCAACTATGTCGACCACGCCCATGAGACGAATTCGCCGATCCCGGACGAGCCCATTCTGTTCAACAAGGCGACGTCGTCGATCGTCGGGCCCAACGATGACGTGATCTTGCCGCGGGGCTCGACCAAGACCGACTGGGAGGTCGAACTTGCGATCGTGATCGGCGAGGGCGGTTACGATATCGCCGAGCGGGCCGCGTTCGACCACATCGCGGGCTATTGTGTCTGCAACGACGTCTCCGAGCGTGCCTACCAGACCGAGCGCGGAGGCCAGTGGATGAAGGGCAAGTCCTCGCCAACCTTCGGGCCGCTTGGGCCGTGGCTTGTGACGCCGGAGGAGATCGAGAATGTTCAGGCCCTCGACCTGTTCCTCGATGTCAACGGTGAGCGTCGGCAAACCGGCAATACCCGGACCATGATTTTCGGAGTCACGTTCCTGGTGTCATACATTTCGCGCTTCATGGCGCTCAATCCGGGTGACGTGATCACCACCGGAACGCCTCCGGGTGTCGGGCTCGGGATGAAGCCGCCCACCTTCCTGAAGAACGGCGACGTCGTCACGCTCGGGATCGCGGGCCTCGGCACCCAGACACAGGCCGTGGTGACGCGCGCGTAACAGGCTGCAGCTGGCGGTGCCGGCCTGCGATGTGCGGAGCCGGCGTCGCCCTGGGCGCTCTACCTCTCCGCGTGCGCCAGCACCTGGCAGATCCGCAGCGCGTCTTCCGCAACCGCCTCAACGCTCTGGGCGTAGCCGCCCTTGATCCAGGCCTTTGCGATCTGCACCATGGCGCCGACGGCGCCCGCGCGCAGCGTCTGGCTGCTCTTGAGCGTGGCGTTGGCGTCGGGCGCCACCGTGCGTGACAGCAATTCGCCGAACTCGCGCAGCAGCGCCGCCCACACCTCATCGACGGCGGGGCCGACGCGGGCGATCTCGATCACGAACAGCCGCGCGCCCGCAGGGTCGTCCTTCAGCATCTGATAATAGGCCCGCAGCACGGCGCGTCCGCAATCCTCCGGCGGGCCGGGGTGTTCGGTGCGGATCTTGTCCAGGCAGGCGATCACCCGGTGGGAGACCGTGTCGAACGAGGTGACCAGCAGCGCCTCGCTGTTGACGAAGGACTCGTAGAAGTAACGCTCGGTGAGGGCGGCCGCTTCGCACACCGCCTTCACGGTGGCATTGCGATAGCCGAGCTTGCCATAGACCGAGATCGCCGCCTCGATCAGCCGCTCGCGCCGTGCGAACTGCCGCTCCTCGGCCGAAACCCCCGCATATTGTCGCGCGCGTACTGCCATTCTCTGCCCTTGCTTTCCCTCGTCTTGTCCTGGAACCGCTCATTGTCGGCCCCGAAACACTCTTGACATACCGCGTTGTCAGATGTTCAATTCTGACAATAGCGCATGTCAGAAAAAAGTACAGACCGGGCAACGGTCGTTTTCGGGGCAAGGACAACGAAGGCAAGAACCAAGGAAGGACGCCGTCAATGGTTTCGGTTTCAGCGGATACCGCCGCTCCGTCGCGGGTGGTTAAATTCAAGGCGCGCCCGGTTCCAGCTCTGGCCGATCAGGCCCATCATGATGTGCTGGTCGTCGGCGCCGGCATTTCCGGCATCGGCGTCGCCTATCACCTGCAGCGCGACTGCCCCAACAAAAGCTACGCCATCCTCGAGGCGCGCGACGCCATCGGGGGCACCTGGGATCTGTTTCGTTACCCGGGGATTCGCTCGGATTCCGACATGCACACGCTCGGCTATCGCTTCCGGCCCTGGCGCGGCGAGAAGTCGATCGCCGACGGGCCGTCGATCCTGAGCTATCTCAACGAGACCGCCGCCGCATACGGCATCGACAAGAAGATTCACTTCGGCCATCGCGTGAGCCGGGCCTCGTGGTCGTCGGCGGATGCGCGCTGGACCGTGGATGTCACCGGGCCTGACGGCCGCGCGCTGACCCTGACCTGTAATTTCCTGCAGATGTGCAGCGGCTATTACGATTACGACGGCGGCTACATGCCGGGCTGGCCGGGCATGGAGCGCTTCGGCGGCACCATCGTGCATCCGCAGAAGTGGCCGGCGACCCTCGACTATGACGGCAAGCGCGTGGTCGTGATCGGCAGCGGCGCCACCGCGGTGACGCTGGTGCCGGCGATGGCCGAGAAGGCCGCGCATGTCACGATGCTGCAGCGCTCGCCCACCTACATCGTCGCGCGCCCGTCAAAGGACAAGATCGCCAACTGGATGTACGCCAAGCTGCCCGAAGGCCTGGCGCACGGGCTGGCGCGCTGGAAGAACATCCTGCTGCAGATGTATTTCTACAACGCGGCGCGACGCAAACCCGAAGGCGCCAAGAAGGTCATCATCGGGATGGCGAAGGCCGAGCTCGGGCCCGACATCGACGTCGAGAAACACTTCACGCCGCGCTACAATCCGTGGGACCAGCGGCTGTGCCTGGTGCCCGACGGCGACCTCTTCAAGTCGATCCGTGCCGGCAAGGCTTCCGTCGCCACCGACGAGATCGAGAGCTTCAACGAGCAGGGGCTCAAGCTGCGCTCCGGCGAGGAGCTCCCGGCCGATATCATCGTCACCGCCACCGGGCTGAAGATGAAGCTGATGGGCGGCGCGCAGATCGTGGTCGACGGCGTGCCGGCCGACCTGGGCAAGACGCTGAGCTACAAGGGCATGATGTTCTCAGATGTGCCGAACCTGGCGTCGACCTTCGGCTACACCAACGCGTCGTGGACGCTGAAGGCGGATCTCACCGCCGAATATCTCTGCCGCATCCTCAACAAGATGGATCGCGAGGGCTATGCCTACTGCACGCCGCACAACAGCGACCCCACCGTCACCGCGGACGCCACGCCGCCGCTGACCTCCGGCTACTTCCAGCGGGCGCAGGATGTGATGCCCAAGCAGGGCTCCAAGATCCCGTGGAAGCTGCACCAGAACTACGCCAAGGACATGCTGGCGCTGCGCTTCGGCACCATCGACGACGGCTCGCTGGTGTTCACCAGGGCCAAGACCGCCGCGCGCACGCAACCGCTGCAGAAGCAGGCGTGAGTGTGGTGCGGGCCCACACACTCGGCGTCATGCCCGCACTTGGTGCGGGCATCCACGTCTTCACGGCCTGACAACAAGAAAGACGTGGATGTCACAGCGACTTGGCTACGCCAAGTCGCAGGGGACAAGCCCGGCCATGACGAATGGAAATGCCAACATTCCTAATCAAGAGCGCACAAACATGTCCAACCGCATGACCCTTGCCAATCGCACCGCCCTCATCACCGGCGCCGGCAGCGGCATCGGGCGTGGGATCGCGCTGGCGCTGGCGAAGCGGCAGTGTCATCTGGCGCTGGCCGATATCAACGAGGCGGGGCTCACCGAGACGGCGCAGATGGTGAGCGGGCAGGGGGTGCGCGTCAGCCGCCACAAGCTCGACGTCGCCGATCGCGAGGCGGTGGCCGCGCTGCCGCAGGCGGTCACTGCGCAACATCCCGGCGTCGACCTGCTGTTCAACAATGCCGGCGTCGCCATCAGCGGCACCTTCGACCGGGTCACCGAAGAGAACTTCGAGTGGCTGTTCGAGATCAATTTCTGGGCGGTGGTGCGGATGACGCGGGCGTTCATGCCGCTGCTGAAAGCCAGCAGCGATGCGCGCCTGATCAATGTCTCCAGCATCTACGGCATCGTCTCGCCGCCGGGGCAGGCTGCGTATTCCGCCAGCAAGTTTGCGGTGCGCGGGTTCTCCAATGCCTTGCGCCACGAACTGGCCGGCAGCAATGTGGGCGTCACCGTTGTCCATCCGGGCGGCATCGCCACCCAGATCGCGGAGAATGCCCGCCGCCCCGAGGGCGCCACCAACGAAGAGGTGGAGCAGGGGCTGGAGCGCGCACGGCGGATGCTGACCATGCCGCCGCCGAAAGCAGGCGAGATCATCGTCGACGCGGTCGAGCGCCGCGCGGCCCGCGTGCTGGTCGGCAACGACGCCAAGTTCATCGCGCTGCTGGAGCGGCTGGCTCCGGTGTCGTACTGGAAGTTCATCGAAAAGGTGCTGGTGCGCTCATGAGCATTCTCCTGACCCTGATTGTGATCGTCGCCGTCATCGTCGCCGGCCTGGTCTGGTTTGCCGGCAACACCGCGCGCAAGGTCGAGGCGGCGGTGCCGCCACGCGGCCAGTTCATGGACATTGACGGCGAGCGCCTGCATTACACCGACAGCAAGGGCACCGGGCCGGTGGTGGTGATGATCCACGGCCTCGGCGGCACCATGTGGAACTACCATTATGCGCTGGTCGAGAAACTCACCGGTGAATTCCGCGTCATCACGGTCGATCGTCCGGGTTCGGGTTATTCGGTGCGTCCGGACGATGCGCCGGCGACGCTGAGCGCGCAGGCGGCGACGCTTGCGAAGTTCATCAAGGCGCTGGGCGTGAACCGGCCGCTGCTGGTCGGGCATTCGCTCGGCGGCGCGCTGTCGCTGACCATCGCGCTCAATCATCCGGAGTGCGCCGGCGCGCTGGCGCTGATCGCGCCGCTTACCCATGCCCAGGACGACGTGCCGGAGGTGTTCAAGGGTCTCGTCGTTCCCTTGCCGGTGGTGCGCAAGATCATCGGCTGGACGCTGGCGATCCCGATGTCAATCCGCAAGGGACCGCAGATGCTCAAGATCGTGTTCGGTCCCGATCCGGTGCCGGCGGATTATCCGCTGCGCGGCGGCGGCTATCTCAGCCTGCGGCCGAAGAGCTTCTACAACACCTCGTCCGATCTCCTCGCCGTCAACGAGGATCTGCCGGCGCTGATGACGCGTTATAGTGGGCTGACCATTCCTGTCGGCATGCTGTTCGGACGCCAGGACCGGATTCTCGATTTCCACCGCCAGGGCGAGGCGATGAAGGCAAGGCTGCCTGCGCTCGACCTGGTGGCGATCGACGGCCACGGCCATATGCTGCCGCTGACCGTGCCCGACCAGTCCGCCGATCTGATCCGGCGGACGGCGGCCCGGCAGCAGACGCCGAGCGTTGTGAGCGCGTGAGACGGATCGGGGATCAGGCAAAGTCCTTCAAGGCGGCCTTGAGCTGCTTCACAAATGCTAGTGTGCCGGGAGATTCAGGGCGATCGCGGCGTGTCACGATGCCGTAAGAGCCCATGATGGGGGGCAGGTCGATCGGCAGTCGCCACAACAGGCGATGTTGCACGTTGAATCTCGTCAGGTCCGCCGGCATGACGGCCAGCATGTCACTTTCCTGCAGCAGTGCAACCATGGTCATCATCGACGAGGTTTCAACGACGTCGCGCGGTTCGCCAGGGCCGATCTGCGCGAATACCGGCTCGAGAACCTTGCGCATGGGAGCGCCGGCGGGCAGCAGGGTCCAGGCGCAGCCTGCGAGATCCCCGAGCGACAGTGAACGGCGCTTCGCGATCGGATGGCGGCATCGCGCGACGAAGTGGAGCGGTTCTTCCGTCAATTCCTCGTAGTTGAATTCGGGACGGTCTGCGAGCACCAGCGGGCGCGCCAGCAGAACGTCGAGATCGCCCTTCGCAAGCGCTGGAACGAGAGCATCGCTGGTGCCGACGTCGATGGAGACGGACAGGCCCGGGTTCTGTTGCTTGAGCCGTGCCACCGCTCGCGCCAGAAGGAAGGGAATTGCGCTGATGACGGCGCCGATGCGGATGCGCCCCGTGCCGCCCAGGCTTAGCGACTGCAGTTCGAGCCGGGTTCTGTTGAGATCCGACAGCACGAGGCGCGCATGGCGTGTGATCGCCTCGCCGTAGGCCGTTGACTGCATGCCGCGGTGACCCCGCTCGAACAGCGGCAAGCCGACATTGCGTTCGAGGTCCTGCAGCAGCTTGGTTGCCGTGGGTTGGGTCATGTTGAGCATTGCGGCCGCGCCGCGCAGGCTGCGGGCCTCGCTCAGCGCCACCAAAAGCAGCAATTGACGGCTCTTGAGCCGCCGCAACATGGCAATGCTGTCGCCGACATCGCGGTCGCTGAAGTCCAAACCAGCCAAGGCAGTTTCACCCCCGATATCCAATTCAATATCACTATATCGGAAATTGCTATTATTCTGGAATATATCACCCATCTATGGTGCCCCCAACAAAGGCTGCCGGCACGCATCGTCAGCCGCTGAGGGCGCCTCACGCGCCGATCCCAAGCGGTCGGTTTGTGGTTTTCCCTCGTGTCCGGCCCAATCAAAACGGGCTCAAACAAAACAAGGGGAAACGCCATGACGGGATTGGATCAGGCCCATGCCGGTCTTGCCGCAAGCAGTGCCGGCGCGCGTACCGCCAGCACGGTGCGCTGGCGGATTTTCGCCATCGTTTTCGTGCTCGTGGTCATCAACCTGATCGATCGCGTGACGCTATCGATCGCAATGCCCACCATCGCCAAGGAATTCTCACTGGAGCCCGCGATGCAGGGCCTGGTACTCAGCGCCTTCTTCTGGAGCTATGCATTGCTGCAGATCCCTGGCGGCTGGCTGATCGACCGCTTTGGCCCGCGGGCGTTGATTACCGGGGCCACGGTTGGCTGGGGGTTCTTTCAGGCGATCGCGGGCCTCGCGACGGGCGGACTGTCGCTGCTCGTCAGCCGCATCGGACTGGGAGCGGCGGAGGCGCCGCTGTTTCCGGCGGGTGCCAAGCTCAATTCGATCTGGCTGTCATCCAGGGAGCGTGCCCGCGGCGCCGTATTGGTCGACAGCGGGGCGCCGCTTGGGGCTGCGTTCGGCGGCGTCATCATTGCCTGGTTGATCTTGTCGTTGGGCTCCTGGCGTACCGCCTTCGTGGTCGCCGGTCTTGTCACGATGTTGCTCGGCGGGCTCGCCTGGTGGTACCTGCGCGACGATCCTGCCGATCATTCCGGCGTCAATCCGGACGAACTGGCGGCCATCAAATCGTCCGCGTCGGTCTCGCCGATGTTGCAGGGCGACGCAGCGCGCGGCATCGGCACGAGGTCCTTCGCCGCGATCCTGATGGGCCGCATGAGCTGGGCCATGATCAATTTTGGCCTGTTGACGTGGGGGCCGAGCTATCTCGCCCAAGCGCGCGGGTTCGATCTCAAGCAGATGGGAGGAGCGACATTCGTGATCTTCCTTGCCGGCATGGTCGGCTCGCTGACCAGCGGATTCCTTGTCGACCGGTTGCAGGAGAAAGGTTGGCGCCGCGCCGCGGTCTACAAATGGGCGCTGGGTGCGAGCGGTGTCGGCGTGATGCTGGCCTTTCTCGCATTGCCTCAGGTTGCCGATCCGGTCGGCGCGGTGGCGCTGCTCTCTGCCACGCTGTTCCTGCTCTATTTCGGCAGCCTGTACTGGAGTCTGCCGGCGATCCTTGCGCCGAAGGACAAGGTCGGGATTGTCGGCGGCGCGATGAACTTCGCCGGCAGCGCCAGCGGCATCGCCATTCCCATCATCACTGGCCTGATCCTTCAGGCAACCGGCGCTTACTTGATGGTGCTGTATTTCTTCGCCGCCTGCGCCGCGCTCTATGTGGCGGGCTCGTTGCTGATCGATTTCAAGCAAGCCGAGGTCCGCTGATGGCAGCAGGCACGATCTGGACAGGGCCCATTGTCGACGCTCACCAGCACTTCTGGGACCCGCAGTCCAATCCGCATCCCTGGTTGCACGCGGAGGCAAAGATTCCATTTCGCTATGGCGATTATTCTGCGATCAAGCGGCGTTATCTGCCCGACGACTATCGTGCGAACGCAACCGGGCATGGCGTTTGCGAAACTGTCTATGTCGAGACGGAGTGGGACCCGGCGCGACCGATCGACGAGACCCGCTATGCAACGTCTCTTGCCGAACGCTACGGGCTGCCGAATGCTGTCGTTGCCCAGGCCTGGCTCGATCGCGGCGACGTGCAGTCCGTCGTTGCCGCGCAGACAACCTTTCCGCTGGTGCGCAGCGTCCGCCACAAGCCGGGCGGGCCGCTCAGCCCCGATGAGGTCGGCCACAGGCGGACGCTCATGTCCGATGAGCGCTGGCGAAGCGGTTATGCGCTACTGGAACAGCACGGCCTGCATTTCGATTTGCAGACGCCCTGGTGGAATCTCGACGAAGCCGTGCGCCTCGCGCGCGATTTTCCCCATACGATGATCGTGCTGAACCATGCGGGCCTTCCTTCTGACCGCTCCTCCTCAGCACTGGCCGGCTGGCACGCAGCCATGGCGAGGTTTGCCGAGGAGCCCAACGTGCGGGTGAAGATTTCCGGCCTTGGCCAGCCCGGCCGGCTCTGGTCGGTGGAGGACAATCGCTGGATCGTCGAAGAGATCGTCGCCATGTTTGGAGCCCGGCGCGCAATGTTCGCCAGCAATTTCCCGGTCGATAGCCTGTGCGGCACGTTCGACATCATCATGAGCGGGTTCAAGCGCATCGCCGCGCGCTATCGCGTCGAAGATCAGGAACTGCTGTTTTGCGGCACGGCCCGCGATGTCTACCGTACCGGCGCAAAGCCGCGCGTTGCCGCGGCGCAATGATGCGCTCAATACGCGCGATGAAGACGAAAGGATCCCGCAAATGACCATGACTGACCCTGCCGCCGTACGCAGGCCGCGCATTGCCCTGGCGATCGGCTGCCCGGCCGGCATCGCGCCGGAATTGACGGCGCGAATTCTCGCCGATCCCGCGGTGAACGCGGCCGCGCAAATTGTCGCGATTGGCGATCGTCGCGTGATTGCGCGGGGCGCCGAGATTGCAGGCGTGGAATTGGACCTGGACCATCTTGCGTCCGACATGAAACTGCCGAACGAATCCTCCAGGCCGCTCTTCATCAATCTGGGTAATCTTGATCCGGACACGATCGAAGTCGGCGCGCTGTCGGAACCCGCCGGCAAAAGCGCGCTGGCGAATTTCAAGCAGGCGATCGCGCTCGGAGCGGATGGCGCGGTCGATGCCGTCGCTTTCAGCCCCTTCAACAAGGCCTCGATGCGTCTTGCTCATCCGGCTTACGAGGACGAGATCGTCTTCGTCACCGAAATGCTCGGATTTGACGGGGTCGCGAGCGAGTTCAACATTCTTCCAACGCTCTGGAACGCCCGTGTGACGTCACATGTGCCGATCTCGGCGGTTGCCGGGTTGATAACCTCCGACAACGTGCTGCGCGGACTGCGCCTCACCGACCGGGCAATGCGCGAGGGCGGCTACAAGGCGCCACGGATCGCAGTGGCGGGCCTCAACCCACACGCCGGCGATGGCGGCAATTTTGGACGCGAGGAGATCGACTTCATTGCCCCCGCGGTCGAAGCCAGCCGAGCGGACGGAATTGTCTGCACCGGACCGTTGCCGTCGGACACGGTCTTCGTTCGGGCAACACGAGGTGAGTTTGATGCCGTGCTCACCATGTATCACGACCAGGGCCAGATCGCGATGAAGCTCATTGGCTTTGACCGAGGCGTGACGCTTCTCGGTGGTTTTCCATTCCCGTTGCTGACAGCGGCCCATGGCTCGGCCTATGACATCGCCGGCAAGGGGACCGCCGATCCCGGCGCCTTGCGCGCGGCCGTTTTGCTTGCTGCCGAGATGGGGGCACGACGGCGGCGGCTATCTTAGCCTGCGGCCGAAGAGTTTCTGCAACACCTCATCCGATCTCGTCGCCATCACGACGACCCGCCGGCATTGATGCTCCGCTACGGCGCGCTCACCATTCCCGTCGGCATGCTATTCGCACGCCGGGATCGGATCTTCATCTTCGATTTCCACCGCCAGGGCGAGGCGATGAAGGCAAGGCTGCCTGCGCTCGATCTGGTGGCGATCGACGGCCACGGCCACATGCTGCCGCTGACCGTGCCCGACCAGTCCGCCGATCTGATCCGGCGGACGGCGGCCCGGCAGCAGACGCCGAGCGTTGCGAGCGCGTGAGAGGATTCACGTCGCACGCATCAGGCGCGTCCACTCACCGCGACAGATACCCCGGCGCCAGCGGCTTGAAGCGATAGATCAGATACGGCGTCCTGTTCTCCGCCTTGCCGCCGTGGAACATTGCGGCCGCGGAGACCTGCGAGGCCGAGACGTACATGTAGCCGTCCGGTCCGTAGCTGATGCCGTCGGGCCAGACCAGGCCGGGATCGCTGGCGAAGGTGCGATACTTGCGATCCGGCGTGATGAGGCCGACCGATCGGCTTTCCACCGCGGTGAGATAGAGATTGCCGTCATAGTCGATCGACAGGCCGCCATTGTTGGGCTTGTCGGCATAACGTTCGACCTTGCCGCCGAGATCCGCGGCCGACAGCGCCTCGTTGTTGAGATCATCGACGCGCAGGCGATAGAGCGAGCGGCCGCTGAGCGGCGCGAAATACAGCCACTCGGCTTTCGTATCCATGGTGATGCCGTCGCAGCCGACCTTGATGAGAGTGGGCTTGCCGTCCTTGCCGGGCACGGTGAGGTCCTGGCCGTCGACCGTGATCGGCACGTTTTCCGGGATGGTCGAGCGGTCGCCGTCGAGCACGCGCCGGGCACGGCCGGTATCCATGTCGATGACGATGATGGCGCCGTGCGAGCCGTCGCCGCCGGGGCCAATGTCCTCGTCGGCGATATAGAACTTGCGGTTCTTGCGGTCGATCACGATGTCCTGCGGCTGCGAGCCCGCGTGCGTCACCGGCTCCGGCATGTAGTAGATGCGCTCGAGCCTGTTGTGGCGCGTGTTCCAGCCGACGAGTTTGGGTGTGATGTGGGTGCGAAAGCCCATGTCGATGATCCAGACCACGCCGTCTTCGTCGGAGCGCAGCCCCAGCACGTTGTCGAGATACTGGTCCGTGCCGGGCCGCGGCGTGTTCCACTCCGCGTTCGGGAACGGCTCGAACGTGGTCGGCGACGTCAGCTTCGCCACCCGCACATCGGGGCTGTAGAACGGATGATGGCTGAAGATCACCTGGTTGTCGGGCGTGAAGGCGATGTTGCCGACGGATTGCGGCAGCTTCGCGAAGACCTCCATCGCGGCCGGGGCCGGCTGCTGCGCGACGGAGGGAGATGATGTCGCCGCGATCACTGCGGCGCAGGTCAAAAGCTGGAGAGCGGTCAATGAACGCCAGGCCATGCGCGATCCCTCGATTGTTCTGGGTGTCCTCCCGGCGTCTGCGCGATCCCGCGCCGTTGCCGGCCGCGGCGCGGATCGTTCGGCGTGATCGTCGACGGGACGCACGCTCTTGGTTGCGCCGGGATAGCGCGCTACAGTGCGAGCACACAAGTACGCACAGTGGTGGGACACAGTATCACGGAGTGAACCATGGCGAGCTTTGCCGACCGGATGAGTGACAAGACCTATGACTGCGCGCCGGGCTGCCCGATCGAGGCGACGCTGGATCTGATCGACGGCAAGTGGAAGGCGATCATCCTCTACCACCTGCTCGACGGCACGCTGCGTTTCGGCGAGATGAAAAAGCGCTTGTCCAAGATCACCCAGCGCATGCTGACGCGCCAGTTGCGCGAACTGGAAGAGGTCGGCCTGATCAGCCGCACCGTGTTCGCCCAGGTGCCGCCACGGGTCGACTACGCGCTGACGCCGCGCGGCCGAACGCTGGAGCCGGTGATCCGTGCGCTGTGGATGTGGGGCAACGAGCACCTTGGCCGCGGGGATGCGGTGTTCGGTGCGGGCGCTTCGAAGGCCTGTGGCGGGGGTGACGTCAGGCGCGTCCTGCAGAAGGTCGGCTGATCCGGTCTCGGTGTGGCGACCCGCTGGTTTCGAGCGCCACGCCCATGTCTTCACCTGGCAGGGATGCGCGAGAGGATGTCGTGCCCACTCAGGATGTTTGGCATCCGCTGCTTTCCTGAATCTCGCCGTTTGGCGTCCTGTAGATGAACGGCAGCGTGAAAAATTCTTGCCTGGTGATGCCAGGCGGAGAGGCTGGAAAAGGGGCTGCACGTCGTACAGTTGCAAGAGCCTCCTGATCCAGCTCGTCGATGCATGACGAGCGTGTGATCTTGCTCTCGATCAGCTTTCCGCTCGGGTCCAACACAAATCTGATCACCACCGTGCCGGCCAGGTTATGTCTCCCGCCCGGATAGCTCTTGAACGTATTCACATGGGTCACGATCGCCAGTCCCCACGCTCTTATCGCGGCATTGTCGTTTTCTGCACTTGCCGGGCTGCCCGACAACAGAACGGCAAGAATTAAAAGTCCGCACGGCTTTCTTGTTCGCCGGCTGCGCATCGCCTGTGTCCCCGACCATATCCAATACGGTCTTTTATAGTTGCGGGAACCGTGATGCCAACGGCTTCGATCTTACGACTTTCGTCCGAACAGATCGAAGCCGCGCCACAGGCTATCCATCGCGAGCGCAGGTTCGCACGTGAAACGTGCGCCCCGGCGATAACGGCCGATCCCGGCTACTGCGACGCCAGCTCGCAGCCGCCTTCGCTCAGCGGACGAAACGCCTGTTCGGCTGGAATCGTCGCGATAATGTCGTAATAATCCCACCGTTGCTTCGAGGCCGACGGCGCCTTGACGCGTGCGATATACATGTCGTGCACGAATTGTCCGTCCGCCCGAACCGTGCCCTTGGCGGCAAAGGCGTCGGACACCGGCAATTCGCGCATGCGCGCGGCCACCGCGAGGCCCTCATCGGAGCCTGCGGCCTGCACCGCGCGCAGATAGTGCCGAACCGCCGAGTAGATGCCGGCCTGGGTCATGGTCGGCATGCGGCCGTGGCGTTGGAAGAACTTGTTTGACCAGGCGCGGGAGGCGTCGTCACGGTCCCAGTAGAATGCCGTGACGAATTGCAACCCCTGTGCCGCCGCAAGTCCCATCGCATCGACATCGGTGAGGAACACCGTCGGGGCCACCAGTGTCTGCGTGCGGGTGATGCCGAACTCGGCCGCTTGTTTCACCGCCGTGGTCATGTCGGCGCCGGCGTTGGCCAGCGCCACCACTTTGGCGCCGGAGGCCTGCGCCTGCAGCAACACCGAACCGAAGTCGGGGGTGTTCAGCGGATGGCGCACCTCACCCGTCACCTTGCCGCCTCCGGCCTCCACCGCGCGCCGCATGTCGGCGGCGAAGGCATGACCGAACGAATAGTCCACGGTGATCAGGAACCAGGTGTCGAGCTTTTGTCCGGTCAGTGCGCGCGCCAGGCCATATCCGTTGGTGTAGCTGGAGTAGACCCACTGGAACGACGTGCGCGTGCAGGCCTTGCCCGTAAAGTCGGATGAAGCGGAAGCGTTCAGGACGATCTTGTTGCGCTCCTTGGCCAATGCGGTGACGGCAAAGCCGACACCTGAATTGGAGATGTCCGCCACCGCGTCGACCTTCTCGGTGTCGAACCAGCGCCGCACGACGCCGAGGCCGATGTCCGGCTTGTTCTGGTGATCTGCGGAGACGATCGCGATCGGCACGCCGCCGATGGCGTTGCCGAATTCTTCCGCGGCCATTCTCGCTGCGACCACCGAACCTTCGCCGCCGAGATCGGCGTAGGCGCCTGAGCGGTCATTGAGAATGCCGATCTTGATGACGTTGTCGGACATCGCAGGTTCCGCGGCGCCGGCGGGCAGGGTGGTGATCCCTGTCAGCAGCAAGCAGCAGCCAGCCCGGTTTGGTGATGGTCATGTGTTTCTCCCCTTGACGATCTTTGTGGTGATTGAGTTGCGTGATACGCAATTTCATGTGGTCGCTGGCGGCATCGTGTTGCGGGAAGCCGCCGGGATCACAATAAAAATTGCTTGTAGGGCAATTTTTATTGACAAGGAAGCAAATTCAGGAAAAGGTTTGGTCGTAATGAAAACGCATGACGAAGCGTTGGCAGGGCTGGGTGCACGCATCCGCTCGTTGCGAGAGGAGCGTGGCATGAAGCTGAAGGAGCTGGCCGATGCGGCGGGGCTCTCGGATGCGTTCGTCTCCCGCCTCGAGCGTGGGCAAGTATCGAGCTCGGTCGCAAACCTGATCCAGATCGCGGAAGTGCTCGACATCGGTGTCAGCGAATTGTTCGCCAACCCTCCGGACCAACTGCGCAGCCACGTCACGGTGCATCGCCACGGCGATGCCGGCGAGGATCAGGCCATTCCGAGCACCGGGTATCGCTGGCGCCTGTTTGCCGGCGGGATGCCGAATGACGATCTCGAGGTCTTTCATCTGGTGTTCCCGCGCAAGAACCGGATGGACCTGATGGTGTCGCATCCGGGGCAGGAATATTGCTACGTGATCAGCGGCCGCATCCGTTTCCATGTCGGCGCCGAGACGTTCGATCTCGCGCCCGGCGAAGGCATCCTGCTCAATTCGGAATTGCCGCACCGCGCCGACAACATCAGCGACGACGAAGCCCGCATCCTGATGGTGGTCGCCAAGTCAGCCCAGAAGAGCGAGCACTTCGACTGGTGGCGCGTGCCCGGCACCGCCGCACCGGCCCGATCCCCACGAACCAAAACCAGCCAGGGAGAATGACCATGCAGACCACGACCACATCGGGCGGCAAGCATTTACCGTATGAGGCGAAGCACATCGACGACGTGGAATGGGAAACCATTCGCTGGCCCGGCGAAACCGGCAAGATGCTGTTTCATCCGAGTCCCGAGCGGCCGACGGAGCCGAACGCCGGCATCCTGCGGCTCGAGCCTGGCGCGCATCACCCCATCCACAATCACGAGTTCGCGCAGGTCTGGTACATCCTGAAGGGTGATTTCAAGATCGACGACAATCTCTACACACCGGGAACGATGATCTTTCATCCGGATCCGCACTTCGAAGGCCAATTCGAAACAGCCACCGGCGGTGAGATCCTGATCGTGCAGTATCCGGGTCCGACCACCGGCGGTCGTCCGATCTATGCCGGGCGTTTCAATATGGAGAAACGCCGCGACATCGCCGAAGAGCGCACCGATCTCTGAACCGCGGCGGGCTGGCATGGCGATCATTTCATACCTCACCACCATCCGTTTCGGCTTTGGCGAAGCGGAGTCACTTTCGGAAGAGCTAAAGGCGCTCGGCATCCGCCGGCCGCTGATGGTGACGGACCGTGGCGTGGTGGCCGCCGGCCTGGTGCAGCGGATCCTCGGCAACACGGGCGATACGCCGCCCGTGTTTGATGAGACACCGCCGAATCCTACCGAAGATGCGGCGCTTCGCGCGCTTGCGCTCTATCGGCAGACGCAATCCGACGGACTCGTTGCGATCGGTGGCGGCTCGCCGATCGATCTGGCGAAAGCCGTCGCGTTGCTGGCCACCCATGATGGTCCGCTGGCGCAATATGCCGCCATTCTCGGCGGCGTCGGCAGGATCAAGCCCACGGTTGCTCCCGTGATCGCGCTTCCCACCACGGCAGGCACCGGCAGCGAGGTCGGTCGCGCCGCCTTGATCACGCTCAACGACGGCCGCAAGCTTGGGCTGGTCAGCCCCTATCTCATCCCGGTGCGGGCGATCTGCGATCCGCTGCTGACGCTCGGGCTGCCGCCGGGCCTGACGGCCGCCACAGGAATGGACGCGCTGTCGCACTGCGTGGAAACGTTCCTCTCGCCGCGCTTCAATCCTGTGGCGGAGGCGATTGCGTTGGATGGCGCCTCCAGGATCATTCGCAATCTTGCGAAAGCCGTTGTCCACGGAGACGATCGTGAGGCGCGCTCGGAGATGATGATGGGCGCGCTGCAGGGCGGCCTGTGCTTCCAGAAAGGGCTCGGTGCCGTCCACGGACTGTCCCATGCCCTCGGTGGCCTCGCCGCGCCGAGCCTGCATCACGGCACCCTCAATGCGGTGTTGATGCCTGCCGTGATGCGTTACAACGCGCCTGACATCGGCGACAAGATCGATCGCCTGCGGCTGGCGCTCGGGCTCGGAGCAGGCGACGACGTGGCGGATTTCTTTGCTGGCCTGAATGCGACACTCGGCCTGCCGCGCGGTCTGCAGGCGATGGGCGTGCCGGCGTCCGTGATCGACGACATGGCTCGCAAGGCGGAGCTCGATCATTCCACTGCGACCAATCCGCGCGCAATCGATGCAGCGGGTTATCGGAGCATTTTCCAAGCCGCCTGGGATTGATCTTTACTTCGCCCGCGCAAACAAGCTGAAACATGCCTGCCGCAGCCAGCGGTGGCCTGGGTCGCGGTGGTAGCGTTCGTGCCAGTATTGCGCCACTGCGATCGGTGGGATCGCGACAGGGGGACGGATGCTGGCGAGATTGAGCCGGTCGGCGATCGCCAGCGCGAGGTTGGCCGGCAGTGTGGCGACGCCGTCGGTTTCGGCGGCGACCAGGGCGGCGGCGACAAAGCTCGGCAGCCGCAGCAGCACGCGCTCCGGTGCGATTGCCGCCTCGATCGCCTGCTGCGCCATGGCATGCGCGGAATGGCCAGTTTCCGAGGCGGTGACCAGGATGTGCTGCGCGGCGCAGAATTCGGAGAGCCGCGCCAACCGCAGTCGCCTGGGGTGGCCCCGGCGCATCACGCTGAGATAGCCGTCGGTGTAGAGCTGCTGGCGGCGCAGGTCGCGCGGCGCCTTGGCGTAGGCACCAAGCGCCAGATCGGCCTCGCCGCTGGCGAGCTTGGCTTCGAAATTGCGGGCATCGAGCGGCAAAGCCTCCAGCTTCAGGCGCGGCCCGGCTGTTGCCAGGTGCGCCGTCAAAGCGGGGAGAAAACGCAGCATGCCGACGTCGCTGACCAGCAGCCGGAACTGGCGGTGCGATGATTTTGGATCGAACGGCGCGGTGACGGGATCGGCCAGGCTGTCGGCGGCGCTCAGCAGGTTGCGCAGCGGCGTCAGCATCTCCGCGCCCTTCGGCGTCGGCCGCATGGTCTGGCCGTCGCGCACCAGCAGCGGATCGTCGAAATGCGCGCGCAGCCGGGCCAGCGCCTTGCTCAGGGTCGGCTGGGTGGTGTCGAGCCGCGCCGCCGCCCGGGTCAGCGATCCCTCGCTCAGCATCACCTGCAGCATGCGCAGGTCGCGCAGCTGCAGCTCCACATCATTCTCATTGGGCATGACCATTATTCCAGTTCCGGCATCGCCAGACGATGCGGCCGGCCCTAGCCTCGCGTCAAGGGTGAGAAACCAGAGACTGGAAAACAGCAACACAAGACAACCGCGGGAGCAAACACATGGCGAAGTTCAAGATCGAACCGCATTTCCGGCTGCAGGAATGGGTGGCGGAAGAGAAGGGCTATTTTCGCGCCGAGGGGCTCGACTACGAGTTCAGGGAATTCATCCGCTCGTCGAACGGCGCGCACCACGTGACGCAGGGCGCCAGCGGTGCGTTCCAGAGCATCGAGAAGGGGCGGGAGTCCAACATCACCTGCGCCTGCCACTGGACCGTGAACGTCGCGGCGTCGCGCGGCCACACCAAGCTGTTCGCGGATGCCTATTCGGTGGCGCCGTCGGGCATTTTCGTGCGCGCGGATTCGACCATCAAGTCGCCGGCCGATCTCGCCGGGGTGCCGATCTCGGTCGGTTTCCAGTCCGGCAGCCACTACGCCACCATCCAGGCGCTGGAATCCTACATGGCTTCAGACGCGATCAAGCTGTCGTATGACGAGGGCATGCTGTTCAGCCGCATGGAAGCGTTCTTCGACGGCAAGTCGCAGGCCGCGACGCTGTTCGGCGGGCCCTATTACTTCGCCGAGCAGCTCGGCTACCGCAAGATCATCGACACCACCTTCATGATCGGCGCCATGATCAATGGCGATCCGGACATGGAGGACGTGAAGAAGTATTTCCAGGCGCTGCGCCGGGCCCAGCGCGACATCGATCTGCGGCCGGAGCTCTACACCCACTATTACAAGATGGAGTTCCCCGAGCGCTTCCATGCGGCGATGGATACGCGGCGCTGGGGGCCGGGCGAACGCATCGTGTTCGAGCCCTACAGCCGCGACGTGTTCGAGCAATCGTTCGACTGGATCGCCAAGCACGAGATCTTCGAGAGCGGCAGCATGGGCTCGGGCAATTACGAGGATGCTACGGTCTCGATGGTGTTGGGGTGAGGATCGTCCCCCTCATCCTTCGAGACGGCGCTTTGCGCCTCCTCAGGATGAGGGGCATTTCTTCTCACCGCCCGGTAAACGCCGGCGCGCGCTTCTCCACAAAATGTTTCACGCCTTCCTTGAAGTCATCGCTGGCGAGGCTGAGGGCCATTTCGTGGTCGGCCACATCCATGGCCTGATCCAGCGTCTGCATCTGGGCCTGCCAAAGCTGTCGCTTGATCACGCGCAGCGAACGCGGCGACGACAGCTCAGCGAGCTCTTTCGCATAGGCCATCGTCGCCGGCATCAGTTCGTCGGCCGGATATAGCCGATCTGCCAGGCCGATGCGAAGGGCTTCATCGGCATCGACCTTGCGCGCCGACAGCAGCAGGTCGGTGGCTTTCGATAATCCGACCAGGCGGGGCAGGGTTCAGCTGATGCCGTGCTCGGCGATCAGGCCGCGCCGTGCGAAGGCGGTGGTGAACACGGCCTGCTGCGACGCGAAACGCATGTCGCAGAACAGCGCATAACACAGGCCGAGACCGGCGCAGGGGCCGTTGATGGCGGCGATGATCGGTTTGGAGACCGCCGGAAAATACGTGTTCTTGCGCTGGAAATCCCGCGGCGAGCTTTCGTCGAACGGCGGATCGACGGCTTCCTCGATCCGCCCGGCGCTTGAAATGCTGGACAGACGCTTCATGTCGGCGCCCGCGCAGAAGCCGCGTCCGGCGCCGGTGAGCACGATGACGCGGATATCGTCGTCCTTGTCGGCCTTGTCCATCGCCGCGCGCACCTCCTGGCCCATCACCGCGGTCCAGGCATTGAGCTGGTCGGGACGATTGAGCGTGACGACGGCAATGCGGCCGGTGGTTTTATAATCGACTTCGGTCAAGGCCATGGTGTTGTCTCCCGCATTGTTCTTGTTGGCCGCCGCTTGGGCGAAGGGATCGGCACGATAGGGGGCGGTGTGATGGGGAGCAAGTGCGAGGCCGGACGAACAGGTGAGGGCGGCCCATCGCGGAACCGGATATTGTGTCGCACCGCGACAAACGAGCCCGCTCGACTCCGCGATATTGAGGCGTAAGCTTGCCGCCTGCTGCAACAACGAGCCCAAGCTCGCTTAAAAACAAAATGCGGAGGACACCATGCTCGACAAGGCCCCCAACGGCAAAGTCTCCGAGGTTCTCGGCGCGCTCGACGCGGCGCTCAGCGCCGGTGACGTGGACCGCGCCGTCGCTCTGTTCCAGACCGATTGTTATTGGCGCGACCTCGTGACCTTCACCTGGAACATCAGGACCATGGAAGGCAAGGATCAGATCCGCGACATGCTCAAGGCGCAGCTTGCGGCCACCAGGCCATCGAACTGGCGGATTGCGGACGGCGAAAACGCGTCCGAGGCCGACGGCATCACCGACAGCTGGATTCAATTCGAAACTAATGTCGCGCGCGGCTTCGGTCATATCCGCCTGAAGGACGGCCGGATCTGGACGCTGCTGACGAGCATGAGCGAACTCAAGGGGCACGAAGAGCCGCTCGGACACGATCGCCCGATGGGCGCCAAGCATGGGTCCGATCGCAACCGCAAGAGCTGGACGGAAGAGCGCGAGGCGGAGGCCGCAGAGCTCGGCCATTCGCGCCAGCCCTATTGCGTGATCGTCGGCGGCGGGCAGGGGGGCATTGCGCTCGCCGCGCGGCTGCGTCAGCTCAGTGTGCCGACCATCGTGATCGAGCGCAACGCGCGCGCCGGCGACAGCTGGCGCAAGCGCTACAAATCGCTCTGCCTGCATGATCCGGTCTGGTACGACCATCTGCCGTATCTGCCGTTCCCGCGGAACTGGCCGGTGTTCTCCCCGAAGGACAAGATCGGCGATTGGCTGGAGATGTACACCAAGGTAATGGAGCTCAATTATTGGAGCTCGACCGAGTGCAAGAAGGCCAGCTACGATGAAACGTCTCGCGAGTGGACCGTGGTGGTCGAACGCGACGGCAAGGAGATCGTGCTCAAGCCGAAACAGCTGGTGCTGGCCACCGGCATGTCGGGCAAGGCCAACATCCCGAAGTTCGAAGGCATGGACAGCTTCAAGGGCGATCAGCATCACTCGTCGCAGCATCCCGGGCCGGACAAGTATCGCGGCAAGAAGGCGGTGGTGATCGGCTCCAACAATTCCGCGCACGATATCTGCGCCGCGCTATGGGAAAACGGCGTCGACGTCACCATGGTGCAGCGCTCGTCGACCCATGTGGTGAAGTCGGACACGCTGATGGAGCTGGGGCTGGCCGCGCTGTACTCCGAGCAGGCGGTCGAGGCCGGCATGACCACGGCGAAAGCGGACATGACCTTCGCGTCGATCCCCTACAAGATCCTGCACGAATTCCAGATCCCGTTGTACAACACCATCCGCGAGCGCGACGCCGAATTCTACAGGCGGCTGGAGAAGGCCGGCTTCATGCTCGACTATGGCGACGACGAGTCCGGCCTGTTCATGAAGTACCTGCGGCGCGGCTCGGGCTACTACATCGATGTCGGCGCCTCCGACTTGATCGCCGACGGCAGCATCAAGCTGAAGAGCGGCGTCGACGTCAAACAGCTGACGGCGAACTCCGTGGTCCTCAGCGACGGCAGCGAATTGCCGGCGGATCTGGTTGTTTATGCCACGGGCTACGGCTCGATGAACGGCTGGGCCGCGGACCTGATCTCGAAAGAGGTTGCGAGCAAGGTCGGCAAGGTCTGGGGACTGGGGTCGAACACCACCAAGGACCCCGGGCCCTGGGAAGGCGAGCAGCGCAACATGTGGAAGCCGACCCAGCAGGAAGCGCTCTGGTTCCACGGCGGCAACCTGCATCAGTCGCGGCACTATTCGCAGTATCTGTCGCTGCAGCTCAAGGCACGCCAGGAAGGCATCGCCACGCCGGTGTACGGGCTGCAGCAGGTGCATCACGTGGCGTGATTGGAATGAGGCTGAGCCAAGTTGGATTCAGCGGCCAAACGAAAGCATCCCACCCACATTGTCATCACCGGGCTTGTCCCGGTGATCTCGCTTAGGGACGCACTGCCCTCCTAAGCGGGGTTGCCGGGACAAGCCCGGCAACGACAAAGAGGAGTGATCGGACGGAAGCGTTTCGATATCGGGTTTGATGATAAGCAACGCATTCACCCCATCGCGCCCTTCAGCCACGGCACGTCGCCGGAGGCGTCCGTGCCGTTGGCAATCAGGCCGCTCACCTGTTTCGCGGCATCGATGGTGATGCGGACCAGCAGGTTTTCGTCGGAGGTGGCAAAGCGCTTTTCACCGAACACGGTGCCGATGCTGCCGGGCTGCTGCGGCGTGTCGAGGATGATCGGAGCCGCGATGCCGATGCTGCCGCGATCGAGTTCGCTCCGGGAGATGTAGTAGCCGGCGCGCCGGATCGCCGTCATGCGGGCGCGGAATTCCTTCCACGATCCGCCCAGGCCGGCCGCCTCGGCCTCGGTGACATTCGCTTCATACAGGCGCTTGAGCTGGGCGTGCGGCAGTGCGGAGACAATGACCTTGGACGGTGCGCCGCGAAACAACGGCATGCGCCGCCCCCGGCTGTAGCTGACGAGATGAGCCGCCGTGCCGCGTTCATGATGGTTGACCACCACGTGGTCACCCAGGAAGCTGGTCCACAGCGTGTCACATTCCAGCCGCTCGCTCAGCGCGCGCAGCACCTGCTGGATGATGTTCAGATTGGGATCGTTTTCCCGGATGAAATAGTCGAGTTCGACAATCCGCGGTCCCAGCGAGTAGGCGCCGCCGATCCGTTTCAGGAATCCGGCGGCGGCCAGTTCGCGGATGTAGCGATAGGCGGTGCCGCGGCTGTAGTTCAGCCGCATCATGATCTCGTCGGCGGTCAGGCTCGGCTCTTGCGGGGTGAAGACGTCGAACACCGCCAGCATGCGTTTGAGGCTAGACACGGGTGGTCTCGTCCTGACGAGCGGTTGCAGTGACGCTGTCCCACCACGGACACGCCCCCGACATGCGCTGGAAATTGCCGGGCAAGACCTGCACCGGGTGGCGCAGGCCATCGGCCGCCGCCTGCATGCGCATCTCGCGGGCCCGCTCGCGATCGGCCGGCGACAGCCATGTCCGTTCGTGGCCCCACAGGCTCGGCCCTTCAAAATACTCCTGCGCCTGCCAGCCGGCCGGCTCGATCTCGCGGCCGCCCCAGCCGCACTCGACGGAGAACGCCGACGGCGTCTTGGCGTAGAACGACGTCATGTAGTCGTTGGTGTGCCGGCCCAGTGTGACGCCGATCCGATCAGGCTGGTTGAGCGCGATGTCGTAGGCCTGGCCGACATCGTCGAGCGAGAACAGTTCGACCATCAGGTGATGCAAACCGTCGATGCCGGTTTCGATCAGGGCCAGGCTGTGATGGCGCTTGTTGATGTGGAAGAAGAACGCGCGGAACGGCGCCAGGATGTAGTCGCTCAGCTTGAAGCCGAGCAACTCCGTGTAGAACGGCATCATGGCGTCGAGGCTCTTTACGGTGAGCACTGCGTGGCCCAGCCCCAGCGGACCGGTGCGGAAGCCGGAAATGTTGCGGCCGGGCCGGAACGGCGTGCTGTCGATCTCGGCACCATGAAAGGCCTCCAGCCGGTTTCCCGCGGGATCGGAAAACGAGATCAGGCCACGGACGTGGCGGGCGTCGGCGAGAAACGCTGGCTCGCGCGTCACCGTCACCTTCGCGCGCTCGAGATGCGCGGCCAGCGCGTCGAGCGCCGCGGCATCCGTCATTTCCCAGCCAAAGAAACGCGTGCCTTCGGGCAGCGATGCGTCGACAATCACCCGCTGCTTGCGATCGTCCATCCGGAAGGCGAGGTACGAGCGGGTGGTCTCGACCGCCTGGAAGCCGACCAGGCCGGTGCCGAAATCACGCCAGTCGTTGAAGTGGGAGGTGCCCAGACCGAAATAGCCAAAGGCTTGAGGCTGCATGGGAATCTCCCTGAGATGGCTGACCTTGTGACGGCGCCTTGTCTTCAAAATATCTCAAAATACGAAAACCGCCAACAAAGATGTTGAGATTTGAGATCGTGAGCTGATAGAAATCTCACAATAAGGAATTTTATAAAAACATAGAGGGAGGATGTTTGATGACGGTGCGATGGAAGGGGGCAGCCGCGGCGGTTGCTCTGGTAGTGGTCTCGTCGGCGGGCGCGTTTGCCCAGGTGTCCGACGATCTCGTGAAAATCGGCGTGCTCACCGACATGAACGGACCGGCCTCTGCGCCGACCGGCCAGGGCTCGGTGACGGCCGCGCAGATGGCCGTCGACGATTTCGGCGGCACGGTCCTCGGCAAACCGATCTCGGTGATCATTGGCGACCATCAGTTGAAGGCCGATATCGGCGCCAGCATCGCGCGGCGCTGGTACGATGTCGAGCAGGTCGATCTCATTGTCGACGTGCCGGTGTCGGCGGTCGGTCTCGCGGTGCAGAATATCGCGAACGACAAGAAGAAGTTGTTCATCACCCAGTCCACCGGCGCGACCGATTTCCACGGCAAGTTCTGCTCGCCCTACACCATGCAGTGGGTGTTCGACACGCATGCGCTGGCGGTCGGTACCGCGCAGGAGGTGGTGAAACGCGGCGGCGACAGCTGGTTCTTCATCACCGATGACTATGCCTTCGGCCACTCCCTGGAAAAGGACGCTTCAGCCGTGGTGGAGAAGAACGGCGGCAAGGTGGTCGGCTCGGTGCGGCCGCCGTTCGCGACGCCGGATCTCTCCTCCTTCATCCTGCAGGCCCAGGCCTCCAAGGCGAAGATCATCGGCATCGCCGGCGGTCCGCCCAACAACATCAACGAGATCAAGACCGCGGGTGAGTTCGGCGTGCTCAAGGGCGGCCAGCAGATGGCCGGTCTTCTTGCGCTGATCACCGACATCCATGGGCTCGGCCTGCAGGCGGCGCAGGGCCTGCTGCTGACCACGTCGTTCTACTGGGACATGGATGACAAGACGCGCGAGTGGTCGAAGCGCTACTTCGCCAAGATGAAGCAGATGCCGACCATGTGGCAGGCCGGCGTCTATTCGGCGGTGACCTCCTATCTCAATGCGATCAAGGAGGCCGGCACCGACGATCCGCTCAAGGTCGCGGCCAAGATGCGCGAGAAGCCGGTCGAGGACATGTTCGCGCGCAACGGCAAGCTGCGGCCGGACGGCTTGATGGTGCACGATCTCGTGCTGGTGCAGGTCAAGACACCGGAGGAATCGAAGTATCCGTGGGACTACTACAAGATCCTGACGCATATCCCCGGCGATCAGGCCTTCGGCCCGCCCGACCCGGCGTGTGCGCTGAACAAGTGATCAGCGTGATCTGAGTCAGAGGCCTCGTGGTGAGGAGCGGCGCGGCGTGCGGCGCCTGCAACCATGAGGCCATGGTCGAGATATGCATGCCATGACACCGGACTTCGACTATCCCGTCCACGAGCCTCATCTCCCGCCGCTCGTCGCCGGCCGCGAGACAAAACGCCACGACGTGATGATCTGCGGCGGCGGCCCCGTCGGGCTCGCCCTCGCGCTCGTGCTGGCGCAACACGGCTTTGCTTCGGTCGTGATCGATGCCGATACCACCGTGTGCCAGGGCAGCCGGGCGATCTGCCTGTCGCGCCGCACGATGGAGATCCTGGACCGGCTCGGTGTGGCCGATGCATTTGTGCAAAAGGGCCTCGGCTGGACCACGGGGCGCAGCTTCTACCGCACCGCCGAAGTGCTCGCGTTCGACATGCCGCACGGTCCAGACGATCGTTTCGCGCCGATGACCAACATCGCGCAGTACGATATCGAGCAGTTGCTGGTCGATGCGATCGCACATTATCCCGAACTGATCGAGCTGCGATGGGGCACGGAGCTGATGGGTGTCAGCACGGAGGTGTCCGGCGTCAGTGTCGACCTGAATGCCGCCGGCCAAAGCTATCGGACACAGGCGCAATGGCTGGTGGCCTGCGACGGCGCGCGCAGCAAGGTGCGCCAGGAACTCGGCTTGCGGATGCGCGGCACCGCGTATGAGGGCCGTTATGTCATCGTCGACGTGAAAGTCGATCTGGGCTGGCCGACCGAGCGGCTGGCGTGGTTCGATCCGCCGTCCAATCCTGGCCGCACCATGCTGATGCATCGCCAGCCCGGCGATATCTGGCGGATCGATTATCAATTGCACGACGGCGAGAGTGCCGAGGAGATGACCAAGCCGGAGAAGGTTATCCCGGTGGTCGAGGCGCATTTCGCGATGCTGGACGTGGATCGTCCGTGGCGGCTGATCTGGTCGAGCAGCTACCGTGCCTCGGCGCTGTCGCTCGACGACTATATTCACGGCAACGTGGTGTTTGCCGGCGACGCCGCGCACCTCGTGCCGATCTTCGGTGTGCGTGGGCTGAACAGCGGCTTCGAGGATGTTTTCAATCTCGGCTGGAAACTGTCCCGCATCCTTAACGGCAGCTCGCCGCCGTCCCTGCTGCACAGCTACAGCCGGGAGCGGCGGGATGTGTGGGCGGGCAACATCGCGCACGCCATGAAAAGCACCGAGTTCATGGCGCCGCCATCGCGCGGGTTCGAACTGATGCGTGACGCCGTGCTCTCCCTGGCGGAGCGCCATCGCGAGTTGCGCAGCCTGATCAATCCCAGGCAGTCGAGCGTCATTCCCTATGACGGCTCGCCGCTCAATGTGGCGTCGCCGGATGAAACGGATTTTAGCCCCGCGCTGCGGCCGGGGACGGTCATCCCGGATTGTCCCGTGACTGTGCAGGGCGTGCCCAGTTTCCTGACACGGCATCTGGGGAGGGATTTTACCCTGATCGTGTTTCCGACGCCGAAGCTGGCGTTCGATCTCGGCTCCCCGATTTCCGATGTGACGGTGCTGACGGTGATGGCCGATGCCCATGACGTTTCGACCCGGCCCGTCGGTGATGCCCTGATCGATCCCGAGGGGCGTTGCCGCAGGGCCTTCGACGCCGACCCCGCGGCGGTCTATCTGGTGCGGCCGGATGGTTATATTTGCGCGCGCTGGCGCTCGGTGGATCGCAACCGCATCGAGACGGCGCTGCGTCACGCGGGAGCATTGTCATGACTGCCGATCGCTGGACGGAGGCGGAGCGAGATCATGTCTACTCCGACGTCTGTGAAGCCATCACCCGCGTCGGACCAGCGCAGGAGGCGCTGTTTCTGTCCCGGCTGTGCTTGCTTCTGATCGAGCGGCTGGGGTCGCGTGAGGCTGCGCTGCAGACGATCGCAGATGCCGAATACGGACTGAGCGAGAGGCCGCGGACTTAAGGCGACGTCCGCGCCTGTTGTGGCCCATGAATGTGCCGCTCGACTGAGCGCGCCACCGCCGCCTTGGCATCGCGCACGATGTGCCCGCGGTCCGCGAACGGCGAATAGATCGCATCGAAGTCGAGCACCGCGAGGCGGCTGCCGATGCGCGTGACCTCGGCGGCCGGCAGCGGCACGTAGTTGGGATACGACCACATGAAGGCGACATGCCTGCGGTCCGGCGTCACCAGCATGGTGTCGCCGGGCAGCAGCGCGCGGCGCTCCGCCCAGTGCAGCAGGCTCGAGCCTGGGAAGTGTCCGCCGAGCCGGTGCAGCGTCACGCCGGGCAGCACCTCACGGCTGTCGCCGTGCCAGAAATCCAGATGGGAATCCGGCTCCGCCACCCAGTCGCGGTCGGCCTCGTGCAGCAGCACCGGGCAATCGAAGGCCCGTCCCCAGCTCGCGATCGCGCTGTAGAAATGCGGATGCGAGATCGCGATCGCCTTGAGTCCGCCGAGGGCGCGGATGATGCTGATGGTCGCCTCGTCGAGCAGGCTAATGCAATCCCACAGCACATTGCCCGAAGGAGTCTGCACCAGCAGCGCTCGCTGGCCGATGCCGAAGTGCGGCACCGTGGAGATCGCGATCAGCCCCGGAGCCAGTTGCCGGAACATGTTGGAATGCCGTGCCGCAAGATTCTCCGGCGTGGTCCAGCGCTGTCCTGTCACCGGGACGAACTGCCGGTCATCGTCGCAGATCATGCAGCGCGGCGGTGGCGCCTCGCGCGGCGCATGCTGTTGGCCGCAGGTTTCGCACATGAACTGTGGCATCGGATCGTCCCCTCGCTGTCGTTTATTCCTGACGTCGGTGGCTGGCGGGCCGGCCAGGTCGTTGTCATCAACAGCTAATTCATTGCCGATTTGTGGGCAATATGCCATTGATAACAGATACTATTCACCATTGGTGATGAATGGACCATCTCACGGCGCTCAGAGTATTTCGGCACGTCGCAGAGCTCGGCAGCTTTGCCGAAGCCGCGCGCGAACTCCGCCTCTCGCCGCCGGCGATCAGCAAGAACATCAGCGAGCTCGAAACCCATCTTGGCGTGCGGCTGTTCAATCGCACCACCCGCCGGGTCAGTCGCACCGACGCGGGCGCTCGTTACTACGAGCAGGTCTCACGCATCCTCGACGATCTTGCGCAAGCCGATGCGTCGCTCGGGCCGATGCAGGTGACGCCGAGCGGGGTGTTGCGCGTCGCGGCGCCCATGACCCTGACGCTCTTGAGACTGTCGGCGGCGATGCCGGCCTTCCTGGCGCGCCATCCGGAGCTGACGGTGGACCTGCAGATGAGCGATCGCCGCGTCAATATCATCGAGGAAGGATTCGATGTGGCGATCCGCGGCAGCGATGCCATGAAGGACTCCAGCCTGATCGCCCGCAAGCTGATGACGATGCGGCATGTGGTGTGCGCGTCGCCGGCCTATCTGGCCCGCGCTGGCGCACCGGCCGGGCCTGCCGATCTGCGCCGACATAGCTGCATCCAGTTCACACTGTCGGGCCATGCCGACGAATGGGAATTTCGCGGCGACGGTGGCGTCATGCGGGTGCCGATCGACGGCCGCTACAAGGTAACGTCGAGCCTTGCGGTGCGCGACGCGCTGCTCGCCGGCTTCGGCCTCAGCCTGATTCCGCGGATCTATGTCGCCGACGATCTCGCCAGTGGCCGGCTTGTCACCGTGCTCGACGACTGGTCGACCATCGCAACAGCCATTTACGCCGTCTATCCCTCGCGCGGCCATGTCGCGGCCAAGGTGCGGGTGTTCATCGATTTCGTGGCGGCGGAATTGAAGGATTGAGGGCGGATGCTGGGGTGTCGTCAGCAGACGGTTCGCGGACTCGGGAAACCGTCGTAAAGCGCGGCGTGATCGCCGTTGTGATTGGGAAAGCCCGGCCTGGTCAGGGTGCCCCGCGGGCTGATGAAGCTGAAGATCGTGCGCTTGGGCACTTCGTGCCAGCCGATGTTGAACGCGCCGAGCTTCGGAAAGAACTGCATCTCGCTGTAGGGCAGGTGATCGTGGATCCACCAGGCCATCGCCTGCCACGGTGTTCCCGTTGCCATGCGATCGACCAGCCAGGGCAGGGCAATGCAGGCGACCGCGCCCATGCCGTGGTCATCGCGGCGATCCCAGATGTGGCGCGCAAAGTTGCGTTTGTTCGAGGCGCAACTGTGATAATGGCTGTTGCCGTAGGCGTTCAGTGTCACGGACCGGAAAGCCGAACGGATCGCGATGCGGCCGAAGGTCGCTTGCAACGGCTCCAGCAACTCCTCACAAAGTCGCCGCCCCGCGGCGATGGCCGGGTCGGGATCGTCCGGCAGGTTGGCAATGCCATGGACGTTGGCAATTTCGCTGTAGAGAAAATCCCGCATGAAAAACGAGGGCGAGAGTCGGACGCGGCCAAGGTTTTCGGCGCTTCGCACGGTCTTGGGCGCTCTCATGTCGGGACCTCATGATGGAAACGAGGGATCGATCGGAACGTTTGCTCTCCACGTCGATCATCATAAGCGATACGCGAGGCCTTGTCCGATCAGCGCCGAAGTATCCGTCGCGCCGGCAAGGTACGGGCGTTGATCGATGTCATTGACGGGCGCTAGTGTCCCGAATCCGAAGTTCGCATCACTCAACCGCGCCTTCGGAGCGAACTTCGCATTCAGCACACTAGAAGGTCTTCAGAATCTGCTTCTTGATGTCCCTGATATTGGACTCGTCGCGTTTATAAAACGTCCATTGTTTGATGCGCTTGGCACGAACAAGCCCCGCCTGGGAGAGGATCTTCAGATGTTCGCTGACGGTTGGCTGGCTGACGCCGAGTTTCTCCGCGATCAGCAGGCCACACACGCCGTCCCGCTCCAGGTCACCGTCAACCTGCGCGCGGAAATGCGCAGTCGGATCCCTGAGCCATTCCAGGATCAGAAGCCGTCGATCGTTGGCCAGCGCCCGCATGGCTCTCTCAATAGACATATTGCCAATTAGCCATATCCCGAATTAAGGTCAAGGCCCAATGGCCTCGCCGAGGACCGACGGGCCAATACAAAAGGTAACACCGATGTCCGACGGCACCGTTGACCGGGATCATATCCTGGTTGCCGAACGCGCGATCAGGCCCCACATCCGCCGCACGCCGGTGATCGATGTGGCCGGCGATGATTTCGGCCTGGGATCCGTCAGGATCTGCGTGAAGCTGGAACAACTTCAGCATTCCGGCTCGTTCAAGGTCCGGGGCGCTTTTGTAAACCTGCTGATGCGGGATTTGCCGGCCGCCGGTGTGGTGGCGGCCTCGGGCGGCAACCACGGTGCGGCCGTCGCATACGCCGCGATGCAGCTCAAGGTGCCGGCCAAGATTTTCGTGCCCGGCATCTCGTCCGCCGCAAAAATTCAGCGGATCCGCGACTATGGCGCCGATCTTGTGGTCGGAGGCGAGGGTTACGCGGACGCGCTTGCCGCGAGTGAGGCCTGGGCCGCACAATCGACCGCGTTGCCGGTTCACGCGTTCGACCAGACCGAGACGATGCTGGGACAGGGCACGCTCGGCTTCGAACTGGAAGAACAAGCCCCCGACCTCGACACGTTGCTTGTCGCGGTTGGCGGTGGCGGACTGATCAGCGGCATCGCGGCCTGGTTCGGCGGAAGGATCCGGGTCGTCGGCGTCGAGCCCGAGGCGTCGCCGACACTATGGAAGGCGCTGGAGGCAGGGCACCCGGTCGATGCGGAAACCGGAGGGATCGCGGCCGACTCGCTGGCGCCGCGCCGGGTTGGCGAGCGTGTCTTTTCCGTTGCGAAAAAACATGTGGATCACGTTGTCCTTGTTGCCGATGAAGCCATCCGGCAGGCCCAGGACAGGCTCTGGAACAGGCTCCGGATTGTCGCCGAGCCTGGCGGTGCTGCGGCATTCGCGGCGCTCGCATCCGGTCGCTATCAACCTCGGCCCGGCGAGCGGGTCGGGGTGGTCGTCAGCGGGGGCAACACCGTCGCCGTCGATTTTGCGCGCTGACGGAAGACCCCGTCCGTCGATCACATTGCCGCAATCGCCTGCTCCACCGCATGCGCGGCGGCGAGCAGGGCCTCCGCCACCTCCGTCTCGCGCCGCGGACCCAGCCGGTTACGGATCGCGGACAGTGTGATCGCGGCGACCGGCGCGCCCTCCGGATTCCTGATCCAGGCCGAGATCGACTTGGTGCCCTGCACGAGGCCGATGTCGGCGATGCCGTAGCCGCGGCGCCGCGCCGCCTGGATCCGTCCGAGCACAGCCGATGATGTGGCGCGATAAGGTTCGAACCGCACGGCGTTGGCGGCCACGATCCTGCGCGCTTCCGGCGCCGGCAGGGCCGCGAGAATGGCGACACCGGCGCTGCTGACACCGAGCGGGCGCCGCGCGCCGACCTCGATCGACAGCACCTGGATCGGATAGGCGCCGATCCGCCGCGCCACGCACAGCGTGTCGAGCCCGGTGCGCACGGTGAGGAACAGGGTATCGCCGAGCGTCTCCGACGCCCGCGCGAGATGCGGTTCGGCGGCGATCAGCAGCGGCGAGCGCGACGGTCGCGCCAGCGCCAGTTCGCCTACCTGGCGGCCGATGGCATAGCGCCCGGCCTCGTTGCGCTCGACAATCCCTTCCTCGATCAGCACATGCACGATGCGATGCACGGTCGGGCGGCTCAACGCGGTGGCCTGCACGACGTCGCCGAGCGGCACGCCGGTGTCGCGTCCGGCGGCGAGCATGCGCAGCACGCTCAGGGCGCGGCGGATCGCTTGCGCTCCCTGACGTGGTTCCTGGCGCGGTTCCCGCGCGCTGCGATCGTTTCGCCGCCGTCCGCCACTCATCCCTCTTCTCCGATTTGTCCACAATGTGGACAAAAACAGCACAATTCCGTCGACACGGGAAGGGCGATGGCCGATACGGCACACGATAAAGGGTGTTGGCGGGCGGACGAGCGCCTGTCCACGCATCTCAAGAAAACGCGGCGGCTGCGATAGCCGTCCAGAACACGGATCGGGAGGAGACATTATGAGGTTTTCGGCACGACGCCTGGCGCTCGCGAGCGCTGCACTTGTGGCGTTGTTCGCCCCGCCGGCGGCTGCGGAGCAGTGGCCGAGCCATGCGGTCAAGGTGGTGGTGCCGTATCCGGCCGGCGGCAATGTCGATGGCGCTGCGCGCATCGTCGCCAACAAGCTGCAGGAGAGCTTTGGCCAGCCGTTCGTGATCGACAATCGCGCCGGCGCCGGCGGGCTGATTGCCGGCGAGATGTTCGCGAAATCGGCGCCGGACGGCTATACCCTGTTCATCGGCGCCAACGGCCCGGTGCTGTTCGCCCCCGAGATCAACAAGCGCGACGCCTACAACTGGAAGCGCAATTTCCTGCCGATCACATCCATCTCGATGACGCCACTGGTGCTCGAGGTGCATCCGTCGCTCCCAGTGAAGACCCTGAAGGAGTTCCTCGATCTCGCCCGCAAGGATCCGGGCAAGCTGACGCTGGCCTCGCCTGGCGCCGGCACTACCAATCATCTGCTCAGCGAATTGATGCAGTCGAGCCTCGGCGTGCAGTGGCTCACCGTGCACTATCGCGGCAATGCACCGGCCATCAACGACCTGATCGGCGGCCAGGTGCAGTTCGCGCTGGACCAGATCTCGGTGGGGCTGCCGTATATCAAGAGCGGCATGGTGCGCGCGCTCGCGGTGACCGGCGAGCATCGGGCCTCCTGGATTCCCGACGTGCCGACCTTCGCGGAGCTCGGCTACAAGGATTTCGACGGCCAGACCTTCACCGGCTTGTTCGTGCCGAAGGGCACCGCCGATGATATCGTCAGCAAGCTGCACGATGCGATGGTGGCGATCCTCAAGGATCCGGTCGTGGTCGAGAAGTTCAATGTGCTGGGCGCCGAAGCGGTGGCGATGACGCCGACCGAATTCACTGCGTATCTGGAGCGTGAAGACGCCAAGTGGATCCCGGTGGTGCGCAAGGCGAACATCAAGGCGGAGTGAGATCGTTGTGGCGGCGGAGGTGCCCGCTTCACATTGTCTGTCGTTGCCGGGCTCGTCCTCAGCGACTTGGCGGAGCCAAGTCGCGGACACAACCTCGTTTAGGGACGCACTGCCCACCTAAGCGGGATCACCGGGACAAGCCCGGTGATGACACAGAAAGTGGTGAAGCGCATTGCTTCCTACAGCCACTGCAAAACTGAGTAATAAGGATTCTCCCATGCAAATCGATCCAGCCGAGCTCGGCGCCGAGAAAACCTACCGGCTGATGACCGGCATCGTGGTGCCGCGGCCGATTGCCTGGGTGACCAGCCTGTCGGCCAAGGGCGTGCTGAACCTTGCGCCGTTCAGCGCCTTTACCTTTGTGTCGCAGAAGCCGCCGATGCTGGCGATCAGTGTCGGCAGCAAGGCGGGTGTCTACAAGGACACCGCGCACAACATTCTCAATACCGAGGAGTATGTGATCCACATCGCCGACGCGCCACTGATGAATGCGGTGCATGAGAGCTCCGTGGAACATCCGCCTGATATCAGCGAAGTCGAGGTGCTGGGCCTCGACACCACGCCCAGCGAGCGCATCAAGGTGCCGCGGCTGACGGCAGCGCCGATCGCCATGGAATGCCGGTTCCGGCAGTGCCTGGAGTTCGGCGAGACCCGCAGCCGCCTGCTGGTCGGTGAAGTCGTGCTGATCCACGTCCGCGAGGGTCTGTTCAACAACGGCAAGATCGAAACCGAGGCGCTGGATCCGATCGCCCGCATTGCCGGCCCGCGTTACGCGCGGCTCGGCGAAATTGTCACCCTGCGGACCGTGCCCCAGACCACGAAATCGCCGGAGTAAGCGCGCCCATGATCCCGTCCCGATCGCAGCCGACTGACGCGTCCGCGTACACCAGGGGTGAGCGCGTGGCGATCATCCTGTCCTGCATGCTCGGCTTTGCGCTCGATCTCTATGACGTGCTGATCATGCCGTTCCTGATGGGCTCGATCCAGAAGTCGCTGCAGATTTCGCTGACCCAGGTGGCCAGCGTGACCAGCCTCACTTTAGTGGGCTCGGTGATCGGTGGTGCGCTGTTCGGCTGGCTGGGCGACCGCATCGGCCGCAAGCAGGCGTTGCAATTGACGCTCGGCGTATTCGCTGCGGGCTCGATCGCCTCGGCTTTCGCCTGGGACTACGGCAGTCTCGCCGTGTTGCGTTTCATCACCGGCATCGGGCTTGGCGGCGAGTGGGGCGCCGGCATGGTGCTGTTCAACGAAGCCTGGAACAAGGAGCGGCGCGGGCTTGGCAGCGCCTTCATCCAGGGCAGCGCCGTGATCGCCAGCGCGGGCGCCTCGATCGTCGGCGTCTGGGCCACAACGTCGTTCTCGCTGGAGTGGGGCTGGCGCATCGCGCTGCTCACCGGCGGTTCGCCGATCCTGCTGATGATCTTCATCCGCGTGTTCATGCCGGAATCGAAGGCCTGGCAGCAGTTCGACCGCAAGCGCGCCAGCGGCGAGGTGCTCACCAGCGTCGCCACCGGCAACACGCTGGCGGCGATGTTCCGCGGTCCGTTGCTGCCGATCTCGCTGATGTGCCTGGCGTGGATGATGGCCTACATGTTTGCCTACTACGGCATCGTGGTGTTCATGCCGACCCTGCTGCAGAAATCGCTGAACACGCCGCCGGAGATCGTGCGCAACATCTCGGTGATCGCCTCCATCGTCGGCGGCCTGTCATATCTCAGCATGGGCGCGCTGAACGACGCGCTCGGACGCCGTTTCGGCGCGCTGTTGCCGGGGCTGTCGTGGGTGCTGATGGCCTGCGGGCTCTATGCCTACGCGCATCATGCGTATCCGGGCGGCCTCACAACGTTCCCGATGTTCTGGATCTACCTCGCCTTCGTGATCGGCAATTCGGCGCTCGGCGTGGTCGGCACATGGCTGTCGGAGATCTATCCGATTGAAGTGCGCGCCACTGCGGTGTCGGTGGTCTACATGGCCGGACGCGGCATCGGCAGCTTCGCGCCAGTGGTGGTGCCGCTTGCGGCAGCCCATCTCGGTGGCGAGCTGTCCGCCGGCATGCTGGTGGTGGTGCCTGCGATCGTGCTGTTCCTCGCAATGACCCTGGCGCTGCCGGAGACCCGCCGGCGCGCTCTCAAGACTTCAGCAACTTCGCGGCACGGCGCGGCGCCGTCCGATGCGACCATGATCGGGAGATAGACATGCGTTTGTTGAGTTATATCGTCAACGGCAAGCCGTATTACGGCGCCGCGATCTCCGGCGGTGTGGTCAATCTCACCGGGCGGATCGGACATCTCTATCCGGATTTGCGCAGCCTGATCGCCGGCGATGGACTGGAGGCCGCACGCAAGGCGGTGGCCGGGCAGGCGGCCGATCACGCGCTTGAGGATCTCACGCTGCTGCCGCCGGTTCCGGCGCCGGAGAAGCTGTGGTGCATCGGAGTCAACTACAGGGATCGCAACGCCGAGTACAAGGACAACTCGGATCTTCCGAAATATCCGAGCTTGTTTGTGCGCAATCCGTCGTCGGTGGTCGGCTCCGGCCAGCCGATCGAGAAGCCGAAGGTGTCCGAGCAGCTCGATTACGAAGGCGAAATTGTCATCGTGATCGGCAAGGAAGGGCGGCATATTCCGCGCGACAAAGCCTGGGAGCACATCTTCGGGATGTCGCTGTGCAACGAGGGCAGCGTGCGGGACTGGCTGCACCACGGCAAATTCAACGTGACCCAGGGCAAGAACTTTGACCGTTCCGGCAGCATCGGGCCGTGGATCGTTACATCGGACGAAAACGATCCGCGCGGACCGCATGACATCGTCACTCGCGTCAATGGCGAGGTGCGCCAGCAGGATTCGACGGAACGGCTGATGTTCCCTTTCGACTTCCTGATTCATTATCTCTCGACCTTCGCCACCTTGAAGCCCGGCGACATGATTGCCACGGGCACGCCGACCGGCGCCGGCGCGCGCTTCACGCCGCCGCGTTGGCTCAAGCCCGGCGACGTGGTGGAAGTGGAATCCTCGGGGATCGGCCTGCTCTGCAACACCGTGATCGAGGAGGCCTGAGATGCTGGAGCAATCGACCATTGAGCGTCTCGCACAGCGCCTGGATGACGCCGAGCGCAGCAAGTCGCTGATCCGCGCCTTCACGCTGGAGCATCCGGAGCTGTCGATCGAGGATGCCTATGCGATCCAGCGGGCCTGGACGAAACTGCAACTCGCGCGCGGCCGCATCATCAAGGGCCACAAGATCGGCCTGACGTCGAAGGCGATGCAGAGCGCGGTCGGCATCGGCGAGCCGGATTACGGCGTGCTGTTCGCCGACATGTTCTATGCCGACACCAACGCGATCCCGTTTTCGCGCTTCCATGCGCCGCGCATCGAGGTTGAGTTGGCCTTTGTGCTGAAGACGCCGTTGAAGGGGCCGGACTGCACCCTGTTCGATGTGCTCAACGCCACCGACTATGTGACGCCGGCGCTGGAGATCCTGGAAACCCGCATGCATCGGATCGACCCGGAAACCAAGGCCGCGCGAAAAGTGATGGATACGATTTCCGACAATGCCGCCAATGCGGCGCTGGTGGTCGGCGGCCGGCCGTTCCGTCCGCTGGACGTCGACCTGCGCTGGGTCGGTGCGCTGTTGTTCCGCAACGGCCAGATCGAGGAAACGGGAATCGCCGCCGGCGTGCTGAATCATCCGGCGCAGGGCGTGGCGTGGCTTGCCAACCGCCTTGCACCGCATGGCGAAGAGTTGAAGGCGGGCGAGGTGGTGCTGGCGGGATCGTTCACGCGTCCGGTTGATATCAGCAAGGGCGACACGTTTCACGCCGACTACGGGCCGTTCGGCTCGGTGTCCTGCCAGTTCGTCTGAGAGAAGGAGGTCCTGATGGCCAACACCCGGCGCAAGAGCATCCACATTGGTGGCTTCAAGCACGTCAATCCGATCCCGAACGCCTGTCGCATCGGCAACCTGTTGATGTCCGGCGTCATTCTCGGCCGCGATCCCACGACCAACGAGATGCCGAAAGATATTGAATCGCAGTGCGCCAACATGTTCGCGCACATGAAGGCAATCGTGGAGGCGGGCGGTGGCACCACGGACGACATCATCAAGATGACGGTGTGGCTGCAGGATCGCACCCAGCGCGCGCCGGTGAATGTCGAGTGGATCAAGATGTTCCCCGACGAACATTCACGCCCGGCCCGCCACGCGTTGCAGATGGATATGGACGGCGGCGCGCTGGTGCAGTGCGATTTCACGGCCGTCATCGATTGACCGAAAGGACGCACACATCATGCCGACCTATCTTCCATTCGATCCAAACCCGCGCCGCCCCTCAAAGCCGCCGCCGCCGAAATCCATCGACAGCCAGTTCCATGTGCTGGGACCGCTGGACAAATACCCGGTGCGTGCCGGAGCGGCTTATCAGATGCCGTCAGCCACCTGGGAGGCGGCGCTGCGGGTGCATCGCGCGCTCGGCATCGAGCGCGGCATCATCGTGCAGACCACGACCTACGGCGCCGACCATGCCGTCGTGCTCGACGCCCTCGCGGCGATGGGGCCGAGCTATCGCGGCTGTGCCAACGCGCTGGTGTTCGCCGAGGCCGACGACGCCTATCTCGCCCGGCTGCACGATGCCGGCGTGCGCGGCGCACGCTTCAGCTTTCGCCAGGAGCTCGGCGCCGTGCTGTCGGACAAGGATTTTGCCCGCGCCATCGCCCGTATCCGCGAACTGGGATGGTATGCGAAGATCCAGCCGGAGAAAGACGGCATCGTCTCCAGCGTCGACAAGTATCGTTCGCTCGACGTGCCGGTGCTGATCGACCATATGGCACGGCCCGATCCGACCCGCGGCAAGGACGATCCCAATCTCAAGGTGATGCTTGAGCTGCTGGCGCAAGGCAATTTCTGGGTGATGCTGTCGCTGGGCGAAAAGACCTCGAAGGCAGGCCCGCCCTGGGACGACGTGATCCCGATCGCACGCACCTATATCGAGGCGGCGCCGGAGCGCTGCGTCTGGGCCAGCGACTGGCCGCACCCGGTCTCGGTGGTGCAGCCGCCCAACGATGCGGATCTGCTGGAGCTGTTATATCGCTATGCGCCGGACGAGGCTGAGTTGCATCGGATTTTGGTGACCAATCCGGCAAAGCTGTTCGGGTTTGCGGATTGAGAGCGTAGGGTAAGGTCGACGGGACTGCGTGAGTGCCGGTGCGCTTCCAAATCACCAGCCGTCATGCCCGGCCTTGTGCCGGGTATCCACGTCTTTCTTCCTTGTAGCGCCGTAAGTCGTGGATGGCCGGGACAAGCCCGGCCATGACGCAGCATATCTAATGCGCTCAATACCCCAGCGGTGACGCTTTACTTTGAGCAGGCCCCTGTATTCCTTTAACCTGCGTTGACTCGCCCCCCGTACTCCGGCCATGAATCCTCTCAGGGCGCAATTCGCCCACAGGGAGGTCGCCATGATCATCGAACGTCAGCAGGACGTCACGCCGGCGGTGCTCGAGGTGATGAACCGGACACGGGATCCGCGGCTGCGCGAGATCATGCGCTCGCTGGTCACGCATCTGCACGGCTTCGTCCGCGACGTGCGGCTGACCGAGGCGGAGTTTCGCACCGCCACCGCGATCCTGAACGAAATGGGCCAGCTCACCACCGACTCGCACAATGAAATGGTGCTGATGGCGGGGTCGCTCGGGGTCTCGCCCCTGGTGTGCCTGCTGAACAATGGCGATCAGGGCAACACCGAGACCTCGCAGTCGCTGCTTGGCCCGTTCTGGCGGTTGAATTCACCGCGGGTGGAGAATGGCGGCAGCATCGTCCGTTCCGAGACGCCGGGGGATGCACTGTTCGTGCAGGGCGCCGTGCGCGACAGCGCCGGCCGGCCGATCGCCGGCGCCGAGATCGATGTCTGGCATGCCTCGCCGGTCGGGCTTTATGAGAACCAGGATCCCGAACAGGCCGAAATGAACCTGCGCGGCAAGTTCACCTCCGACGCCGATGGCCGGTTCTGGTTTCGCACCGTCAAGATGATCGGCTACCCGATTCCTACCGATGGGGTGGTGGGGCGGCTGTTGCAGGCGCAGGATCGTCACCCCTTCCGCCCGGCGCATCTACATGCGCTGATCGTCAAGCCGGGATTCAAGGTGCTGATCTCGCAGGTCTACGATCCCACGGATCCGCATATCGACAGCGACGTGCAGTTCGGCGTCACCAAGGCCCTGATCGGCGAATTCGTGCGCCACAACGAGCCGCATCCCACCGCCACGGACGTCGTGTCGCCGTGGTACGCGCTCGACTACACCTATGTGATGGAAGCCGGCGAAACCGTGCTGCCGCGGCCGCCCATCAAATAGCCCGGGATGGACGAAAGCCGCATCACTTATATTGTCTCGGGTGGCGTGTTCAGTGTGGCGAGCACCGCGTCGCCGGTGCGCCGGGTGTGGGCACTCAGCGCCGCGGCGAATGCGGGTGCATCGCGGGCGCGCAGGAAGGCCATGAAGGCTTCGTGCTCTTCGACGGACTCGGTCCAGCGTTTGGCATCGTAATTGGCCAGCGCACGGGCGCGAAAGATGCCGGCATTGAGCGTGGTCCAGATATTCGAGAGAACCGGATTGCCTGCGAGGCGTGTGATCTCGGCGTGGATTTTCTGGTTCAGGCGAAAATACGCCGCGCGCGATGAATCGCGATGCAGTTGCACGAGCTGATGATGCATCTCGTCCAGTCGGGCGATATCGCCGGCCGTGGCCTTCGCCACGGCCTGCGCGCCCGCCATGCCGTCGAGCCCCACCATCACGTCGAACATGTCGGCGATCTCGCCGGGATCAACCGGCGTGATGACGGGGGTGCGATGCGGCCGCAATTCGATCAAACCTTCGGCGGCCAGCACCTTGAAGGCCTCGCGCAGCGGCGTGCGCGACACGCCGAAGGTGTCGCACAGCGCCCGTTCCGGCAATGCGCTGCCCGGGCGCAGGTCGCCATCGATGATCATTTCGCGCAACCGCGCGATCAACTGGTCATGCAGCGAGCGGCGTTCGAGCGGGCTCGGCGATGAGTTGGCCGACAGCTTGAGGCGGGCGGGCGTGAAGCGCAGGCGAGGTTTGGGGCGGGCCATGACGTCGTGTCCCTGCAGTCCGGATGCTGCCTCAAATAGCGGCGATCCAGCCGCTTTTTTCATCAAAAACAACCTGCAAAATATACATCTTTATGGTTGAAATTACTAGATAAATAGTTGATTGAATATCGTATTCAATCTGGCACGAGGCTTGCTGAAAGGGATTTGTCGGACACCGTTTGTGCGTGGAGTTGAACCCTTGAAACACCTCATCCTTGCCGCCATCGCGGCGATTGCCATCGTGACCGGATTTGATCCGGCGTTGGCCCAGAGCGAGCCGACGATCAAGCTCGGCTATGCCAAGTGTGCCCATTGCACGCCGATGTCGCTGACGCCGCAGTATGCCACCGGAGTGAAGATCGACGCCGTCGGTTTCAATACCGGCAGCGACGCCCTGACGGCGCTGGTCACCAAAAACCTCGACGTCGCGCAGGTCACCTATCTCAGTTACGTGATCGCGCTCGACAAGGGCTTCGACGTCATCGCGATCTCCGGGCAGGTCAATGGCGGATCGGCCATGCTGGTGACCAATGATCTGGACGTCACGCCAAACGATTGGGCCTCGCTCAAGAAGGTCATTGCGGCCTACAAGGCGGAAGGCAAGCCGTTCCGCGTCGCCGCATCGCGCGGCAATGCCCAGGACATCCATATGCGCGGCGCCTTCGCCAAGCAGGGCATCGACGTCAACAAGGATGTCCAGTTCATCAACATTCCAAACCCATCCGACCATCTGCAGGCTTTGCGCCGCGGCGAGGTGGAACTGATCAGCACGGTCGAGCCGTTCGCGACACAGATCCTGCAGGCGAAGGCCGCCAAGTTGTTCGGTTATCCCTATGACCAGGCGGCCGGCAAGCTCACCAACATCGTGCTCACCCGGTCCGACGTGGTGGCGTCCAATCCCAAGGGATTGCAGGAGACGGTGCGGGCCATCGTCAAGGTCGATGAGTTTATCGCCTCGGACAAGGCGGCCTGGGTGGATGTGATCAGCAAAGTCACCGGGCTGGACAAGGGCGTGGCGACGGGAGCCATCGAGAATCTCGATCCGGATCCGAAGATGTATCGCGCCTCGGCGCTTGCGATCGCGGCCATGATGCGCGACCTCAAATATATCAATTCCGATGTCTCGGCCGCCGTCGACAAGAACATGGACTATCAGTTTCTGGAGGCGGTGACGGGCAAACCCAAGACCGAACTCGGTTACTGAGACGCGTCGTGGGCGCCCTTTCAACACTCCGCCGGTTCGATCGTTATCTCGTTCCCGTCGCTATCCTCATCGGCTGGGAACTGTTCTCGCGATCGGGGGCGCTCCCGGCGGCGTTGCTTCCGGCGCCGTCGGCTGTGGCCAAGGCATGGGCCGACTGGGTGTTCCATACCGACGGCAACACCCAGACCTACAGCGGCAACTGGATCTATGACACCGCCGCGAGCCTTGCGCGGGTGCTCGCCGGCTTCGCCATCGCCGGCGCCCTTGCGGTGACGCTCGGGATCGCGATCGGCTGGTCGCGCGCAATCGAGATCGTGATCGAACCGACGCTGCAGGTGCTGCGTCCGATTCCACCGGTGTCCTGGATTCCGCTCGCCATCGTTTGGTTCGGCATCGCCAACAAGCCGGCGATCTTCCTGGTGTTTCTCGGCGCATTCTTCCCGATCCTGCTCAACACCATCCATGGCGTGAAGACCTGCGACCGCAATTTGCTGCGCGCCGGCATGATGGTCGGCGGCGGCAATCGTCAGCTGCTGCGCTTTGTCGTGCTGCCTGCGGCGCTCCCCAGCATCTTTGCGGGATTGCGCATCGGCATCGGCTCGGCCTGGATGCTGACGGTGACGGCGGAAATGGTCGCGGTGAAAAGCGGGCTCGGCTATGTGCTGTGGGATTCCTATTATTTCCTGCGTTACGACCTGGTGCTGGCGGCGATGGCCAGCATCGGCCTGCTCGGGTTCATGAGCGATCTTCTGATCCGCGCGGCAATGGCGCGCATTCTGCACTGGCAGCGCAACACCACCATTCAGTCCGGGGAGACCTGAGCATGGCGGCGATTGAGATCTCCCATGTCTCCAAAGTCTTTCGCGACGCCAAGCGCAAGGCCGATGTCACCGCCATCGACGACATCAGCCTGTCGGTTGCAAAGAATGCGTTCGTCTGCCTGCTCGGGCCGTCCGGCTGCGGCAAGTCAACGCTTCTGAACATGATCGCCGGCTTCGAGAAACCATCGTCGGGCACCGTCACCGTCGATGGCGAACTCGTGCGCGCGCCGGGGGCTGATCGCGGGGTGGTGTTCCAGCAGGCCAATCTGATGCCATGGCTTCCGGTGTGGGAGAACGTGGCGTTTCATCTGCTGCTGCGCGGCGGCCAGAAGGGCGAGCGGCGCGCGATCGCGCAGCGTTATATCGACATGGTCGGCCTCACCGGGTTCGAAAATCACTTTCCGTCCGAACTCTCCGGCGGCATGAACCAGCGCGTCGGCATTGCGCGAGCGCTGCTGATGAATCCTCAGGTCATTCTCATGGATGAGCCGTTCGGCGCGCTCGACGAGCAGACGCGCATGGACATGCAGACCGAACTGGTCCGGATCTGGCAGCAGCACCAGGGCACGATCGTGTTCGTGACCCACGGCATCGATGAGGCCCTGACGCTCGGCACCCATGTCGCCGTCATGAGCGCGCGTCCCGGGCGTATCCGCGAGATCATTCCTATCGACCTGCCGAGGCCGCGCGATATCACCAGCGCGGCGTTCAACGAGCGCAAGCGGCATATCCTGCACTTGCTGCGTTCGGATCGGAAAATTGCTTCTGTTGATATGTAGCTACCCCTGAAATGTCGGAGTCCTGATGACCAAACGTGTGCTGCTGGGAATGCTGACGCCTTCCTCGAATACCGTGCTCGAACCCGTCACCCAGGCTATGCTGGCCGGCCTGCCGGACGTCACCGCGCACTTCTCGCGCTTCAAGGTGACCGAGATCGCATTGTCGGAACGGGCGCTGGCCCAGTTCGACGACAGTGAAATCCTGCGGGCGGCGGAGCTGCTGGCGCACGCCAAGGTCGACACCATCGGCTGGAACGGCACGTCCTCCGGCTGGCTCGGCTTCGACGCCGATGTTCGTCTCTGCGAACGGATCACCGTTGCCACCGGCATTCCCGCCACCACCTCGATGCTTGCCTTGAACGAGATCCTCGCGAAAACCGGCGTGACGCGGCTTGGCTTCGTCACGCCCTATCTCGATGATGTCCAGAACCGGATCCTGGCGAACTACGCCAGGCTCGGTATCGCCTGCCAGGGCGAGCGGCATCTCGGTCTGCAGGATAATTTCTCGTTTTCGGAGGTGACCGCGGATCAACTCGCGACCATGACCCGCGACGTGGCGAACGACAAACCGCAAGCCATCGCCGTGATCTGCACCAATTTGAACGCGGCGCCGCTGGTCGAGATCCTGGAGCAAAGCACGGGACTTCCGATTTACGACACCATCGCCACCGTGGTCTGGAAAAGCCTGATCTTGGCCGGGGTGGATCCCCGCCGCGTCACCGGCTGGGGCTCGCTGTTCCAGCAGGCGCATGTGGCTTAGAGTAACAGAGATCAGGGGAGGCCGATCATGGCGGTTTTCGACACCATCATTCGCCACGGCACGGTTGCGACCGCCAGCGACACCTTCAAGGCCGATGTCGGCATCAAGAACGGCCGCATTGTCGCGATCGGGGAGGCGCTCACCGACGCGGATGAGGTGGTCGATGCGTCCGGCAAGCTGGTGCTGCCCGGCGGGATCGACAGCCATGTCCATATCGCGCAGCCGTCCGGGCCAGGCATCGTGATGGCCGACGATTTCGCCAGCGCGACGCGGGCGGCGGCGTTCGGCGGCAACAGCTTCGTGATGCCCTATTGCCTGCAGCCCAAGGGCGCGCCGTTGCGCGAGGCGCTGAAAGACTATCATGCGCTGGCCGAAGGGCAGTGCTATGTCGATCATTCCTTTCACTGCATCGTGTCCGATCCCACCGAAAACGTGCTGGGGCAGGAGCTGCCGGCGCTGATCGCCGACGGTTATTCGTCGATCAAGGTGTTCATGACCTATGACGACCTCGTGCTCAGCGATCGGCAGATCCTGGAAGTGCTGTCGGTGGCGCGGACAAGCGGCGCGCTGGTGCAGATCCATGCCGAGAACTACGATGCCATCCGCTTCCTCACCGACAGGCTGGAGCAGGCGGGCAACACCGCGCCGCATTTCCACGGCACCTCGCGCCCGATCGTGGTCGAGCGCGAAGCGACCCACCGCGCGATTTCGCTGGCCGAGCTGATCGATGTCCCGATTGTGATCGTCCATGTTTCCAATCGTGCGGCGATGGAGGAAATCCAGCGGGCGCAGATGCGCGGCCTCAAGATCAAGGGTGAGACCTGCCCGCAATACCTGGTGCTGACCGAGGACGACATGAAAGGCCTGGGCATGGAGGGCGCAAAGTATGTCTGCTCGCCGCCGCCGCGCGACCGCGAGAGCCAGGAGGCATGCTGGGAAGGCTTGCAGCAGGGGATCTTCACCCTGTTCTCGTCCGACCATTGCCCGTTTCGCTACCAGGATGAGGCCGGCAAGCTGAACCCGAAGGGGCGCACCAGCTTCCGCTGGGTGCCCAACGGCATTCCCGGCATCGAGACGCGGCTGCCGATCCTGTTTTCCGAAGGCGTGAGCAAGGGCAGGATCACACTGAACCAGTTCGTCGCGCTGACGGCGACCAATCATGCCAAGACCTATAGCTTGCCGCGCAAGGGCTCGATCGCGATCGGCTATGATGCGGACATCGCGATCTGGGATCCGGAGCGCAGACGGGTGCTGTTGCAGGCTGATCTCCACCACGGCGCCGACTACACGCCTTATGAGGGCATGGACATTACGGGCTGGCCGGTCTCGACCATGGTCCGGGGCCGCTTCATCGTGCGCGACGGCACGCTCGTCGGTCGCGAGGGCGACGGCCAGTATGTCACGCGGGAAGCGCAGCCCGCGCCTGGATAATGGCCGGGTTCCGGCGACGAGCGCCGGGCCCGAGACACTGGCCTTGAGCGCCAAGGTCCTGCATGGTTCCATCCGTGACCGATAGCATGGAGCCATTCGATGCGCCTTCCTTCGCTGAATGCCATGAGAGCCTTCGAGGCCTTCGCCCGCACCGGCAGCATCAAGGCCGCCAGCGATGAACTGGCGGTGAGCCCTACGGTGGTCTCCCGCCATCTGCGCAACCTGCAGCTTGATCTCGAGGTCGTGCTGGTCGAGCCGCATGGGCGCGGCCTGCTGCTGACGCAGGCGGGCGAGGCCTACAACGTCCAGATCCGCCGCGCCTTCGACATCATGCGCCGGGCCAATGATGACATCCGCCCGGCCAGCCGGCGCACGCTGACGATCTGGTGCATTCCGGGCATCGCTCATCAGCGCCTGCTGGCCAGGCTGCCGCAGTTGCAGAGCCGGCTTGGCCACAATTTCGAGATCATGCTGCAGCCGACCACGGAACGACCGGACCTGGTGCGCGGCGAGGCTGACGCCGAGGTCATCTGCATCAACGGGCTTGAAGCGAGTACGGGTGTGCGGACCGAACTGATCGCCCATCCGCCGGTGCATGCGGTGGCGAGCCCCTCGTTTCGCGCGCGCTTTCCCGAGATCAGGTGCGCGGCTGATTTTCTGAATCTGCCGCTGCTGCACGAGGCGTCGACCCTGTACTGGGAGCAGTGGCTGGAATACTCCGGCGTGACCGACTTTCCCATCTTGCGCGGACCGCGGCTGTGGCATGCCCATCTGACCATCGAGGCGGCGCGGCTCGGCCAGGGCGTGGCGCTGGCGAATACGTTGTTGATCGAGCACGATCTTGCCGCGGGCACGTTGGTCGATTTAAGCCAGCCGGTCAGGCTCGGCGGCTACTATTTTCTCGCCGCCGCCAAGCGTTGGGCGGATCCGGAGCTTGTGGTGTTGCGCCGCTGGCTGAAGGACATGCTGCAGCTCAATCCGACAGTCGCTGCACCGGAGGCATCGGCACTGCGGCCGGATGCCGCGCGCGCGTGGCCAATGCGACAAAACGATCCCGTAATGCTGCACAGTGACTGCGATGATGACGGGGACCCCGCCGCAACCGGCAGCCACGGCGTGCACCGTCCACCAGGAGTTGGATATTCCTGAGGCAGTGGCTGCCTTCCGGGAAGCAATCTGCCTTGCGGGGGGCAGTCGTTGCGTTGCGGCTCATGACGTGTGCGCATGCACGGACGATCACTCGTTCAAAAAAAACACGGATCGTGTGCAATTTAGATGATTGTGGTGGCCCCCGCCGTCGATCACACTTTTTCAAAATCAAGAGCCAGCTGCGTCGCGGCACGGATCGGTGGCCCCCGGTCCGCAGGCAGGCATCAGAGTTGTGGTGGGGACTTCGAACGCGATGACGGCTGCGCAAATCGGTCATGACCTCGATATCGAGAATTTGCGCAAATCCTATGACGGATTCGCCGCGCTCGACGAGGTCTCGCTGACCGTCAGGCGCGGTGAGTTTCTGACCCTGCTCGGTCCCTCCGGTTCCGGCAAGACCACCCTGTTGATGTCGATTGCCGGCTTCGTCCAGCCGGACAGGGGCGATATCCGCCTGGACCGGCGCAGCATCGTTCACCTGCCGCCCGAACAGCGCAACTTCGGCATGGTGTTCCAGGGCTATGCGCTGTTTCCGCATATGAGCGTGTTCGACAATGTGGCGTTTCCGCTGCGCGTGCGTAAACGGCCGGAAGCCGAGGTCCGCAGCAAGGTGACCGCGGCGCTCGATTTGGTGCAGCTCGCCGCCCGCGCCGACCGCCGTCCACGCCAGCTCTCGGGCGGCCAGCAACAGCGTGTCGCGCTGGCGCGTGCGATGGTGTTCACGCCGCATCTGCTGCTGCTCGATGAACCGCTCAGCGCGCTCGACAAGAACCTGCGGGGGGAGATGCAAGAGGAGTTGAAGCGGCTGCACCGGCAGGTCGGCCTGACCTTCATCTATGTCACGCATGACCAGGACGAGGCGCTGTCGATGTCCGATCGGATTGCGGTGATGCGGGACGGCAAGGTGATCCAGCAGGGCGCGCCGCGCGAGCTCTACGACCGCCCGGCGACGACCTTCGTCGCGGACTTCCTCGGCAAGAGCAATTTCCTGCGCGGTGAAGTCGAAAGCCATGTTCCGGGCGGCTTTGTATTCGTCGGTCAAGGGACAAAAGTGATGCAAGCATCCGTGGATGGTGCGAGCCCTGCAATCGGACAAGGTGTGGTCGTTGCATTGCGACCCGAAAAGATTGCGATCGCCGCCGGTGGCGCCGGCGACAACACCATCAATGGTGTGATCTCCGAGTGGAGCTATTTCGGCGCGCAGTTCCGCCTTCTGGTCGAGACCAAGGCTTTCGGCGCGATCTCGGTCACGGTCCCGACCTGGAAGCACGGCGAACCGCCGGCTGCCGGCCAGCCGGTGACGCTGTGCTGGGATGCCGGTGCCGGAACGCGTGTCACTGAAACATGAATCTCCGATCGTGCAAGCAACCGCAACAACCAGATGAGATCGATGCCATGACCAATCGCCATCCGCCTGTCGCCATCTCCCGTCGCGGCCTGCTCAAGGGCGGCGCGGCCCTGCTCGCGGCGCCTGTTGTGCTGACCTCCGGCCAGTCCGTCGCGCAGGCGCGTAAGGAGGTCGTGCTGGTCAATTTCGGCGGCGTCGCCATGAAGGCGTTCGATGAGGCCTTCGTGCAGCCGTTCGCTGCCCAGGGCGGCCGCCTCGTACTCGACGGCAGCGGGGCGCTGAACGGCAAGATCCTGACCATGGTGCAATCCGGCAACGTCACCTGGGATATCTGCGACGCGGGCATCACGACACTCGCCGAACTCGGCCCGCACAATGCATTGGAAAAGATCGACTATAGCATCGTCGACAAAACCAAGCTGCTGCCCGAATTCGCCTATGAGAGGGGCGTGGTCGGCTACATGTTCTCGTCGGTGCTGGCCTGGGACACGGCGAAGGTGAAGGAAACGCCGACGCTCGCCGACTTCTTCGATCTGAAGAAATATCCGGGCCGGCGCATGCTGCGAAAGGATTCCCAGGCGATGCTCGAGCTGAGCCTGATCGCCGACGGCGTGCCGCACGACAAGCTTTATCCGCTCGATGTCAAGCGCGCCTTCGCCAAGATTGCCACCATCAAGAACGAGTTGCTGTTCTGGAACAGCGGCGCCGAAAGCCAGAGCCTGCTGCGCGACGGCGAATGCGTGATGGGCCTCTTGTGGCACACCCGCGCCAACGTCCTCGCGGCAGAGACCAAGGGCCGGATCGCTTACACTTTCAAGGATGGGCTGTTGCAGCCCGCGCTGTGGGTGGTGCCGAAGGGAAATCCAGCCGGTGCGGAGGCATTTCGCGCGATCGCCTCGATGCAGCAGCCCGAGGGGCAGATCAAGCTGTTCAACGCCATGGGCAACGGTCCGTCCAATCCGGCATCCCAGGGCCTCGTGCCGCCGGAGCGGCGTGCGATGAATCCGGCCGATCCGGCCAACGTCGCCGTCCAGGCCAAGATCAATGCCGACTGGTACATCGCGAACCACTCCAAGACGTTCCAGTCGTATCTCGATTTCATTTCGTCCTGAACGGGATGAATTGAAGCACCATTGGACCGGGATCCGATGACCACCAGCACCGATACCTCACAGCCTATTCCAGTGCGCCGCCTGCGATTCGACGGGGTCGCGCGCTACTGGCTGCTGATGCTGCCGGCCTTGGCCCTGATGGTGGTTTTCTATCTCTACCCGATCTCCAAAGTGCTCTGGATGAGCGTCACGGTGCCGCGGCCCGGGATGGAGAATTTCGCGCTGCTCGCGACCAGCGCGTCGATTCAGAAAATGCTGCTGACCACCGCGCGCATCAGCGTTGTCACCACGCTGATCACGCTGCTGTTCGCCTACATCGTGTCCTACACGCTGGTCCATGCCGGTGAACGCACCAGGCGTTGGATGTTTCTCGGGGTGGTCGTGCCGCTGTGGATCTCCGTGCTGGTGCGCGCCTTTGCCTGGTTCGTGCTGCTGCGCCGCGAAGGCCTGATCAACACCGTGCTGGTCGGTAGCGGGCTGATCGATGCGCCGCTCAGTCTGATCTGGAACGAAACCGGCGTGATGATCGGCATGGTCCACTACATGCTGCCGTTCGGCATCCTGCCGATCTACGCCAACATGCGCGATATCGATCAGCGCTGCATCGCCGCCGCCCGCGGGCTGGGCGCGACGCGCGGCGCGGCCTTCCGCAAGGTGTTCCTGCCGTTGTCGATGCCGGGGGTGATCGGCGCGGGCCTTCTGGTGTTCATGTTCTCGCTCGGCTTCTTCGTGACGCCGGCCCTGCTCGGCGGCGGCAAGACCCTGATGATCGCTGAATACATCAAGGTGCAGATTCTGGAGATCGTGCGCTGGGGTGTCGGGACGATGCTGGCGGCAGCGCTGCTGGTCGTGATCGGCGTGCTGCTGGTGGTGCTCGGCCGCATCGTCGATCTCAAGAAATTGTTCGGCTCGGTGTAGGCCATGGGCAATCCCGGTTTCGCTGGTGTTTCGATCATGACGCGCTCGCTGGCGTGGCTGGTCATCTGCTTTCTGGTGCTGCCGATCACCATTGTGTTTGCGGTTTCAGTCACCGACCGGTCCTATCTGTCGCTGCCGCACGAAGGGCTGTCGTTGCAATATTATCGCAACCTGCTGAGCGCGCCGTGGCTTTCGAGCATCTTGCGCAGCCTCGTCGTCGCGCTCGCGTCGACGGCGATCGCCGGGATCGCCGGCACGCTCTGCGCCATCGGTTGCTGGCGCGTCAGCAGTCGCGCCGGCAATGCCGTGCGGATGCTGATGCTGGTGCCCATTATCGTGCCGACCATCGTTTATGCGCTCGGCATCTACCAGGTCTGGATCGATCTGCGGTTGATCGACACCTACACCGGCGTGATCATCGCGCATGCCGTCACCGGCATGCCCTATGTGGTCATCACCGTGTCGACGGCGCTTGCGGGATTCGATCCGCGGCTCGAACAGGCCGCCCTCAATCTCGGCGCCAGCGTCGGCCAGACGCTACGGCTGGTCATCATTCCCAACATCCTGCCCGGCATCGTCTCTGGCGTGATCTTCGCCTTCATCCATAGCTGGGACGAACTGGTCATCGTGCTGTTCATCGCCGGGCGCGGCGTGTTCACGCTGCCGCGGCGGATGTGGGACGGCATCAACGAAAGCCTGGATCCGACCATGGCCGCGGTCGCCGCCGTGCTGGTGCTGGCGACCGTTGGATTGCTGCTGATCGACATCGTCGTTCGCGCACGGCGAATGAAACAATAAACAATGGGAATGATACCATGACCGGAAGCCGCGACATCAGCCCTGACAAGGTTCTGGCACTGGGCTGGATCAAAGACAATACCGCGCGCCTGTCCCGCGACCATATGACGATCTGGAATTTCCACGAGCCGTCCTGGCGCGAATACAGATCGGCCGCCTGGTACGTGGACCGCCTGAAAGCCGAAGGCTTTGCAGTCGAGGTCGGCTCCGGCGGCATGCCCACCGCCTTTGCCGCGGAGTGGTCCAACGGCGATGGACCGACCATCGGCGGTTATGCGGAATATGACGCGGTGCCCGGCACCTCGCAGGCTCCGGTGCCGCGGCGCGAACCGCGACCGGGCGTCAGCCGCCATGCCGCCGGCCATACCGATCCGCATTCCGCGCTCGGCATGGGATCGTTTGCCGGCTTCCTCGCCGCCAAGCATGTGATGGAAACGCGCGGCATCAAGGGGCGGCTGAAATTCTTCGGCGAACCGGCCGAAAAGATGTGCGGCTCGAAGCCGGTTCACGCTGCCAAGGGCTATTATGACGATCTCGATGCGGCGATCAGCTTCCATCCGCATTCGTTTCCCAGGCTCGCCAACAGCTGCTTCTGGGATACCCACAGCGCGCCTTACTGGAGCCGGATCTACACCTTCGAATGCGAGCATCCGGAGACCTGGCAGAATTCCGGAGCCATCACCGGCGTCGCCCACGGTCACTCGGCCGCCCGCGCGCCGGGCGCGATCGATGCGGTCTGCCTGATGTATACCTCGTCCAAGTACATGAAGGAATCGATGCTGCCGCATCATGGCAGCTGGAGCCTGAACGAATTCATCCTGCATGCGGGGCAGGCGGCGGCGGACAATATCGCGCCGGGGCTTGGGCAGATCCAGTATTCCCTGCGCGCCCCGACACTCGACATGTGCGAACGTGCGTTCGCCGTGCTCGATCGCAACGCCGAGCATTGTGCCGCGATGACCCACGGCAAGGTGACAGCCGCATGGATCACCAGGACCCGGGCCGGTCTTGCCAACCACGCGATGGCCGAAGTCACATGGCGTAACTTCGAGACGATCGGCGCGCCACAGTGGGGCGAGGAGGCGCGCCTGTTCGCTCGCGAGATCCAGGCGAGCCTTGGCATCGCGCCGATGCAGGATCCGTTTGCGCCGGAGATCCAGCATTTGACGGCGCCATGGGACGGCGAGAAGGCGTTTCGCGAGCAGTTGCCGCCATGGCAGACCAATCTCGCCGCCGACGATTATGTCGACTACACATGGCACGCGCCGACCGTGCGCCTTTATGTCGGCCGGCCGACGCTGCGGGCGCCCGATCCAGGCTACCGCTATCCGGACTGGACCCGTCACGCCATGGGCGGCGTTGCTGCCTGCATCGATCCGATGTGGCTTACCGGCGGCAAGGTGATCGCGACCACGATCCTCGATTTGCTGAGTGATGGCCATTCGCTGGCAAAAGCAAAGGCGGAATTTCAGGAGCGCACCGGCGGCGGCATCGGCGGAACGCGATGGGTTGCTCCGCTGCTGCCGAAGGAATTTGCACCCCCGGTGCACTACCGCTGGCCCGAATACGTCACCACCGTGCGTGGCGAGGAATGGACGATCCCGACCGCGGCACCGTGATTGTCGCTGGTCGATCCATCAGGCAAACAATCTCAAGAGTGACAGAAAGATAGCAATGTCGATCATTTCGGAACCCGAATACCGCTACAATATGCTGATCAAGACATTCGCCTCGCAGGCGGAGCCCGCGTTCGAAGACGCATCGCAGCAGCTCCAGGTGTGGGGGCGCCAATGGGGCTGCAGCAACGATGTCGGCCGGTTGCGCATGGTGCTGATGCATCGTCCCGGTCCTGAGCTGAATATCGTCGATCCGGCGAAACGCCTGCCGGATATCGGCGCCTTCGGCGATCCGGCCAAGGGCTGGTACTGGCGCGGCGATACCGTTCCGGATCTCGCCGCCCAGCAGGCGCAGCATGACGCCCTCGCCGACGCGCTGCGCGACGAAGGCGCGGAGGTCGTTTACGTCGACAAATGCGCTCCTGGCAAAATGAAGACGGTCTACACCCGTGACAGCGTCATTGCCGTCGATGGGGGTGCGATCGTCACCCGCCTCGGTCCGCCGATTCGCCGCGGCGAGGAATTGCCGGTGACGCGCACGCTCGCCAACCTCGGCATGCCGATCCTGCGCACCATATCCGGCGTCGGCCTGATGGAAGGCGGCAGCTTTGCTTTCATCACCCCCAAGGTCGCCGTGGTCGGGCTGTCGAGCCGTGTCGATGAAGAGGGCGCGCGCCAGCTCGAGGACGTGTTGCGGACCCAGGGCGTGGAGCTGTTGCGCGTTCATCTCACCGGTTATCGCCTGCATATCGACGGCATGTTTGTGATGATCGATCGCGACACCGCGTTCGTGAACCCGACGCTGCTGCCGTTCTGGTTCCTGGAAAAACTCAGGGATTTGAAGATCCGCCAGATCGAAGTCTGCCCGGATGACCAGAACTGGGTGATCAATTGCCTCGCGGTGCGCCCGGGCCATGTCATTGTGCCCGAGGGGATCTCGCCGCGGACCATGGAGAAATTTGACAAGGCAGGGATAACCACCCGCGTCGTGCCGTATGACAAGGTCGCGCTCGGCGGCGGTGGCATCCACTGTTCCACCGCGCCGCTGATCCGCGACCGGATCTGAGCGCTCTTTCGGCCATTTGGTTGCTCTTGGCCAATCATCCAGAGCAATGCTAGATCGAGTGATGACTTCAATCGATCTCCAAACACTCGTCGTCGGCGGCACCGGCGTGGTCGGGCAGCATCTGATGCGTCACCTTGCTGCGCGGGGCTTTGAGCCGACCGGGCTGGCGCGCTCGGCCGCGACAGGGCCGGGCTGGATCAGGGGTAATGTTGCGGATCCTCATGAATGGATCGATCAGCTGCAGCCCTGCGCCACCGTTTATATGGTGGCCGCGATTCCGCTGCTGTTGCCGGTGGTTTCGGTGTTCGCCGGCAAGGGCGTACGCCGTATTGTCGGGATCTCGACAACAAGCGTGCTCACCAAGCGCGAATCCGCGATTGCGGAAGAGCGCGAAGGTCTTGCCTGGCTCGCGGAGGGCGAAGAGAAGTTCATCGCTGCCTGCGCGCAGCACAGCATCGGCTGGACCATCCTGCGGCCGACGCTGATCTATGACGAGGGCAGGGATGTCAATGTCACGCGGCTTGCCAATCTGATCCGAAAATTCGGTTTCATTCCGCTCGCCGGCCGGGGACTCGGCCTGCGGCAGCCGGTGCATGCGGAAGATCTCGCCATCGGCGCGATCGATGCCGCGGCGAGCGCCGCCGCCGTCAACGCGTCCTATGTCGTTCCCGGTGGCGAGACGCTTGCTTATCGCGAGATGGTCGGGCGGATTTTCGACGGCCTGGGGCGCCGGCGGATCATCGTGCCTGTGCCGCCGTTCGTGTGGCGGGCGGCTTTCCGGATTGCGCAGCCGCTGTTTCCCCGGGCTAATTTCGCGATGGGCGACCGCATGAGCAAGGACATGACCTTCGACCCGGCGGCGGCACAGCGCGACTTCAACTGGCGTCCCCGCGGTTTTCATCCGCGCTTCACCGACTGAGGCGCGCACGGCTGGCCCCGGTGCGAACCGACTAATCGTTGTGGATCATGGCCTTACTGCATACGCAGTGAAGCAGGCACCGAACCGGCGGTTCCACCGTTCGTTGTTTATTTCTCTGTCGAGGCCACGTTCCCCGGTTGCCATCGGCCTGATACAGTCGCCGCATGCCCGCGCTCCATGACCCCGACAAGGAGATCGAGATCAAGCTGGAATTGCCGCCCGCAAGGGCGCAGCAGTTGCAGCACATACCGCTGTTGCGTCGGGTCAATGGCGCGGCCTCCACGGCGATGCAGGTCTCGACCTATTTCGATACCCGGCGCTTCAAACTCAAGCGCAACGGATTGACGCTGCGTGTCCGGCGCAACGGACCGCACCACACCCAGACCATCAAGGCGGAGGGTGAAGGGGTGGTCGATCGCCATGAGTGGGAAACCGAGCTCGACGATGGCGAGCCGGATTTCGCGGCGGCGCGGGGCACGGCGCTCGCACCGCTCCTGACCAAGAAGCTGCGCCGAAAATTGCGGCCGGTGTTCGAGACCCGTGTTCGCCGCACCACCTATCCGTTGCACACCCGGGATGCCGAGGTCGTGGTCACGCTCGATCGCGGCCGGATCACCGCGGGGCGGCAGTCGACGCCGCTGTGTGAAATTGAAATCGAGCTGAAGAGCGGCGACAAGAGCGGACTGTTCCGCGTCGCCCGCAACGTCGCGCGTGCCACCGCCGCCGAACTCGCGATGAAGAGCAAGTCGCAGCGCGGTTATGAACTGCTCGATGGTGACGACACGCTGGCCGCGAAAGCAGAGCCGATCATACTGACGGCCGAGATGCCGGCGCGAGATGCGTTCCGCCTGATCGCCGCATCCTGCCTGAAGCACGTCATCGGCAACAAGGCGGCGGTGCTGGCGGCAGATCCCGACGGCGTGCATCAGATGCGGATCGGGCTGCGCCGCCTGCGCGCCGCGATCTCGCTGTTCGCCACGGTGCTGGACCCTGCGGAGACACCAGCGATTCGCGCCAAGCTGAAATGGTTGACCGACGAGCTCAGCCCCGCACGCGAGTTCGAAGTGTTCCTCACCCGCGTGGTGACGCCGGTGCGGCAACTGCACACCCGTCTTGCAGGGATGCAGAGCCTGTCGCACGATCTGGCCGAACAGCACAGCGCGGCGGTCGAACGCGCGCGCAAGGCGGTGCGCTCGGAGCGGTTTCGCAGCCTGGTGTTCGATGTGGCGGCATGGCTGGAAACCGGTGCATGGCTCGAGCCAACCGACGTCGCCACCCGTACGCACGGTGCACAGCCGATCGAAGCGATGGCGGCGGAACAGCTGACCCAGCGTTGGAAGAAAATCCGCAAGCGGGCGCGGCTGCTGGCCAAGCTCGATCCCTATCGCCGCCACAAGCTGCGCATCCAGGCCAAGAAGCTGCGTTATGCGGCGGAATTCTTCGAGACGGTGTTTCCCGGCCGCAAAGCGGCGCGCCGCCGCAAGGACTTCCTTGTCGCGCTGCGTGCCATGCAGGATTGCCTCGGCGATCTCAACGACATCGCGGTGCACGAAGACCTGATGGCCGATATCGCGGGGTCGTCGAAGTCCGGCAGCGCGCCGCGCAGCGAGGCGCCCAAGCGCGCCTATGTCGCGGGACTTTTGAGCGGGCACGAAGATGCTCGCCTTGCGACTGTGCTCAGCGCAGCCAAGGACGCCTGCAAGGGATTGGCGAAGACCCGCAGGTTCTGGAGCTGAAGGTTTTTCCGACGAAGCGGAGTCCGCTTCGCGGGAAGAAACCAGACATCGCGATCAAGGCGTTGAAGCGTTGCAGGTCGCCGCCATCGCGCGGCGCATGATCAACGTGTTTCCGCTTGTCTCCATTGTGTTTCTGCGCGTGTCAGTTTCGTGTAAGCACTGCGCCATATTGTCGCGTCATTCCCTCACCACGGTCCGACTCGCGGGGAACTTGCTCCTGTGAAGGGGACAAACATGCGACGTTTTGGTTTTGTTATCGGGCTCTCGATGGGGCTCTCGGCCGCGCTTGCGGTTCCACATGCTGCACAAGCCCAACTCCTCGGCATCAGCATCACCATCGCGCCACCGGAACTGCCGGTTTACGAGCAGCCTGCGATTCCGGCGCCGGGTTACATCTGGACGCCGGGTTACTGGGCTTACGGTCCCGACGGATATTTCTGGGTTCCGGGCACCTGGGTGGAGCCTCCGTCAGTCGGCCTGTTGTGGACGCCCGGCTATTGGGGCTGGCGCGACGGCATCTACGCTTGGAACGGCGGATACTGGGGATCGCATATCGGCTTCTACGGCGGCGTCAATTACGGTTTCGGTTACGGCGGCGTCGGTTACGAAGGCGGATACTGGCGCGGCGGCGTGTTCTCCTACAACACCACCGTCAACAATTTCGGCGGCGTGTCGGTCACCAACGTCTACAACAAGACGGTGATCAACAATAACGTCAACATCACACGCACCAGCTTCAATGGTGGCAACGGTGGTGTCACCGCGCAGCCGACGCCGCAAGAACAGGCTGCTGCGCAGGAGCATCATGTCGCGCCGGTTGCAGCCCAGACCCAGCAGCAGCATCTGGCCAGCACCAACCGGGCGTTCCTTGCGTCGGAAAATCATGGTCGTCCCGCGGTTGCGGCGACGTCGAGGCCGGGCGAGTTCACTGGCAAGGGCGTGGTCGCCGCGCGGGAGGCGGGCTCCGTTCCGGCACCCGCTGGGGCGAAGCCGCTGCCGACTCCGGCCGCGGTGCCCGGCGCTCGGCCGGGCGTGGCGGCCGCCCCGGCAGCCAAACCGCTTGAAAACAGACCACTCGAAAACAAGCCGCTCGAGACCAAGCCGGTCGCGAGCAATCCGCCCGCCAACAAGCCGCTTGAGAACCGGGCTGTCGGCCAGCCGCAGGCCGCGAGGCCGAACGCAGCTGCTCGGCCGGTTGCGGCGGCGCCGAAACCCGCCGTCGTCGCCGCGGCTCCGAAGCCGCCACGGCCGCCGGCGCCACCGCCCGCCGTGCACCGGGTTGCGGCCGCGCCTCATCCGGCGCCGCATCCGGCTCCACGTCCAGCACCGCGTCCCGCGCCGCGCCCGGCCCCGAAAGGACCGCCGCATCCGGAGCACCATTAAAGGCGGATGTCGCGCCTTGCTGAAATGCATCATGCCCGGCCTTGTGCCGGGCATGTTCGTTTCAGGCCGCAGCGCGGGCGCCGGCATTACCATCGTCGTGCAGGTGCGCAGGTGCTCGTCGGCGCCGCACCGGGATGGGCGGGGGCATTTCGCCGAACCTGAAGCGAACTACCAGGTGAGGATGGTGCAGACCACCGCCAGCGGAACGACGGTCACGCCAAGATAGAGCCAGGTTCGATAGGCTCCCGCGTCCTTGGGCAGCATGAACAGATGCACGATGCACCACAGACTGACCATGAAACCCAGTGCCATCCTGATCAGGTCGCCCGGCGTCTCATAGGCCGACCAGTAGGTCTCGATCTGGGGGGCGGCCACATGAAGGGTCGCTACGGCAAAGACGATCAGGAACACCGTTCGAAAGACGATTCCGCCAATCCGGATGCCAAGCGGTCCTCTGGCATCCGATGGACGCCCTGCAGAGGGGGGATGTGTGTTGACCTGCATGGCACCGCTTCCGCGTCAGCCGAGTCAATTAAACAGTCATCTGCTTGAAAGTAATGCCCATCGATTGTTGCCGCTAGGTGAACTTCAGGAATTTTATGTGAATAAACGTCAGTATTGCTGACCTTTAAGGTGTCGCCGCGACGTCTGGGTCGTCTCGCACGCGGACGGGTGATGCCGCGATGATGGTTCTGCGTCCCGGCCCTGTCATCGTCCCGTCCGACCCGTCCCGGTCCGAAGAGGCAAACGGCAAAGCCGCGTCGCGACGCCAAAAGAGAGTCTCCTCTCTGTGTGCATCCTCGCAGCACGTGCGCGTCGTGCGTCCGGATCGAGAGTTTATCCCAATCTTCAGTCGGAATAATTCCCGATCGCGACGTCGAACAAGCCGCATCCAAAACTTCGAATCGTTCTAAGAGGCTTTCTAAATTATCGCCCGACAAATTGCTCGCGCGATGACGCCGGATGGATACAACGCCTCGATGACGGTGGGGGAGTTGGTGTTCGCGTGCGCTATTCATTGTCCAAGACCTTTTTGCTGAGCACCGTGCTCGCCGGTTTGAGTGCCGCCTGTTTTCCCGCCGCCGCACAGAGTCCTTCGTCCGCGGCCGTTCCGCCAGTCGCTGGCGGTTCACTTCCCGCAGTCACCGTCGATGCGCCCCAGCCGCGCCGTGCGCAGGCGCGACCGGCCGTGCGTCAGGCCTCATCATCCCGCGCCGCGCGTCGGGCCGCTACCGCGCGACAGGCGGCGCAGCAGCAGGCGGCGCAATCGGCCACCTCGCAGGACAAGAGCCGGGTCGAGCGTGGCAACGGCCCGGTCAATGGCTATGTCGCCGGCCGCAGCTTGTCCGGCACCAAGACCGACACGTCGATCCTGGAGACGCCGCAGTCGATTTCAGTGGTGGGGCGCAGCCAGCTGCAGGACCAGAACGCGCAGAGTGTCGTCCAGGCAGTACGCTACCTGTCCGGTATTTCCGCCACCGCTTCGCCCGCGGACAATCGCTTCGATTCGATTCGTATCAGGGGTTTTGACACCACGGTCTATCTCGATGGCGTGCAGTTGCCGTACGGAAGCCTGCTGTTTGGACGGCCGAAGGTCGATCCGTTCATGCTGGAGCGGGTCGAAATCCTGAAGGGACCATCGTCGTCCCTGTATGGTGGCTCCCAGCCGGGTGGCCTGATCAACCTGGTGAGCTTGCTGCCGACCGCGACGCCGACCCACACCGTCGAAATGCAGGCCAACAATTTCGGTCGCATGCAGGGCGCATTCGATCTCGGCGGCCCGATCGATCCGAAGGGTGAATTTCTGTATCGTCTCACCGGCGTGGTGCACGATGGGGGCACCCAGTTCGACAACGTCAACGATTTCCGCGGGCTGATCGCGCCGTCGTTCACCTGGAAACCCAATCTCGACACCACCTTCACCGTGCTCGGCGCCTACCAGCGCGACGTCAGCGGGGTGACGATCCAGTTCCTGCCCGCCAAGGGAACGCTGCTGCCCAATCCAAACGGCGTGGTGCCGATCAGCAAGTTCGTCGGCGAACCGGGCTGGGACAGCTTCACCCGCTCGCAATACTGGGCCGGTTATCAGTTCGAGCATCACGCCGATGATGTCTGGACCGTGCGGCAGAACCTGCGTTACGCGGGCCTCGACACCCGCGTGCAGGCGGTGATCGGACAGGGGCTGGATGCGAGCGACCCGACCCAGCAGACGCTCAAACGGTCTGCGTTCATCGTCCCGGAAAATTCCAGCGCATTCACCATGGACAACCAGGCGGAGGCTCGCTTCAACACCGGATCGCTGGCGCATGTTGCATTGTTCGGCCTCGATTATCGCCATTCCACCAGCGACTCCAGCCAGTATTTCGGCTCGGCGCCGTCGATCAATCTGTTCAACACGGTTTATGGCGCGTTGATCACAACGCCGCCGCTGATCCTGCACACCAAGCAGGCGCAGGATCAGGTCGGACTTTATGCGCAGGACCAGATCGCGCTAGGCGGTTGGCGCTTGACGGTGAGCGGCCGGCACGACTGGGTGTCCACCGATACGCTCAACATTCTCAAGAACACGACGCAAAGCCAGGACGACAAGGCGTTCTCCGGCCGTGCCGGCTTGAACTATGTGTTCGACTCCGGCGTGTCGCCCTACGTCGCCTATGCCAGGTCGTTCCAGCCGAACATCGGCGTCACGGCGTCCAGCACGCCGCTGGTGCCGACCACGGGCGAGCAGGTTGAGGTCGGCGTCAAGTACCAGCCGGTCGGCACCAACATCCTGCTGACGGCGGCGCTGTTCGACATTACGCAGCAAAATGTCCTGACCGCCGATCCGGCTCATACCGGGTTTTCGCTGCAGACCGGCGAGGCACGATCGCGCGGGCTTGAGCTCGAAGCCTCGGCGAATCTGACCACTGCGCTGAAGCTGGTGGCGTCCTACACCTACAACGACACCGAGGTGACCAAGACCACCGTCGCCGCCCAGCTCGGCAAATGGCTGATTTACACGCCTCGCAATCAGGCGGCGCTGTGGGGTGACTATACCTTCCAGGACGGCCGGCTTGCCGGTTTTGGATTCGGTGCCGGCGTGCGTTATTTCGGTGAAGCCTATGGCGATGCCGCCAATACGCTGCTGACGCCAGCCTATACGCTGGTCGACGCGGCCCTGCATTACGACCTCTCGAACTTCGATCCGCGGTTGCGCGGCACCAAGGTTGCACTCAATGTCACCAACCTGTTCAACAAGGACTATGTTGCGACCTGTCAAAGTGCCAGCGCCTGTTTCTATGGCGACGGTCGCACCGTGACCGGCAGCCTGCGCTACACATGGTGATCAGGAAGGCTCATTCGGCATGACCCCTCGCGCGGTTGGCATCTGGAAAAGCGTGCACACCTGGACCAGCCTGGTCTGCACGCTGTTCCTGTTCGTGCTGTGCCTGACCGGGCTGCCGCTGATTTTCCATGAGGACCTCGACCGCGCTTTCGGTCAGCGCGCCGTGCCGGATCAGGCCCCGGCGTCGGCGCCGCTGCTTCCGGTGGACCAGCTGATTGCAATCGCACGGGCGGAACGGCCGAATGAGGTGGTGCGGTTCGCGACCAAGGTCGATGACGCGCCGCTGTGGAACATGGAGATGGGCACATCGATCGACGCGGTGAAGCTCACCTCCATCATCACCATCGATGCCCGCACCGGCAAGATCATGCGGATCGGCGCTCGCCTGCGCAGTCCCGTCATGCAGTTCATCAAGGATCTGCACACCGAACTGCTGATGGGTCAGCCGGGGGAGCTGTTCCTCGGCGCGATCGGCCTGTGTTTCCTGGCCGCGATTGTGTCCGGCGTCGTGGTGTATGGTCCATTCATGCGGCGGCTCGATTTCGGAACGGTGCGCGCTGCGCGCGCGCCGCGGCTATACTGGCTCGATCTGCATAATCTCGCCGGCATCGCCATCATGCTCTGGCTGGTTGTGGTCGGTATCACCGGTGTGATCAACACCCTGTCGCAACAGGTCGCCAACCGCTGGATGCGGACCGAACTGGCCGAGATGATCGGCCCCTGGCGCAACGCGCCGCCGCTGGAGAAAGTCGTCCCGGCGCAAATGGCGATCGAGACGGCTCTGAAGGCCGCGCCGGGCATGGACGTCGCGACCGTCGCCATGCCGGGCTCGATGTTTGCCGGCCGCCACCACTACAATATCTTTCTCAGCGGCAACGAGCCGTTGACATCGAAACTGATCATGCCGGTGCTGATCAATGCCGCCGACGGCACGCTGACCGAAAAGCGCAGCCTGCCGTTATATGCGCAGGCATTGTTCCTGTCGAAACCACTGCATTTCGGCGATTACGGCGGCGTGCCTCTGAAGATCATCTGGGCGTTGCTCGATCTGGTGACGCTGATCGTGCTCGGCAGCGGGCTGTATCTGTGGGCGGCGCGGCGTTTTGCGTTCCGTATCCGTAGCGCCACCGAAGCTAGTCCGACCCTTGTTCCGCAAACCGTTGAGCCGCGTCCATGACCGCAATCTCCCGCCACCAGACCACCACGCAGATCTTCCTGGTTCCCGCGATCATCGCCGTGATCGTCGCATTCGGCCTGGTTTCGGCGCTGCTCGGCGACGGGGTCTGGGATGCGTTGTCGTGGCTGGCGCTGCTGCTGCCGGTGATGGTGATCGCGTATTGCTGGTCGCGCCGCTCCTTGCGTTGAGACGCGTCGCGATCGATCTGATCGCCGTTGCCGTGGAACCCGGCGAGCGCGTCTTCGCAATTGCGAAGCGCCACACTCCTGACTCACATCTGGCCTAGTCGCGGCGGGAGGGCATTTGTCTTCGGCCGAATCACGTCTTCCGGCCGCAATCAAAAATGGTCTCGGTTCACTCGCCTGCGTGATTTTGCGCGCGCGCGACAACGCCCTATATGCAAGAAGGAACGCTTTGATGACGACAACAAAACTCGGACTTGCCGCTGCCGCTGCCGCTGTGCTCGCGCTCGCTTCGTTCTCGGCTCCGGCTTTGGCCTTCCAGGCTCCGCTGCCGGCTGGTGCATCTTCGCACGTGAGCTCGGACGTCACCCAGGCGCGCTTCCATCGCAGGCCGGTCTGCGTCGTCCGCACCGTCGTGTCGCGAGGCCCGCACGGGCGCAAGATCGTTCGTCACGTTCGCACCTGCAGGTAATCCTCCGCAAGCCTGACTGCGGGCGGCTCGAAATCGAGCCGCCCGTTTGCGTTTGCCGGTCAGGTCGCGGATCGGGATGTTTGCTGCCTGAACGATTTGGCCAACCACATTGATGGCCCGGGCCATACCGCGCCCGGGCGCTCAGCCGCATCCTGCAGACCACATCGATCATGAGGTCTGCGCATGGATTTCGAACTGTCCAAAGAGCACAAGGAGATCAAGGCGCGGGCTTCGGCTTTTGTCGCGGAGGTGTGCCGGCCGCTGGAAGACAGCTGGGGCGTCGATGACTACGCCGTGCCGCATGACATTTTCATGGGGGTGGTCCGCAAATTCCGCGAGTACGGCTTTCGTGGTCTTGCGGTGCCGAAGGAGGCCGGCGGGCAAGGCCTCGGCACGATGGCGAAGTGCCTGGTGTACGAGGAGATCGTCAAGTCGCCGGTGATGCACGGGCTGCTCGCAACGTGGTCCGGCTTTCTCGATCCGCATCCGGCACTGCATGTCGCGCCGGAATGGCAGAAGCAGGCGTATCTCTATCCCATCCTGCAGGACGACAAATTCTATCACATCCACATCTCCGAACCCGGTGCGGGCTCGGACGCCGCCGGCATCACCACCACGGCGGTGCGCGACGGCGACAGCTATATCATCAACGGCATCAAGCGCTGGGCGCCGCCGCCGAACCATCCCGGCATCATGCCGAAATATCTGCTGTGTTACGCGGTGACCGATCCGGGCAAGGGTTATGAAGGCATCAGCCTTTTTCTGGTCGACTACCCCAATCCTGGCGTATCGGTGCTGCGTGAATACGAAACCATGGCGCCGGGCACGTATCTCGGGCGCAGCGGCGATTACCAGTACAAGAATTGCGTGGTGCCGGCGAAGAATCTGCTGGGCGAAGAAGGCATGGGTTTCCGCTATATGATGGACCAGCTCAACCGCAACCGCACCGTAATCGGCGCGCGGCTGACCGGCACCGCGGCATGGGCGCAGGCGCAAGCGGTGAAACGCGCACGCGAGCGCGAGACCTTCGGCAGTCCGCTGATCGACCGGCAGGCGATCCAGTGGATGCTGGCGGAATCGGAAATGGATATCGAGCAGGCGCGGCTGATGGCCTACAAGGCGGCATGGATGCTCGATCGTGGCCTCGACGCGCGCAAGGAAGCGGCGATGGTGAAATGCTTCGCGCCGCTCGCCGCCTGCCGTGTGATCGACCGCGCCATGCAGATCCACGGCGGCCTCGGCATGCTCAGGGAAAGTCGTCTCGGCCAGCTCTATTTCCAGAGCCGCATCGCCCAGGTCGCCGAGGGCACCACCGAGATGATGAAGATGACCGTCGCGCGAGAGGTGATGAAGGCGTACGGGTGAGAGGGCATGACGGTGGTGGGCCTTGTCACTCGCCAGCCATGCCGCTGACAAATACCCCGGCCGCCTGAAGCCCTGTCGACGGAACGCCGCGTCCCTGTCATCGTGGCCGCCCCGATGACCTCAGGAGGCGACATGGCCGAGCAACACTCCCGCGATCTCTGGCGTTGGTCGGCAACCGACCTGGCCCAGGCCATCGGCAAGCGGACCATTTCGAGCCGTGACGCAGTGCAGTCCGCTCTCGACCGGATTGCCGCGGTCAATCCCGCCATCAACGCCGTGGTGCAGGTGCTGGCGGACGAAGCGCTGGCCGCGGCCGATGCCGCTGACGCGGCAGTGAAGGCGGGGATTGCGCCCGGGCCGCTGCACGGCGTGCCGGTGACCATCAAGGTGAATGTCGACCAACGGGGATGCGCCACCACCAATGGCGTGGTCGCATTCCGCGATGTGATCGCCAAGGACGACAGCCCGCCGGTGGCGAACCTGCGCAAGGCTGGTGCCGTCATTGTCGGGCGCACCAATGTGCCGGCGTTCTCGCACCGCTGGTTCACCGATAACGACCTGCATGGCGCGACGCACAATCCGTGGGGTGCGAAGCTGACACCCGGCGGGTCGAGCGGTGGTGCGGCGGCCGCGGTCGCCGCAGGAATGGGGGCCATCGCCCATGGCAACGATTTCGGCGGCTCCGTGCGTTATCCCGCCTACGCCTGTGGTGTCGCGGGGCTGCGGCCGACGCCGGGCCGCGTTCCCGCGTTCAATCCGTCAGCGACCACGGATCGCCCGATGACGGCGCAACTGATGTCTGTGCAGGGGCCGCTGGCGCGTTCCATCGCCGACCTGCGCGCGGCACTGGCGGCGATGGCGGCCGGCGACGTGCGCGATGCGCTCTGGGTGCCGGCGCCGCTGCTGGGGCCACCGCCACCGCGTCCGATCCGGGTGGCGATCGTGCCGGACCCGTTCGGCGACGCAGATCCGGCGGTGCGCGAGGCGATCAAGGCGGCCGGGCGCTGGCTCGCGGAGGCCGGCTACGCCGTGGACGAAGCGATGCCGCCGCGGCTCGGCGAGGCCGCCGATCTCTGGCACAAGCTCGTCATCAATGAAGAGCGTCTTTTCCTCGAACCCGCGGTCCGCGCCTATGGCGACGACAAGAGCAAGCGTAATCTCGACGGCCACATCGCCTATGCACCGGCGTTGAACGCCGAGCAGATCCTCGCCGCCTTGCAAAGCCGGGTGTCGCTGATCCGCGACTGGCAGCTGTTTCTCGATCGCTATCCAGTGATCGTGATGCCGGTGTCGCAGCAACTGCCATTCCGCGACAACCAGGACATGGACGGGCAGGAGGTGTTCAGCGCCATGCTTGATGCGCAGCGTTCGCTGCTGGCGACGCCGGTGCTGGGTTTTCCGTCGGTGGCGGTGCCGACCGGGCTTTCGGGCGGGACGCCGGTGGGCGTGCAGGTGGTGGCCGGCCGTTTCCGCGAGGATCTCTGCCTCGACGCTGCCGAGGCGATCGAGCGGCACGTGACCATGGGGACGCCAATCGATCCGCGGGGCTGAATGTGTGGTTTCAGCGCCCCGCGCTGCGCGACCGCAGTTCCGTGTAGCGCTCCTCGTGCCGCTGACGGCCCGTGGCGGCTGGCTGTATCAGCGGCTGGCTGCTGGCTTGCAGTTCGTCAAGAAACACGGGCTTTGAGAAGTAATAGCCCTGGGCATACCGGATCTTGGTGGCGGCTTGCAGATAGGCGAGCTCCTCGAAGGTCTCCACGCCTTCCGCGATCACGGTCATGCCGAGCGCCTCGCTGAGCGATTCGATGGCGCGCAGCACGGCCTGGCTGCGCGGACGTTTGTGGATATCTGTGATGAAGGAGCGGTCGATCTTGATCTCGTCGGCGGTGATTTCGGCGAGTGCCGAGAGCGACGAGTAGCCGGTGCCGAAATCGTCGATCGACACCCGCGAGCCGAGCTTGCGCAGTTCGGGCAAGATGTCGGACTGGAATGTGCCTTTGCGCAGAAATGCTTCTTCCGTCACCTCGATCATGAAGCGCTCGGAGCAGTTGGTCGCGGCCAGCGCCTGCACGAAGGCGAGCATGAAGGCGGTGTTGCCGGCCTGCTTGGCGGCGACGTTGAGGCTGATGCTGGCATTGGGGCCGAACTGGGCGTCGATCAGGTCGATCGACGCCATCACCTCGTCGAGCACCAGGTAGGTCAGCTCGTCGATCAGTCCGAGCTCCACCGCGAGTTCGAGGAAGGTGGCCGGCGCCTGGATCTCGCCGTTCTCGTTGTAGAGACGGATCAGCGCCTCGACGCCGATGATCTCCCGGCTGCGGATGTCGACCTTGGGCTGGAAGACGCAGCGGAAGCGCTTTTCCAGGATCGCCAGCCGCAGCGCCTGCTCCAGCTCGGTCCGCGCCGTGGCTTCGCGTTCCATGTGGCTGTCGAAGATCGCGAAGCCGCCCTTGATCTCGCTCTTGACCCGGTACATGGCGATATCGGCGTTGTGGCACAGCATGTCGTAGCTGTGGCCATGCTCCGGATAGAGACTTGCCCCGATCGAGGCCGAGGCGAAGATCTCGAAATCATCGATGAACATCGGTGCTTTGAGCCGCTGCAACAGGCGGTCGAGCGTGGTCGCGAGTTCGATTTCGCTCTCTACCGGGTTGAGCAGCAGCAGGAATTCGTCGCCACTGATCCGCGCCAGCACATCGGTGGGGCGCAGCTCCGCCTGCAGCCGCTTGGCGAACTTGACCAGCAGGGCATCTCCGGCCGCATGGCCGTAATAGTCATTGATGTGCTTGAAGTGGTCGATGTCGAGGAACACCAGCGCAAACCGGCCGTCGGCGCCATCGTGAGCCAGGATATCGTTGACCCGGGTTTCGATCAGAGAACGCTTTGGCACACCGGTCAGTTCGTCGAAATAGGCGCGGCGCGACAGCTCCTCTTCGGTGGTCTTGTGCCGGGTGAAATCGATCGAGGCGGACAGCAGCAGTGTTCGGTCGGAGATCTGGACCGGCCGCTCGGTGGTCAGCAGCACGCGTGTGCCGTCGGCCTGGGTCACATAATGCTGCAGGACGTCAGCGGCGGCGAGTGGTGGCGCTTCCGAGGCGAGTTGGGTCTCGATGCTTGCGGTGTCCGGCGCGGCCAGCGCCTTCGCCGTGGTCTCGAAGTGAGCGGCGGCGGCCTCGTTTACCAGCAGGAAGTTGCCCTGTTCGTCCCGTACCGTGAGGCCGATCGGGAGCATACGAACGATTTCGCTCAACAGCCTCAACTCCGGCGCGAACGCCGGCGATCGCTGCGCAGCTCCGGAGGCTGCGTCGTCAAATCCGGCTTCGGCGGTGGTCGATTGCTGTTCTGGCAAGACACGCGACATTTTCAGTTTCACGCGGCTTCGAACCCGGCTGTTCGAGGCCCGCGTTCCTTCCTATTTCGGGTGCTGAAGGGTGGTGGTCGGTATCGGCGCGGAGCCGTCGATCGGCCGCTTCAGCAGCTTGTAGCGATCGGGGTCGAGGGTGCGCGGTTGCAGCGGCGGCGCCGACGACGGATGCAGGGAACGCAGGCCGTCGGCGGTGGCCTTCTGGCGCGCAAGGCCGCGCCAGCGCTGGATCACGGACGCCAGCGATTGATCGCTCGCTGTCCCGGTATCCAGCCCGTTCGGTCCGGTGGCCTCGCTGCGCGGGATGAGGTGTGGCGGCAATTGCCGGAACTTGAAACGGGTCGGCATGGAGACGCCTTCGCCGAACGCGAACACTTCGCCGGTGCCGAGCGAGGGCAGCAGCGCCAGAAGATTGGCGGCGGTATCGGACACCGCGGAGCGCAGCAGTTTCTGGTCGCGTTCGTTGGTGAGGCGCATCGCGAACAACGTGCTGCACTGGGACAGGATGGTGGCGTCGAGTTCCGCCGGACGTTGTGTCACAAGGCCGAGGAAGACGTTGTACTTGCGGCCCTCCTTGGCGATCCGGGCGACCGCGCGGCGCGTCGGTCCGAAACCGACGGTCTTGTCGGCGGACATGTAGCGGTGGGCTTCCTCACACACCACGAGCAGCGGATCGCGGCCGTCGCTCCACAGTCCCAGATCGAACGCCAGCCGGCAGATCACCGAGACCACGGCATCGATCACCTCGGACGGAAACCCCGCGAGCTGCATCACCGAGATCGGTACGCCGTTCAGCGGCAGCCGGAACAGCTTCGAGAGGACCTCTTCCATCACGTCGCCGCCGACATTGGCGTTTTCGAACATGAAGGCATAACGCGGATCGTTGCAGGCTGTCTCGATACGCGTCATCAGCTTGTGATAGATCATGCGCGACGAGCGGTTTTCCAGCTTGCCCATCCGGCTGTCGAGCAGCGACATCAGGTCGACGATGCGATAGGGCAGCGGCACGTCCGCGGTGTAGCGGACATTGCCGCCGTCGGCCTGGGCACCGGTGCCGACATACTGGGCATAGGCCGCCTTCGCCAGCGGAACGACCTCCGCCAGCAGGTCGACTTCTTCGTCGACCGGAGGCCGGCCGCCGAAAAAGACGTCCACGATCTCTTCGAAATTGAACAGCCAGAACGGCAGGCGGATGTTGGCCGGGTTCAGCACCTGGGCGCGGGTGCCAAAGCAGCGTCCATATTCGTTGTGCACATCGAGGATGAGGATACGCAGGTCGCCGCGAACCCGTACGATCTGGTCGATCAGGAACGCGACGCCGCTCGACTTGCCGACACCGGTGGTGCCCAGCACGGCGAAGTGCTTGCTCAGCATGTCGTTGACATTGACATGGGCGGAGATGGCGTTGCCCTGCTGCAGTTCCCCGATATCGATGGCGCTCGCGCCGGAGACGTTGAAGATCAACCGTAGTTCGTTCGATCCGATGGAGACGACCTGGTCGCCGATCGCCGGATGGTCGAGGACGCCACGATGGAACTGCGCGGATGCGGTGCCGATGGCCTGAATTTCGCCGATCAGATCGAGTTGGGCCGCCGCAATGACATTGCCCTCCCGCGCGGCGGCACTGTCTTCCACCGACACGCGGGTGACGACACCGATCTGCAGGGAGGTTCCGACCCTGATTCCGAGAAACTTTCCGACGGTGGCGCGCATCGCGTCGTCGAGGCCGGACGACGAGGGCAGCATCACCGTGACGTTCGAGCCGGAGACCGATATCACGCGCCCACTGACCGGGGCGGCGCCGGGCGGCCGATCGTTCAACATCCGGAAGTCGGGGGCTTGCATCGCGTCGCTCTTCTGGCTCGGTTGTCCGCAATTTCGATTGCGGCCGGCACTGTAGCGTCGGCTGTGCGTTTTCTCATTAAACGACAGGGTAAACGCCGCATTGTCCCTGTTTGCGGCGTCTTATTGTTAGCGAGATATGAACGGCTGGTTGAAATCTACCGCCTTGATGTGCCGAATGCGTACGTTTCGGCGTCTTTGCGCTGGTTGAGACAGTGCGGAAACCGCAATTCGCAGGGGGCGTGTGTGGCGGCCACGTAGGTCGAGCGGGAACCGTTCACCGGTCAGCGGAGGGTGATTCATATTTCTTTCTTCGTTCAATTATTTCTCCGCGTCGATGACCTCGCCGATTGGAACCCACTTCGCGCCGTCGAACTGCATCAGCTGTTCCTGGCTCATCGGGGTGAAGCGTGTCGGACTGGTGTTGAACCGGATGCCCGGCAGCATGATCGGCAGTTCGAGATCCTTGATGCTGGCGGCCTGCTTCATCAGGTTCTCGCGAGTGAGGTTGTCGCCGCACATGGCCAGCACGTGGATGAAGGTCTGCGCGGTTGCGTAGCCGAACACATGGTAGGTCTCCGACGGGTTGGCTTCGGGCATGTATTGCTTCATGAAGGCGAGATAGTCCTTCATGCCGGGATCGTCCTTCCAGATTGGATCATTGGGATCCTTGCGGAACGCCACTGTGATCACACCCTTGGAATTCTCGAGCCCCGCGGGGATCAATGTGCTGGCGATCGAACCCGAGGCGTCGCTCAGCAAATGCAGCGCGTCCCACCTGGTCTCGGCCATCTTCCTGATGGCTTGTGCGGTGAATTTCGGTGTCGACAGATCGAGGAACACGTCGGCCCCGGTCGCCTTCAACACCAGAATCTGTGAATCGACGGTCGGCTCGCTCAGTTCGTAACTCAATTCCTTGACGATCATGGCGGGGGCCCTGTCACCGAGGCCATCGCGGAATCCCCTGGCATAGTCGCGGCCGAAGTCGTCGTTCTGGTAGAGCACGGCGACCTTCGCCGCGGGACGCTCCCTGAGAATGTATTTGGCGTAGATCACGCCCTTGGCGTGGTTGTTCGGCTGCCAGCCCATCGACCAGGGATAGGTCGCGGGTTCCGAAACGCGGTTGGCGCCGGTGCCAAGAAACAACCCCGGCACCTTCTTGCTGTTGAGATATTTCTGGATCGCGAAATTGGTCGGCGAGCCGAAGGTGCCGACGATCGCCAGCACCTCGTCGCTTTCCACCAGGCGCCGGGTCTGTTCCACTGCTTTGGGCGGACTGTAACCATCGTCGAGTGAAATCAGGTTGATCTTGCGGCCGCGAACGCCGCCCTCGGCATTGACCTTCTGGAAATACGCCGTCATGGCGCGGCCGATCGCGGCGAAGCTCGAAGCCGGCCCGCTATAGGGCATGGTCTGGCCGATCTTCACCTCGGTATCGCTGACACCGGGGCCGTAGTCCTTGGCCTGCGCAAGGTTCGCAGCGAGGCTGAGCAACGCCAGCGCGCAGCCGGCCGTGAAGTGAATCTTCATGATGTTTCTCCCGAAGGCGATGTTGGTTGGCTCCCGCGTCAGGCGGGGTGCAGGTAGCGTTGTTTCAGCACGTGCTTGAACAGCTTGCCGTTGTCGTGCCGCGGCATCTCCAGTTCGAAATCAATCGAACGCGGGCACTTCACGCCGGACAGCCCGGTGCGGCAGAATGCGATCAGCGCCTGCTGCAGTTCCACCGATGCCTTGGCAGGATCCTTGAGCTGCACCACCGCCTTGACCTCCTCGCCATATTCCGGATTGGGAATGCCGAACACGGCGACGTCTTCGACATCCGGATGCAGCGCCAGTCGGTTCTCGATCTCGGCGGGATAGATGTTGACCCCGCCCGAGATGATCATGTGCGAGCGGCGATCGGTGAGGTAGAGATAGCCCTCAGCATCGAGATAGCCGACGTCGCCGATGCTGGACCAGCCCTGGGGGCTGCGCGAGCGCGCGGTCTTGTCCGGATCGTTGTGATAGATGAACTGCGGACCTTCGAAGAACACGTCGCCGATGTCGCCGGGCTTCAACTCGTTGTGGGCCTCGTCCAGGATATGCAGCGTGCCGACGCAGGCGCGGCCGACCGAGCCGCGGTGGGTGAGCCAGTCGGCGGTGGAAATGCAGGTTGCGCCGTTGCGTTCGGAGCCGGCGTAATATTCCCAGACGATCGGCCCCCACCAGTCGATCATGCGCTGTTTGATTTCCGGCGGACAAGGCGCGGCGGCATGGATGGCGCAGCGGTGCGACGACAGGTCGTGTCGATCGCGGATATCACTGGGCAGCGCCAGCAGCCGGAAGAACATGGTCGGCACCCACTGGCTGTGGGTGACGCGATAGGTCGCGATCGCCTCGAGCGCCGCCGCGGCGGTGAACTTCGGCATCACGATCACGGTGCCGCCGGATTCCAGCGCGCGCATGGTGAAGCGCAGCGGGGCCCCGTGATACAGTGGGGCAGGCGAGAGATAGATGGTTGTCCCGTCGAAGCCGAAATTGTCGCGCACCCAGTCGCCGGAGGCCTGTGCCGCGGCGATATTTCGAAACAGCGGCTGCTTGATGCCCTTGGGCTTGCCGGTGGTGCCGGAGGAGTAGAAGAAATCCTTGCCGACGGGACCTTCCGGAATTTCGAGGTAGCGGTCGAAACGTGCGAGCTCGTGTGCGTAATCGAAGCTGTTGCCGGTGCTGCCTTCACCTCCGACCACGAACACCGCGCAGCGCCCGGGATTGTCGTCTCGCAGGGCCGCGATCACCCCGGTGAACTGCGCGGCAATGAACAGCACCTTCGCGCCGCTGTCACGCACGATGTAGGCGGCTTCTTCCGCTGTCAGGTGGGTGCTGACGGGCGTGTAGTAGACGCCATGCCGCCGCGCGCCCCATACCAGCTCGAAATAGGCGAGATCGTTGTCCAGCATGATGGCGACGCCATCACCGTGGGCGAGCCCCATCCACATCAGGAGCTGCGCCACTGAATTGGCGCGCTGGTCCAGGGTGCGATAGGTCATCGCCTGGTCGGTGAAGGCGATCCGTGCGGCGATCTTGTCGGAATGTAGGTCCGCCCATGTGCGCAGTGTCGGCATGTCGCTCCCGCGGATGTGGCCGAGCGTGATCGCTGCGGTCCGGCGCGGAAGTATCGAAGCAGGGCGCGCGCGGTGGAATGACCGCGGGCGCCAAAATCATTGGCGGATTTGGTTGATGGAGGGAGGTGCCCCACGCATCCTTTACGCCGCCGGCCGTCCCTTCGTTTGCCGGTACTCTCCCGGCGCAAACCCCGTCCAGCGGCGGAAGGCGCGGTGGAAGGTGCTCAATTCCGAGAAGCCGAGCGACAAGGCGATGTCCTCCAGCGTCAGTCGGGACTTTTGCAGCAGATGAACGGCGACATCGCGCCGCACGCGGTCCTTCAACTCCTGGAAACCGCAGCCATCATCATCCTGCAGCCGCCGCCGCAGGGTCTGCGGCGATACTGCAAGCATGTCGGCGACATCCTCCAATGAAAGTTGCCTGGTGAGGTTGCGCCGCAGGATGCCGCGCACGCGTTCGGAAAAGCTGCTTTCGTCGCGGTAGCGTACCAAGAGTACGCTCGGCACCGAGGCGAGGTAGCGCTGCAGCCGCTGTTCGTCCGGCATGATCGGCAGATCGAGGATCGCGGTGTCGAACCGCAGTTCGGTGCGGGCCTGGTCGTAGAACAGCGGCGCCTTGTAGAACGGCTCCAGCTCCGAACTGAATGGCTGCTCCGGGAAGGTATAATGCACGGTGTTGAGCGGCAGCCGTTTTCCCACGAGCCAGCACATCAATCCGTAGACGAAGAAGATCAGTGCCCCGTTGATCATGCGCCGGCGCTCGGGGTCCGCGATGGTGTCGGTGACCCAGACGCAGGCTTCGTCCTGGTCCTCGCGGAAGCGCACGGTGAAATCGTCGACCACCAGATGATAGAACCGGCAGCCTGCGCGGATCGCCTCGCGGAGGCTGCTGCAAGTCACCAAAAGCTTGCACATGGTGCGGAAGGTGCCGGGCTTGATCGGGCGGCTGCCCAGCGCCCAGAACTCGTCGCCGGTGGTGCGTGTCAGCACAGTGATCAGCCGGGCGAATTCGCTTTGTGTCAGCCGGGCGCCGGGCTGCGCCAGCACGGCGGGATCGAGCCCGGCTCGTCGCAGGGTGTTGTCGACATCGTGGCCGGCCTGGCGCACGCCGCTGGTGATCAGGCTGAGATAGCCGGAATCGATCACCGCACGTGCGGCGCCCTCCGTCGTTTCCAATGCAGTGTTTGATCTTGTCATTGCCGCCATGTTACGGCGTCTTGGCGCGTGCGGCCACTGGCCGGGAACGCCAATCGATTTGATCGTTTGTGCCATGTCGGAACCGCCGCGGTGCGGCAAGACTTGCAAAGCGTGGCTGCAGGGCGGGAGATATTGCGATGAAAGCATTGCTGAGCCGGACTCCCGGTGGTCCGGAGACCTTGCAGCTGGAAGAGGTGCCCGACCCTCACGCCGGGCGCGGCCAATTGCTGATCGCGATCAAGGCCTGCGGTGTCAACTTTCCGGATCTCCTGACCATTCAGGACCGTTATCAGGTCAAGGCGCCGCGGCCGTTCGCGCCCGGCGCCGAAATCGCCGGTGTGGTCTCGGCGGTCGGTGAGGGCGTGGCGGGCTTTGCCGCGGGCGATCGCGTCATCGGGCGCTGCGGCACCGGCGGCATGGCCGGGATGATCGCACTCGAAGCCGACCGCTGCGCAAAGATCCCGGCCGCCATGCCGTTCACGGATGCCGCGGCCTTTCAGTTCACCTATGCGACGGGTTATTTCGCGCTGGAAACGCGCGGACGACTTAGGGCCGGCGAGACCGTACTCGTGCTCGGTGCGGCGGGCGGGGTTGGGCTGGCGGCGATCCAGATTGCCAAAGCGCTTGGTGCGCGGGTGATCGCTGCGGCGTCATCGGAGCAGAAAATCGCCTTCGCAAGACAACACGGCGCCGATGATGGTCTGGTCTATCCGGTGCAGCTCGATGCTGAAGCTGAGCAGCGTGCGTTCTCGGGGCGCCTGAAGGCCGTGCTCGGGCCGGGCGGGGCGGATGTCGTGGTCGATCCGGTCGGCGGGCCGTTGACGGAGGTGGCGCTGCGCAACACCGCGCGCGGCGGCCGATTCCTGATCCTCGGCTTCACCGCCGGCATCGCCTCTGTGCCGATGAACGTGCCGCTACTGAAGTCTTGCGACATTCTCGGCATCGACTGGCGGGTGTTCCTGCTGACCCATCCCGAGGTCAATGCAGCCAATCTCGACGCGCTGTTTGCCATGTACGAGCGCGGCGAGGTCGTCCCCATCATCACCGAGACGTTCCCGCTCGCACGCGGCGCCGAGGCGATCGCGCGGCTGCAGGGCCGCAGCGCCATGGGCAAGATCGTGGTGACGATGTAGGGCCGTTGCGGCGGCGCTTGACTGGTTATGATGGCGAGAAAGCAACCAGGGCCGTCAGCGCCAGCAGCAGGGCCGGCGGCATCACGATGCAGCCGAGCTTGAGGAATTGCAGCGCCGAGACGTGCTCGTCCTCGCGGCGCAGCGCGATCAACCACAGGATGGTGGCGAGCGAGCCGGTGACCGAGAGATTGGGACCGAGATCGACCCCGATCAGCAGCGCACCGGTGACATGGGGGGGCACCTGCGCGGCGTGACCGGTGGTGGCCGCGATCAGGCCCATTGGCAGATTGTTGATCAGGTTGGAGGCCACCGCGACCACGATGCCGGCGATCCATGACGTGGCTTGCGGCGAGGTGGTTGTGGCGTCCTTCAACAGCACGGAGAGCGCGGGCAGCACGCCGGTGCGGTTGAGCGCCTCGACCAGGATGAACAGGCCCGCCACGAGTGGCAGCACCGACCACGAAATATCCTTGAGGATAGGCAATGGCGATTGTCGCCCGATGACGACGACCAGGAGGGCGACGATCGCACCCGCAATGAATGTCGGAAGCCCGAGCTCCCAGTCGCGCGCCGAGGCCACCAGCAGGATGAGGGCGGTCGCCGCGATCCCCAGCGCCGCCAGCTTGCCGCCGAACGACAGCGGCGCGATTTCGCCGACGTCGGCCACAGGCGCGTCCAACGCATGGCGCTGGGTCCATCGCAATGCCAGATAGGTCGCTGCGATCGCCAGCACCGACGGCAGCGCGAATACCTTCAGCCACACCGGCAGCGGCGGCATCTGCGAGCCGAACACGACGAGATTGGCCGGATTGGAAATCGGCAGCACGAAACTCGCCGCGTTCGCAATGAAGGCGCAGATCAGGAGATACGGCAGCGGCTCGACCTTCGCCGCCCGGGTTGCGGCATATACCGCCGGCGTCAGCACCACCGCGGTGGCGTCGTTGGAGAGGAACACCGTCACCAGCGTGCCGACGCCATACACGATCAGGAACAGCCGCTTGGCCGAGCCGTCGGCATGGCGCACGGCCCATGCCGCAAGCCAGTCGAACAGGCCCTCCTGGCGGGCGACTTCCGCGAGCAGCATCATGCCGATCAGGAAGAAATAGACATCGAGCCCTTTGGATGCAGCGGCAATGGCCTCGCGCCACGGCAGCAGGTTCAGCAGCACCAGCAGCACCGCGCCGGCCAGCGCCCAGATGAATTCCGGCAGCCGCCAGGGCCGCACGATCACGCCGAAGGTGGCGAGGGCGGCGATGCTCCAGGTGGCGGCGTTGAGCGGTGTGATGTCGATCGCCGGCGGCATCGCGCCCATTATTCTCCTGCTCCAACCGCAAAAGCTGTGGTCGGCCCGGATTTGCCCGATTCACCGGCCCCTGCGCAAGCCGGCTTCAGCAGCGGCGCGAAGCCCAGCCACAGCGCGGTCGAGACCAGGGCGAAACTTCCGAGCACCAGAAACATGGTGCCATAGCCGATCTCCTGCGCGATCCAGCCGCCGATGGCGGGGCTGAGCGCGGCGCCGAGGCCCTGCACGGTCATCACCGCGCCCTGGCCGGCATTGACGCGCCCGGTGCCGTCGAGGATCCGTGCTACCAGGCCGGGCACGGCCACGCTCTGCAATCCCGCGCCGATGCCGTCGAGGATCTGCACGGGATAGACCCCCCAGTGGTTCAGCAGGTGCGCCGCGATCACGCCGCGGATCGGCAGTGCGATGAAGGAGATCAGCATCACCAGCCAGTAGCCTTCCTTCTCGGCCAGCCGCATCGCGATCAGCGAGGCGACGATCATCACGCCTTGCGCCACCACGATGGTGATGGCGACGAAGCCCGCTGGGTCGCCCTGTTTCGCCGCCACCACGGCGAGGCCATAGAGCGGCAGCATCGCGGCATTGCCGAGATGAAAGCAGGCGAGTGCGGCGGCGAGAATCAGCAGGGGTTTGCATTCGAGCAGCACGGTGAGGCCGCTGACCTTGCCGTCGTCCTGGCCGTCGCGGTGCAGGCCGCGCGCTGTGTCATCGTCGATGGCCGCGCCGGGAATCATCAGCACTGACGCGATGGAGAGGACACCGAATAGCGCGGCCAGCCAGAACACCGCGGCGAAGCCGAACTGCCAGCCGAGCAGGCCGGACAATCCCGCGCCCACCATGTTGCCGGCATGGTTGAAGGCCTGGTTGCGGCCGTTTTGCCGGTTGAAACCGGCCTGGCGAACGATGCCGAGTGTCATGCCGGAGACCGCGGGGCCGATCGCGGCGCCCGCGATGGCGGTCGCGACCTGTGAGAGCGTTACCAGCCAGACGCTTTGCGATAGCAGGATAAGGCCCGATGCCAGCACCGTGCAGATGCCGGGGATGATCACATAGAGCTTTTTGCGGCGGGTCGCGTCGACCAGGGCGCCGGCCGGCGTCGTCATCAGCATGCCGGCGACCCCGCCGACCGTCATCACGGTGCCGATCGGACCGCTGGCCCAGCCATGCGCCAGCAGGAACACGCCGAGAAACGGGCCGATTCCGGCCTGCATGTCGGCCATGAAGAAATTCAGCGACGCGAGCGGCCATTTTGCCTTTGCGACAAGATCGTCGGTGCTCTCGGTCACAAATCCTCACGCGCGGCCCATGCCGCCGAGGCCAATAACGTGTATCGGGCGCAAAGGTTCGATGGGGATCATGGGAATCGGCGCGACATGGCCGGGAGCCCTCCACGGAACCGCATTCGCCGCTATTTTGCGCTATGTTGGGGGGATGAGCGACACGATTCCCGACGTCTACAGCGATCCGCTGGCGCACTGGTTCGTCACCGAGGCGTATCAGATCACCGATACCGCCGCCTTCATCACCGCATCGGGCGAGCAGATCGTCGCGGCCGGCATTCCACTGTATCGGATGGCCTATTTCCAGAACACCTTGCATCCTGAAATTTCCGGCAAGAGCTACATCTGGCGCCGCGGCAGCCACGCCGTGATCGGCTCTGCGCCACACGGGCCGGACACCGAGGCGGAGTATCGCGACAGCCCGATGCCGCCGGTGGTCGAGCAGCGCAAGACCATCCGCTTTCGCCTGGAAGAGATCGCGCTGGAGGATCTCAAGGCGCCGGTGCTGCGCAACCTGAAGATCGAAGGCTGCACCGATTATGTTGCCCAGCCGCTGGTGTTTTCCACCGGGCAGGTCGATGCGCTGAGCCTGGTGTCGGATCGGCCCGGAGGTTTTGACAACGCCGACCTCAGGCGGCTCTATCAGCTGCATTTCGCTTTCGCGCGGATCACTGAGGTTCATACCCTGCGCGATACCGCGGAGTATCTGCTCAACGCTTATGTCGGCCGTGCGGCCGGCCGGCGGATTCTTGCCGGCGAGATCGTGCGCGGCAGCGGGCAGACCATTGAGGCGGTGATCTGGTATTGTGACCTCAGAGGTTTCACCGGCCTGTCCGACCGGCTGCCGCGCGACGCCGTGATCGCGCTGCTCAACGATTATTTCGGCGCGATGGGCGGCGTGGTCACCGAAGCCGGCGGCGAAATCCTGAAGTTCATGGGCGACGGCATGCTGGCGATTTTCCCGGTGGAGGATCCCTCCGTGCGGGCCGGTGTTGTCGCGCGGGCGGTGCGTGCTTCCAGCGCGGCGCGACTTGCCATCGCCGCGCTCAATCTCCATCGCAGTGAAGCCGGCGCTCATCCGGTCGATTTTGGCTTGGCACTGCATGTCGGCGAAGTGATGTTCGGCAACATCGGCGCCAGCGACCGGCTCGATTTCACCGTGATCGGTCCCGCCGTCAATTATGCGGCGCGGCTGGAAAAGCTCTGCACCGTGACCGGTGCACCGGTGGTGCTGTCGGCGGCGATCGCGTCGCTGCTGCCAGCGGCCGATCTCGCGCCGCTGGGCCAGCATGCACTGAAGGGGATCGACGAACCGCAGGCGGCGTTCACGCTGACGGCCGAGGCGCCCGGCTGCGAAGCGCAACTCTGATGCTCTCCCGCGCCTTGATCCGTTCGATCAGGTGCGCAATCAAGCGGCGGAAAAGCAAAGAAAGGACGAGGCGCGATATTCGGTTCGTAGAACGCCGGGTTGATGAAAGCCTGCCGCCGTCGCTTCGGCTTGCGCCGCGGCTTCGGTCAGCGGATAAAAAGCGAAGCAATCGCTTGCAAAACGCGTATCGCCGCACCCGGTACTGGGCAGTTCGACCACCATTGCCGTGTGAAATGCCACGGTCGATTCATACTTGCGGTGATAGACCACGATGATGTCGCGGTCGGAGACTTCGAATTCGCTCTTGATGAAGGTCTCCTGCTTCGCGCCCTGATTGTCGCGCAGGACATCGAAAATCAGCAGCCCGCCAGGGCGAAGGACATTCGCGGCCAATGCGAATATCGAACACCGTTCGTCGCTGGAGAAATGCAGAAGACTGACGCCTGCAATGATGGCGACATCGAAATTTCGATCGCCAAGTTCGGCCGGCGCCAACTGTCGTATGTCTTTTTCGATAAAGCGTCCTTGAGGAAAAAGCTTTCTCGCCCTGGTCAGCATTGTCCTGTTCTGGTCCGCCCCCGTGAGCATGGCTCCGGGGAGATCGCGAAACGGCCGCAATGCGCGTCCGGTACCACAGCACAAGTCCAGGACGCGGAGATCGCTGGAACGGCCGAGCCGATTGATCAGGTCGGGCATGGCTGGCGCGAAGGCGCGAGCGAAATCGTCGTGCGGGTAAATCAAGTCGAAATACTGTTCAACTGCCCGGTACATCGCTACACCACTTTTTGCGTTTTTCCGCCAGATCGGCGGCCATCTTGGCCGCGACACCGCTCAGGCTGTCCATCCTCGCCATGGCGTCGTCAAGATGCAGAACCCTGCCGTCATCGACCAGATAAATGCTGTCGGCGTGTCTGGATGCCGCCTCGAGATCATGCGTTACAATGACGGCAGCCGTTCCCAGCGACGATATCGTTGTAAAAAGCGCTTCTGCATGCCTGTCATCGAGATGGCTTGTCGGTTCGTCGGCGAAGATGATGTCAGGGGATCTTCCGATGGTCAACAGCAGCAGGATCAACAGCTGCCTTTGGCCGGAAGACAGGAAGCGAACTTGCTTGAACTCTGAATTCGAAACGAATCTGGCGACCCTCTCGTCGGCGAGCCAGCGGGTGAGGCGTCCGCAATCGTTCCAGTAGAACCATCCGCGCTTCTGCATATCGGGTTGTGATTGACGGCCTCCGTTGATCTTCATCGCTGCGATGATGTGCTCGCCGACGCTGAGGTTGCCGATCAGAAGTTCATGATCTCTCGCCTGCAGCGTTGCAATCCTGGGTTTGCCCGATCGAGGACTCCTCAATGTGACGTGTCCCTCCGCCGGACGGCGTTCCTCGCTGAGCAGCGACAGAAGCGTGCTCTTTCCGCTGCCGTTGGGTCCCACGATGTAGATGATTTCGTGTTCGCTGACAGTGAGGCTCGGGCAGTGCAGCTTGAATTCCGTCTCTATTCCTACAAACTCCTCGGAATAGGCGTAGGTCACGTTCTCGGCGTTCAGTATCACCACGTCTTAACGCCCTGAAAATGCCACTCGGGATCGAACGGTGCCTTGCGTGTTCCCAGGAAATTGACGGTGAGCAGGGTGATGGCCAGACAGCCCGCGAATATCATCTCGGTCTCTTCGCTGGCTCTGTATTGCGTCAACAGGAAGACGAATATCACCTGATAGACGACGAGGCCCGACAGCGATGCGACGAAGTAGTACCAAAGTCCGCAACTGGAAAAATAAGTCCGCAGACGCTGGAAAATGAAGTTGCTCGATCGGCTTTCCGGCAGTGCCGGCCAGAGCGCCGCGGAGATTCGCCAGATCATCGTGACGATGGCTTCGCCCATCAGGATCCAGCCGATGGTCTTGACCAGCAAGAGGTCCGCGGCTCCTCGTGGAGCGGCGGTAATGACGCCCGCCACGATATGTCCGGCGAGTGCGGCCAGGCCGTTCGACAGAGCCAGCAGGCAGATGATGCGCGTGTTCGGATTTCGGCCGAGGCGCAGGAGGAGGCGCGGTGAGGCTCCTGCTATCGCGAAGGTGATGCCCGTGCGGCTTGAGAAGAACAGCAGCAGAAGCAAGGTCATCGCCACCGCGAAGACAAGCCCGACATAGTCGGTGGGATAAAGAGCCCCATCCTGCAGGCTCGCATTCTGCCCGACGAGCAGGGACCCGAGGCTCTTGGCCGTCATCAGCGTGAATATTCCGGCAAAGAGCGGGTGCAGTCGCAGCAGCAGGTAGAGAAACGCGGTCGCCGTTCCCATCGCGGCGCCGCTCAGCATGGCGACAGGTGCGGTCCAGTATCCGAGATGCCAGACATTGGACATCACGACCGTCAGTGCGCCGCCAATCAGGAAAGAGCCTTCCAGGCCAAGGTCCGGAAAGTTGGCGACCCGAAAGGCAACGGTTGCCGCAACCGCAACCGGGGCATAGCGCGCGGCTTCCTGGATTGCGAGGATCAGGGTGTTCATCTCCGGGCCTACTGGTCCGAGCTCTGCCAGATTGTCCGCCCTTCCCAAGCGGCCGCTGGAATCGACACTCCCATGTTTCGCGCCGCTTCGAGATTTATGATGTAGTCGAAGCCGGAAGGGCGTTCGGAAGGAATGCTTCGAACATCCTTTCCCCGGAGTATGTCCGCGGCCTTCTGCCCCGCTCTCCTGCCGATGTCGAAATAACTGGGGCCGACCGTTGCCAGCGCGCCTTTTCGAACGCTGTCGGGATCGCCGACGAACAACGGCTTCTTGCGGGCGACTGCAAGGTTGATGGCGATCGACAAGCCGTCGGTGAGTTTGTTGTCTCCATTGATGACGATGGCGTCGTTTTCGTCCAGGGCCTGTTTGGCCAGCACCGGAAAGCGCGACAGGTCTTCGACCACGTAGGACTTCGGCGTGATTTTGACGGCGCGGGCTTCGCGATCGGTTTCTGTCGCAAGCAGGCTGCTGTTCTGCTCGCCTGCCGAATATAGAATTCCCAGCTTGTTGAGGCCCGGCATGATGCGCTTGAAGAATTTGACCTGTTTTTCCACGTCGTATCGGTCGCTCACGCCGGTCGCATACGTGGTCGAGCTATCCATGGAGGTGACGATCTTGGCCGTAACCGGGTCGGTTACCGCGGAGTAGACCAGTGGAATTTTCGCCGGATTTGTGATCTGGACCGCGGCGCTAGCCGCCGGTGTGGTCAACGCAAAAACCAGCGATCGATTTTCCTCGACGGCGAGTTTGGCCAGGGCAGGGACGCGATCCAGGTCGCCAAGGGCGTTTTCGACTTTAATCTCGAGATTGCTGTCGTTGTAACCGTTGTCTTTCAGGCCAAGCTGAAATCCCTCTATCGTCCTGTTGAGCGAGGGATGGGACAGCAATGTTATGATTGTGACCGTCTTCTTTTCGACGACGGGAGACGAAGCTTCATTTCTGTCGCAAGACGACGAGATCAAGGCTATCGCCAAAATGCATCCAACGCGCGTCAACGACTTCATCGGTCATTCCTCAATCCAGGCCGCGACTTTCGAACCTGCGGATAGGCTGCACGAGCTCCATGATGCGGTCTTCGGCGAGCAGTCCGTCGCTGGTTACGATCTTGAGATATCGTTTCTCCACCGGAGCGGAGCCGTTCAGTTTGAAAGTGCAGGCGAAGACGCCTTTTGGAGCGAGTCTGTCGACGCGGATCTGGCGCAGGACCAGCGGATACTGTGTGTGGGGAAGGCTGGTGGCGGTGTACTCCTCGCCGTCACAATTGATTTCCATCGATGGCGATTGGTCCTCGATCTTGATCAAGAGCTCCCTGGCGCTCGCGATCCCGTCGTTGATGATGAAGATTTGCTGCGTGTTGCCGGTGTGAAAGTCACGAGCAGGGGACCTGATCTGCACTCGCAGGTCGGGCAGGCTTGGCTTGCGTGTGAGCCATTGGTTCACCCATAGCGTGACAACAGGACTGAGGAACAACACCACGAGCGTGGGTATCCAGCCGGACACATGCGCGAGATCTAGCTTCGGCATCGAGGGGGGATGCAATTGAAAGTATAAATTTATATAAAATGCAACTTGGAAAGTACGACGTTATTTTACGAGGATCAAGAGGCAGAATGAGACAAATCATCGGCGACTGGCGATTAAGGCGTCACGCTTCGGTCATCCGGCGCCATTGTCGTTTGCCGAGGGAGATCGTCGGCGCGCGACACGAGGACAATAAGCGCGTCGCCTGCCCATGATGTCGCGCCAACCACTCCCTGCGATCCGAAGTCAGCGAACAGGCTCGCAGCTCCGTTCAACTCGATCTCTGTCGCCACGAGCGTTCGATCGCTTTGAGCGGTTTGCGAACCTGCTGCCGGTCGGCGGGATCGACGATGGGATTGCAGTGTTCTGCGAGCCGGAATAGCTCGGCTCGCAGGGTCGATTGCTGTCGCCTGACCGTGACAGGACGCGCAACACTCGCTCGTCAATGGCCAGTTCTGGCCATGGTTGCCTCAGCGCGTTCTCGACGAAGATCGTCTCGATTATCTGGCATTGCGATTTGTTGTCCGCATGTTTCGCGCGTCACATGCACGGCGCGAGTATGAATGCGGACCCGGCTGGGGAGCCGGACGATATTGATCTCGGGGAATGTTGCTGCCTGTTTCCAAGTTTGTCAACGCTCCGTATTGCAGGGAGCGCCGATGTCCTGGCCGCACAGCAACAGCGTGGGCGTGATCGCCCGATGATGTGTGTTGGGGTCTTCACATGTTGGCATTTGCACGCGTCGCCTGCCTGGCGTCGTCCATCGTCGTTCTTTCATCGTGCACTGTCGTTCAACTGGAGCAACTCGTTCCGGCCGCAGCCACGAGTTTCGCATCGACGGACGGCATGTTCATCATCAAGAGCTGTCCGGCCACCGGCAAGCATGATCCCGCCGTGGTGCTGAACTCGATCTCGAAGGTACAGTCGGCGTTGCCGCCGGAACTGAGGGATGACGCGGTTGTCGGGACCATCCTCAATCACTCGGCGACGGTGGCGTTGCGTTCCGCTGCGGTGACCAGCACGATGGTCACCGCGGGTGCGGCGCCTGCACCGGCCGTTGCGCCGGCTTCCGCCAGTGCATTGACGCATACCGATATCGAGAAATTCGTCCGGCTTGTCGCCAACCAGGCGCTGCGCAGAACACCATCCACACCGAACCCGAACGATCCCGGCAACATCGATCCGTTCTGGACCCGGTTGAAGGCCTATTACATCGCCTACTATGACGGAACGTTTAGCGACTATTTCGGGACGACCTATACCAAGCCGTCAGCGTCGCTGACGATCAGCGACACGGAGATCGTACAGGCGGCCAGTGTCTTCATCGAAGCGTTGTTGGATGAGATCCTCGGCAGCACGGTATGGATCGACAGCAGCGGGATCTACTATCCCGGAGGAAAGGGCAGCAAGGCGCCGACATCGCTGACATTCAGCGGCATCAAGCCGACGTCCATCAGCACGACCTGGACCGGTTGCGGCATGAACACCTTCAAGGCGGATTCGATGCGCTATCTGTCCACGTCGTTCGCGCAGGCGGCATCGACCGAGAGCGACCTGACCATCAAGTCTGCCGGTGGCATCGAAGTCGGGCTCGGCATTCTCGGCAAACTGAACATCGGGGACAACACCACCCTCACCCAGTTGGTGCGGGCGGTGGTTTCCGAAATCGTGTCGCGCCTCACCGTGCGGCTGGCGACACCGATTCTCGAAGCGATCGATTTCGAACAGCAGCCGGCCTCATCGGTCGCGTCTCCCGCCGCAAGCGTCGCGCTATTGTCGGCCTCGCTGAACAGGACGCCCACGGCAAAAGCGCAGAAGGCGCAGATCACCAGGGCGATGACGTCGCTGTTCGTGAGCGCCAAGTAGGTTGCGTCGGCTGGGCTGGGTCCGTTGCTGAGAGAGTCCGAGCGCGTGTTGGCCAGACGATCGCGAACGGTGTGGTGGTACGATGCCTTGTCGTGCGCTTTGTCTCGATCCAGGCGCCGGGCCAAGGCGCTGTTGCCGTCAGTCGCCGCCTTGCTGCGAGCGCTCGGACAGCATGCGGTCCGCGAGGCGGGGCGGCACGGGGACTATTTTCGGATTCGCGATCGAGATGAATTCGACGATGTCGTCCGGGTCGTTCGAGAGCATCAGTGCGGTGTCGAACGGCTGCGGGGCTTCTGTTGCCAGTTTCTGGATCAGTGGAAACACCGGCTTGCGATGGGAATCCAGCGGGGCGCCGGCCGCGGCATCGGTGGCGGGCGTCGGGTTCCAGAAATCGATGTCGTAGAACACCATCGGCGTCGGCGTGGCGTTCTTTTTCCGGTAGTAGTTCAGGGTCGCGTTCTGGAACACTTCCTGGATCGTGCCGGCATCGCCCTTGCCGAACACCAGGCCACCATTGGCGATCGTCACCAGGCCGTCTTCGCGCAGGCTGTTGTAGAAATACTTGCCGATCGCGGTGGCAAACAGGTTCGGCGGCTCGGATCCGTAGACCCAGGTGGGGACGCCGAGATTGGCGCTTTCCGCCGCCTCAACGCCATCCCAGCGTCCCAGCAGGCGGGTGCGAACCGCGGCCGCGCTGCCGAGCCAGTTGTCGCGGTCGGTATAATTCGGTGCCGAGCGCAACGTGTCCATTGCCGCGGTAAAGGCCTCGTCGTCGAACGGCGCCATGAAGGCCCCGAAGTTGGCCGCTTCCATCAGGCCGGGGCCGCCGCCGGTGACGATCATGAAGCCGCGGCGCCGCAGCTCCCGGGCGATACCCGCGACGCGGCGGAAGGCCACCGCCGTGCGTAGCACGCTGTGGCCGCCCATGAAGCCGACGGTCTTCTGATGCGGCGCGTCGAGGAAGCCGGCGATCAATCCTTCGATCGTGGTGTCGTGCAGGCGCGCGGCGATGATCTCAGTTGTGTCGAGCTGCCGGGGATCGTCCGTGCCCGGCTGGCGCGTCCAGTCATAAATCCGGCTGTCGAACGCGGTCTTGAGCGAGGCCGGTTGATCCGGCGCATACCCCTGATACAAGGTTCGCACCGAGTAGAGTTCGGACGGGTGCGTGGAGAACGGGATCGTGGCGCTGCCCGGCATCGCGGCGAGCCACGCGGCTAGATCCTCGGCACCGGTTTTCGTCGCCATGTTGATTCCCTCGCAAGACGCCGCAGCGGCGGGCGACTGTATCATGTCCACGAGGATCGATCACCGCGACGTCACGACGATGACGAATCGAACTCCGGCATGCTGCGTTCGATCAGGTCGGATGTCCGGCGATAGTGCGTCGCTAGCAGGCCGACGGCTTCCTCGGTGTGCCGTGCCAGGGCCGCCTCCATGATCTGGCGATGCTCCAGCGGCACGTCACGCGCTTCCGCCGCGAAGACGCGGCCGGCCAGCATCGGCAGCCGGTAGCGCTGGGTTTCCGCATAGAGCTGCTCCGCGATGTTCATCAGCCGGTGCGACTTGCACTTCCTGATCAGGGCGCGGTGAAACTCCTGGTGGCGGGTCTCCAGCGCCGACAGATCCTCGTCACTGGGTTCTGCGATTGCCTTCACCCGCCGGGCCTGCAGATCCAGCGCATGGTAGGCCGCGACAATGCCGGCCTCCCAGTCGTCGTCGCCATTGGCGATCGATCGCCGCAGCGCCTCGCACTCGACAAGGATTCGCGTCTCCGTCGCGTCCTTCATCTCCTCGATCGAGAACGGCGCGACGGAAAAGCCGCGCAATGCCGCGGAGGTCACCAGCCGTTCCGACTGCAGCCGGTTGAGAGCTTCGCGCAGCGGCGAGAAGCTCAGCCCATAGCGCTGTTTCAGCAGTTCGAGACGCAGCGGCTGCCCCGGGGCGAATGCGCCGGCGACGATATCCCGGCGCAAACGACGATAGGCCGTCTCGGCCAGTGTGCCGGGTTCGCCGTCGATCTGGTCGCCCGCAGGCTCCGCCACACTCCGCTTTCCGCTCACCGGTCGATCCTCCGTAGTCCTCCTTGCAGTACATGGATTCGAAAACTAACGCAAAAAGTACTTTCTTTCGAAAATATCATGTGTCATATAAACAGAAGGGAGAAACAGCCATGCCCGATCCTGCACGAGAGAATCATCGCGAAGACGTTGCCGGTCGCGCCAACGTCGAAGACACCCCGGAACTGCTTGCCTATTACGACGACCTCGCGCGTATGGACGCGGCCGCGTTGTGGACGGTCGCCAACAAGATTGAGCCCTGGCAGCCGAAGTCGGCTTCGGTTCCGGTGCTGTGGCGTTATCGAGATCTGCGCGATTACGTTTTGCGGTCCGTGGAGTTGGTGACGCCGGAGAAGGCGGGCCGGCGCGTCGTCTATCTCAACAACCCGGGACGCCGCGATGTCGCGGCCGCCGTCGGCTGGCTCTATTCCGGCCTGCAGGTGATGCACCCGGGTGAGGTGGCTTCCGCGCACGCGCATTCGGCGTCCGCGCTGCGTTTCATCATGGAAGGCCGCGGCGCCTACACCATTGTCGACGGGCACAAGATGACGCTCGGCGCCAACGACTTCGTGCTGACGCCGAACGGCACCTGGCATGAGCATGGCGTGGCGTCCGACGGCTCGCCCTGCATCTGGCAGGACGGACTGGACATTCCGCTGGTCAATGCCCTGGAAGCGAATTTCTACGTCGTGCATCCGGACATGCAGCAGAGCGTCGGCTACCCGGTCGACGACATGACCAACACCTGGGGCAATCCGGGCCTGCGGCCCGCCAGCGGGGACTGGTCGAAGGGCTATTCGCCGCTACTGAAATACGAGTGGGGACCGACCTATGAGTCGCTGCTGCGTTACGCCGGTGCGACCGACGGCTCACCGTTCGACGGCGTGCTGATGAACTACGTCAATCCCGTCACTGGCGGCCCGGTGATGCAGACCATCGGCGCCGCGATGCAGATGCTGCGGCCGGGCGAGCATACCCGCGCGCACAGGCACACCGGCAGCTTTGTCTATCAGGTCGCCAAGGGCAGCGGCACTTCGGTGATCGACGGCAAGCGTTTCGACTGGAACGAGCGCGACATCTTCTGCGTCCCGTCCTGGGCCTGGCACGAGCACGCCAATGCGTCCAGCAGCGAAGACGCCTGCCTTTTCACCTTCAACGATCTGCCGGTGATGCGCGCGCTCGGCCTCTATCGCGAAGAGGCGTTCGGCGACAATGGCGGCCGGCAGCCGATTGTGTCCTGAGGATATCAAAGATGCGTCTCGTTACTTACCGCGCAACGATCGAGTCCGAGGCCCGTCTCGGTGTCATCGAGACCGATCTTGTGGTCGACGTCGAGAAGATCGGCGCCAAACATGGGCTCTCGCTTCCCGCATCGATGCTTGCCTTCATCGATCTCGGCCCTTCCGCCGTCTCCACGCTTCGCGATGTGCTGGCGCAGTATCGCGGACGCTTCCCGGCCGGCGCGGCGCTGCCGCTGGTCAATGTCCGGCTGCTCGCACCGATTCCACGCCCGCGCAAGAACATCTTCGGCATCGGCCTGAACTATGTGGAGCACGTTGCGGAGTCCTCGCGCACGCTGGACACCGCAAAGGACCTGCCGAAACAACCGGTGATCTTTTCCAAGCCGCCGACCAGCGTCATCGGGCCGGACGACGCGATCGAACATAATCGCAAGATCACTCAGCAATTGGATTGGGAGGTCGAACTCGCCGTGGTGATGGGGCGAGTGGCGCGACGAGTGTCCGAGGCCGAGGCGCTCAATTATGTCTTCGGCTACAGCATCATGATCGACATCAGCGCGCGCGACAATCGGCGCGCTGGGCAGTGGATCTACTCCAAGGGCCAGGACACCTATGCGCCGTTCGGCCCGTGCATCGTGACCGCCGACGAGATCGCTGATCCCCATGCGCTCGATCTCTGGCTGACGGTCAACGGCGAGACCAAGCAGAAGTCCAACACCCGGCACATGCTGTTCAAGATTCCACTGTTGATCGCTGACATCAGCGCCGCGATTACCCTTGAGCCGGGCGACATCATCGCGACGGGCACACCGGAAGGTGTCGGTGCCGGCCGCTCGCCGCAGGAATGGCTGTGGCCCGGCGACGTGGTCGAGGCCGGTGTGGATTTGATCGGCCGCATCCGCCACCCGGTCGTTGCCGTCTGATTGGAGACATCACGAAGGCGATGCGCAGCGCTTCGCCTGATCGCCCTGGAGGATAACAATGGTTGAGATCGTGTCGACCCGCAGGCGCAGCCTTGCGGGACTGCTGGCGGCTGGCTCACTGGGTGCAATGCTGGCGTGGTCCGGCACCGCCCGGGCCGATGACCTCGCCATCGGCTTCATCACCACACTGTCGACGTCGTCAGGTTATGTCGGCGAAGACATTCGCGACGGCTTTCAACTCGCTGTCAGCGAGGAAGGCGGCAAGCTCGGCGGGACGCCAGTGAAGCTTGTGATCGAGGATGATGCGCTGAAGCCGGCCAATGCCAAGCAGGCGGCCGACCGGATGATCCAGTCCGGCGTCAAGTTGTTCACCGGCGTGAATTTCTCGAACGTGCTCGCTGCCGTCGTGCCGGGCGTGCTGGAATCCGGCGGCACCTATATCAGCGTCAATGCCGGTCCCTCGACCTTTGCCGGCGAGAAATGCAACCCCGGCTATTTCGTCGCATCCTATCAGAACGATGCCTTTCATGAGGCGGCGGGCATCGCCGCCAACGAACTCGGCTACAAGAAAATGGTGCTGCTGGCGCCGAACTATCAGGCCGGCCGCGACGCGATGGAAGGCTTCAAGCGCACCTACAAGGGTGAGATCGCGGGCGAAATCTACACCAAGCTCGACCAGACCGACTTCTCGGTCGAACTGGCGCGGGTGCGCTCGCTGGCGCCCGACGCGATCTATCAGTTCCAGCCCGGCGGTGCCGGCATCAACTTCGCCAAACAATACGCCAATGCGGGGCTGGCGAAGACCATTCCGATGCTGATTCCGAGTTTCTCCATGGATGCGCGGATGGTGTCCGCCACCGGCGGCGCGGCAGATGGAATCTACGCCTCGGCGATCTGGACCACGGAAACCAAAAATGACGCCTCCAAGTCCTTCGTGGCGGCGTTCCGGAAAGCCTATGCGCGCACGCCAACCATGTATGCCCAGCAGGCCTACGATACCGCGCATTTGATCGGGAGCGCCCTGAAGGCGGTCGGCGGCGATCTCGGCAAGCGCGATGAGTTCCGTAAAGCGCTGCGTGCCGCCAGGTTCACCTCGATCCGCGGCCCGTTCACGTTTGGTCCGAACCAGCATCCGATCCAGGATTATTATCTGACCAAGTTCGAGAACAACGGATCCGGCGAGATCGTGCAGACGATCGTGCGCAAGGTCGCCTCCGATTACGGCGACGCCTACTCAGCCAAATGCAAGATGGATTGAGCGTAACCGCTGCGGCGATAGCTGCGGCGGTGTTGCGTCTCCAACCGGTCGCCTCGTCATGCTTCTCCTTGTCGAACAGTTGCTGAACGGCCTGCAATACGGCGCCATGCTGTTCATGCTGGCGTCGGGGCTCACCCTGATCTTCGGGATCATGGGTGTGATCAACCTTACCCACGGCGCCTTCTATATGGTGGGCGCCTATTGCGCGGCGTTCGCGGTGCTCGCCAGCGGATCCTTCCTTGTCGGCTTCGTCGCGGCGCTGGTGGGCGCGGGGCTGTATGCGGTGCTGGTGGAGGTGGCGGTGGTGCAATGGCTGTATCGCCGCGACCACCTCTATCAGGTGCTGGCGACGCTGGGGCTGATCCTGTTCACCAACGAGGCGGTCAGCATGGTGTTCGGCCGCAAGCCGCCGCTGATGGACATTCCGCCGCTGCTGCGCGGCTCGGTGACGGTGCTGCCGGGGCTCGACTATCCGGTGATCCGTTTTGCCTTCATCGTGGTCGGCGCCAGCGTCGCCATCGGGCTGTGGCTTCTGGTCAATCATACCCGGCTCGGCATGCTGATCCGCGCCGGCGCTGATGACCGGGAGATGGTCGATGCGCTGGGCGTCGACATCCGACGGCTCTACACCCTGGTGTTCGGGCTCGGCGGCGTTCTCTGTGGTCTCGCCGGCGTGATGGCAGCGCCACTGCTCGCGGTCGAGATCGGCATGGGCGAGCGGGTGCTGATCACGACTTTCGTCGTGATCGTCATCGGCGGCGTCGGCTCGATCCGCGGCGCGCTGGTCGGTGCGCTGCTGGTTGGCATGGTCGACAGTCTGGGACGCGCGTACTTGCCGCAACTGCTGCAGATGCTGCTGCCCAACTCCGTCGCCGATACGCTGAGCGCCGGCCTCGTCTCAGCCAGCATCTACGTCCTGATGGCCGTCGTTCTCCTGTTCAAACCACTCGGCCTCGTGCCGGCCCGGGCCTGACATCATGTCCAGTAATCTGCGCCTTGTGGTCGCTCTCTGCGGATTGGCGCTGTTCCTGGCGGCGCCGCTCATCGCCTCCCTCAGCGGCACGGCCAACGTGCTGGATGTCGCCACCCGCATCGTGATCTACGCCATCGCCGCCGTCAGCCTCGATCTGATCCTGGGCTACGGCGCGCTGGTCAGCTTCGGCCATGCCATGTTCTTCAGCCTCGGCGGCTACACCGTGGCGATCGTCGCGCATCACACCTTCGGCGGCGGCCCGCTGCTGGGCTGGAACGGCAGCAACGCTGCGCTGGTGGTGTGGCCGCTGGCGCTGGCCGCTTGCGCGCTGCTTGCCGCCGCAGTCGGCGCGCTGGCGCTGAAGACCCGCGGCGTGCAGTTCATCATGATCACGCTGGCGTTCGCGCAGATGGTATTCTTCATCCTGGTCTCGCTGCAGGCCTATGGCGGCGACGACGGGCTTCTGATCGACCGCCGCAACGAACTGCCGCTGATCGATCTCAGCCGGCCGCAGACGTTCTACTACCTCAGCCTGGCGTTGCTGGTGCTCTGGACGCTGCTGTGCGCGTCCCTGGTCAATTCGCGGTTCGGCATGATCCTGCAGGCGTTGCGGCAGAGCGAGCGGCGCACGGTCAATCTCGGGGTCCGGCCGCTGCCGTTCCGGCTCACCGCGTTCGTGATCTCGGCTGTCGGCGCCGGGCTCGCCGGCGTGCTGTGGGCCAATTACGCCCGCTTCGTCACCCCCGACATGGCGGCCTGGACCAAGTCCGGTGAATTCATGGCCATCGTCATCCTCGGCGGGCTCGGCACTTTGCTCGGCCCGATTGTCGGGACCGCGGTTTATCTGACGCTTGAGCAATTGCTGACCAGCTGGACCGAGCACTGGATGATCGTTATGGGGCCGGTGCTCACTTTGATCGCGCTGTTCGGCCGCAAGGGAATCGCCGGGCGCCTGCTGGGGGCGCGCCATGAGTGACGGGATTGCCGTGCACGACAGCGATGTCGTGCTGAAAATCGACGGGTTGCGCAAGGCGTTCGGGGCAGTGGTTGCGACCGACGACGTGTCCCTCGACGTCCGCGCCGGCGAGCTGCACGCCCTGATCGGACCAAACGGCGCCGGAAAATCCACACTCATCACCCAGATCTGCGGCGAGCTGACGCCGGATGCCGGGAGCGTTCGTTTCGCCGGCCGGGACATCACGCGGCTGCCGGCCTATGCGCGGGCCCGGCTCGGCCTCGGCCGGTCGTTCCAGCTGACGCAGTTGTGCCCGGAGTTCTCCGCCCTCGACAATGTGCTGCTGTCGATGGAGGCGCGGCATGGCGGCTCGTTCGACATGTTCTCCAATCCGCGGCGCAACCGGTCGCAACGCCTGGCGGCACAGGCCTGGCTCGATCGGGTGGGCCTCGCCGGCCGTGAGGATCGCGCCGTTTCGACTCTGGCGCACGGCGAGCAGCGCCAGCTCGAGATCGCGGTGGCGCTGTCGCGAGAACCCCGGCTGCTGTTGCTCGATGAGCCGATGGCCGGGATGGGACCGGACGAATCCGCCGTAATGACCCGGCTGCTGGCGGACCTCAAGGGCCGTTATGCCATCCTTCTGGTCGAGCATGACATGGACGCCGTCTTTGCCCTGGCCGATCGCATCAGCGTGCTGGTCTATGGCCGGATCATCGTCACCGGCGCGGTCGCGGAGGTGCGCGTGCATCCGGAGGTTCGCGCGGCTTATCTCGGGGAGGCGGCGCCATGCTGACGGTGGAGGGCGTGGAGGCTGGCTACGGCGCAAGCCGGGTGCTGTTCGGTTTGTCGCTGCAGGCGGAGGCCGGCCAAGTGGTGTCGCTGATCGGTCGCAACGGCATGGGCAAGACCACGACGGTGCGCGCGATCATGGGCATGATCAAGCCACGGGGCGGCCGGCTGCAACTCGATGGCCGTGACATCGCAGGGCTTGCACCGAATGTCATCGCCCGTCTGGGTCTCGGCCTGGTGCCGGAAGGGCGGCGCGTGTTCGCTTCGCTCAGCGTGGAAGAGAACCTGATCGCGACCGCGCGAGCGGATCGCGGCGCGCGCTGGACGCTGGCGCGGGTGCTGACGCAGTTCCCGCGCCTGGGCGAACGGCGCAGGCAACTGGCGAAAACCCTGTCCGGCGGCGAACAGCAGATGCTGGCGATCGGCCGGGCGCTGTTGATCAATCCGCGGCTCCTGATCCTCGACGAGGCCACCGAGGGCCTCGCGCCGCTGATCAGGGCCGAGATCTGGACATGCCTGCGGCAGCTCAGGAGCGAGGGGCAGACGATCCTGCTGATCGACAAGAACCTCGCCGAGATGGCGCCGCTGGTCGACCGGCATCACGTGGTCGAGAAGGGACGCGTGGTCTGGGCCGGATCGCCCGCGGAGCTGCATCGCGATCCGCAGATCGCGCACCGCTATCTCGGCGTCTAGGCGCCGTTATCCTCACCAGTCAGGAGCCGCATATGACCAGCTACAAGGCCGCCGTCGCCCAGGCCGCATCGTTTCCGCGGGATTCCCGGGCCTCCGCCGCGAAGGCCGCACAGTTGATCCACCAGGCCGCGGGCGAGGGCGCGCGGCTGATCGTGTTTCCCGAAGCGTTCCTCGGCGGCTACCCCAAGGGCGCTTCATTCGGCGCGCCAGTGGGCATGCGAAAGCCCGAGGGGCGCGAGGCCTTCCGCCAATATCACGAGCACGCAATCGAGCTGGACGGTGAGGAGGTTGCCGTCATCTCCGCCGCGACCGCCGCAACCGGCCTGTTTGCGGTCATCGGCTGCATCGAACGTGACGGCGGGACGCTGTATTGCACGGTGCTGTTCTTCGATGGCGCGAACGGGCTGGTCGGAAAACACCGCAAGCTGATGCCGACCGCGGGCGAACGCCTGATCTGGGGCTTCGGCGACGGATCGACCATGCCGGTGTTCGCAACGCCGCTGGGGCGCATCGGGGCGGTGATCTGCTGGGAGAACTACATGCCGATGCTGCGCATGCACATGTATGGGCAGGGGATCGGCATCTATTGCGCACCGACGGCGGACGATCGCGACACCTGGCTGCCGACCATGCAGCATATCGCGCTGGAAGGTCGCTGCTTCGTGCTGACGGCCTGCCAGCACATCACCCGCGCGGCCTATGACGACGATCATGAATGCGCCCTTGGTGATGCGCCCGACACGGTGCTGATGCGCGGCGGCAGCGCCATCATCGATCCGCTCGGGCGTGTGCTCGCCGGGCCGGATTTTTCCGGCGAGACGCTGCTTTATGCCGAGATCGACGGGGATCAGATTGCCCGCGGCAAGTTCGATTTCGATGTGGCCGGCCACTATGCTCGCCCCGATATTTTCCAGCTGACGGTGGACGACGGCGCCAAGCGCGCCGTCGCGCCGCTCAGCGCAGGCAAATGAAGGCGGAACGATGCTGTACGACATGGACAACCTGGCGCCGGACCAGCGCTACAAGATCCTCACCGCCACGGTGACGCCGCGCCCGATCGCCTGGATCACCACGATCTCGGAGCGGGGCGTCGTCAACGCGGCCCCGTTCAGCTTCTTCAATGTGATGGGGCACGAACCGCCGACCGTGACCATCGGCCTGCTGCGCAACGCGAACGGCGAATTCAAGGATACCGCCGCCAACATCCTTGCCAGCGGCGAATTCGTCATCAACCTGGTGTCGGAAGCGATGGCGGCGGCGATGAATGTGACCTGCATGGATGCGCCGCCCGAGGTCGATGAACTCGCCTGCGCCGGGCTTTCCGCGGTCCCGTCGCGTCACGTCGCGCCGCCGCGGATCGCCGGATCTCCGGTGGCGTTCGAGTGCCGCTCGATGGCCGCCATGGTCACCGGGCCGCGCCAGACCCTGGTGGTCGGGCAGGTGCTTTCGGCCCATGTGGAGGATGCCTTCGTGCTGGACGCGGAGCGCTGCCACATCGACACCCCGGCGCTCGGGCTGATCGCCCGGATGCACGGCAGCGGATGGTATGCGCGGTCGACGGATCTGTTTGAATTGCGAAGGCCGAGCTACGCGGAATGGCAATCGGGGCCGCAGCAGCCGTAGCGGGCCGGGATGCCGTGACAGCCCCGTGCGGTGGTTCCGCAGGGCGCTATTTCTTCTCCAGCATCCGGTTGGCGCGCTCGCGGATCATCGCCTGGGCGCCATGCGCGATTCCCGCCAGCAGCCACGGCAGCACCACCTCGAGCCGCACATGATCGTCGGCAATATCGAGAGTGCCGCTGGCCTGCTGGTTCAGCGCGGTGATGCGGAACGCCAGCCGGTCGCCGCTCCAGATCTCTTCATTGACCTGCAGCACCTTGCCGTATTGCGACTTGACGCTGCTGAGCCCGGCCTTCATGCGGCGGGTGGCCTCGTCCTTACCGAGCTTGTGGGGAATCGAGACGATGAAGGGCTGGGGCATTGGTGTTTCTAATATCGCGGTTTGCGTTTGCGGGGAAGCCTGCGGTCGTCGAGATAGGAGCCACGTGGCAACGTGCGAGGCTGTGGTGTCGTCTCCGGCGCCGGCGTCCGCCGCGATTCCTCCAGACGGCGGTCATAGCCGGGCGAGGGGGTAGTGGTCGGCGGCCGGGCAAAGGCCGGAGCCGTCGATATGGCAGCAGCGAAAGTGACTGCGGCGAAGGTCTGCATGCGCATTTCAATAGCTCCTGTGTGGATAAGCTATCATGAAAGCACCGTCGGTCGAGGCTGCCGCTAAAACGAAAATGGCCGGGTCGAGCCCGGCCATCACGCAGAAGTGTGAATTTGTAGGGTGGGTTAGCGAAGCGTAACCCACCGTCGCACGTCACGACTTGGATGGTGGGTTACGCCTTCGGCTAACCCACCCTACGGGCTGAGTGCGATCAGCCTCAGCCGCCGATGCCCTTTTCCTTGAAGTACTTCAGCGCGCCGGGATGGAACGGGATTGGCGAGCGCGCCTGGACCTGATTGTCGAGCGAGAAGCTTTCGGCTTCCTTGTGCACGGCGACGATGTCGGCCTTCTTCTCCACCAGTGTCTTGACGATGGTGTAGGCGTCGTCGTTGCTCATCTTGTCGCCGGTGACGATGATATTCCAGACTTCCGCGATCGAATTGTCCTTGTCGGTGCCCGGATAGGCGCCGGCCTTGATCTTCGACGATGTGTACAGCGGGCCATACTTGGCGTTCATCTTCTCGACCACGTCGCCGTGGTCGACCAGCTTCATCTTGAGGCCGGGGGTGGCCGCGAGGTCGGTGACGGCCGCGGTCGGAATGCCGCCGACCCAGAAGAACGCATCGATCTTGCGGTCCTTGATGGCGTTGACGGACTCGGCGACGCCGAGCCGCTCGCGCTTCATGTCCTTGTCCTTGTCGAGACCGGACGCCTCGATGACGCGGAAGGCCATCACCTCGGTGGCGCCGCCCGGCGAGCCGGTGGAGACACGCTTGCCCTTGAGATCCGACATCTTCTCGATGCCGGTGCCGTCCACCGTCACCACATGCATGCGGTTGGGGTAGACCACCAGCAGGGTCTGCAGCGGAACCTTGCCGCTCTTGAACTTGTCCTGGCCCTGCAGTGCGTCGAGCGCGGCGTCGGCCATGGTGAATCCCATTTCGCTCTGGCCCGACGCGATCAGTTTGAGATTGTCGACCGATCCGCCGGTCACTTCCGCGGTCGCCTGCATGTTGGGCAGGCTGTTCGACAGCACATTGGCGATGGCGCCGCCGAGCGGATAATAGACGCCGCCGGTGCCGCCGGTTCCGATCGCCATGGTCTTCTGCTGCGCCAGTGCGGCGCCGGCCAGTCCCGCCGCGAGCACGAGCGCGGCGGCGGTCTTCGTCAATTTCGTCAGCATGGTCGCTCCCTCATCACGTTGTCACCGCCGGTCGTGTCGGTGCCGGCGTTCTTGCTTGCCACAGGACCACGCCCAATCCGATGATGAGGCCCGGTACATACGTATAGCTGAGGTCCCGCCCGGCGATCGATTCCAGCAGGGCCTCGATCAGGCTCGGAAACACCAGCAGCAATCCCGATAGCAGCAACAGGCCGCGCTCGATCAGGGTATTTTGTCGCAGCGCCCAGTTCTGGGCGAACGCCGCCAGCGCCAGCAGCCCGAAGGTGGTCTTGATGGTGATCTCGACGACGTCGATCCAGGAGCCGCCCTTCGGGATCGCCAGCAGCAGGCCGGGGCCCTGCGGGTCGAGCACGAACACGAACGGCACCAGGAACGCCGGCAAGGTGTATTTCCAAGACTGCAGCGTGGTGCGATAGGGGTCGCCGCCGGTGATGGCAGCGGCTGCGAACGGCGACAGCGCGGTCGGCGGCGAGACCTCGGAGAGTACCGCATAGTAGAAGATGAACATGTGCGCGGCGTAGTCCGGCACCCCGAGCTTGATCAGCGCGGGTGCGGCGATCACGGCGCAGATGATGTAGGACGCGGTCACCGGCACCGCGAGGCCGATGATCCAGACGATCAGCGAGGTGTAGATCGCGGTGAGCAGGAGGCTGCCGCCGGCGTAGGCGATCACGATCGCGGAGAACTTCAGCCCGAGCCCGGTCAGCGTCACCACGCCCACCACGATGCCGGCGCAGGCGCAGGTGGTGGCGGCATTCAGCGCCCCGACCGAACCGTCGGCCAGTGCCTTCACCAGTTTTTTCGGCACCAGCGCGGTGTCCTTGCGCAGGAACGACAGCGCGAAGGTGACCACGATGGCGTAGAACACCGACAGCGATGGCGAATAGCCGATCACCATGAATACCACGACCGCGAGCAGCGAGATGAAATGGAAGCCGTAGCGGCGCGTCATCTCCCACAGCGTCAGTTCCTGCTTGAAGGAGACGTCCTGGGCGCCGAAGCGCCGCGCATCGAGCTCCACCATGAACAGCAGCGACATGTAGTAGAGGCAGGTCGGGATGGTGGCCATCCAGATCACGTCGAGGTAGCTGATCTTGAGGAACTCGGCGATCAGGAACGCTGCGGCGCCCAGCACCGGCGGCGACAGAATGGCGCCGAGGCCGCCGGCCGCCAGCAATCCGCCGGCGGCGTTCTTCTCGAAGCCGGCCTTGGCCAGCATCGGTGCGGCCACGGTGCCGATCATCACGGTGGTGGCGACGCCGGAGCCCGAGGGGCCGCCGAGCAGGAATGAGGACAGCACCACGGTGCGGCCCGCGCTGTTCGGCTTGCCGCCCATCAGCGCCAGCGAGAAATCGATGAAGAATTTGCCGGCGCCGGACTGCTGCAGGAAGGCGCCATAGATCGTGAACAGGATGATCAGCGTGGCCGAGACGTCGACGGCGACGCCGAAGATGCCTTCCAGTGTGATGAAGAGATGGCCGACCATCCGCGCCAGGTCGTAGCCGCGGTGGGTCCACGGCGCCGGCAGATGCGGGCCGAGCATGGCGTAGGCGATGAAGAACAGCGACACCACAGGCATGATCGGCCCGGTGGTGCGCCGCGTCGCTTCGAGCACCAGCACGATGAACGCGATGCCGACGATCACGTCCCAGTGGTCGGGAACGGTGGCGCGGTCCAGGAAATCGTCGCCGCCCCACAGCGCGTAGACGATGGTTGTGACAGCGACGATCCCGGGGACGATATCCCACCAGCGCACCCGGTTGCGGAACCGCGCGGCCACCGGAAACAGCAGGAAGCTCAACACCAGGGTGAAGGCCACGTGGGTGTAGCGCAGCTCCTGGGTCGGCACGATGGCGTAGGCGGCGTAGAGGTGGAACAGGCTCATGACCACGGCGATGGCGGTCGAGATTGTTCCGGCCCAGCCCATCAGGCGGTTGGTGGCGCCTTCCTCGGCTTCGACGAACTGCTCGGCCTTGCGCAGAGCTTCGTCCGAAACCGCACCGGTGTCGCCACCGGGCGGTGCAGAATCTGCCGTCATGGAATGTCCCCCAGAACTTGCTTTTTTTGTTGTGATTGTCGATGTGTCGGTCAGTCAAATCGCGCCGTATGATGCGGATTTGATACCGTATGGCAAGCGCCAAGCGGCATTGTGCGCGGCCCTCGCAAGACCCGGTCCCGGCTTCGCCGCGGGCTCATCCGGTGTGAATCGCCGGGAGCGGCGCGGCAATTCGTGGCGTAGAGCGTCGTGGGGCGGTGCCAGAATCGTGAAACCCGGTGCGCGGCCTGAGGCGTAGTGTCGCAACACGAGTCCCAGGTCTGCTAGCCGGGCCCGGCTGTGCACGGCGCTTTCGCAGGGCATGGGTCGCTCGGGATCGTCATGCGGAGTTCCCATCATGATTGCAGCCCTTTCGGGATGGACCAGCGAGCAGAAGCACGTCGTGGCGGCGAGCTTCCTGGGCTGGTCGCTGGATGCGTTCGATTTCTTCCTGCTGGTGTTCGTGCTCAAAGACATCGCCGCCGAGTTCAACACCGACATCTCCAATGTCACGCTGGCGATCCTGCTGACGCTGGCGATGCGGCCGGTGGGCGCCTTCATCTTCGGCCGCGCCGCCGATCGCTTCGGGCGCCGTCCGACGCTGATGGTGGACATCCTGCTGTATTCCATCCTCGAATTCGCCTCCGGCTTCTCGCCGAACCTGACCGTGCTGATCGTGCTGCGTGCGCTCTACGGCGTCGCCATGGGCGGCGAATGGGGCGTCGGCGCCTCGCTGACCATGGAGAGTATTCCCCCGCATGCCCGCGGCTTCGTCTCCGGCCTGCTGCAATCGGGCTATCCGACCGGTTACTTCATGGCCTCGATCGTCTACGGCCTGCTGTTTCCGCTGATCGGCTGGCGCGGCATGTTCATGGTGGGCGTGATCCCGGCGCTGCTGGTGCTCTACATCCGCCGCAACGTTCCGGAATCGCCGAGCTGGGACAAGGCGGCCGCGGTCGAGCGCGGCGGTACGTTGGCGGTGCTCAGGGAGCACTGGCGGCTCGGGATCTATGCGGTGGTGCTGATGACGGCGTTCAATTTCTACAGCCACGGCACCCAGGACCTCTATCCGACCTTCCTGCAGGTCCAGCACAAGTTCTCGCCGCACGCCGTCAGTCTCATCGCCGTGATCTACAACATCGGCGCGATCTGCGGCGGTATCCTGTTCGGTACGTTTTCCGAGAGGTTCGGCCGACGGCGCTGCATCATCATCGCGGCGCTGCTGTCGTTGCCGGTGATTCCGCTATGGGCGTTTTCCAGCAGTCCGGTCCTGCTCGCGATCGGCGCATTCCTGATGCAGTTCACGGTGCAGGGCGCCTGGGGCATCATTCCCGTGCACCTCAACGAATTGTCGCCGGACACCGCGCGCGGCACGTTCCCCGGTTTCGTCTATCAGCTCGGCAACCTGCTGGCGTCGGTCAACGCCACGCTGCAGGCCGGGATCGCCGCGCACTTCGGCGGCAATTACGGCATCGCACTCGCGAGCGTGGCGGTGGTGGTGGCCCTCGTCATCGCCGGGCTGACTGCGGTCGGTGGCGAGGCAAGGGGCGTCGTATTCGGCAAGGCAGGCGGCCCCGTGCCGGAGCCGCAACGCGCGGCTAGTTGATGTGGGCGTCGATCCAGCGCGCGATGTCATCGACCACCTGCGCTTCGATGCCGTAATAGCCGTGTGGCGTCAGCGATCCGCACTCCTTGTGCGACTTTTCAATGCCGCCGCTTACGGTCTGGATCTTGACGTCGGGTGACGACGTCATCGCGGCGGCGATGCGGGCCGCATCTTTCGGGGGCGCCACGTTGCATTGGTCGTCGCGGTTCGCGACCACCAGGGCCGGCAGGCGCACCTGTTCGGGATGGGCGCTGAACACCGTCTCATGGCTGCCGCCCATGCGCGAGACGGATTCGGTGAGGATCACGCCGGCGATCAGGCCTGTTCGTGTATGGGCCGCCCCGTTCATCGCGGCGATCGAGCCCTGGCTGGTGCCGAGCAGGAACACCGGGACCTTGGCCTGCGCCTTTGCGAAGCGGGCGAGCTCGCCGACCAGCGCGGCATATTGCGGCGAGCTGCGGACGCCACGCAGGTTGGCACGGTCCAGCGCGTCCGGAATCAACACTGCGTACCCCCGCGCAACCCACAGGGCACGGGTGCGAACCACGAAATTGTTGTCGTGCCGGACGTCGCCGTCCTCCTCCAGGCCGACATCGCCGGCGCCGCCCGGCAGCATCACGAGCGTGGCGCGCGGTTGGGCCGGTGCGGCGTACAGCACGCGCTGGGTGACATGGCCGGCAAGCGGCAGGTCTACGCTCCGTTCGCCCGGCACGCTGATTGTGACTGCCGCATCGGCTAATTGCGCCTCGGCTGATTGCGAATCTGCCCATGCGGGCGCGTGCAGCGCCATGGCGGCCACCGCGGCCATAATCCGGGCAAACGAAATCAGGTGTTTCATGCCGATGGCGCGTCCGTTCCAAAGGTGGCCGCTGCACGACCGCAAATTCGGCGGCCGAACGCAAATCATATGATCGCGATTGGAGGGGCGTCCAGCGTGACGTGCGTTCAAGCACGATGCGATCGCCGGGCAAATGCGCCCGGCCGGCCGGCGATCAGCGAACCGCTAGCCGGCTTCGGGGGCCCTCGGTGGACGCGGCTACTTCGACGGCTCGAACGACAGTGGTGCCTGCTCGATCACCGGCAGGTCGATCTTCACCTTGGAGGTGTCGATCACGGTCTTGTCCAGCCAGTAGGTCACCGATTCCGGCCAGGCGATCACCACCACCACCAGGATGATCTGCATGAACACCCAGGGGATCGCGCCCCAGTAGATGTCGGAACTCTTCACTTCCGGCGGGGCGATGCCGCGCAGATAGAACAGCGCAAAACCGAACGGCGGATGCATGAACGAGGTCTGCATGTTGACGCAAAGCAGCACGCCGAACCAAACGAGGTCGATGCCGAGCTTGCTGGCGACGGGCGCCAGCAGCGGGATGATGATGAAGGCGATCTCGAAGAAGTCGAGGAAGAAGGCCAGGAAGAACACGAAGATATTGACGAAGATCAGGAAGCCGATGACCCCGCCGGGCAGGCCGGTCAGCATGTGTTCGATCCAGCGCGCGCCGTCCATGCCCTGGAACACCAGGCTGAAGCAGGTCGAGCCGATCAGGATGAACACCACCATCGAGGTGATGCGCATGGTCGAGGTCATGCCTTGCTCGACCAGCGGCCAGGTCAGCCGGCCGTGCAGCGCCGCCAGCACCATGGCGCCCACTGCGCCCATGGCGCCGGCTTCCGTCGGCGTGGCGAGGCCGAGGCCGATGGTGCCCAGCACCAGGAAGATCAGCACGATGGAGGGGATCATGCCCCACAGCACCCGGCTGATCAGTTTCCAGGTCATTGGTTCGCGTTCGCTCTCGGGGATCGGCGGCATCGCGTTGGGGCGCATGAACGACAGCAGCACGATGTAGAGCAGGAAGATCGCAACCTGCAGCATCGAGGGGCCGATGGCGCCGAGGTACATGTCGCCGACCGAGCGTCCGAGCTGGTCGGCCAGCACGATCAGCACCAGCGAGGGCGGGATCAACTGGGTGATGGTGCCGGACGCGGCGATGACGCCGGTGGCGAGCTTCATGTCGTAGCCGTAGCGCATCATGACCGGCAGCGAGATCACGCCCATGGCGATCACGGAGGCCGCCACCGTGCCGGTGATGGCGCCGAGGATGGCGCCCACAATGATCACCGCGTAGGCGATGCCGCCGGGGATCTTGCCGAACAACTGCCCGGTGCCCTCCAGCAGGTCTTCGGCGAGGCCGCAGCGCTCAAGGATGGCGCCCATGAAGGTGAAGAACGGGATCGACAGCAGCAGGTCGTTGGAAATGATGCCGTAGAAACGGAATGCCAGGGCCTGCAGGAAGGCCGGATCGAAATGCCCGGTGGCGATGCCGACCAGGCCGAAGAACAGGCCGACCGCGGCGAGCGAGAATGCGACCGGAAACCCGATCAGCATGAACAAGATCATGGTCCCGAACATGAGCGGGGGCATGATGCCGTGAGAAAACATTGAGCGTATCCTGTCCCCGAGGAAAACGGCGCCTTACTGCCTTTACTGCAATGGCGCTTCGTAATGCGTATCGATCTGGACGACCCCGATCAGGGCCGCGATGCGCTTGATGAGTTCAGCAAAGCCCTGCAGCCACAGCAGCGTGAAGCCGAGCGGAAGGATCGCCTTGGCCGGCCACAGGATCAGGCCGCCGGCGTTGGACGACATCTCCTGGGAGCGGAACGATTGCAGGAAGAACGGCCAGGTGAGGTCGATCAAATAAGTTGTCACCGGCAGCAGGAAAACGGTGAAGCCGACAATATCGATCCAAAGCCGGGTGCGATCGGACACTGACGAATACAGCAGGTCGACGCGAACGTGCTCGTTCAGCCGCAGCGTTTGCGCTGCACCGAACAGCACGATGCCGCCGAACATGTACCACTGGATCTCGAGCCAGCTGTTGGACGAGTAGCTGAACAGGTAGCGGATCGAGGCATTGCCGGCGCTGACCAGGCAGGCCAGCAGCACCAGCCATTTGGCAACAAAGCCGGCGACATCGCCGATGGCGTCGATGACGCGGGTCAGTTTGAGCAGGAATTGCACTTATCCGTCCCTGGTGTGAGTCCGTCCCTGATGTGAGCGAGTGTGCCGGCTTCTTGCGGTTCTTCTTGTTGTTGCAGCTCGATGTCTTCTGCAGCCAAAGTCTCGTTACAGCCAGACATCGTTGCCGAAGCGGACATCGCCCTGCGGTCGCAGGTGCGCTCACGTCCGGGGCGCCCCGGATACACGCGAAACACAGCCTAAAGTCGCAGAAACGATCCGTAATCTGCTTCGCACATCGCACAATTTGGTCACAAAAACAACACCTCGTGGCCGTTCCGGGCGCCGTTATGAACCCCACCAAAGTCTCATCCGGGGAAAGGCTACGTGATCGACGGCCCCGGCCGCTGGAACCGATCGAACTCGTTGACAAAGACCGATGCAATCGCGCGCGGTGGGTGGGTCGGCGCGCTGGCTGGCGCGACCGTCAGGCCGTGCTGCCGGCATCGACCGTCAGCACCGTGCCGGTGATGTTGCGGGATTTTTCGCCGAGCAGGAATTCGACGGCATGGGCCACGTCGGCAACCTCCGGCATCCGGCGCAGCGCACTGCGCCGCGCGATGGTGCTGCGCTGGTCCTCCAGCAGTGACGCCGTCATGTCGGTTTCGATAAAGCCCGGCGCCACGGCATTGACATTGATGCCGAGCTGGCCGACCTCGCGCGCCAGCGACCTGGTGAAGCCGATCATGGCGGCCTTGGTCGCGCTGTAGACCGAGAGCCCGCTGAAGCCGGTGAAGGCGACGATCGAGGCCACGTTGACGATGCGGCCGCCGCCCTTGGTCATCATGGCGCGGACCATGTGCTTGGTCAGCACGATCGGCGACACGGTGTTGAGCCGCACCAGTTTCTCGATCTGCGCCGTCGTCATGGTGGCGAGGATGCTGCCGGTTCCGTCGGCGGCATTGTTGACAAGCCCATGGATGCCGCCGAACGTCTTGCGCAGGTCCTTGGCGAGATCCGGGATCCGGTCGATGTCGCCGAGGTCGAACGGCACGAAATGCAGCAGCGGCGCGCCGGTATTGACCGCGTCGGCGAGTTCGGTGAATTCCTTGCTGGGGCGCCGCGCGATGGCGATCACTTCATAACCGGCGCCGGTCAACTGCCGGGCGATGCCGAGGCCCAGCCCGCGGCTGCCGCCGGTGATCACGATTTTTGGTTTCGTGGTCATTGTGAACGCTGCAGTTTTCCTGTGGCCGCGATATCGAGTTTGGGTACGAATCGGATGCGCGTGGGCACCTTGTGGGGGCGCAGCGCCGCGCGGCATCCTTGCAGGATGTCTTCCGCCAGCCGCGTGAGGTCTCCGTCAACGCGGGCTTCTGATGCGGATGGCTTGATCACCACGTCGGCGATGACCAGTGCGCCGGTGATCGGGCTGCGCCGCGCGCGCACCAGCGAACCCTGAACTGCTGGATGCCGGTTGATGACGGTCTCGATTTCCTCGGGATGAACCTTCTGGCCGCCGACATTGATGATGCCGCCGCGCCGGCCGACGAAGACATACCGTTCGCCACGCCGCTCCACCATGTCACCGGTGTCGACGAAACCGTCGGTGCCGTGGATCGCAGCCTCTCCCGCGCCGAGATAGTCCATCGCGGTGCGCGACGAACGTAGCCGCAGCGTATCATCTTCGATCTTGATGTCGACGTCGGCATCCAGACTGTCGCCGGTGACGAGTGTCGCCGGGAATCCTTCCTGGCCGTCGATCACATTGAAGCCGACGCCTGCTTCGGTCGAGGCGTAGGCGTGTGAGATCGCGGCGCCGGGGTAGGCGGCCTTCAGGGCATCGAGCACGCCCTGGTCGGCGATCTCGCCGGAGAGCCGCACATATCTGGGGGACATGGTGTCGGCCGCGCCGCTCATCAGCACGCGCCGCCAGTGTGACGGTGTGCCCGAAACGTGAGTGACGCGGCTGCGCGCGAGCCGTGCCAGATGCGCGTCGACTGCCTCGCCGGCCGACGACAGGGTCATCGGCGATCCGCCGACCATGGCGCGAAGGAAAATCTGCAGGCCGCCGTAGCGCCGGATGTCATAGAACGTGGCCCACACCGTGTCGTCCCGGCTGTTCGTCGACGGCTTGATCGGCGCGGTGAGGCTTGCGAGATCGTGACGCACCAGTTTTGGTGCGCCGGTGGTGCCTGATGTCAGCAACACCCATTCGGTGCAATGCGAGGGCGCGTCGTGTGTTGCTCCCCGCACCATCGCAGGTTCGGCGCGCCGCAGTGGCCGTCCGAGATGCCGGAGCTGTGTCGCGTCTTCGCCGCAGATGATGACGTCGATGCCAGCCGTGGTCGCGATGGCGTCGAAGTGCCGGGGATCGACGTCGCCCGGGCAGAGCACGAGCCGCTTCGCGATGCCGTCCAGTTCGATCAGTGCAAGCGCCGTCGTCAGTTGGTCGGGTGTGGCGAGCAGAATGGATTTGCCGGCGAGGTCGTGTTCCCCACCGTGAAGGCAGGTGCCGGCCAGCGTGTCGGCAAGGCCGACATGGCCTTCGACGCCGCTGATCGCGAGATCGCGGCGTGACGCATGCGCCCGCAGCAGCGAGCGGAGGTTACGCAGCTTGTTTGGCTGCATCTTCGTAGAGCCTGATGAAGTCCCCGAGCGTGACGGGAAATTCCACGGTCTCCGCCGTGCTGAACGGATCGAGCCCGAAGTCATCGTCGAGCTGCGCCACCAGGATGGCGAAGCAGAGGGAATCGAAGCCCGATTTCGCCAGCGGCAGGTCGTCGCTGAGTGCGCCGAGCTGTTTGTTCTGGACCGCGGCGATCTTCTGCACTTCCGACAGTATCGTTAACCGTATCGACATCGATCGGGACCCTTACATTGATATTGATGTAAATACGTCGGATCCCTGATGGAGCAAGTCGTGTCTGCAATCATGGTCAATGCCGCCATGCCGGAGCAGAAGAAAGACGCGGTGCGTTGCCGGCCGATCGCGGTGGCGGACCTCGATGCGGTTGCAGCGCTGTTGACGCGCGGCTTTCCGGATCGCGCGCGCGACTATTGGGATACAGCGTTGTCGCGTCTGCGTGAGCGTGTGCTGCCACGGGACACGCGCGGACAGGACTGTCCCAGATTCGGTTATGTGCTCACGGCGAACGAGCGGCCCGTCGGCGTTTTGTTGCTGATCTTTTCTGCGGATACCCGCAGTACCGACGCAGCCGCGCTCCGCTGCAACGTATCGAGCTGGTATGTCGAGCCGGAGTTCCGGAGTTACGCCTCGCTGCTGGTGACGGCGGCCATCCGCACCAGGGGCGTGACCTATCTCAATATCTCGCCCGCCGCGCACACCTGGCCGATCCTGGAGGCGCAGGGTTATCGGCGCTATGGCCGCGGGCAGCTCTTTGCGATTCCGGCGCTCTCGCGTCCTCGCCGCGATGTCGTCGTCAGGGTGATCTCGCCTGTCGACCCGGCACCGGTGGTAGGGCTGGATCCGTCGATCGCCGAGCTGCTGCGCCGTCATGCGGGCTATGGCTGCATCAGTCTGGTCTGCTCGGGCCCCGAAGGCGTGGTGCCGTTCATGTTTGTTCGTCGGCCGACAGCAAGGAACCTGTTGAGCGCCGCGCAACTGACCTACTGCCGCGACCTGCAGGACTTTGCCGGCTATGCCGGAAACCTCGGCCGCTTCCTGCTGGCGCGCGGCATTGCGATTGCGGTGGTGGATACGAATGCGCCGCTGCCGGGCGTCGTCGGCAAATTCGCGGCCGACAAGGCGACGAAATACGCCAGGGGTGCGCAATTGCCTGTGCTCGGTGACTTCAGCGACACCGAGCTCACTCTGTTCGGTGCGTGATGCGCCGTGGTGCGAAGGGAATTAGGTGAGAATCAAAGCATGGCCTCACCGCGCTGGATCCGATCGAAGCCGGCCTGGTCGAGGCGCGTGTAGCCGGCGCGCTGCCTGTCGTAGATGAAAATGGGATCATCGCCGGCAGGATCGAAGCCGGCCGCCTGCAGGTCTTGTTTCCTCGGTTTGTATGTCGCTGTGGTTGCAATGCTGTGGCTCAGGCGCAGGAACAGCGGACGGGCGAATCCGGGCAGGCGGTGGTTGATCGCGGTCGCGAAGTCAGCGAGATCGAACGCCGAGCTGACCACGAGGGCCGCCATGCCGGCGCGGCCTTCGCTGCCGGGAATGGTGACGCCGTAGACGATGGCCTCCAGTACGCCGAGGCAGGCATCGAGCACGTCGGTCACCTCGGCTGCCGACACATTCTCGCCCTTCCAGCGGAAGGTGTCGCCGATGCGATCGACGAAGTAGAAGAATCCGTCGTCGTCGCGGCGCATCAGGTCGCCGGTGCGAAACCAGGCATCGCCCTTGACGAAAACGTCTCGCAGGATCTTGCGTTCGGTCTCTTCGCGGCTGGAATAGCCTTCGAAGCGTGACGTGACGCCGGCGTCGTCACCGAGCCGGCCGATCGCCTCGCCGGGCTCGTTCGCCGCGCAGCGCACGCAGAAGTCGCGGTCGTCGCGCAACGGCTGTTCGCGGGCCGCGTCGAAGCGGACGATTTCGGCGGGAAACCGATGCCGCAGGAAGGACGGGACCCGGCCGATCGCGCCGGGCTTGCCTTCGAGATTGACCAGCGAAAAACTGCCCTCGCTGGCGGCATAGAATTCCAGGATTTGCGGAATGGCGAAGCGCCGCTGGAATGCGGTCCAAACCTCGGCGCGCAATCCGTTGCCGCAGCAGATCCGCAGGCGATGCCGGGTCTCGGCGGCCGACGGCGGCTGATTGAGGAGATAACGGCAGAGCTCGCCGATATACTGAAACAGCGTGCAATCGAAGCGAGTGACGTCGTCCCAGAACTCGCGCGCGGAAAACCGCGGCCGCAGCACCACCGATCCGCCACTTGCCAGCAATGGGCCGATTGCCACGATGCCGCCGACGCTGTGGTGCATCGGCAGGCAATCGTACATGCGATCGTCGGGCCGCACGTCCATCAGGCCGGCGAACCAGAGGCTCCAGGTCAGGATCCGGCGATGGCTGACGTTGGCCGCCTTGGGCAGCCCGGTGGTGCCCGAGGTGTAGATGCAGAGTGCGCGGTCGGAGACGTCGACGGGGCGTCGTTCCGCGGCCGTGAGTGGTGACCCGCAGAGCTGCGTGATCGAGGTGTCGAGCCGCGGCGCGTCCGCTACCGGGCCGCCATGGACCCAGAGTGAAAAAGCGAAGTTATTGCGCGCCCGGCACGCCTGCGCTGTCGGATACAATTCCGCTGCTGCGATGAGATGGGACGGCGCGACGATGGCCAGGCAATGGGCGAGCGCCGTCTCGGGAAGCTGGTCGTTCAGGAGTGCGACGACCGCGCCGATCCGGGTGAGGCCGAGCCAGATCGCCAGGTAATCCGGCTGGTTCGGCATCAGCAGGCCGACCACGTCGCCCTTCTGGATATTCTGGGCCAGGGCCCAACGGCTGATGCTGTTGATGCGCTGCGCCAGCGCGCGATAGGACAGCGTCACGTCGTCGGACAGCAGCGCGGGCGCTTCGCTGCGGTCGACGGCGATGGCCTCGATGACGTCCGCCAGCAGCCGGTGCGGCTGGGCGTCGATCGTGGCGGTCAGTTTCAGCGCCCGTGTCCAGGCGTCGAGCACCGCACGGTTGCCGGTCGGGATCTCGGTGGGCATCAACTGGTCCGTCCCAATGCGGCCGGTCGCGTCGCCGGCACCGTCAAGGGTTCCGCATCAATGGGTCTGGGACGTGGACATCTCCACGATCCTGCCCCATCGCGTCGTCTCGGCCGCCAGCATTGCGGCGAACTCGGTTGAGTTTCCGGTCAGGGGAATGGCCCCGAGCATGCCGAACTGTGCTTTGATGTTGTCATCGTTCAGCGCGGCGTTGATCTCCCGGTTCAGCAGCGCGACGATCTCCGGCGAGGCTCCCTTCGGTGCGCCGACGCCATAGAACGAACTGGTCTCATAGCCGGGCACGGTGTCGCCGATCGGCGGCACGTCCGGCAGGATGTCGGATCGCTCTTTCGTGGTTACGCCGAGTGCCCGGATTTTTCCGCTCCGGATCAACTCGGCCGAGGAGGTGACGTTGTCGAACATCACCTGGACCTGGCCGGCCATCAGGTCCGACAGCGCGGGCGCCGAGCCGCGGTACGGCACGTGCACGAACTTGACGCCGGTCAGCGCCTTGAACAGTTCGCCTGACAGATGCAGCGACGTGCCGACGCCGGAGGACGCGGCATTGAGCGTGGTCGGATGCGCGTTGGCGTAGGCGATGAAGTCGGCGACGCTGTGCACCGGAAGATCGTTGTTGATCACCATCACCAGCGGGATGCGGGCCACGCCGGCCACCGGCACGATCGCCTTGGCGAAATCGAACTGGATGGTCTTGTCGAAGGAGGCGTTGATGGCGTTGGCCGTGCTGGTGAGGAGCAGCGTGTAACCATCGGGCTGGGAGTTGATCACGGCCTCGGTGCCGATATTGCTGCCGGCGCCGGGTTTGTTCTCCACCACGAAGGCGTTGCCCAGCCGCTCGGACAAGCGCTGGCAGATCAGGCGCGACAGCACGTCCGTCGCTCCCCCGGAGGCATAGGGGACCACCCACCGCACCGGATGGAGGGGGTAGGCGATGGGGGCAGATGGCTGGCTCCATGCAGGAGGCAGCCGGCCCGCGCCGAGCGCCGCGGCGGCCGCGCCGGCCCCGACGCTCAGGAACGATCGTTTGCTCAGCATGACGGCACCTCACCGCGTGTACGCAGAAATCATGTGGGCGGAGGTATCGCAGGAATTCGACGCGCCGGCACGCGATGCCGGGAATCGTGGTGAATCTTAACGTGTTGCGGAGTGTTGCCGGGCTGCCGAGCCTTCAGGCAAGGGGCCATGAAGCAGCGCTTGCGGAGATCGGTGAGGCCGTCGAACGCCGTCCGGATATGACCATGGCGGAGACGGGACGCGTCGCCAGATGCCGAAAAGCGAAACCCAGGGTTTCGAAAACGCCTCTCTTGCCGCGTTCCGACCAGCCATTAAATGTCGGTCAATCAAAGCGTTTTCCTCAACCATGCAATCCTGCGCCGCCGCCACGGTCCTCTGTGGCGCGCCGAAGCGATGCCGGTGAGGTGGCGCAGGCAAGTTGGAAAGCAAGGACATGTCACAACAACTGGAATTCGGGCTCGATACGTTCGGCGATGTCACCAGGAGCGCCGACGGGCAATTGCTGCCGCACGCCCAGGTGATCCGCAATGTGATCGAGGAAGCCGTGCTCGCCGACCGGCTCGGCATCGATTTCATCGGCCTCGGTGAACACCACCGCGCCGACTTCGCGATCTCCTCGCCGGAGACCGTGCTGGCGGCGATCGCCGCGCGCACCAAATCCATCAAGCTGGGATCCGCCGTGACCGTGCTGAGCTCGGACGATCCGATCCGCGTGTTCCAGCGCTTCTCCACGGTGGATGCGGCGTCGAACGGACGCGCCGAGGTGATCCTCGGCCGCGGGTCGTTCACCGAATCCTTTCCGCTATTCGGCTTCGACCTGCGCCAGTACGAGGCGCTGTTCGAGGAGAAGCTCGATCTGTTCTCGGCGCTGCTGAGCCAGGAGGCTGTGACCTGGGAAGGCAAGCTGCGGCCGCCGTTGAAGAACCAGCGGGTGTTTCCGCCGGTCGAAAACGGCACTTTGAAAACCTGGATCGGTGTTGGCGGCAGCCCGGAATCCGTGGTGCGCGCCGCGCACTACGACCTGCCGATGATGCTGGCCATCATCGGGGGCGATCCCAAACGTTTCGCGCCGTACGTCGATCTCTATCAGCGCGCGTTCAAGGAGTTCAAGCGGCCGGTGAAGCCGATCGGTGTTCATTCGCCGGGCTATGTCGCCGAGACCGACGAACAGGCGCGCGAGGAGCTGTGGCCGGACTACAAGGCGATGCGGGACCGCATCGGCAAGGAGAGGGGATGGCCGCCGATGGGGCGCGACGAGTTCGTGCAGGAAGCGGATCACGGCTCGCTCTATGTCGGCTCGCCGGAAACCGTGGCGCGCAAGATCGCGGCGACCGTGAAGGCGCTCGGCGCCGCGCGCTTCCAGCTCAAGTACAGCGCCGGCCCGCTGCCGCACGAACAGCTGATGCGCAGCATCGAACTCTACGGCACCAAGGTGGTGCCGCTGGTGCGGGAGCTGTTGGCGTAGCGGTCAAGGTCAACGGTCATTCGCTCGGACCGTAGCCCGGGTGAGCGATAGCGACACCCGGGACGACACGTGCTGTCGCTCCCGGATATCGCGCTGCGCGCTCATCCGGGCTACGGCTCACGACTGAGCCGTGTCTATTTGCTGGCGCGCCATTCGCTCGGCGAACAATCGAACCGTTGCCGGAAGCGACGGGCGAAATGCGAGACATCGACAAAGCCCCAGTCGAACGCGATGGCGCCGACCGGCTGTCCGGCCTTTGCCGCATCCCGCAGATCCGCCGCCGCGCCGTCGAGGCGTCGCTCCATGACATAGTGTGAGAAGCTGGTGCCGGTTCGCTCGAACAGCTTGTGGACATAACGCTCGCTGATGCCGACGGCGGCCGCCACGCCGCGCACGGACAGATCGGGCCGGCGCAGCCGCTCCTGAATGACGCGACGCAGCTTGAGACCGAGGGCGTCTGCCATGGTGTGCTCGGCCCGATCACGGGATGGCCGCGACAGCGCCATCGCGACCAGGTCGAGCAGCACGTCGAACAGCCGCACGCCATCCTGTTCGGACCGGGCGAGCGCATTCTCATTGAGAGTGCGGGCGGTCTCGACAATGAGATGACCGACGAGGGGATCATCCGAAACCCGTGTCGCGGCAAAATCGAACGAGGCCGGCAGGCGGCCGTCGAGCGCCTGGTGCGGCACCCAGAACGATGCGACGGAGAGCGCCGGCCCCGCATCGTGATCGATGGAAAACAACCGCGCACTGTCGAAGATGCCGACTTGCCCCGGTGACAAAGTGACGGTGCGTCCCGCCTGCCGGATGTGCGTACGGCCGTGGAGCTTGAGATTGAGATAATAACAGGCGTCGGCCGAGGCCGCGATGTCGGTCGCAAGCCGCTTGATGGTGTGGCTCTGAAAACGAACCCGGTTGATGGCGCCGGCGCCGAAGGCGACGGAGTCCACCCTGGCCTGAAACGGAGCCGGGGAGGGAGGCTCCGGGGTCAACGCCATGAAGGCCTTGCAGACGGCTTCGCGATAATAGGAAAAACGCTCCAACGGGCGGGCGTCGTCGGTATCCCAGACGCGGTGGCGGGGCCGGGACGAATGCCCGTCCGGCCGATCCAGCCTCCCGAATTCCACTCCAGCCTCCGCCATGGTGCGCTCCGAGACCAATCGCGTTCGCTTACAGCCGCGCGCATACCCGGAAGATGGCTATGCTGGGCTGGGGACCGCGCGGCGGACAGCTAATCACGACTGGGAGGGATGTTTCAAATGTCAAAATTCGTGCTTGTTCATGGCGCCTGGCACACCGGCGACGAATTCGAGCCGACGGCAGCGGTGATCCGCGCGGCCGGCCACGAGGCGCTGACCCCCACCATCAAGGGCAACCGGCCCGGTGACGCCAAGACTGTGGGCCTGGAGGAGGCCATCCAGTCGATCGTCGATTATTTTGTCGAGAACAACCTCAGTGACGTCATCCTGGCCGGGCACAGCTATGGCGGCATGGTGATCACCGGGGTGGCCGACCGGGTGCCCGAGCGGATCCGACGGCTGGTCTACTGGAACGCGTTCGTGCCGAATAATGGCGAGAGCCTCAACGATATGGTGCCGCCGCACTATGTCGCCATGTTCGACGCGATCCATGCCGAGCGCGGCGATGGCTCGGTGGTGCTGCCGTTCCCGGTCTGGCGCGAGGCCTTCATCAATGACGGCGATCTCGCGCTGGCGCAAAGCGCCTACGATCGCCTCAATCCGCATCCGCTCAAGACCTTCAGTGACAAGATTTCGCTGAGCCGCAATCCGGCCGAGATGCAGATCGCCAAATCCTATGTCAATTGCACGGAGGATACGGCGCTGCCGCATTCGTTTTCCTGGCATCCGCGGCTGTCGGAGAAGCTCGGCTTGTTCCGCCTCGTTCAGGTTCAAGGCAGTCATGAACTGTGTTTTACCAACCCGGCGCGTCTCGCCCAGGCGCTGCTCGACGCGGGGCGTGATTGAAATTCCTCCGCGCCGCCGCCCCCTTGCCCTTGGGCCGGAGCGCGGCGTGGTTTGGGAAGGAGGCACGATGACAGGGAGCTCCAGTTTCGGCTGTCGCTGACCTGTCTGATTGTGCAAATTATAATAAGAGATGATACCGTTACGGAATAGTAACGGAGGTCGCTCTTGAAGCTCAACGAGATCCGGACGTTCGTGACGGTGGCGCAGACCGGATCGGTTCAGGCCGCGGCCCAACAGCTGCATATGACGCAATCCGCGGTGTCGCGGCTGGTTCAACGGCTCGAATTGGATCTCGGCGCCATCTTGTTCGACCGGCAGACCAAGCCTCTGGCTCTCACCCGCGATGGCCAGGCCGCTCTCGAGCATGGACGGCGCGTACTCTCCGCGACGGACGCATTTGCCGAGGCTCTCTCTCCCGCGGCGGCGCCGCGTGGTGTCTTGCGTATCGGGACGGCCCACGCGCTGGCTGAACTCGTCGCGGAGCGGCCGCTGGATCTGCTGCGATCGAAGTTTCCGGATCTGACCCTCCAGATCTGTGTTGACTGGACCGGGCCCCTGCTCGAACGGTTGAATGCAGGAAGCCTCGACGCGGCGGTTATCTCGCTGCTGACCGATGGAGAGCCCAAAACCGAATTGCCGGCCCGGCGCCTCGGAAAGGAAGAGGTGCGGATCATCGGCGCCGCTGACCTTGCATCGACACGCTGGCGCTCGTTGCGGGCGATGAATGAAGTCGGCTGGGTCATCCAGCCTGAAGAGTGCGGTTATCGCATCGCGCTGACGCAGGCCCTGGAGCGTGTCGGCGCCGGACCGCCCCGGGTGATCGTCGAGGCCTTCGGGAAAAATCTGCAGCTTTCGGTGGTCGCTCGCGGCGCAGGATTCGGACTGTTGCCGGCGAGCCAGTTGAACGCAATTCCGGGCCGGCGAAAGATCAAGGCTTTCAACGTTCCTGATTTCCAGCAGGCGGTTTCGACATGGTTCATTCGCAGGCGCCAGCTCGGCCGACTGTCGCGGCCGCTGGATGCCATCGAGCAAACGTTGTCCGCCGTCGTCGGCGGCTGACCGAGATGGAATATTAGTCTTTCATATTATGAATTTGCTACAACATAAGCCGCGGCGTAGGTGAGGACGCCGCCTCGCATGCCGTGTCTGTCGAGGTCGGTACGATTGTTCTCCCACCCGACCAGAGGTTTTTCGATGACCACGACAGTTCGACAGTCCACCTCGCTCGACCACAATGGTGATGCCTCATCGCCTGCGCAGACCATCGATCCCCAGTGCTTTGCGAACCTGGCTCAAGCCGTACAGAAATATTTCGATCTCATGTACGATTGCGACACATCGCGTTTCGATCAGGTCTTTCGCCCGACCGTTCAACTGCACGGATTTCGCGACGGGCAGATGGTCGCATGGACCGCGCAGACCTACAGGGACATCCTCGACAAACGCCAGTCGCCCAAATCACTGAATGCATCGCGTGCCGATGAAATTCTGCTGATGGATTTCGTGTCCACGACCATGGCGTTCGTGAAGGTGCGCCTCAGGATCAATGCGATGGTATTCGTCGATTATCTGACCTGGCACTGCATCGGCGGTCAATGGCTGATCACGTCGAAGGGCTTTCACGTCGAATCCGGCGGCGGTTCCGGGCCGACATAAATCGCAATCCGCACGACCACAAAGATCCGGAGCCGAAGGCTCCGGCTGATGGCGCCTGCGGTGGGCTTCCAGCCGGTTGTGCGTGGTTCGATAACGACCTCTGTCGTTATGATTGTGGCCTAAATCCGGCGAATTTGACGGATTCCACGAGGTTGTTCACCATTACCTGAGTTTCGGATTGGCACCTTCATTGAACGTGCGGGCTGTATTATAGGGTCTTGCATGCGAGGTGTGGCGCGGTTGCGCCAAGAAACGCTTCGATACGAAAGCCGCCCTCCGTTACGATTCCATCGGAACGGAAAAGGCTCTAGT
>JBGMOD010000019.1:0-19718 GCA_041424235.1 Hyphomicrobiales bacterium
GCCGATCAACAGCGCTGCGATTTGTCGTTACCCCCCTCCCTAACCCTCCCCCACAAGGGGGGAGGGAACGATCCGTTGCCGGGCTGAATCGTCGAGACGACATCGCCATCCTCAATTCGCCGTCTCCAACGCCTTCAGTTCCGCCGGAAGCGCATAGGCCCACTGGGTGATGTTGCCGGCGCCGAGACAGACGACATAGTCGCCACTCATGGCGACGCCGCGCACGACTTCGGCGAGCTGCGTCGAATCTTTCAGCGCGATCACCTCGCGATGGCCATGGGCGCGAAGCCCCAGCACGAAATGATCGCGGTCGATGCCGGCGATCGGCGCCTCGCCCGCCGGATAGACATCGGCGACGATGACGGTGTCGGCATCGTTGAAGCAGGTGCAGAATTCCTCGAACAGCGACTGCAGCCGCGTGTAGCGATGCGGCTGCACCACGGCGATGACCTTGTTCTTGGTCGAATCGCGCGCGGCGCGCAGCACGGCGGCGATTTCCACCGGATGATGGCCGTAGTCGTCGATGATAGTGACGCCGTTCCAGTCGCCGGTCTTGGTGAAGCGGCGCTTGACGCCGCCGAAGCCGGCGAGCGCCTTGCGGATGGTGTCGTCGGACAGGCCGAGCTCATGCGCCACCGCGATCGCCGCGGTTGCATTCGATGCATTGTGGCGGCCGGGCATCGGCAGCACCAGATTGTCGATCTCGTGGGTGGTGCCGTCCTTGCGGTTGCGGAACGACACCTTGAAGGTCGAGCCGCCATTGGCGGCGGACAGATTCATCAGGCGGACGTCGGCCTGCGGGTTCGCGCCGTAGGTGATGATGCGGCGATCCTCGATCTTGCCGACGATGGTCTGCACCACCGGATGATCGATGCACATCACGGCGAAGCCGTAGAACGGCACGCTCTCGACGAAGTTGCGGAAGGCGTCCTGCACCGCATCGAAGGTCTTGAAGTGATCGAGATGCTCGGGATCGACATTGGTGACGATGGCGACGTCGGCGGGCAACTTCAGGAAGGTGCCGTCGCTCTCGTCGGCTTCCACCACCATCCACTCGCCGGCGCCGAGCCGCGCATTGGTGCCGTAGGCATTGATGATGCCGCCATTGATCACCGTGGGGTCGAGATTGCCGGCGTCGAGCAGCGTCGCCACCATCGACGTGGTGGTGGTCTTGCCATGGGTGCCGGCGATTGCGACGCAGCTCTTCAGGCGCATCAGTTCGGCGAGCATCTCGGCGCGCCGCACCACCGGAATGCGCGACGCACGCGCGGCCATCAGTTCCGGATTGTCGCGCTTGATGGCCGAGGACACCACCATGACACCGGCGCCGGCCACGTTGTCGGCGGCATGGCCGACCACGACAGCGATGCCGTTGTCGCGCAGGCGCTTGACGTTGGCGCTCTCAGCGACGTCGGAACCGCGCACCGTGTAGCCGAGATTGTTCAGCACCTCGGCGATACCGCTCATGCCGATGCCGCCGATCCCGACGAAATGAATGGGTCCGATTTCCCGCGGCAGTCTCATGTCGATCCCGTCTGTTTCGCTCCGGCTTGCGCCGGCGCATCCACGAATCCTCCATCACTTCATGCAAGACAGCGATGGCCGGGACAAGCCCGGAAACGGGTAGAAATGGACAATTCGGCGGATCGAAGGCGGCGCCGGATTACCCCCCGGGATGATCCTCCAGCCGCCGGCGCACGCACGCCATCGCCTCCGCTGCTGACGCCACCACGTCCATCGGGATGCCGAACGCCCTGACCGCGCCCGCCGCCTGAAGCCGAAAGGCCGCACGCTTCAGCGCGTCCGGCTCGACGCTGATCAGGGCCTTGCAGACCTTTCGCAGCGCCTGCTTGTTCTTTTTCAGCCAGAGCCCGCGCTGCTTGCGGTCCTCGTGGGCCTCGTCGACACGCACGCCCTCCAGCACCAGAACATAGGGCTCACCGCGCGCAAGCAGCGCCTCCATCTCGCTCACCCATTGCGGTGCGTAGCCCTCCGTCATGCCGGCGTTGCGCGGCCGCACCACGGGAAAGGCCGAGACGTCATGCACGGTAAAGGATTCCGGATCGAACGACATGGTCTGTGCTCCTGATGTCATGCTGGTGAAAACAGTCGCGCCGCGCCCTGCTGCGACAGCGCGATCGCGGCGGCCGCGCGCTCGCGCATGTCCTGCTCGTAGGCCGCGATCGCTCCGAGGGACGAGAGGTCGCCCGCCAGCGCCTCGCCCAGCCGCGCTGCAAGTCGCGCGGCATCTTCCAGGGCGGTGTTGGCGCCGAGGCCGCCGGCCGGGCTCATGGCGTGCGCCGCATCGCCGAGAACCGTCACCGCCGTCGGCGTCCAGGCCGAGCGGAGCGCAACGCTCCTGATCGGCAACATCGCCAGCGCCGCGCGCTCGCCATGTTCGAACATCGCCTTCAGGGCCGGATGCCAATCGTAGGTGCGGCACGCCACGATCGACGCCAGCGACGGGCCGGCCGGCGGCAGATCGCCCTGCTCGTCAAACCCGAAGCAGTCGCGCGGACCGATGAATGCCCAGTAGAGATAATCGTCGAGCGGAGTGAGCGAACAGTCCCGCAGCCGTTGCGAGCGCCGAAACCGCATGGCGTCGACAATGAGCGCGAACCCATCGGCGAAGATCACCGATGTGCCGGCCAGCAGCGATGGCGCGATCCGCGACCGCACGTCAGGCGTCAGCGGTGTCGTGCCGTAGATGCAGACCGAGCCGGTGTCGGCCGGCCGCACATGCGGCCAGCGCTGCGCGCGCACCGGCGAACCGACACCATCCGCGGCCACCACGATATCGCATTGGGCCGACGTCCCGTCGTCGAAAGCGATCGCGACCTTGCCGTCGCCGCACATCGCGAAGCTTCGAAACGATTTTCCGAAATGCACCCGCTCCCGCAGTCCGCACAACAGGATTTCACGCAGCGTCAGCCGATTGGCGCTGAGATCGCCGCCTTGTTCGCTCGCCTCCGTATCGCCGACCACGGATGGACGCCACGAGGCGGCCGCACGCCCCGTCACCGGCGCAAGCTGGGTGTCGAAGAACCGCCCACCGGCCTGCGACATCGCGCAGGTCTCGCGAAACAACCGATAGAGCTCGTCGGTCAGGCAGTGTGCGAGCGCGCGCTGGCCGCGGTCATTGATCCGGATCCGGTATCCCTGATCGCGGCAGTCGGGTGCGGCGTCCCGCTCATAGACGTCGAAGGCGATGCCCGCACGGCGCAGTCCCTGCGCAAGACAGAGGCCGCCCAGCCCCGCGCCGATGATCGCGACACGCCCCGGACCTCGATTTCCTCGACCTCGATTTCCTGGAGCTGGATTCCGGCTCATCATTTTTCACCATCGCCAATTGCCGGCTGTTTCCGGCGGGCTAGCGATAGCGAAGGGCAACGTGCTTGCGATAACGGTATTTGGCCAATAAATAGTGAGAAATGGCCAGCCTGGAAGTAATCTTATCGGACGCGGTCGACCGTCTCGACGGGCCGGCTGTCATTGCGCTGTGGGGCTCCAACGACCCGGCCGATGCCTTCAAGCTGGGGACGCGCGAATACGACTGGCACGGACATCTGCGCGGCCAGTTGTTCTGCATCGAGAGCGGGCTGATTCACGTGCGCACCCAGCATGGATCCTGGCTGCTGCCGCCGCGGCGCGCCGGCTGGATGCCGCCGGGCGAGCAGCACAAGGTGAGCATCAGCGGCGCACTGAGCGGCTGGAGTGTCCTGATCACACCCGACGCCTGCCGCGGCCTGCCGGGCGATCCATGCGTGATCGGCACCAGCGAGCTGATGCGAGCTCTCGTGCGGCGCGCCGCATCGTGGGCAAACAACGACGATCTCGACCCTGAACAAGCCCGCCTGCTTGCCGTGCTGATGGACGAAGTCCGCCGGTCGCCGCAGCAGCCGCTGCATCTGCCGATGCCCTCGGACGAGCGGCTGGTGCGCATTGCGACCGCACTGATGAACCGGCCCGACGACAATCGCACCCTGGATGCGTGGGCCGCATGGGCCGGCCTGTCGGCGCGCACGCTGCGGCGAACCTTCCTCGCCGAAACCGGATCGAGCTTCGCGCAATGGCGGCAACAGGCGCGGCTGACCCATGCGCTGGAGCGGCTGGCGCAAGGCGAACCGGTCGCGCTTGTCGCCGATGCGCTGGGCTATGCATCCCCCAGCAACTTCATCGCCATGTTCCGGCGCGCCTATGGCGATTCCCCGGCACACTATTTCGCAAGCAGAAAGCCGGCCCTTTAGGAGCCGGCTTTCTGGAAAGTTGCGTGTTCAATCGATCCGTATCGTCTTCATTCCGCGGGAACGATCTGAACGCGGCGCTGATCCGCGCGATGGTTGAACAGCGCCAGCAGCAATCCGGCCAGCGGCACCAGCGCGGCAACCCAGGGAATGGCGCCGAGCCCGGGACCATGGGTGATCACGATGCCGCCGAGCCACGCGCCAATGGCGTTGCCAAGGTTGAACGCGGCGATGTTGAAACTCGAGGCAAGGCTTTGCCCGGCGCCGTCGGCTTTCTCCAGCACCCACATCTGCAATGGCGGCACCGTGGCGAACGCCGCAAAGCCAAGCAGCCCGACAAACGCAACCGCGGCAATCTGGTTGTGGATGGCGAAGGTCATGAACGCGAGCACGGCGACGAGCAGGAACAGGCTGCCGAACAACGCAGGCATCAGCTTGTGGTCGGCAAGCCGGCCGCCGACGAGATTACCAGCCACCAGGCCCGCGCCGAACACCAGCAGGATCGGCGACACCGCGGCATCCTGGAAACCGGTAATCCGGGTCAGGATCGGGGCGATGTAGGTGAAGACCGCGAACACGCCGACCCAGCCCAGCACCGTGGTCAAAAGTCCAACCAGCACCGAGCGCCGGCCCAGCACCGCGAGATCGTCCCGCAGTCTGGTCGGTTCCTGCGCGGCCGTATCGCGGGGAACGAACGCCGCGATCACCGCCAGTGCCGCGAGGCCGACCACGGTCACCGCCCAGAAGGTTGCGCGCCAGCCAAAGCCCTGACCGAGCCAGGTGCCGAAGGGAACGCCGAGAATGTTGGCGACGGTCAGCCCGGTGAACATCACGGCGATGGCGGAGGCTTTCTTGTTGGGCGCCACGAGGCTGGTTGCGACAACGGAACCGACACCGAAGAAGGTGCCGTGAGCGAATGCGGTCAGCACCCGCGCCGCCATCAGCGTCCAGTAGTCCGGCGCAATCGCACACGCCGCGTTGCCGATGGTGAAGATCGCCATCAGCACCAGCAACGCGGTTTTGCGCGGCCAGCGGCTGGTGGCGATGGTCATGATCGGCGCACCCAGGACAACACCGAGCGCGTAGCCGGAAATCAAAAGGCCTGCCGCGGGGATCGAGACACCGAGATCGGCGCCGACCTGGATCAGCAGGCCCATGATGACGAATTCAGTAACGCCAATTCCAAAGGCGCCGGCGGTGAGCGCGTAAAGTGCGAGTGGCATGGGAGAAATCCTTCGAAACGAGCCCCGGAAACGACCCAGCGGCTCGAAATGCCGGGCGAACCCCGGCCTCCGTGAGATGGACACGGGAGCATTGGTGAATTAGAACCTGACTAGGAATAATATCTATGAAATGAACTCACAATGTCACGGATGGACGTCAATCGCTCCGGCGAAATGGAAGTGTTTGTCCGGGTGGTCGATCTCGGCGGCTTCTCCGCCGCCGCCCGCGCCTTCCGGATGACGCCCTCGGCGGTAAGCAAGCTGCTGGCCCGGCTGGAAAGCCGGCTGGGGGTGCGCCTGATCAACCGCTCGACCCGCAAGCTGCAACTCACCCCGGAGGGCAGCGCCTATTACGAGCGCGCGATCCGGATCCTCGACGACATCAACACCGCGGAGCGTGAAGCCGCCACCGGCGCAACACCACGCGGCCGGCTGCGGGTCAACACCAGCGTGCCGTTCGGCCTGCACCGGCTGCTGCCGCTGCTGCCCGGTTTCGTCAAACGCTACCCGGAAGTCGGCGTCGATGTCTCCCTCACCGATACCGTGGTCGACCTGATGGAAGAGCGCGCTGATATCGCCATCCGCGTCGGGCCGCTGCGGGAATCCCGCCTGCTCGCGCGCAAGCTCGGCGAAAGCCGGATGGTGGTGGTGGCGGCGCCCTCCTATCTCGCCGAACGCGGCACGCCGCAGACGCCCGCGGATCTCGAACAGCACAACATGCTCGGCTTCTGCTTCATCAAGCAGGTCGAAGGCTGGCCGTTCCGCGACGGCCGTGGCAACGCCCTCACCATCATGCCATCAGGCAACTCGCTGGTCAGCGACGGCGAGGCGATGCAGCGGCTGGTGGTGGCGGGCATGGGCCTGGCGCGGCTGACCCGCTTTCATGTCAAGGCCGACATCGATGCCGGCCGCCTGGTGCCGGTGCTGGAAGATTTCAATCCCGGCGATCTCGAAGCAATCCATGCGGTGTTTGTCGGCCATGGCGGCCAGTTGCCCGCGCGCGTGAGGGCGTTTCTCGACTATCTCGTGGAGCATGTGCGGCTGTAGAGCGCGGGCGCCGTAAAGCACACACGTACGTCGCCTAGAGCATGATGAGATATGGTTTGTTCAATGTCATCCGTCATCCTGAGGTGCCCAGCAACCGGCTATGCCGGTTGCGTTCTTTCAATAGGTCGCAAGTCGGATAAATCCGACTTGCGTAGCGGCCTCGAAGGACGACGGCCCGAGAGTCAGCGGCCGTCGTCCTTCGAGGGCCATTCTGCCAATGGCCGCCTCAGGATGACGGAGTTGCTTCAACATAAACTCATCACTCTCTAGCGCCGCTTCTCGATGAAATTCCGGGAACGAGTTTGCGGCGAGTGATACAGGAATTTCAGATCTGCGGTACCAGGCCGCAGACTCATTCAAGCCAACTGGCGCTTTGCGCCTGCAGACGGATCGACCGCAATCACAAGCTTGCCGTGTGCTCGTCCGTTCATGCTGATTTCGACTGCGTCCTGCCAATCATCCCATGTGAATGTGCGGGCAATCGGGATCGAGAAACGCCCTGCTGCGGCAAGCTGCGCATAATCTCCGAGAACGTCGTAGCGATGAACCACCCCTTTCTCGCGCCCGGTCGTGCGGACGCCAAGGCCGCCCTCATCAAAATCACTGAAACTCATGACGCGGCGCGGATCGCCGTCGACGATTTTAATGAGATCAGGCAGCACGCCTTTGACCAGGGCCGTGTGCAAGGCGAAGTCAGGCGCTCCGCCCGAGAGGGCGCGAACCCGCTCAACCATGCCGTCGCCGTAGGCCGTCACCTTTGCGCCGAGGTCACGCAGGCGACCCGCGAAGGTCTCTCCGGCCGTGGTGATCACATTCGCCCCACGCAGCAAGGCAATCTGGACGGCGGCGAACCCGGTCATCGTCCCTCCACCATTGATCATGATGGTCTGGCCCCTGGACAGTCCGAGCAGATCGATGCTCCGCGTCGCTGTCTCGACAGCCATCGGCAGGCATGCGGCGTGCAAAAGGTCCAAACCGTCCGGGACCGGAATCCATAGTTTGAGGACTGCAAATTCCGATGCCCCCGCGGTCGGGTAGCCGATGTAGTCGGGAACACCGAAGACAAGATCGCCAATGCTGACACCTGTGACGCCATCGCCGATGGCATCAACAGTGCCCGACACATCGAACCCGATCCCGCGCGGTGGCGGCAGGGGAATGAATCCCCGGCAGACCGCCCAATCGGCGGGATTGAGTGCGCAGGCATGGACGCGAATGCGAACCTGCCCCGCGCCCGGGGTCGGGATGGGAACGATGTCCACGTGCAGCACGTCAATCGGATCGCCGTAGCTGTGGACGCAAAGCGCCTTCATCGTTGTGGTGCTGGAACCCGACATCTTGACCTCCTCGAGGGGTGCTCGGCCTGCCAAACACGGCCATCCCCACGCGCGTTCTTGCGATCGCGAGACATCAGCGATAGCGTATCGTCATATGCTGACGTTACACGTAAAGTCAGCTTGTGACAATACGGAATCATGTTTTGCCGAGAGATGCCCAAAAAGTGCGGCGGCGCTTGCAGGAGGCGGCTTTGACGCTTTTCCAGACGCACGGTTACGAACAGACCACGGCTGCCGACATCGCGGCTGAGGCTGGGGTTACGCAACGAACCTTTTTTCGGCATTTCCCCGACAAGCGAGAAGTGCTCTTCGGCGGCGAAGCGGAATTCATCGACATGCTTACGAAGGGGGTCCTGAACGCTGCACCGGGCCTTGGCCCGTGGGATACGCTGCTGCATGCCTGTCGGTCAGTTGAAGCGCTGTTCGTCGAAAACCGTTCTTTCTCGGCGCCGCGCCGCCTCATCATTGCGGCCAACCCGACCTTGCAGGAACGTGCTCAGACGAAAACCCAGGACGTCACGGCCGCTTTGGCATCGGCGCTTCGCCAGCGCGGCGTGGCCGACCGTTCCGCCAATCTCGTCGCGCAAATGGGCATGGCGGCTATGGGACACGCCGTGGCTGTCTGGTTCGAGAACGGATCGACCAATCTGGGCATCTGCATCGAGAAGGCATTCAGGGAGGTGCACGATCTATCAGCGCATGATCCGGCACCGTCGCGCTGATTTGGCTGCTTTCCATGCAGCAAAATGGCCGACCGCTGCACTGAACGTCCGATCATCGGCGCAGACTGCTCCAAAGCGGAACGTCGGCAATCCCCTCATCGCGGTCATCGCAATCTATGGGTTTACGGCCTCGTCCGACGGGCGCCGCGAGAATCGGAAATTGCAGTGGTTTGCGCCGCCGGCCAATGTTTGTGTCCGATCAAGGTGGATGCCCTGCGTTGCATAGGCGTCGAAATCAAGCCCGCAAATGTTCGGCAGGATGTCTTGATCTCCATGGCGGGCCGCGAATTTACAAAAGCCGCACCCCTTGTAGTCGATGCCGAACTCGAACTTGTCACCCGGACCCGGATCGACGAAATCGTAGACGAAATCTTCCGGAAACTCTTCCTGAAGGCTTTTGGCGGCCTGCTCGCGCAGCAGAACCTGGTTCTCCGGCGACATGAATTGACGCCCCGCGGCGAGACGCTCCGCTTCGGGCACGGTGAGCAATTGCGCCTTGTAGGTTTCCCGCTCGATGTCGCCGATCACGGACAGTGCTACGCCGTGTCGCCGGAGCACGCGGCTGATGGCCACAAAGCCGATGAGGCGCATGAAGAAACCGCTCATACGACTCGCCGTGCCGCCGACATAGGGCATTTGGGTGAGCACGATATCGAATTCGTCCATCACCTCCCGGCTGATCGCATCAATATTGGATAGGTGCGCGCGCTCGCACAACATCGCTCTCGCAAGGTCGAGGCGATGGCGCATGGCGGCCTCCATTGCGGCACGATGCGATTCATAAAAAGGATGGATGATCTCAGCCATTGGACACCTGTCCGGCGAAAGCGTTTCGGCATTGATGTGGGGCAGCTGCATGATGATATTGCTGCAGCGGCGATCGGTGCCCACGTTCTCCCGCACGGCCGGGCTTCGCTCAACCGATTGTTTCTGACTGCCTGGAAGAGTTTTTCTATTCTGAAGCCGTCCCCTTCATGCCCGGATCCGCACCCATGAGCCATCGTCCATGAGCCATCGCCTGCCGCCCCTGAACGGATTGCGCGCCTTCGAGGCTGCCGGCCGCCACCTGAGCTTCAAGACCGCCGCGACGGAGCTCTCCGTTACGCCCGGCGCCGTCAGCCAGCAGGTGAAGCACCTGGAACAGGCGCTCGGCGTGCCGCTATTCCAGCGCCTGCACCGCAGCCTGATCCTCACCGCGCAAGGCGAGGCCTTGCTGCCGGACGTGGCGGGGGCTTTCGAACGGCTGTCGAAGGCCACTGACACGATCGCGAAAGCTCTGAAGACGAAGCCGCTCCGCCTCGGCATCTCGCCGGCACTGAGCGACGAGCCCGACCGCCTGCTCGCCCGCCTCGCCGGCACGAAGCGCCCGCCCGATTATGTGCGGGCGGTGGCGACCGACGATGTGGCCGATCTTCTCGCCGGCCGCCTCGATGCCCTGCTCCGCCCGGGTCCCGGCCCCTACCCCGGCCTGCAAACCGAAGTGCTGGCGCTCGCACCCGGCTTCGGAGCCCACAAGAAAGCCTCGCTGGTGGTCTGGCCCGGCCTCGCCCGCTGCCGCGAATTCACCCGGACGCGGGCGCTCCTGGTGAAGAGCTGATGCGCAAGATCATCAAATTCGCGGTTCGAAGCCTGATCGTGCTGCTGGTCGTGGCCAGCGCTGTCATGATCGGATTCCGGTTTGCCGCCGCCATGCGCGAGACCGCGGACCGCGATCAGATCATGCCGCCGAGCGGCAAGACCATCGCGACGCGCTCCGGAAAGGTCTTCGTGCAGGAGAAGGGCGACGCTGCCGCCATCCCCGTGGTTCTGATTCACGGCACCGCCGCCTGGAGCCAATTGTGGTGGCGGACCACCGATGCGTTGACAGCGTCGGGCTTTCGCGTGATCGCGCTCGACCTGCCGCCGTTCGGCTTCTCGGACCGCCCCGGCACCTACACCCGCGGCGATCAGGCGGCGCGGATCGAGGACGTGCTGGCAACGCTCGGCATCGCCAGGGCCATCATTGTCGGGCATTCGTTCGGCGCCGGCACTGCCGTGGAATACGTGCTGCGCTATCCGGACCGCGCGCGCGGCCTGGTTCTGGTCGATGCCGCGCTTGGCCTCGGCGCGACGCCGAGCGATCCGCCGTGGCTGCTGCGACCACGATGGATACGGGAGCTTCTGGTCTCCCTGACCATCACCAATCCGCTGGCCACCAAAACCCTGCTGTCGTCGCTGATCGCGAACAAGGCGGCCGCGGATGCGCAGACCATCGCCATCCTGCAAACCCCGCTGCGGCTGAAGAACAGCACCGCCGATATCGCCGACTGGCTGTTGTATTTCACCGGCACCGATCGCGCCGCCTTTAGCGCGAACCGCAACGCGGTGGCCGCGATAACCGCGCCGGTGGCCTTGCTCTGGGGCGACAGCGACACGGTCACGCCCATGGCGCAAGCGAGGGATCTGCAGACCCTGTTGCCGAAGGCGCCGCTCCATGTGCTTGCCGGACTCGGCCACATCCCGCAGATCGAGGATCCGGCTGCGTTCAATCAGGCCCTGATCGCCACGCTGCGCACCATGTAGGCGTGCGCGCTCGTCTCAGCTTTCCGTCTCGCGGCTCGCCAGGAGCTTGTCGATGCGGCGGCCATCCATGTCCACCACCTCGATGCGCCAGGCGCCGCGGGTGAAACTTTGGCCGACATTCGGCAGGGTTTCGAAGTGCTGGAGCGCGAAGCCCGCGACGGTCTGATAGTCGCGGCCCTCCGGCAGCGTGATCGACAACAGGTCGGCCATGTCGTCGACCGGCATCCAGCCGGACAACAGATAGCTGCCGTCGTCGCGCTGCACCCACGCCGGCTCGTCCGGACCGTCGCCATTCTTGAACTCGCCGACGATGGACTCGAGAATGTCGGCGCTGGTGACCACGCCCTGGAAGGTGCCGTACTCGTCGAACACCATGCCCATGTGGACGGCGGATGCCTTCAGGATCGCGACCACGTCGCGGGCATCGACCGACTCGGGAATCGCGGGCGCCTCCCTGACCAGCGCGCGGACATCGACCTCGCCGCCGGCAAACAGCGCATCGAGCAGATCCTTGGCGTACAGGATGCCGATCGGCTGATCGCGATTGTTGTTGTGGGCGAGCAGGCGCGAATGCGCGCTTGCGGCGAAGGCGGCGCGAACGCTGGCGAGATCCCCCGTGAGATCGACCATGCTGACCTCGCGCCGCGGCGTCATCACGGCGCCGACCGGGCGGTCACCGAGCCGCATCACGCCGGCGATCATCTCCTTCTCGCCGGGTTCGAGCACACCGGCATTCTCCGCCTCCACGATCAGCGTGCGGATCTCGTCTTCCGACACCCTGTCCGACCCCTCGCCGCGCTGCCCGAGCAGCCACAGCACCGCATCGCCCGACGCGTCGAGCAGCCAGACCAGCGGCGAGCTGATCTTGGCGATCACGGTCATGGCCGGCGCGACGCGAACCGCCATCGCTTCGGGATCACGCAAGGCGATCTGCTTGGGCACCAGTTCGCCGACGATCAGCGAGGCGTAGGTGATGATCGTGACCACGATGCCGACGCCGACGGCATCGGCCACGCCCTGATGCAAGCCGGCCTCAGCCAGAACCGCCGACAGGCGCTGGCCCAGCGTGGCGCCGGAGAACGCACCCGACAGCACGCCGACCAGGGTGATGCCGATCTGCACCGACGACAGGAATTTTCCCGGATCCGACGCCAGCACCAGCGCACGCCGCGATCCCTTGATGCCTTTTTCCACCATCGCCGCCAGCCGCGCCGGACGGGACGACACCACGGCGAGCTCCGACATCGAGAGCAAGCCATTCACCACGATCAGGACCACAACGATCCCGAGTTCCAACGCCAACATCGACCGACAAGTCTCCGCATCCAAAGCGGACTATATAGTCGGTCGCAGGGGTGAATGGCAGGCTTGAAACCGGTCAAAAGCGCTGCCCGCGCCGTGATCATGCAAGAATTTGCGGCAGCTGCGTCAGTTTGACCTGTCGAATTCGGCCTGCCGGATCAGGCTTCCGCCTCCGCGGTCCAGCGTTTCGCCCGTGCAAAGAACACGTTGCGGTCCCGCTCCTCGGCGTTGACGACGGAGCGGATGCGCAGCAGGTCCTTGCGTGCAACCAGGCCGACCACATGGTGCGTGGCGCGATCGACGATCGGGATGCGGCCGAGTTCGGCCGCCACCATCAGGTCGGCGACCCGCCCCAGAACCTCGTCGGGATAACCGACGAGGACCGATTCATCCGAAATCAGGTCGTCGAGCGTGCTGTCGTCATGCTTGCCCTCGGTGCGCCAGCGCAGCACGTCGGAGCGAGTCACCATGCCGACCAGGCTGCCGCTTTCGGCGACCACGGGATACGATTTGTGCCGGTGCTCATGGGCGGTGAAGAACGCCACCGCGGCATCCACCGCCATGGCGGCGGGAAGCGTATCGACCTTCCTGACCATCACGTCCGTCACCCGCAGCAGTTCGAACGGATCGATGCTGTACTCGCGGGTGATGTGCTGGCCGCGCCGCGCGATCTTCTCGGTGAGAATGGAGCGCTTGAGCAGCAGCACGGTCACCGCATGCGCGGCGCCAGTCGCGGCGAGCAGCGGCAGCAGCATGTCGATGTTGCCGGTGAGTTCGATGGCGAACATCACGCCGGTCAAGGGCGAGCGCATGGTGCCGCCCATCATCGCCGCCATGCCGACCAGCGCCCAGAACGAGCCGCCGCCGGGCAACAGATGCCCCTCCAGCCACCCGGCCGTGCCGCCGAGGATCAAGAGCGGCGCCAGCACGCCGCCCGAGGTCCCGGACGACAGCGCCACGATCCAGATCACGGATTTCACCAGCAGCAACCGGCCGGCGCCATCCACCACCATGTGTCCCGACAGCAGATCGGCGATGACGTCATACCCGACGCCGAGCGCGCGCGGATCGATCAGGCCGCCGAGGCCGACCACAACACCGCCGATCATCGGCCACCACATCCAGTGCAGCGGCAGCCGATCGAACAGGTCTTCACAGCTGTAGAGCAGCTTGGTCATCAGGCCGGATTGCAGGCCGGCGACAATGCCGACGCCGATGGCCGCGACCAGCCCCCACCAGGGCAGCGCCGGATGTTCGGCAAACGGAAACAATGGCCCGCTGCCGAACAGCAGCGGCCGCCATGCCGCCGAGATGATGGTCGCCGCGACCACGGGAATGAAGCTGCGCGGCTTCCACTCGAACAGCAGCAGTTCGACGGCCAGCAGCACCGCCGCAATCGGCGTGCCGAAGATCGCGGTCATGCCGGCGGCGGCGCCCGCGACCAGCAGCGTCTTGCGCTCCGCGGCGGTGAGATGGAAGCACTGCGCGAACAGCGAACCGATCGCGCCGCCGGTCATGATGATGGGGCCTTCGGCGCCGAACGGGCCGCCACTGCCGATCGAGATCGCCGAGGACAGCGGCTTGAGAACCGCCACTTTCGGCTGCATGCGGCTGCTGCCGATCAGGATCGCCTCGATCGCTTCGGGAATGCCGTGGCCGCGGATCTTCTCCGAACCGAACCGCGCCATCAGCCCGATCACCAGACCGCCCAGCGCCGGCGCGATCACCATCCACGGGCCCGGCCTGGCATCGGCCAGCGATACGTTTTCAACACTGAGGTGGCCGAACCAGACCATATTGGTGGTCAGCGCGATCAGCTTCAGCAGCAGCCAAGCCGCGCCCGCCCCCGCGCTGCCGACCAGAAAAGCCATGCCGATCAAGACCAGGACGCGCCAATCGGCGGTGAAGTCCCCCAACTCCGGGCGATGGCGAAGGGCGGCGGCTTTCTCGGCAATTTGACGCATGGCGGCTGTTGGACCAGACAGTTCGGGGATGGGACCCAGGCGGCGGGAACGCGGTCTGCAGATATATCGCAATGCGATATATATCAAGAGGAGCCGACGAGGAATCAGATGGGCCGCGAGACTTCAAAATCCGGGACTTCCAAATCGGAGACTTCCAAATCCGACACCGCCAAGACGAGGCAGCGCCGGGTCAGCGCGGCCGACTACGAAGCCCTCGCCGCATTTCGCCACGCGCTGCGCCGGTTTCTCGCATTCAGTGAACAGGCGGCGCGCGACAGCGGCCTCACGGCCCAGCAGCACCAGGCGATCCTGGCGATCAAGGCGCACAAGTCAGGCGCGCCGCTGACGGTGGGCGACCTCGCCGATCACCTGCTGATCCGTCATCACAGCGCGGTCGAACTGATCGACCGCCTGGTGACCGCGAAACTCGTGATCCGCCTGCAGGCCGAAACCGATCGCCGCAGCGTGCTGGTGACGCTGACGCCCAAGGCCGAAGCCATTCTCGAGACATTGTCGGCGACCCACCTCGACGAACTCCGGCGCAGCCGCGAGCTGTTCGGGCATCTGCTGGAGCGGCTGGACGTGACCTAGCGCGTGAACGAGGTCTCCCTCCCCCGCTGGCGGGAAGAGCGGAGGGCCCCGGAGATACGTCAAGCTGAGGTCCTTATTCGATCAAGTCGGGATTGATCTTCTTGGCGGCGACAATATCGGCATCGCCACCTGCTTTGTCTCCGGCCAATCGCCTGACGACGCCACGCCGAAACAATGCTGCAGCGTCACCAGGGGCAAGCCGATAGGCCTCGGCGTAGTCGGCGATGGCACGCGCGTAGTCGTTCTTTCGGGCGAAAGCCGTGCCACGATTGTTGAAGGCAGCGGAGAAGCCCGGATTTAGCCGAATGGCTTCGCTGTAATCGGCCACAGCACGGTCGATCTCGTTCTTGCCAAGATAGGCAAGCCCGCGATTGTTCAATGCAATGGACAATCGCGGCTGCAGGCGAATGGCCTGATCGTAATCCGCAATGGCGCGATCATAGTCCTGCTTGATGCTGTAGATGACACCGCGGTTGTAATACGCCTGCGCGAACTCCGGATCGAGGCGAATGGCTTGATCCAGGTCGACCAGCGCGTGGTCGTAGTCCTGCTTGTCCGTATAGACGCTGCCCCGGTTGGCGTAGGCGTGAACCAGACGTGGATCGAGGCGGATCGCCTCATCGTAGTCCGCCATGGCCCGATCCTGATCGCCCTTGTTGCCGTACAGGCTACCTCGGCTGTCGTAGGCACGGGCGTACTTCGGGTCGATGCGGATCGCGGCATCGTAGTCGGCGATGGCACGGTCATTCTCGCCCTTGATCTGATAGGCACCGCCACGATTGGCGTAGGCCACGGCGTAAGCGGGATCGAGACTGATGGCTTGGCCAAAATCGGCAATGGCGCGCTCGATGTCGCCTTTGGTCTGTTCAACGAACCCGCGGCTGTTGAAGGCATGAGCCGCCTTGGGATCGATGCTGATGGCAGACTCGAAATCCGCCATGGCCAGATCGAGGTCACCGTTGCCCGCATAGGCATTGCCCCGATCGCTGTAGGCAAGAGCGGACTTGGGGTCGATCCGAATCGCCGCGCTGTAATCGGCGATGGCGCTGTCGAGGTCGTTCTTGTTCTTATATTCAACGCCGCGGCTCAGGTAGACTTTCGCAAGCTCCCCGCCCCTGAATTGGCCCGACGCAATGGCGCGGGAACATGCCGCGATGGCAGCGTCCCCCGATTGCTTTGCGCAGGCGTCCGCGTCGTCTGCAACAGCCACCGTCGGCCCCCCTGCGAGAGTCACGACGGTCAACCATGGAAACAACCAGTATGCCGACCGGCGCATCTGCATCGCATGTGGTCTCCGAAATGAACGGGAGGAGCCGAGGCAGCCGGCTCACTTTTCTCCTGGGCGCCGATCCCGCTCCCCTTAGTCGGGGGCGCAACTCGAATGGTTCATCAGCACGATGATGGCTTGCCGGCGCCCTCCTCGACGAGCTCAATGCGTTGCTTGATCTTGTTGAAGAACCGTTCGACGCGGTTGCGAGCCCGATAGCGGTACGGGCTAAATTGGCGGCGTCGAGGGGATTTGGAGGCTTCGCGTGCGAGGAGGGTTGTAAACGACGACTGACACTCCACTTTTTGGTGAGTAGAGTTGCTGATCGTGCGGGGAGCAGAGCGTCGAAAGGCAAAGCGATGAGGCGGCGGAACAGGAAAATGTCTTGGGCCGATAGAGCCAAATATGGCGGCGTTGCGGTTGTCGTCGCGGCCGTTGCTGGCGTCGTTCCTATTCTACTCCAAAGCGGGGGTCCATTTCCGTTGTTGGGAGTGGCCGCGATTGTATGTGGGATACTATTTGGATTTCTAATATTTCTACGAGAACTCAACCTGGACCTTAAAGCCCTCGACGATCCTGACGGTAATCCCCGCGCGAACCGATTGATCGCCGACCGGCGCGATCGGGGTCATTAGAATGCTCAGACCGGGCTCCTTAATGTACGACTGCTGCTAACGCTTGTCTCGGCTGCCTGTCTGCACGAACGTTGGACCGTCGCGGCATATTTAGCTGCATTGATCTTCGTGATTATAGCGCGCTTGCCCGCGCGGCACGCATTGAAGCGGCGCAATCCAATCTGGGCCGTGACCTCATTAAAGGCGAGTCGTGACCTTGTTCGGGTGGCAACGGTCGTTTTGCCGGAGACCAAATCTCGGCTCAGAATGAACTGGTGCGCAGCCGACCCTCGTAATCTCGTTTACCGAGCGGCACGCCTCGCGAGCGCAGGATGTTGTATGCGGTCACGGCGTGGAAATGGAAGTTTGGCAGAGAGAACGAGAGAATGAAGGTCTCCGACGTGAAAGCAAGCCGTCGCGGGCCGATCTGGAGGTCCAGGTGCTTGCCCGCGCAGTCGTTGATCTCTTCGGGGACGAACGCCTCCAGCATCGTTTCCGCCTTGCCGATCATTGCCTGCAGCTCAGCGAAAGCAACAGGCCCGACCAGGGCGGGAGGAGTGAACGCGCCGGTCTTGAGAGCCTCGACCCCCCACACGGAATGATGCCATGCCGCTTCGATCTGAAAATGGAACGGCGCCATGTCGTCGAAGAGGCGGGTGTTCACGACATGATCGGGATCGACACCGGTGTTTGAAAAGTGGGTGGCCGCACGCTCAAGAAAGCCTCCGACGGATCTTACGGTTTGCAGGAAGGTCGGCACGCTGAGGTCGTAGAGTGATGTCCGCATCGCTTCCTCTCTCGCACAATCTGAATCTTGGTGAGTATGTGGCGTGCTGGTCACAACGGCAAGGCAAGCGCGGTCATGGGCTGGCAGTCTACGGCTTGAAGAATACGGCGGCGTGACGATGTTCAACCGCGATCAGACTTGATGTCTCGAGTGCCATTTCTTTCTCGAGCCCCAAGCCATCGAGCGTCTTATGGTCGCGGCTGTTCCTCAACCAGAGAAGCTACATGCCCCGATAGCACCAACTGTTGAGCGGCATGCTCCATAGCTTCCCTCGTAACAGATGGGACAACCACCAAATTGGGCTCAAAGAACACACCACCGTGCTCGAGCTCAGACAATATCTCTTGGTTAAGGCGCACAGCATCATAGAAATTCAGTCGGTACTGCTTTCCCGAGACCGTCATCCGTGCCGCGGGATAGTACCCTTTCGCAATCACTTCCCACGCATAATCCGCAAAATCTGCTGGCACATCGAATGAGAAATTCATCGGATAGGGCCCTTCAGCTAGCGTCAGGGAAATTTATACGAGTATCTTAGAGTCCCGCCACCTTCATCACCAGGTCGGCGAGGCGCTGCGCGGCATCCAGCGTGCCGACCGAACGGGCGCGCGTCGCCATGGTGGTCAACCGCAGCGGCTCGGCGGCAAGCGACGAGATCTCCGCCGCCAGCCGGTCGGGCGTGAAATCGCTCTGCACGATGCGGATGGCGCCGTCGACGCGTTCCAGCACGCCGGCATTGGCGAACTGATCCTGATCGATCGCACCGGGTAGCGGCACCAGGATCGACGGCCGCCCGATGGCGGCAAGCTCCGCCACGGTGCCGGCGCCGGAGCGCGAGATCACCAGATGGCTCGACGCCAGCCGCGCCGGCAGGTCGTTGAAGAACGGCTGCAGCTCCGCATTGATCTTGAGCCGGTCATAGACCGCGCGCACCCGCGCCAAATCTTCCTGGCGCACCTGCTGCACCAGCGCGAGCCGAGGCCACACCGCGGGCGCGAGCCGCTCGATCGCGGGGGGAACGATATCCGCCATCACCCGCGCACCCTGGCTGCCGCCCACCACCAATAGCCGCAACGGACCATCCACCTCGGGCGGCACGAACGGCACGCCCGCCGCGGCGAGGATCGCCGGGCGCATCGGGGTGCCGGTGACGGTGGTTTTCACCGCCAGGGCCGGCGCATGATCGAGCACGCCGGGCAGCGAGGTCGCGATCGCGGTGACGCGGCCGGAGAGGAACTTGTTGGCGCGGCCCATCACCGCATTGGCGTCATGGATGATGCTGGGCCGGCCGGCGAGCCGCGCCGCGATCAACGGCGGCAGCGTCGGATAACCGCCGAAGCCGATCACGGCGGCGGGCTTCAGCCGCCGCATCAGGTTGAAAGCGAGCATGGTGCCGGTGGCGAGCAGCACGCCGGTTTTCGCCAGCGACAGCGGCGAGCGGCTGCGCACCGTCTCGCTCGGCACCACGTCGGTCATCTCCGGCGTAAAGAGACCGCTGTAGCGCACCGCGCGCGCATCGGTGACCAGGCGCACGCGCAGGCCGCGCTTGAGCAGCTCACTGCCCAGCGCTTCGGCGGGAAACAGATGGCCGCCGGTGCCGCCGGCGGCCAGGATGATGAGAGGCGTATCGCTCATGGCAGAAGGATATCAGGCGAACTGGCGCGCGTCATAGGCATCGCCCACCGACTGCACCTCGATGCTCGGCCGCAGCCGTGTCAGCGCCAGCATCATGCCGACGCCATAGGCCAGCGACACCATGGACGAACCGCCATAGGAGATGAACGGCAGCGTCATGCCCTTGGCCGGCATCAAATGCAGGTTGACCGCCATGTTGATCGAGGCCTGCACGCCGAACAGGATCGCCAGCCCCGCCGCCGCGAACCGCGCGAACAGGTCTTCGCTGGCATAGGCCCGCGACAGTGTGCGGATCACGATGAAGGCGAACAGCGCCAGCAGCATCAGGCAGAGGATGATGCCGAATTCTTCCGCCGCCACCGCGAACACGAAGTCGGTGTGGCTGTCGGGAAGAATGCGCTTCACCGTGCCCTCGCCCGGCCC
>JBGMOD010000020.1:0-140376 GCA_041424235.1 Hyphomicrobiales bacterium
TGGTCGCACGCGCCAGCGCGTTCTGGCTTTGGGTCGCAACGGCCGTGGCCTGCTGGGCGGCGGCGGTTGCCGCATCGCCGGCGATCGTCGGCGCCGATGTTGAGGTCGCGAAGCTGCCGAACGGCCGCGCCAGCGCGCCATCCGACGCCGCAAGACTCAACGCCAGCACGCTGGTGCCGGTCAGCAAGATGCCACGCGACAGCCTGCGCTGCGAACGCACCACTGATGCCTGTGGAGCGCCGGGATCGCGCGCGAGGCTACGGCGGCGGGCGGACTTGCGAACGGACATGCGAACTCCTGGCGACAGGCGAAGCGTGACGCGACATCGCGCCCCCTCACTCACTAGACCGCCACCCGAGCGCCGCCCCCGAACACGCCGAACAGATTTTTTTAACCTCAGCTCAAGACCACCAGATCGCCTGGCAGGAACCGGGCCCGCATGTTGAACGCCTGGGCCAAATGCGTGACGACCTCGTCGATACGATTGAGATGGAACGTGGCGACGACGTCGCGCTCACCCATTTGGGTGTTCAGCAGCAGGATTCGTCCCGGCCGGTATCGATTCACTTCCGCGATGACCCGCGCGAGCGGCTCGTGCCTGAAGATCAGCTGTCCCTGCTGCCACGCGGTAACCACCGCGGTGTCAACCGGCGCAACATCGCGCAGGCCCTGAGCATCGTAGGTAACCTGGTGGCCGGGAGGAACCGTCAGGGAACGATCATGACACGTGACATTGACACCGCCGTCGAGACAGGTGACGCGCACGGTGGCATCGTCCCTGCGCAGGTCGAAACGGGCTGCGATGGCGCTCGTCCGACCATTGGCGGCGACGACATCGAACCGCGTCTGGTCCATCGCTCTGGTGCTGATTGCGGCCTCGCCGGATATCAGCTCGATTACACGCGCCGCAGGCGAGGTGGATCCTACACCGATGCTGGTTTGGGTATTCAGAATCAAGGAGATGTCGTCCGCCAAGGCAAGTTGCCGCCGCTCGCCGGTCATGGTCCTGTAGTCGGCCCGAAGCTCGCCCAGCGACGGCCATAGCCGGAACGGAGGCTTCGCGCCGACATATCCAACGGCGGCGACCGAGGCAGCGGCCAGCGCCCCGCCCATCACAGCGCGCCGTCCAAGCCGGATCGAACCGGCCGTCGACCCCATCGTCTGCCTCGGCGTCGCTCTCTGCGCGTCTTCGGCAGCGGGGCCCAGCACTTCCCACAACAGTTTGGCCTCGGCGAAGGCCTGCCGATGCGCGGCGCTGGCATCGCGCCAACGACGCAGCGCCTCGGCATCAGCTTCGGTGGCATGCCCCGACGCCAGCCGCGTGATCCAGACCATCGCCTGATCTTTCACGGCCTGGTCCTGCACGGCATCCGTGGCTATTGGCGGATTCAGGTGAATCATGGCGCGGGATGGCCCTTTCGCGATCGTTCCTCACTCATGTGACGTTTCCGAGCGGCCTGACCCGTACTTTTGTGACAACTTTATTTCGAGCCTGTCGCGACAATGATCGAGCGCGAGCTTGACCTCACGCTCGAGCAGCCGTGTCGAAATGCCGAAATCCGCGGCAATCTCGGCGTAGGGACGGCCCTGGAGACGGGTTGCAATGAAGATCGCGCGGCGGCGCGCCGGCAGCTCTTCCAGCGCTTGGGTGAGAAGACGGACGGAGGATCGTCCCTCGGCGATCCGCTCGGGATCGAGCTCATCGTCTTCGAGCCGCAGCAGAAGCTCGGTTTCGGATCGTGCCAAACGCCGGTGCTCGGATCGGCGGTGATCGGCAGCGATATTGAGCGCAATGCGAAACAGATAGGCGCGCGGACGCTCCACCGCACCGAGATCGCCCATGCGCTGCAGCCGCAGATAGGCCTCCTGCAGCACATCACCCGCGGCATCCTGCGAACCGAGCCGACGAGCGAGCTGGCCTTTAAGGGTGCTATAGTCGTCGATCAGGACCTGCAGCAGCTGAGCCAGGCTTCTTTTTGTCATAGCGTAGTTTTGGCTCTTACTCACAGACGACGGTCGGCGATCTCCAGGCGGACATCTCGTCCGGTCGCCGGGCTCCGCCCGATTTCGCACATGCTGGATTCTGGACCAGACCTGAATATGCAAATTATGTGACGGTTTTTCTATCGGGTCCGATCGCGGCCGCTGGCCGCCGAACCAAAGGTGCAGTCGCCGCTCTCGCGCGGCGGTCGAGGCAAGATCACCATGACAACCGGTTGTGGCAGCGTCGGCGGCGGTCTCTCGATATGAATGCCCCGCAGGAGATCGAGGATCCGATCGTCCCGCGTTCGATCGCCCGTAGAGCTCAACAATTCGACGTCCCTGACGCCGCCGGCCTCATTGAGCCATACCCGCATCGCGATCCGATAGCTCCCGAAATCCGACGGGGTCGCATCCCCCTCCCCGCACAACCGGCGCACCGCTGCGTTCTGCAGCAGTGCAGAATAGCGTTTGTAAGTCGCGACGCTGGACTGTTCCGGCGGCGGCTGCGTGAGCGTGATCGCGCGCACGCCGATCGACTGAGCCTCAAGGCCGGTGCCCGTCAAAAGCAGGCGGAGCGCCTGCGATACCGTGAAGGAGCCCCTGACCTCGGTCGATCGCCGTTCCTTCACGGCGCCACCATCCACGAAGACTTCAATGCCGGTGACGGCACCGAACGTGTAGAGTGCGTCTTCAAGTGGCTGAGACGCGATATCGAACGATAGTTTGGCATCCGAAGTGCCCGCCGCCGATTCCTGCTCGGCAGCATGAGCGGATACGGACATCGCGACCGAGCCGCTCAGGGACAGGAACAGCAAGGCAGCACCGGCCAAAAGCCGACGCGCGCACGACAACCAAACATCAACCGCATTCATCGACGTCATTTAGCTCGGCGTCGGTCGATAAGAGAAGTCAAAATTCGGTCCAGGAGCGCGGTGAGCGCTTCGAGAACGGCGACGCAGCGATTCAACCCGCGCAGGTCCTATTGCGTGCGGTGCAACCGGGCTGCTTGTTGCGGCTCGGCCGCCTGGAACCCGTCGGAACCCAAAGCCGCCCCGGGGGTTGTTCAGCCGGTCGCGGGGTTCACGGATCTCGCTTCCGGCATTCCGCGTGGTCTCTCGGGCGTTGATCCAAGTCGTTGATCGACGTCCCTGTCTGCAGATCACTGGTCAGCACCTCCGCGACGATCTTGCGTCGGGCAATGTCCTTGCCTGCCGACAAGATTCCTTTGCGATCTGACCGGTGATCTCATCTGACGGGCCTCGCGGCATGACCTTGTGCGCAACCACTACGCGTCCCGCGAGCGATGGCCGCCGCGGGCGCATCAAGAGGGCAACATGGGCATTATCTGGACCATCATCATTGGGTTTCTTGCGGGTGTCATCGCCAAGTTCATCATGCCCGGCCCCAACGAGCCGAGCGGCTTCATCATGACCACGATTCTCGGCATTGTCGGCGCGGTCGTCGCCAATTTCCTCGGGCAGTCGCTGGGATGGTACGGCCCGGGCCAGGGCGCAGGTCTGATCGGCGCCGTGGTCGGCGCGATCATCGTGCTGTTTGTCTGGGGCATGATCTCGAACCGGCGCAGCGCGATCTAGCTCTCGCGCGACACGGCAACCTTTGACCTTCAGAAAATGAAGACCTGCCACCACTCAAGGGAAAGATGAATGGCAAGCCATCACGGCAAAGCTGTCGAGCACAAAACCGCGGAACAGCTCCCAAAGACCCGGACCGGCATTGCCGGTCTGGACGATCTCACCCTGGGCGGCCTGCCCGCCGGGCGCCCCACCCTGCTGTGCGGTGCAGCCGGCTGCGGCAAAACCCTGTTCGGGGTGACCTTCCTGGTGAACGGCGCGGTTCGCTTCGACGAGCCCGGCGTGTTCATGAGCTTCGAGGAGCGCGAACAGGATCTCGCCGCCAACGTCAAATCGCTCGGCGTCGATCTTGATCAGCTGATCGCGGAGAAGAAACTCGCCATCGATTACGTCCGTATCGAACGTGCCGAAATCGAGGAGAGCGGCGAGTACGATCTGGAAGGCCTGTTCGTGCGTCTGGGACACGCCATCGATTCCATCAGCGCCAAGCGCGTGGTGCTCGACACCGTGGAGGCATTGTTTTCCGGTCTCGCCGACAGCACCATCCTGCGCGCCGAATTACGCCGGCTGTTCGGCTGGCTGAAGGACAAGGGTGTTACCGCGATCATCACCGGCGAGCGCGGCGACGGCCAACTCACTCGCTACGGCATCGAGGAGTATGTCTCGGACTGCGTCATCCTGCTCGACAACCGGGTACAGGAGCAGGTGGTCACGCGGCGCTTGCGCGTGGTCAAGTACCGGGGATCGGCGCACGGCACCAACGAATATCCGTTCCTGATCGACGACAAGGGCATCAGCGTGCTTCCGATCACGTCGGCCGGTCTCGGGCATGCCATCTCCAACGACGCCGTGCCGACCGGCATTGCCGACCTCGACGCCATGCTCGGCAAGGGCGGCTATTTCCGTGGCTCCAGCGTGCTCATCTCAGGGCTCGCGGGTACCGGAAAATCGACTTTTGCCGCGGCATTTGCCGACGCCGCCTGCAAGCGGGGCGAGCGCTGCCTGTATTTCGCTTTCGAGGAGTCGCCCGACCAGGTGGTGCGCAACATGCGCTCGGTCGGTATCGATCTCAAACGGCATCTGGACTCCGGGCTGCTGGGGTTCGAAGCCGCGCGCCCCAGTCTTTACGGTTTCGAGATGCACCTCGCCCGCATGAACCGCGATATCGAGGAGTTCAAGCCTTCCGCCATCGTGGTCGACCCGATCTCCGCGTTCCGCGGACCATCGATCGAGATCCACGCCACACTGGTGCGGCTCGCCGACATCTGCAAGATCCGCGGCATCACTGCGCTGTTCACCAGCCTGTCGGCCGTCGACGACCAGATGAACGAGAGTGAGCGCAGCGTGTCGTCGCTGATGGACGCCTGGATTTCACTGAAGGACGTCGAGTCCAGCGGTGAGCGCAATCGCATCCTGTACCTGCTGAAATCGCGCGGCATGAACCATTCTAAACAAGTCAGGGAGTACAGATTGACGGACGACGGCGTCCATCTGACCGACGTTTATCTGGGGCCCGATGGCGTGCTCACCGGCGCCGCGCGGCTAGCCCAGGAGGCCCGCGAGCGCGAGACAACCCTGCAGCGCCAGCAGGTGACCGAGCAACGCAAGCGCGAGCTTGCGCGCAAACGCGCGACACTGGAGCGGCAGATCGCGGAGATGCGCTCCGCCATCGAGGCCGAGGAAAGCGAAGTCGCACAGGTGATGGCACAGGATCAGGCGCGCGAACAAGCCATCCAGTCCGATCGCCAGGCGATGGCCAGCAAACGCGGAGCGACCCGATGATCCGTGACGGCAACGACGAAATGGCTGAAGATATCGACAACGCAGGGACCGAATATAATCTTCGGCTCTATGTCGCCGGCCAAACTCCAAAATCGCTCGCCGCGATCGCCAACCTGAAACGGATTTGCGAAGAGCATCTTGCGGGGCGCTACAAGATCGAGGTGATCGACCTCGTCGAAACGCCACAACTGGCGGCCGGCGACCAGATCGTGGCGATCCCGACGCTGGTGCGCCGGCTGCCGCCGCCGTTGAAACGCATGATCGGCGATCTGTCCAATTCCGAGAAGGTGATCGTCGGCCTCGACCTCAAACCCATCAGAAAGGCCACCTAGTGGCACAAACCCCTCCTCCTGCCGATGCCGCCGGCCGCTACAAGCTGCGCCTGTTCGTCACGGGATCGACGCCGCGCTCGGCGAAAGCGATCGAGAACATGCGGCGGATCTGCGAGGAGAGCCTGAGCGGGCGCTACGACCTGGAGGTGATCGACGTCTATGAAAATCCGGAGGCCACCCGTGAACTGCAAGTCGTTGCGACCCCAACCCTGGTCAAGATCCTGCCGGAACCCCTGCGCCGGATCATCGGAGACCTGTCGAACACCGAGCGTGTGCTCGCCGGCCTGAACCTGACCCCCTTGAACAGCACTCCCCCGCAGGACAATGACGACTGACTCCCTCGATATGCACCGCCCCGCCTACGAGGAGCTGACCGTCGAGGAACTGGCGGCGCGGCTGCGCGAGGCTGAGGAAACGCTGGAGGCCATCCGCAACGGCGACGTCGACGCAGTCGTGGTCGGCGGACCGGCCGGCCAGCAGGTCTATACCCTGGAAAATGCCGACAAGCCTTACCGGGTGCTGGTGGAGCAGATGCAGGAAGGCGCGGTCACGCTCGCCGCCGACGGCACCATTCTGTATTGCAACCGGCGTTTTGCGACACTGGTCGGCGCGCCGCATGAGGGCATCATCGGCCGCGCGGTGACGAGTTTCCTCGCCCCGGCGGAGGGCGCAGCACTGCTCCACATGTTCGACGCCGCATTGGGCCGCGGCGCCTCCAGCGAATTCACCCTGATCGACTCCGGCGGAGCGGACGTGCCGGTGAACGTCTCGCTGATCGACCTCAAGGTCGACGAAGGCATGCCACGACTGGTCTGCGGCATCATTACCGACCTGACGTTCAACCGGCGGCGCACGCTGGAGCTTGGCGCCGCCAACCAGCGGCTAGCCACCGAGATTCAGGAGCGGCGACGAACCGAGGAGAGCCTGCTCCTCACCCTGGAAGCCGCCGGCATGGGAACGTGGGAGCTGGACGTCGCCAGCAACGAGCTGCGCTGGCCGCTGCGCCATGACCACATTTTCGGCTACTCCGAACCGCCCTCGTCGTTCGCCCTGAGAGCTGCGATCGACCAGTTCCTGCCGGAGGACCGCCATACAGTGGCATCGGCCTTTGTTCGCGCCAGAACCACCGGTGGCCTCGAGTTCGAAGCGCGTATCCGGCGTGTCCACGACGGCGCGGTGCGTTGGGTCAATGTCAGAGGGCGCAGCTACTTCGAAAACGGCGCGCCGGTGCGGATCGCGGGCGTCATCGCCGACGTCACCGAACGGCGTGAGATCGAGGAACAGTTGCGCCAGGCGCAGAAGATGGAGGCCGTGGGACAGTTGACCGGCGGCATCGCCCACGACTTCAACAACCTGCTGATGATTGTCGGCGGCAGCCTTGACATGCTGGGCCGGCGCATGCCCGAAAGCGACAAGGTCCAGGCGCTGTTTGGCGCCGCGCGCCAGGCCGTGGCGAAAGGGGCGCTGCTTAATCAGCAATTGCTCGCATTCTCGCGTCGGCAGGACCTGCATGTCCAGGCGGTGAATCTCGATGAACTGATCCCGGCCTTCGCGCACCTGCTGGACCGCGCCGTAGGCGAGACCGTGACGGTCGAGTTCCGCCGCGGTCTCAAGCTGGGGAATTGCCGGACCGATCCCCACCAGTTGGAAACCGCGATCCTCAATCTCGCGATCAACGCCCGCGATGCGATGCCGCAAGGCGGCAAGCTCATCATCAACACCGCCAACACGACCGTCGACGAAAGCCTCGCCGCGCGCTGCGGCGGGCGTCCCGGAAACTACGTTCTGATCTCGGTGGTCGACAACGGCGTCGGCATTGCGCCGGATGTGCTGGCGCATGTGTTCGAACCGTTCTTCACCACCAAGGACGTCGGCAAGGGCACGGGACTCGGGCTGAGCCAGGTTTATGGTTTCGCCCGCCAGTCGGGCGGCTTCGTCACCATCGAAAGCGAGCCGGGCCGTGGAACGATCATCGCGATCTACTTGCCCCGCACCGCCGAAACGTTGCAGGCCACGCTGGAGATCACGCCGCGCGACCTGGAAACCGGTACCGGGATCATCCTGGTGGTGGAGGACGATCCGGCGGTGCGCGCCACCACCAGCGGCATGCTCGAAGACCTCGGCTATGCGGTGGTCACGGCAGAATCCGGCCCGAACGCACTCAAGCTCATCGCCGGCCAAACCCCGCTCGATCTCGTCTTCAGCGATGTGGTGATGCCCGACGGCATGAGCGGCATCGAACTCGCCAGCCAGATCGGCGCGCTGCGGCCTGAGTTACCGATCCTGCTGACATCGGGATACACCGCGCAGCGCATCGTGCCCGAGACATTCGCAGGTGAACTACAGTTGCTGCGCAAGCCATTCAGCCAGCGCGATCTGTCCGTGGCGATCCGAAGCCTGATCGGCGCTTCGCAGAGATAATGCGCACCATCACGCCAGGCTGCGCCAGCGCCGACCCACGCCCCGTATTGAGCCGCATATTGCGGCAGGATGCTCACCAACCAACAAAAGGGAGATCCGACATCAGCCTTCGACAGGCGTTTCACGCGGCAATCTGCCCGAAAGGGAAACGTCTGCCCCTCACTTCGCTGGAGAAGCGAACCGGCGAAAGATGCGGGGATGCGAAGAGACCAGGCGCGACACCTGTTCGGTGATCAGGTCCATCACGATAAGGCTTGCGCGGGTCGGCGGCCGATCACGATGACGAAAAAGCGTTCGCGTGACTTCCAGCCCCTCTATGGGCGCACCAACAAACTCCTTCTCGCTCAACTGGCGGCCAACCGCGGAAGACGGAACGACGGCAAGTCCAGCACCCGCGCGGACCGCCTCCAGAACAAGCGTAAAAGAATCCACATCCGCAACCACGCGAAGGCGAAACTTCGATCGTGTCTGCAGCCGTTCCATCATCTCTCGCGTGAAGCTGCCAAGCACAAGCGGGACATCGTCGAGATCGCCGGGCCTTATCTGCCGCAATTTGAAAGGCCAGTTCTGAGGTCGCCCGATGAGCCACATGGATTCCTTGAACAACGGCTCGTCGATCAGATCCGGATGCTGAAGCTCCGAACTCATGATGCCGATATCGACGCGGCCGGACAGCAGGCCGTCGCGGACGACCGGAGAAAAATCCTCATGCAAATACAGTTTGATGCGCGGATAACGCGTGACGCACTCGGACAGTATGCTTCCAACGAACAGGATCCCGACAGACGGGGGAAAGGCAAATCCCACGTGTCCGGCCGGTTCGGCCCCTTGTGAGCGCACCTCAGTTTCCAGCTGCTGCGCCATACGCAGCATCAACCCCGCGCGCTCAAGGACGAGAAGACCGGTTTCCGTTGGCTCAACCCCGCGCCGGTGCCGTGTCAATAATTCCAGGCCCAGTTGGTCTTCCAGCAGTTTGATGCGACGCGTGAGCGCGGGCTGAACGATGCCAAGAGATACCGCCGCTCGCGAGAAGCTGCGCTGACGGGCAATCTCGACAAAATAGCGAAGGGAGACGAGGTCAATGTCGGTGGTCATACCGGCCAAGATATCACATTTGGCTATGGCTACGATCAAGAATTACCATTTTAAATATAACTGGAATGCTGCTCATGTTGGCCCGCAGCACGGCCACAAGGTCCGCGCGAAATCAAGGGTGGAGGAAATTGTGCTGAGGCAGATTGCCGTCGCCGCCTGTCTGTGTGTGATTGCCCTCCCCTGCACCGCGCAGGACTTCCCGACGCGCCCCATAACCATCGTCGCTCCAAGTGCGCCCGGGGCGCTGTCCGACATCATTGCGCGGCTTGTTGCGAACAAGGCAGCGCTTCAACTGCGCGGGATCATTATTGTCGAGAATAAGCCGGGAGCGAGCGGAGCGATTGGCGGTTCCTACGTGGCGCACGCGCCACCTGACGGTTACACGATCCTGTTGGCGAATGGAACGTCGCATGGCGTGCTGCCGGCTCTCAACAAGAAGCTTCCGTACGATCCGATCAAGGATTTTGCTCCGATCATCCGCGTGGGCGAAACCCAGCCGGCACTGGTCGCATCCAAGAAGCTGCCTGTCAAAACTGCGCAGGACCTTCTGGCCTATGCGCGCGAGAATCCGGGCAAGCTGAACTACGGCACTTTTGGACACGGGTCAGCAGGGCATCTGTTTGGCGAGGTGCTGAAAAAGCGCAACGGCGTTGATATGGTGCACGTTCCCTACAAGGGAGAGGCTGCCGCAATGCAGGCTCTCATCGCCGGAGAAATAGAGCTGGCTGTCGTCGTCTCGGCGAGGCCCTACGTCGATCAGGGACAGGTGACTCTCATTGGCCTGACCGGCCCTGAAAGCAGCACGGCCTATCCCGGGTGGCCGACATTGTCGTCCCAAAACGTAGACGGCTCAGGGTTGGCGCGAGGCTTCCAGGTCTTCCTGGCCCCGGCCGGAACGCCGCAAGCCGTCGTCGACAAACTGGCCGCGGCTTTCTCCAGGGCAGTTGCCGATCCGGACGTTCGCCGGCAGCTCCTTGAGCTGGGCGTCGATCCAGCAACGGAACGGCCAGAAGACTTTCCCACGCTGTACCGCTCACTGGTGGAGCAATGGAGCACGCTCATCCGCGAGTCGGGCGTGACCGCAGAGTAATTTGTCGCGCTCGTGCCCAACACCGTCGTTAATTGCAGCATCCCTGGAACGGAAGGACATCCCATGAAGATCGAGCGTGACGTTGCTATCGCGATGGATGACGGGTTGGAGCTTCGTGCGGACATCTATCGTCCCGACAGCGTGGAGCCCGTGCCGGTGATCATGACCATGGGTCCCTACGGCAAGGGCGTCACGTACCAGGATCACCACTACAAGCACAGCTGGGACTGGATGATTCAGCACCACCCGGACCTGCTGGAAGGCTCGAAACACCGGTGGCTGACATGGGAAACCGTCGACCCCGAAATCTGGGTGGCGTGGGGATACGCCGTGGTCCGCGTCGACTCGCGCGGCGCCGGGCGCTCTCCCGGCACCCTCGATATTTTTTCCGAGCGGGAAACGCTCGATTTCTACCAAGCCATCGAATGGGCCGGCACGCGGGACTGGTCGAACGGCAAGGTCGGGTTGAACGGGATTTCCTACTATGCCATGAATCAATGGCGCGTGGCCGCCCTGCAGCCTCCTCACCTCACAGCCATGATTCCATGGGAAGGCGCAGCGGATAGCTATCGCGATGTCTTTCGCCATGGCGGCATTCTCTCCAACAAGTTTATAGAGACCTGGTATCCGCGTCAGGTGCTCTCGGTCCAGCATGGAAATCCAGCGGCGCCGCATGATCCGTGGCTTGATGAGTCGTCGACCGGACCCGAGGAGCTTTCAGACGCGCAACTCGCCTCGAACCGCTTCGCGACACTTGCGAACGTACGTGCACGCGAGATGGACGATCGCTGGTATCAGGATCGCTCGCCGGACTGGTCGAAGGTGATCACGCCATTCGTCAGCGCGGCGAGTTGGGCGGGCTTCGGCTTGCATCCGCGCGGAAACTTCGCGGCGTTCACCCATGCGGCCTCAAAGCAGAAATGGCTCGACGGGCACCCCGGTCGTCACGAGGAATGGTTCTATCTTGAGTATGGATTGCAGCTTCAAAAGAGGTTCTTCGACCATTTTCTCAAGGGAGAGAAGAACGGCTGGGGCGACGAGGCCCGTGTATGGCTCAACCTGCGCAAGCCATTTACCGACCAGGTCCAACTGAGGAAAGAGGACGAATGGCCGCTCTCGGGAACGGCATGGACGAAGCTGTTTCTCGACGCACGCGGCGGAGCGCTGGCCTGGGACGCTCCCGGGCAGGATGGTCAAACGACATTTGCTGCGATGGTCGACAGCCTGCGCTGGATGTCACCTCCCCTGGCGGAGGAAACGGAAATCACCGGCCCGCTGGCGCTGAAACTGTTCATCTCGTCGTCGACAATAGACGCGGACCTGTTTGTGACACTGCAGGCATTCTCGCCTGATGGTCGCGAGGTCGAATTTCAGGGAACGGTTGATCCGCATACCCCGCTGGCGCAGGGCTGGCTGCGCGCATCGCATCGAAAGCTCTGCGAGAAACGCTCCACGCCGTTTCAGCCGTATCACACCCATGATGAAAAGCAGCCGCTCATTCCAGGAGAGATCTATGAGCTGGATATCGAGATCTGGCCGACCTGCATCGTGTTGCCGGCCGGATATCGCCTGGCGCTCGACATTCGCGGGCACGACTTCAGCCGTCCGTCCGTGAATGGAGACCAGCCTTATGGCGGGTCAGGTCCGTTCCTTCACGACGACGCGTCTGACCGGCCTGCGAGCATCTTCGCCGGCCGGACCACCATTCATACGGGGACCGGCAGAAAGTCGGCGCTGCTGCTCCCCTTGATCCCGAAGCGCACCGCCAGGGTACCAAACGGTCGCGCTTGACGCGCTCACCTTCTTTGGTGGCGACACGGCGCTCGGCGATCAACCGATCTGTCAGCCCTGATAGGCAAACAGCTCGATCGGATCGCTGAAGCCGCGCACGGCGTGTTCGCCGACGCGCTCGAGGGCGAACTCGCCTTCGAGGGACTCGGCGAACGCGCGCGACAGCAGCACCGGTTTCCCCAATTGCTTGGTGAGGGTTTCGAGACGCGACGCCATGTTGACGGCGGGGCCGATGACGGTAAAGTCGAGCCGGCTCTGCGACCCGATATTGCCGTACATGACGTCCCCGACATGGACGCCGACGCCGTAGTTCAGCGGCGCGCGGCCGATTTCGGCGTTCTTTTCGTTCAGGACCGCCATGGCCTTGCGGCCCTCGGCCACGGCATGAAGCAAATCGGCACAGGCCGATGGTTGGCTGAGCGGAAAAATGGCGAGCAGGCCGTCGCCGATGAACTTCAGGATCTCCCCGCCATGCCGGGCAATCGGCTCCGACAACGCATCGAAGTAGCCGTTCAAGAGATCGATCACGTCATCGCGCGGCCAGTTGTCGGAGATCTTCGTGAACTCGCGCAGATCGCAGATCATGATGGCGGCATGGACCGTCGTCCCGCTGCCGCGCCGGGTCGCGCCGGCCAGAATGAGCTCGCCGGCGTGCGCCCCGACATAGGTTTCCAGCAGCGTCCGCGCGAGGCGGTTCTTCATCCGGATTTCGCTGACCAGCGCCAGCACCGGCAGCAGTCGCTGCAGCCCGGCAATATGCGCGGCGTCGAAGCCTCCGGGCCGGTCGGTTGCGAAGGTCACCATGTGCCGCTTGCCGAGTGTGTGGTACAGCGGCCAAGCTACATAGTCAGTCAGGCCCTTCGCCCGCATGTCGTCATAGATGGCGTGCTTGCGGCCGAGAGAGGGGTCGCGTTCGAGATTCTCGCGCACTTCCGTCGCACCGTCCTGCATTTCGTTGGCGGGGCTGCCGATATACTCGGACCGCTCCCTGACATCGTAGTCGACGCGTGCAAGCTCGGCCTCGCGCATCCCTTCCGCCCACATGATCCGGGCGCCCAGCCATTGCGGATGATGGATCAGCATGTGAAGCGAAGCCCGCTTGACGGGAATGCCGGATCGCTGGATCCGGAGACACAGCTCGGTGAAGATATTGTCAAGGAAGCGCTCGTCGCGCGTCTCGTTCGTCAGCCAGTGCAGGACATCGCCGTCGGATTGCGGGGACGCGGTATCGGTGTTTGGCGGCGCGTTCATATCTTGCTCCGGTGCGGCGGCCTGGATGGGCCGCATGAATTATGTCGTGTCTCCGCACGACGGCGTCAATGGAGCTCACCAAAATCTGCTTGCGCGCATCAGGGATGTCGGCAGGTGCCGCCTGTCCGGCGCGGAAGGACGCAACAGCCGCGCCGCGCCCGGCGGGCTCCCTTATCCGGCGGTGGGAGGCACGCAGGCGAACTCCAGCCGAGTGCCGCCGGGCTCCCGCACCATAAAGTGAACCTTCGGACCGTTGCCCGATCGTTCCGGTGCGAATTCGATCACAGTACCGGGCCAAGCCGCGACACGTGTGTGCAGTGCCTCAAGCGCGTTGCGGTCCACGACTTTTAGCGCGAGATGATGCAGACCGACATTGCGGCGGCGGTCGAACGGTACGCATATCTGCGGATCCTCGACTTGCCAGAGCGTGACGATTCCGTTTCCATCCGAAACGAAGGCCGCCGGATACGCCTGGTTCTCCCCAACAACCTTCCACCCGAGACATTCACAAAAGAAGCGTCGCGTGTTGTCGAGATTTGTCACGGCAAGACCGACGTGGTCGACTCCGACTGTCAACGGGGTATTTTCCGACATCTCTGATCTCCTGGCGCTCCCGCGCGTTGTCACGCAAGAAATCACATACCCCGAATTCGAAATGAAAACGAGAAGTCGGCGCGACCGGCCTGGCCGGCCGCGCTGCGTACCTCACAGCGGCGGGATGACGCCGTCCTTTTCCACCAGAAGCACATGCGCCTCAAAGACGCCGCTCTTGGTCGGCGTCGTGAGCACGAAGACCTTTTTGCCCGCAATCAGGTCTGCCCGCGTCGCCGGAGCAAAGGTCACCACCGGCGCGCTCTCCGGCACTGTGACTACCTTGCTGCCGCCCTTGTAGGAAAGCTTGAGCTCCCGGCCGTTGGTGGCCGTGACAATGGTATCGACGTTGGCGTTGGTCATCGTGCTGTTGGCGCCGAAATCGTAGGGGAAGTGCCCCTCGTTCGTGCCGCGCGCGGCGTCCGGAAAGACCAGCAGCGAAGCGGCTGTCATCTTTCCGTCACTGCCTGCGATCGCCGCCGCCCCGACGTAGGACCCGGGCTTGACATCGGAGAGACTGATGACCTTGAGCGCCGACACGCCGACATCCGGTTGTACATCGATTGAAACAGTGTCGCCACTGCGTCGGTGCACCGTCAGGATGTCGCCTTGAAGGGAAACGATATCGCCCCGGATGCGCTCGGGCTTGGCGCCGGACGCCTGCGCAAAGGCCGCGCAGGCAAACAGCAGGGTTGCCAGCATCACGCCGGCTTGCTTCCGAATAGACATTAGTGGCTCCATGGGGCAGGTGGGTTGAGGGTGAGCAGAACTCACCCGGGTATCTGTCGATCGATCGCCTGATGCTCGATCGGGGGCCGATAGCTAGCTTGCGTGCAACGTGTTCTTGAGGCCGAGAACGTCGAGTGGCTCGATCGTCGGCGGACGCGACAACAACTCGGGAGCGGCGGCCATCAAGGCCTGGGCGATCGGTCCGGACAGATGCCGTTCGCGACCAGCCTCATCGTAGAAGGCATCGAAGATGCCAAATGTGGAGGGCGACAGACGCAGCGCGAACCAGATCGGCGTCGACGGCTCCTGGCGTGCCAGGGCGAGACCGTTCTGGAGAAATTCGGCCACGTCGGCCTCCTTGCCGGGCTTGGCTTCGAGGCGGACAAACAGCGCAAGTTTGGGCATCACGGAATCTCCGGTGAACGGGGTGGGTTTGGCAGTTGACGAGGAGGTTTTAAGGACGGCGTTCCACGATCAGGGAGGCATGATGGATCTCGGTGGCCTCATCCGCTGGAAACATGCATTCGATGCGAAGCTCCTGAGCCGCGACCGTTTGGGGCGTTCCCACGGTTGTGACCATCGAAAAATAGTTCAACACGCGACCGTCCTTGACGAAACCAAGCGGCCACCAGGGCCTTGGTTTTGTCATCGACCACGCGCCCGACGGATTCTCGATAAACCCGCTCGAACAAGCTTCTGGCGACCTCCTCCCAATTGACGACGAACGGACGCATTCCATCCGGATCGAACAACAGATGTAGGATGTTCTGCGGCCCCTTGCGCGCGGCCACATCGATAAAGCAATTGAAGAAGCGCGGCGCACAGTCGTTCATCATGAGCACGTTCCAGTAGCGATCCATCACCATCGCCGGGAACGGCTCCTGCTGGCGCAGAATGCGTTTGAGAGCATCGGTCACACTTTTCATTTCCACAGAGTCCCAGTCGCTCTCGGAATAGATCGGGGCATAACCGCCCGCGAGCAGCAGCGTGTTACGATCTCGCAGCGGGATATCGAGCGCCTGGGCAATGATGGTCAAGGTCTGACGGTTGGGGACGCTCCGTCCGCTCTCGACGAAACTGATTTGCTTTTGCGAGACACCGGTGTCCAGCGAAAGTTCGAACTGGCTTTTGCAACGCAGGTCACGCCAATGGCGCAACAACGCGCCAAGCTCGTTCGAGGTTTTTGTCTTCAGGTTTTCCGGCTTCATGTGGCTTATTCTTCTGGAATTGTGTCGAGCACGCTTGTGTCAGTTAAGGTCGATATTCCTTCGATCTAACCGCATGGACATCTTGCCTGCCGCGCCGGCCGCTCCCTCCTGATGTTACCAACGGCTATGTTCAATACGCCCGCACGGCTCACCAGCTCAATTACATGCGATGTAATAACAGCAACTGCCGTGATCACGACATTGGCCGGAGAGATATCCGTCCAGAGCGGGGCGGCAGCGGGGAAGCGGCTCAGATGACGAAGGAGAAATCGTTCCATTTGCGAGATCCTTGCCGGATGCCGTTTCGAACCCCATGGCCCCCGGCTTGCTGGACAGATTTTACGCCACGTGAAGGCTGCTCTTCAATTACACGGCATGTAATCATGCGCGCAGGCCGGTGTGGATAGCTAGCCTCACCGCCGTGGTGAGCGAGATGTTCTCCGCCGATTTCGATCGGCGGCGCCCACCCGCCCGTGCAGCATCGAGACGGCGGCGGATCATCGCGAATGTGACCGCTGGATCACTCTCTTGCAGAGCTTCGCATCATGTACAGCAGTGACACCGCAAGGGCTGGATAAACGATCACCTGAAACATTGAACTTTCAGGCCCGGCAGATCGGCTGACCATGAATGCGATGAGCGCCATGCCATCCAGCAAGACAATGGAAAACCCGACACGGCGCCAGCTTCCGGGAAGCCAGATCGACCCGAACCCATCAGCGCAATCAAGGTAATCACCGGCCTCCAGTACATCGCCTGGGGGATCGCAACGATGAACACGCAGAATGCAACCGCCCCCGACTGGACCTGGCCGACGCCGGTGAAGCACATTTCGTATGTGGCGACGACCCACCACAACAGGATGGCCATGGCGTAGATGATGATACCCATGACGCCAGCCTGATTTCGAAGGGCTACCAGGGATTAAATGCCAGAGGCTCAAATTCTTGGGGCATCTTAACCGGAGTGTTGCCACGATCGAATGATCCGGACGAGTGCTCCGGGGACAAGGACCATGGACAACACGAACAAGCCCGCGCTAGCCTGCCGCACCCGCTTCCTTTGCGGCGGGCCGGGTGTGCGATGAGGTGGAAGGACGAACTCCTGGGCGGATGGCGCGGCACGGCGGAGCCGTCCGCATCGCTGATATGGGGATTCGTCCTCGTGTCTCTCGCTGCCAGCACGCTGAGCCGCTGGGGCATTTCACTGCTGCGGCCGGATTCGCCGTTCTCGCTGTACATTCCGGCTGTGCTGTTCGCCACCCTGCTTGGCGGCCTGCGTCCTGGCGTCGTCACCACCATTGCCGGCGCCGGCCTCGGATACGTCATCGGCTTTGGGGTGGAGCCCGTCGGCAGCGCCAAGGTTGCGCTGCTGCTGATCTATGTCGCCGTCTGCGCCCTGACCGTGTGGGGGCTTGTGCACTATCGCACCATCGTCGCCCATCATCGCGAGGTGGCCGACCGGCTGGTGGCGGAGGAGAGCTACCGCAAGCTCGTGGTCGAGGAACTGCAGCACCGCCTCAAGAACAAGGTATCCGCGCTGCACGCCGTGGTGCGCCAGGCCCTGCGCGCCTATCCGGAAGCCTGGGAGCGCATCGACGGACGGATCCGGGCGCTGTCGGCGGCAGACGACCTGATCGCTAGGGCCGATGAGCGCGGCTGCGACCTGAAGGAGTTGCTGGTGTCGGAGCTCGAGCCCTACGGGCATGTGCGTTACACCCTGACCGGCGATGCAGTCTATCTTCCCTCGAAGCTCGCCGTCAGCCTCACGCTGGTGCTGCACGAACTCGCCACCAACGCGGCGAAGTACGGATCGTTCTCGTCGCCCGACGGCCTGCTCAATGTCTCCTGGGAGATGCGGGACGATCGGCTGAACCTGCTCTGGGACGAAACCGGTGGCCCCGTCGTCCGCGCACCGACCACCGCAGGTTTCGGCACGCGCCTGCTGGAGGCAGCGCTACGCGCCTATGACGGCCACACCCAGTTGCAGTTCCTGCCCACCGGCCTGCGTTGCATGATCGATTGCCGTGTCCCAAAGGCGTAGGGCCGAGCCCCTCCCCTAACGAAGCTGGCGACCGAGCTTGCCGCAAACTCACGCGCTGCGCTCGCGCGCCGCGGCGGCGTCGGCCGTCATAGCCTCCTCGGCCCCGGTGCGTGAGTAGACGTCGAGCAGCGCCAGGGTCGCCACCTGCCTGAAAATTTCCGGTGAGCGCTCGCCATCCCCGGCCGCTTCCAGCAGGCGTGTCGCCACATAGGTTCTCGCGTCCTCGTCGGAGACATGGCTGCAGACATCGTCCAGCACGGTGCTGAGTAGCTTCAACATCTCGGGGCTGAAGAGCATGTCGGATGTCCGCCGCCATCTTGGTCCCCGCCCCAACGGCCGCACGCATCGGAGGTTCCCGCGGCGAGACAGCGCGGACCGTGTATTCCACGCAGCCGTGCGGGCTGCGGCTTCGCAGACGCCCTGGAACCCGCGGAACAACTCATGTAACTCCGCCGCGGAACTCCTGGAACCCGCGGGAACCATTTGTCTTTTCAGGTGTTAATCCGTCATGACAGATGACACACAAGAGCTCGTCAAACCCGAACGCAAACCCATCCAGGAACGCCGGAGGCTTGCTGAGATCGAAGGGCGCCAGGCCATGGCCGAGGTCCACGCGCGCGACGCGTTCGTGCGCACCAACATGGAAAAGCTGCGGGCACTGCGTCTCGCCAGCGAGGCTGAAGCGGTGGCCAGCGCAACCGCCGCGAAAACGCCGCGCCGCGCGGCGACTTCCAAACGCGCCAGAGGCTGATGTGGTGTGGACCGGTTGATTTGGCGCATCTCTCGCCGTTCTCGGTCGTCATGCACGGCTTTTGAGTTTTCTCTTTGGCTTGCCCTCGGACTTTGCGACTCGGCTGGGCCGAGTCGCAGGTATATCGACGCCTTGACGGAGGGAGGCGTTCGTCACCGACAACAATAGCCGGCGCTACTCCACCCGCGCACCGGCGAACTTGACCACCTTCTCCCACTTCTCGGTTTCCGCGGCGACGATCGCGCCGAAGTCGTCCGGCGAGCCGATCAGCGTCACGCCGCCGAGTTCGGCGATGCGCGCCTTCATCGCGGGCTCGGCAAGGATGGCGTTCACCTCCTTGTTGAGCCTGGCGATGATCTCCTTCGGAGTTTTCTTTGGCATGCCGATGCCGAACCAGGCACTGGCCTCGTAGCCCTTCACGGTGTCACCGACGGTGGGAACGTCGGGCAATTCTGCGGAACGGTCCGCCGTCGTCACCGCCAGTGCGCGCAGGCTGCCTGCCTTGATGTGCGAGATCGCTGACGGCATGTTGTCGAACATCACCTGCACGCGGTTGCCCAGCATGTCGGTGATCGCCGGCGCCGAGCCCCGATAGGGTACGTGCTGCATCTCCACCCCGGTCATCGCCTTGAACAGTTCGCCGGAGAGATGGATCGAGGTGCCGTTGCCCGACGAAGCCATGTTGACCTTGCCGGGATTGGCCTTGGCATAGGCGATGAACTCGGCCACCGTCTTGGCCGGAAAATCATTCGGTACGATCATCACATTGGGCACGCGCGCGATGCCGGCCACCGGCGCGATGTCGCGGATGAAATTGAAATTCAGCTTGGCGTACAGCGACGCGTTGATCGCGTTGGCGGGATTGACCAGCAGGATGGTGTAGCCATCCGGCTCGGCATTCACGACAGTCTCGGTGCCGATATTGTTGCCGGCGCCCGGCTTGTTCTCGACCACGAACTGCTGCCCGAGACGCTCGGAAAGCCGCTGGCCGATCAGGCGAGCGAGAATATCCGTCGCCCCGCCCGCGGGATAACCGACCACCCACCGCACCGGGTGTGTAGGATAGTCCTGCGCCACGGCGCTCCCCGGCGACATCAGGGCGGAGACCCCCATCGCGACCAGGCCGACCGCGGCACGGCGTGATGCGACGGCACGCGACGCGAGATGACGGGACGGCATAAAACATGAAAACATCTGGTTTCCCCCGGCTGCCGCGGCTTCCGCGCGGTCAGCCTATGCTGCATTGACAACGCTGATTTGTAACAAGCAAATCGGGCATCGACCAGTGCGGCCTCGCCGCGCAGCCATTTACGGGAGCTGAGACCAAAGTCGGCACCGGAAAGCCGGCAGGATAAGCCGTGTACGGCGCCGGCGACTTCGCAAGATCAGTCGATCGCGGACGCACGTGCCGTCAGTTCAACCAGGTCGATGATCGCCTGGCGCTTCTCCGCCGATTCAATCCTGAGGAAGGCCTGAACCAGCCGGAGGCTCTGGACCACGAGCTCGGGCGACGAGGACTTCACCTGATCGCCCACGAGCCGGATGGCGCGGCCGCGGTCGGGATTGCTGGCGTCGTCCTTGCTCATCACGGGCCTTGGATGTCGAGTGGCGCTGAAACCTGCATATTGAGTTGGCGGCAACGGCAACGGCAACGAAGATTCTAGAAAGCTGAAAAATCTTAACAAAAAATCCGCCAGCCTACGCGTCCAGCAATTCACGTTCATCGCCGCGGATCACCACGACTCTTTATTGAAACGATACGGATTCGTTTTGTTTTTGACAAGCGTCAAGAGAACGCACCTGCGCCGGGGCGCGTGGTATTTCATATTGCAGGAACTTTGATGAACGGCATGACAGCTTGTTCATACATGACGCACGTCATGCAAGATCAACGGCGCGCCACAGCCTTGAGAAAAAGGTCAACGGCCGCTCTTCGATAGCGCTCCGCCGCATGCGGTGTGATTGGGCTGCCGTAAAGAATTGAACGCTGCGGCTGCCCAAGGACAAGCGAGAGGAATTGATCCGCAGCCATGTCCGTATCTTTGATGTCGATCTGTCCGCATGCAACGAAATGCCGAAGCGCCGCCGCGACCTGCGCGACGAGATTACGCCGGCTGTCATCCGCGAACTTCGCCAGTTCGGGAAACCCGCCGGCGTGTGCCGCCACGATGCGCTGCAGGGTCACGTTGTCGGGCGCCAGTATCTGGGCCACGCCGCGCTTGCTCAACGCGTGCAGAGCTGCCTCGATCCGAGCGGGTTTGCTTGTTCCGGCTCCGATCTCGATCGGCTTCAGGATCAGTGCATTGGCAATGTCCACCCGACGACGGAGCACCGCGAGAAACAGCGCCTTCTTATCGCGGTAGCGCGCATAGATCGTCGGCTTGCTGACGCGGGCGGCCTGCGCCAGCGCATCGAACGACGTGCCTTGGAAACCGTGTTTCAGGAACAACGCGGTGGCGACATCGAGCAACCGCTCGTCTCGCCGCGCGGCCTGTGCGGGGGTCGGGCGTCCACCCGCATGAGGACGTTTCGATGCAACCGGGCGTCGTGTCCCCACCGCAATTCCCCTCAACGCACAATCAAATATACGGACAATCGATACAGCACGGGGTTGCTTTGCGCAAACCGTGGCATGCCGTGCGCCAGCGTGGGGACTGCCGTGGGCGACAGATGTCTTGGTCCAGACTTTATGTCGAGCCAGATCCGGCTCGGTTCACTGTCGGGCGATCCGCGGGCCGACCGTGGGAGCCATTACGCCGCCTGAGGAGGCCGCGAGAGCAATTCATCCACCGCCCGCTGCCCCACGGCGGTCAGATCTCCCAGCCTGATGTTGCCGTGGTTCGCATAAGCGATGATGCGCTGGGCGACAAACAGGCGATCCTCATGGGTCCGAAGCTCGAGGGGGATGCCGCGGCAGGCCCGCTCCAGCGCGATGCTCATGTTGGTAATGGCGGCTTGATCGAAGCTCTCACAGATCATGGTCCCGGCTCCGTAAGCATCGAGAAAACTGCAGCCTCAATCACTTAGTCCGGCAAAAGTTTCATTCGCGTCAGCATTCGTGGCACACTTTTGCTTGCATGGTCGACGCGCGATTATCGCGGCATTCGTCGATGCTTCCGCGCCGCAAAAACCCGGCCATCCATCGGACGCATCAGTCGCTCCAGGCTGACGCCGGCAGCGAGTCCCGCGACGACATCGGAAGTCCAGTGCGCCAGCAGCGCAATGCGTGTCGACGCGACCGCTAATCCGCCGAGCCAGATCCAGCCGCACGCCTTCGGATACATCCTCGACATCGCCGATGCGATGGCGCCGATATGCATGGCGTGACCGGACGGAAACGCGTCATAGGGATTGCCAGACTTGGGAATACCATGCCGCGGCGGCATAACAGTACGATCCGGCCGCTCTTGATCGACGACCTGCTTGAGCAGGTGCGGCAGCACGTTCGCTAGCACCACCGTCAGCACCAGATGGTCGGCTTGCAGACGTTCGCGACGATTGCCGTTTTTCGCGATCAGCCACGCAGCTGCACTTGCGGCGTACAGGATTTTCTCATCGGCCAGCCATGTCAGCACCGCAATCAGCCGCTCCCGCCGTGGCGTCGCATGACGCGCCGCCAGTCCGGCGATCGCGACATCGGTTTCGGTCGGCTGCAAATGAAGATGTCTCATCGTCCTCGATCTTGCCTTTCAGGAAACTGGCTTCGGAGCAGCCGCGGCTTGGCTTGCGTGCGCGCAAGACAGACCGAAGACAATGGATCGAAGAAAAAGGGCGCCCGCCCGCGAGGGGGCAACGAGGGCGGGCGAGATCAGTCTCGGCTTGCCGAGGACTACGGGTGGCCCTCGGCAGACAAACGTGGCGCATCCGCCGCAGTTCCCTCCCGCGTCCATCTCACTGCGCAGCGGAAAGGGAACAGCCCATCTCCCGGAACAACGCGTCAGAGGCAGTGTTGGTCCACGATCGAGACGGGTTCACCAGAGATATGCCGCGTGACCTCAACCAAACGTCGAAGGCCGCGACAAATTCCGAACAAGGGTTGATTTTCCGCAGCCATATTCTTGAAGAGCGATGTCCTCATGAGCAAACACGATTCGAAAGCATCCCAGGCCCAAAAGCAGGTGGACCGTGCCCACAAGAACCGCGGCGACGCCGGACCAGCCGGGCACGGAATCGTCCGCGACGAGCTCGGACAGGAGCAACCCGCGGACAAACGGCGTGCCCTTGAAGTGAACCGCCGTGACAGGGGTGAAGATCCACCGGGTCACAAGAGCTGATCGGGCACCCGCGTGTCGATGCCCCCGGAACTTCCGGATGCCGCTCGCATTGGCCCGTGAGTGTCCGGACGAACTGGACCGGAGCCTGCGACAGTGACCGAAATGATGACCAACCCATCCCAGCAACCGCCGATCACCGAACGCCTTCTCGATGGCGTGACCGATGCCCAGTACACCGTGGCACAGGCATCAGAGCGCCTTCGGATTGCCGCAGCACGGTTGCGCGCGACGATCGAACAAACCCGCTCCAATTCGATTATCACCACGGTCGAAGCCTGCACGCGCGCCCATCCGCTGCCGGCGGTGATCATCGCCTTCATGCTGGGCGCCTATGTTTTCAGGCGCCGTTGATAGCCGCGACACTGGCCCGGACACCATACCCAATTCACCTGACGCCTGCCGGAAGGAATCACCCCATGAAATCTCGAACTGTCGTCGAAGGATCGCAGCGGACGTTCGTTCTGGTGCTCGACAGCGGTGAGGAGGCCTTCAAGGCCATCACCGCGTTTTCCGGCGCGCAGAATATCAGCGGCGCATCGGTGACGGCGATTGGGGCATTCGCGCAAGCCAAGGTCGGCTGGTTTGATTTCGAAACAAAAAACTACGTGCCGATCGCGGTCGAGACGCAATGCGAAGTGCTGAGCCTGCTGGGCGACGTGGCGAGGGGCGACGACGGCAAGGCCAGCCTTCACCTGCATGCGGTGCTGGGCCTGAAGGACGGCACCGTGCGAGGCGGCCACCTGCTGGAGGGGAAGGTGCGACCGACGCTGGAACTCACCATCACCGAAACAGCTGCGCATCTGCGCCGGACCAAACGCCCCGAGCTCGGCATCGCCTTGATCGATCTCAATGCCGGGGCATGAGCAGCCGCGCAAACTCACCATTCGCGGGGCGGACCGTAATCGTTTCTGATCTGATCGGTGCCGTCTATCTGACGCGGTGGCGGACATACCGCCGGCTAGCGGCGTTGCGAGGGATCCGGAAAGGGATGAACGGTGGCTTTCGCAGACGCCAGGATGTTTTCGGCTTCGAGGCTTGCCATGTCGAGGATCTGGGCGAGAAACGGCAGCTCGGCGTTGAAGGCCAGCGTCCGCAACGCAAGGCACGTGGTGGCTACATACGCAGCCACTTCATCCTGGCTGGTCATCGCTTCCTCCGTTTCCGTTCGACAACACATGGCAGATTCCGCCTGACAATCAACTCACCAGTTAGTTGAGCATTTCCATAAAAAGTTTGCGCTCTGTGAGAGTCGCAGGGATCGGCGGCACAATTTCGGCGCTGCAGACGACCGATAGCAATGTTTCGCAATCCGCGAGGCAACGCGCGTGACATTCCAGCCACCCTTAGGGTCAATTATTTTTTATCGCAGGGGGAGAATTCCACACCTTTTCCGACGGTGGGCACGATGCTGGCGATGACGCGCCGAGCGACATGCAAACCGCTCGCAAGTCGATATCCGCGGAGCTGCTCGACGTTGTTGCGCGCGCAACCAAAAATGGGCGGAAGACCGTGACGCAATCTGGCTGGCGGTTAAGGAATGCGATGGACGCTTTCGACGCCCCCCGCAACCGCGGGACACCCGCTCATGAAGGCATCAGGGATCGCGCGTCTCGAGGCTCGCGACCACAACGAGGCGTTTCACCTCGCCGTTCTCATAGGCTTTCAGGAACTTGTCGTAGTTCTTGAACGAGACGCAGCCGTTGGAATCGCCATTGGGGCCGAGCATGTAGCCATGGGTGAGCAACCCGGTGCGTCCGAGCACGGCGCCTCCGTTGCTGCCCACGGGGATCATGCGCAGCGCCTGCACGCCGTGAAACAGGTTGCTCCGCGGCTTCAGGTCGTAGGTGCTCGGCGGTGTCGCACCGACATCGCGCCGGTCGACATAACGGGGGTCGTCCATCAGGCTGCCGAAGCCGGAATGCGCTTCGAGCTTCGCGCCGTTCGGCATGTAGACCGCACGCGCGGAGATATCGTAAACGGCGGTGACGTTGTCATAGCCGAGTGCCGCGAGATCGGGACCGGTACCGGGAATGCCGTCATCGGGGTTCAGGGAGGCCAGCGTGATGCGCGGCGGAATCAGATCGGACAGCTTCTGCAGCAGCGTGCGGTCGGTCGGTTGCGGAATGCGGCTGTACGCCTGCGCAGCCGCGCTGGTCTGCAAGTCGTTCAGGGTCGCCTCGGTCGGGCGCGGCCGCGGCAACGGAACTGCGGTGACGATCGAGGGCGCGGGATCGCTGGCCGGCTGCGTCAGCATGGCCAGCCGCATTTGCGAATGCATGTCCTGGGAGAGCCGGCTCCTGGCGTCGTCAAGTTTCGCGGTGAGATCGCGCGAGACGGATTGAACGAGGGCGCGCGGCGAGACTGTCGTCGACGCCGGCGCCTGCCGCGGCGAGAATCTGTCCTCGAAGGGTAACGCGGCGACGCGATCTGAGGCGTGATTGAAGACCGGGGTGTTCAGGTCGGACTCGTGCATCCACGCTGCGGCGCCCGATGCGAGAGCGAACGCCGCCAGTCCAATCACACTCAAGACCGCAATGCCGCGACCTGACAGAAACGCATCAGTTGTCGCCCTGACGTGTGTCATCAACCCCCCGGTTGAACGCCCTGGAAAACGACCCGCTTTTTTCAGGGCTTATTGCAAGGCACTTATTTCATGGCTCGCACGACGACCCCCGCCATCATGCCAGCGAAAGTGAGGCATAATCGAGACAAACCGGCCCGGTGGCAACCCCGGAGATAGGGAACCGGGGCCTCGGGAACCGGTTCCCGGGGGCCTCGGCAGGCCCGTTCCCCCGCCAAATCCGGCCGGACGGCATGCCGGCGGGTGCGCTGGCCCATCAAAAAGGCCGCCGGACGTTTGTCCGACGGCCTCCGGGATTATTATCAATCCGTGATGAGATGCGCCCCAGCCCCGGAGCACACGTCATAGCACGCACACCTGTGCCACCGCAGTGAAACCAACAGTTCCGCAGCAGGAACAAGATTAACGTTGTCGGCCTGCAACACTTCCGTCGCTGGCGCGCCTGGCCCAACGGCCTTGCGTTAGCGCCGGTCGATAATCACGTCGCGATCGTGCGGGCGATCATCATCGCGGCCCTTCCTGACGATCACGGTTCTATCGCGAGGCTCGCGCTCCCGCTCCCTGATGATGGTCGTGCGATCATGGTCACGCTCCACCGGTCCGGCACCGACCGTCACGCCGGATGGTCCCACGCCGACACCGACGCCCACATCCTCTGCGCCCGCGGGCGCGGCTGCACACAGCGTCAATCCAAATGCCACCATCGCAAGAGTCCTGATCATTGCGCTCTCCTTCAGCTTCGCCCCGATCCGGCGATTCAATCCACGCCGCAGTCCGTCGTTCCTTCAGCAACCAGCAGGTTCCTTCCGCGGGCGACGGAACAGACGCGCGACTGCATCGTTTTTCCGAGCAAGGCATCACCGCGATTAATGGCAACGATTTGATCCACGACGTCAGCGGCGCGTGGAAGGGAGAGCATGTGATGGCTTCAATCCGGCCCTTGATCCGGCCCTGGACCTCGGCGGATCGCGAAACGCTGCTGGAGATGGTCGAGCGCGGCAAATCAAAGGCCGCCATCTCGGCACGGCTAAAGCGATCGATGTCCTCCATCGATCGCGAGGCGCGCCAGCTCGGCTTGACGCTCAGGAAACAGAAGGCCGCATTCACGCTGGCGGAGCTCGACGACCAGGCCGTAGGGCGCTGGCCGAGTGGTCCGGCGGCCACGTCCCGCAGCAAACCCGGCGCGCCCTGACAGGACCGGGCGGATATCTTTGCGCGGTGGCCCGAAAGGTCTCACGCAGCATCCTGGCCGTTCTGGACGTGTCACCGATGCAACCTGTTGCGCCTGCACGCGATCCGGCGCCCCGCCACACCGCTTTATGATGCCCGGTGCTACTCAGCGGCGCTGGAAACGCCTATGATGGAACCCATGCAGCCCGACCGGCCCCGAGGGTTCATAACCAAATGATCGACTTGTCTGCCCAGAAGTTCCCACGGCTCGAGCGGAAGCAGATCGCGGTTATTGGTGTGGCCGTGATCCTGATCGCCATCGGCTGGACGGTTTTGCGATCCGCTCGCTCCGACATCTCCCCTGCACCCGCCATCGTTGCCACGCCGGCCACACCGCGCCCACAGGCGACCGACGATCTCATCGAGGCGACCAAGGCGCTGGGAACGACTCAACAGCAGGCCGTCGATCAGTTGCAGGCGGTGCAGGATCTCCTGGTGACCCAGCGGGCCGAGACCAAACGATTGTCCGAGGAAATCGAAACGCTCAACCAGAAACTCGGCGCGCTGCAGGACGCGGTGGCCAACATCACATCGCCAGCGGCGGGAACGTCGGCGCAGAAGTCCGCACCGGCCAAGAACGGGCGCTGACGCAACGTCGAAACGCCCTGCGGCCAGCAACACACGAGGAGAATCTTGTGCGCATCAATCCGGTGTATCTATTCGATCTCGACGGCACGCTGGTCGACAGCGTGTACCAACATGTGCTGGCATGGAAGGACGCGCTCGACGCCGAAGGCATCGAGCTCTCGGTCTGGCGCATCCATCGCAAGATCGGCATGAGCGGCGGCCTGTTCACCAACCAGTTGCTGCGCGAGACCGGCCTCGACATCAGCACCGAGCGCGTCGACCGACTTCGGCTCGGCCATGCCAGCGCCTATCGCCGCTACGCAGACCAGATCCGGCCGCTGCCCGGCGCGCGCGACCTGCTGTCCTGGCTCACGGCTGAGGGCATTCCGTGGGCGATCGCAACCAGCGGGCGGATGGAAACCGCGGCGGTCAACCTCGCCGCGCTTGGGGTCGATCCGGAGCGGACCCCGGTGGTCACCCGCGACCAGGTCAAATACGCCAAGCCCGATCCCGACCTGTTCCTCGCCGCCGCCGCGCGGCTCAATGCGCCGATCGACACCGCCGTCGTGGTCGGCGACTCGATTTGGGACATGCTGGCGGCGATCCGTTGCAAGGCGCTCGGCGTCGGCCTCCTGAGCGGCGGCTATGGCACGGCCGAACTACAACAAGCCGGCGCGTTCCGCGTCTACGACGATCCGGCCGATCTGCTGGCGCACATCGATGAGGTCGGCGGGCGGCGCTAAACGCCGCTTCCTCATTTTTCAAGGAACCTTCACTCTCGCCTCGCGTTCGTGGTGCGCGATACACATTGCCGATACGCATTGATTTGCAGCGAGAGACGTCATGGCACCAAACGCAATTCCTGCTTTCCCGCCGGCCCGCATCCATCATCAGATGTCGGACGAGGAGATCGCCCAGGTGATCGCCGAACGTATGGCCCAGGCCGATATGCTACCCGCGGGCGAATTGCGCCGGCAGATTCTTGCCGAGGTGGCGCGGCTGAAATCCTATCTCGCGATGAAGCAATTGCTGCGGCCGAAAGGGCCGCGCCTGACGGCTTGAAAGATTGGATGCGACGGAACGCGATTTCTTGATCGCGGCATCTGTCCACGCGGTTTCATCGCCGACATTCTGAGTTATCCCTTGCGTTGCGGCGTCGACGGATACGCACGAACGGCTTCGAGCCAGATCTCGTTTTCCGCGATGTGGGCATAATACTGCGCCATCCGGCGCAGCCGGTCACGTGTGTCGTCATCGGCCTCGTGCTCGGCCTGTTTGGCGAGCTCCGATGCACGACGGTTCAGATCCGTGGGATCGACCATGGGGCTCTCCTGCTGTTGCTCTCGACGTGCGGATTCAAGCGCTACGCGGCAGCTTCGTTCCGAAAGCAGAGGCGCGGACGCAGAGACGGTCAACGGGGGGACATTTTCAGATTTAGCGGGAACCGCGTCCCGTCCACACAGCTCGACTGATGCTGCGGATGCTCACGCCGGGGCACGGGCGCAGGCTGAAGCCGCTTAGGCGAAGGCCCGGGAGATGCCTGGCTTTGTGCCGCTTCCACGGCGAGACGATACCTGTCCTTCGCTACTTTCGGAAAAAAGCGAAAACGAACTCGTCGGCGTGCTCCAGCTTGAGCACCGTCCGGGTGTTACCCGTTGCGAAGACACTGGTCTTGTCGGGATCGTGCTGGGCATCGCCTAATCGGAGATTGGCGGCGTGAATCATCTCATGCAGCAGAGTGCATTCGTCGGTGCGAAACGCTTCCGAATTGAGAAGCACAAAAGGCGCAAAGGTGCGGCCTGATTTCGTCGCTCCGAAAATGGAGCGCGGATTGGGCGGAAACGGACAGACGATCACACGCAACGTGTTGTGCAAGCCGGGGCGCGCTTTGACGGCCGCCTTGAGGACAGCCAGGGAATCGGCGTCGACATCCGGATCGACCGGGGGATCGAAGGGAAACGGCGCATCCGGCAGAGCGACGCTGCTCACGATACGAATGCTGAACGGAGCAAGCAGACTTCGCGCTTTGTCCAGATATTTCAGCATCTGGCTGGCCTTGGCGCCGGCGCCGCGCGTGGGCTGCCAGACGATATCCAGATCGATCAGGCTCCTGGGCGCCGCCGGAACGGGGCCGCCCGTTGATGGCTGACCACCAGGCTGCGGCACGGCGAACGACTGCTGGAAGCGCGCGGTGAAAGCAGCCGCCGAAACTCCGGCGGGAGGCGCCGAACTCGTCGATCCGCCGCTGTCCTGAATGGGATCGCCGCAGAAATAGGACGACGTCGGCCTGCGCCGGCGCTCCAGCGCCAGCATCTCCTGGTCCATCGCCGCGATCGTCATTTTCCCGACGATGTTGTCCGCCTGGGTTTGATAGCTGTGATTAATGATCTCGCGGGCCTGCTTGAACGCCAGCACCGCCGCTGCGGTGGAGCCGCCATACTGCTTGGCCTGCAGCTCCATCAGCGCGATATCGGCATCGTCCAGCAACGACAAGGCCAGTTGGATCTTGGCGACATGGTCACCGCGCGCGCCCGTGGTCACATGCGCCGCATCATTGACAAGGCACGCCTGCAGCGCCGGATCGTTCCGGAAAAGGCTGGAGGAGAGGGATTGGTTGGCCATCGGCATTCGCAGATGACTGCGCCCCCGGTGTCGTCCGCTCACTGGGACGGACACCTAGCACGGTGGATGCCGGACAGATGTGCGCTGGATCACAGATGGCAACGCCCGGAAACAAAAGCACTCGAACGAGCCTCCAGAACAAACACGAGCTGTCGGCGAACGTCAGTCGAGCTTCGCCTCCATACCGCGCTTGACGCCAGGCCGGGCCATCAGCGTCTCGTACCAGCGGCCGACATTCGGAAAATCCGCGAACGACACCTTGTGCCGTTCGTGCCGCCACGCCCAACCCAGGATGGCGAAGTCGGCCACCGACAGCGCTCCCGCGACATAGTCGCGGTCGGCCAGCCGGCGATCCAGCACACCATAGAGCCGGCGCGTCTCCGCCGAATAGCGCGCCAGTCCATAGCGGCGGTCCTGCTCGTTCTCCAGCGCAATGAAATGATGCACCTGTCCGGGCATCGGACCGAAACCGCCCATCTGCCACATCAGCCATTCCAGCACCGGAACGCGGTCGATCAGCGCGGTGGGCAGAAACTTGCCGGTCCTCTCGCCGAGATAGAGCAGGATCGCGCCGGACTCGAACACGCTGACGCGCTTCCCGCCCGGACCGTCCGGGTCGACAATGGCCGGGATCTTGTTGTTGGGGCTGATGGCGAGGAAATCGGGCGCGCACTGTTCGTTCTTGCTGATGTTCACGGGGACGACGCGATACGGCAATCCCATTTCCTCCAGCGCAACGCTGATCTTGCGGCCATTCGGCGTATTCCAGGTGTGCAGTTCGATGGTCATGATGCTGAGCCCCGTGAGGCCCGGTGTTTACCCCGAAGGCTGCTGCCTCACAACCTCAGGGCGGTTTCGCGGCTGACCCTCCTCCGGTGCGGAGTTGTTTCGGTGGAACCGGCCCGCTACAAGATGGGTTCATTGAACCCCCTCATAAGGACTCCAGAGGTCGACGACATGAGAACGATGCTTGCGCTGATCGCAACCCTCTACTCCGCGGCCGCGATGGCACAGGCCAATCCGCCCATGGTCGGCGACAAGCCGCTGGTGCAGGTGCAGCCCAAGGACGCGCAGCCGAAACAGGTGAAGGCGACACGGACAGCCGGCAGGCAGTCGATCGCCGTCCGGCTTCAGGCCTGCCTTGAGATCGAAGACGCGACCAAGGGCCGGCTGGACTGCTATGACGCAGTGATCCCGCCCAAGCCCAATCCCAAGGCGGCGAAGGCCAAGGGCGTGGCAGACTGCCGTTTCAGCAAGGAAGAAGACGAGCGGCTCGCCTGCTTCAACAGCTTCGCCGAGAGCATCCCGCGGCTGCCGAGGTCCTGAGCGGGGCCGCCATCAACCTTATTCAAGGCATGCGTTAACCATTGCTAACGGCTGCCGGCTATGATTCCCGAATCATCCGGAGCCGGACGCATGACGATCGCCCCCTTGAAGATGGCTTTGGCCACCCTGGTGCTTGCTGCGACCGGCGTCATGGCCCATGCCGCTGACCTGCCGGCACGCTCGCATATCGGTGAGATCTTTGCGGCGCCGGCCGGCCAGTTGCCGCCGGCCTATCGCACCCGCAAGCGCGACAAGGAGCTGTCGCTGTGGAGCATCCTGCCGCCGCGCGTGCCCGGCAATTACGGGCGGCCCGGCGTGTTCGAATACTCCTCGTATTACGGCACCCGCCCCGGCCTGATCTTCGGCCGCCTGCCCTATGCCTGCGGGTTTGTCGGGACATGCGCGGGCACCAACTGAGGCGCTGCCGCGCCCTCTTCAATATCGATATGGCGCAATCTCCAGCAGCGGAAACGCACTGAAGACATGCGGCAGGTTGGTCGGCGTCGCCGCGTGCAGATAGGATGTGTCGAGTTCGGCGAAACGGTTGACGCCAAGCAACCCCAGGCAGCGCTGCACCTCGTCCTCGAGCAGGTCCAGCATCCGCACCACCCCCGCCTCGCCGGCCGCGGCCAACGCCCAGCATTGCAGGCGGCCGATGCCGACGAGATCGGCGCCGGAGGCGATGGCCTTGACGACGTCGGTGCCGCGGCAAACCCCGCCGTCGACCATGATTTTCGCGCGGCCGGCGACAGCTTTGACAATCTCCGGCAGCACGTGCATTGCGCCCCGCCCGTGATCGAGCTGGCGACCGCCGTGGTTTGAGACATAGATCCACTCGACGCCGTGGTCGAGGGCGATGGCAGCGTCTTCCGCAGTGGCGATGCCCTTGAGGATCAGCGGGATTTTGTACTTGTCCTTGATCAGCTTCACCGTACGCCAGTTCAGCGCCATCTGGAAGGTGCCGCCGCTGACCCGGCGGCGACCGGCCGTGACATAACGCTTGGCGAGATCGCGCTCGCGCCGGCTGTAATGCGCGGTGTCGACCGTGAGGCAGAACGCGGCATAACCTTTGGCGATCGCGCGCGCGACATGATCCTCGACATAGGCGTCGTCGCCCCGCACATAAAGCTGATAGATCCGCAGCGCATCGGGCGCGGCCTCGGCGACCTTCTCCAGGCCTGGCTCAGCCACCGAACTTAGCATGTGCGCGACGCCAAAGCGGCCGGCGGCCTGCGTTACGGTCGCGCCACCGCCGGGATCGAATGTCTCCAGCGCGCCAATCGGCGCCAGCACCACCGGCAGGCGCAGCTTGCGGCCGAACTGCGTCACCGAGGCATCGACATGCTCGACATTGCGCAGCACCCGCGGCCGGAAGGCAATTTCATCCAGCGCCATACGGTTGCGCCGCAACGTAGTCTCGGTCTCGGTGCCCCCGACAATGTAGTCCCAAGCATTCTGGTCGAGATTGACCCGCGCCCGATGCACGAGTTCATGCAGGTTGAGGAATTCCTTGCCTGCATCACCGATCTCATCGCTCACCGGCAGCGCCTCGCTCGATCCATCCATGGTGTTGTCCCCCGCGCACGCCGCGCGTGTCGTGTTATTGTCTCGCGTCGCGCCATCGCGACGAGCGGCCCTGTTGTTTAAAGAGTCCGGCCGGCCTCAGCCAGCCGGCCGGCTGCATATCGGCTGGTCGATGGGCGGGTAGCGGGCGGTGGCGAGATCGACGATGCTGGCGTGGCGCGCTACGCTGCGCGACCGTAAATCTCACCCGCCGATCTCAGCTCAATCAAGACCACAGGATGAAACAATGTCCGCTCGCATGCTGGAAGGCCAGGTCGCACTCGTCACTGGTGCGGGCCGTGGACTGGGACGCGCGTTCGCCGAGCGGCTAGCCGCGCTCGGCTGCCACATCGCGGTGCACGGGATGCGGGAACACGGCCCCTCGGAGTTCGGTGGCATCCAGACCCTGACCGATGTGGCCAACGCGATCGCCGACACCCACGGCGTGCGCACCGTGAAGCTGCTCGGCGATCTCACCGTGATGGACGATATCGCACGGACGGTGCAAGGCGCGGAGGCCGCGCTCGGGGCGATCGACATTCTCGTGCATAATGCCGGCGGCGACATCGCGGCAGCCGGCGGCAAGCCCAATCCCAACGACGTGGTGAACATCAAGGAAGAAGACGTGCGCGCGGTGCTCGACCGCAATCTGCTGAGCACCATCTTCGTGTGCCAGCAGGTGGCCCGCGGCATGATGGAGCGGCGGCGCGGGCGCATCATCACCATCGGCTCGGTCGCGGCCTTCAAGGGCCGCACCAACGCCTCGATCTACGCCACCGCCAAGGCCGGCGCGATGCATTTCACCCGCTGCCTCGCCGACCAGATGCGGCCCTATGACGTGACCGTGAATAGCATCGCGCCCGGCGACACCCGCACCGAGCGCTTTGTCGCAACCCGCCCGGTCGACCCGGCGCGGCTGGCCGAGGGCGGCACGCTGGACCGCATCGCCACCGTGGATGAGGTGGCGCGGCTGGTCGAGCTGTTCGCCGGCCCGATGGGCGCGTTCGTCTCGGGACAGGTGCTGCGCGTGGACGGCGGCGGGCAGTTGTGGCCGGCATAACAGCTCTGCGGATCGCATTGCCGTCGGTCGCAGCGACGACTATATCGGAACCATGCAGATCCCGTTCGACAACAGCTACGCCACCCTCCCCGACCGCTTTTTCGCGCGCGTGGCCCCGACGCCGGTGGCAGCCCCACGACTGATCAAGCTCAACCGCCCGCTGGCCGCGCAACTGCGCCTGGATACGGATTGGCTGGCTTCGCCCGACGGCGTTGGCTTTCTGGCCGGCCAGGCCGTTCCGCCCGGCGCCGATCCCATCGCAACCGCCTATGCCGGGCACCAGTTCGGCAATTTCGTGCCGCAGCTCGGCGACGGGCGCGCGATTTTGCTCGGTGAAGTGGTCGACCGCCAGGGACAGCGCCGCGACCTGCAACTGAAGGGCGCCGGACCGACGCCATTCTCCCGGCGTGGGGATGGCCGCGCGGCGCTCGGACCCGTGCTACGGGAATACATCGTCAGTGAGGCGATGGCCGCGCTCGACATCCCGACCACCCGTGCGCTCGCCGCGGTGCTAAGCGGCGACCGGGTGCAGCGCGAGACCATGCTGCCCGGCGCCGTGCTGACGCGGGTGGCGTCGAGCCATATCCGGATCGGCACGTTCCAGTTTTTCGCGGCGCGCGACGATCGCGATGCAGTCCGCGCACTCGCTGATCACGTCATCGCGCGGCATTATCCGCAGGTCGCCACCGATGCATATCCCTATCGCGCGCTGCTGGCGCAGGTGATCGCGCGGCAGGCGGCACTGGTGGCGCGGTGGATGCACATCGGCTTCATCCATGGCGTCATGAACACCGACAACATGTCGATTGCCGGCGAGACCATCGACTATGGCCCCTGCGCGTTCATGGATGCGTACGATCCCGCCACCGTGTTCTCCTCGATCGATCAGAACGGGCGCTACGCCTACGCCAACCAGCCGCGCATCGCGCTGTGGAATCTGACCCGGCTGGCGGAATGTCTGTTGCCCCTGTTCGATGACGACCAGACCAAAGCCATCGAGATTGCCAAAGAACAACTGGCGACATTTTCCCCAGCGTTCGACGCGGCCTACACGCAGGGCATGCGCGCCAAGGTCGGTTTGTCCGGCGCTGAGGGCGATGATCTCGTCGGCGGATTCCTGCAGCTGCTGGGACAAGACGAAGTCGATTTCATCCTGGCGTTCCGGCGGCTATGCGATGCCGCCGACGGCGATGCCAGCGACTTGCGCACGATGTTTGCCGAGCCCGCGGCCATCGATGCGTGGCTCGACGCATGGCGCAAGCGCCGTAACGACGGGTCGCCGAACGGCGCGGCCCTGCGCCGGATCAATCCCGCCTTCATTCCGCGTAACCACCGGATCGAGGCAGTGATCACAGCTGCGGTCCGCGGCGACTACGCGCCGTTCGAGGAACTGAATGCCGTGCTGGCGCGGCCCTATGAGGACCAGCCGCAGTTCGCGGCCTACGCCGAGCCGCCGCGTCCGGAACAGCGCGTGCTGCAGACGTTCTGCGGGACCTGAGCTCGGAGTGTCTCGAACCGAGCACCATCTGCAGCGTTTGCGGGGGAGCCGTCCCGACATCGCACGGACCGGATCGGCTCCGCAGCAGCTATCGGCTCGCGCGCGCTATGGTCGGCGGCTTTGGCTGAGGCGACTTCACCTGCGAAACCTGCACCCACTCGTTGTCTGCCCGGGGGCCGGTCGGGTCGCCCGTCATGCCCACGAGTTGCCCGGACAGGACATCAATGGTCTGTGTCCAGGTCTGCGACAGGCAGAACACCGACAGCATGCAGCCCTTGACCTTCAGCCGGTCCGCGCTCTCGCGCCACAGCGAGATCTCATACGACTTGCCGCTCTCCGCGTCATAGATCTGGCCGGCGAAATAACCCTTCGGGTTCGGCGCCAGGCCGAGAATGAGCTGGTGCCCCAGCACGGGGCGCGACCGCTTCGCGCGATCCGGATTGTTCTGGTCCTTGAGCGGTTGCCGGTTGGCATCGAAAGGATCCTTCATCCAGACGATATAGCCGCAGACTTGCTCCAGCGCTGATCCGCAACGTTCGACGCGGATGCGGGCGCGGCCGTCTTCAGTCAGCCACGTGCCGCTGGGATCGGCATTACCTGAGGCAAGGCCTGATGTGACGAGAGCCAGCAAGCTCGCCACGCACACGGTATTTCGCATTATCGATGTCATCTGCGTCATCTCCAGTTCCTCGGGGCATGCAGAAGCTGCCGCGCGCGGCTCATGCGCCGCGCTCGCTATTAATCAAACTATATCGTACTATTTATACACTACCGTGCCCCGGCGCAAGCGGATATGCGGGGAAATCGAACGATTGCGATGCGGGCCATCGCGCCGCATGAGCTCCGCAAAGATGACTTGAAGGCGCAAAGATGATTTGTAGCTGCGAGGATGATTTGGAGAGACCACACGGATGACTGCTGCCAAAACGACTGCCAGGCCGTCGGCGAAGGTCAGGCCAGCCAAGGCTGCGCCGCGCAGCAGCGGGCGGCCGACCAAGGAACAGGCCGGCCGCATCACTGACCACATCATCGATGTCGCGATGCAGTTGTTCCTGGAGTCCAGCTTCGAGGCGGTCAGCGTTGACCTGATCGCGGCCACGGCACGGATCTCGAAGCAGACCTTCTATGCCCGCTTCGCCTCCAAGGAGGCCTTGTTTGCGGCCGTCATGCGCAAGGGCACGAACAATCTTCTGGTGCCCCTCACGGAATCCAATCGCGACGACCCGATCGAGGCGACCCTGGTAAGGCTCGGGCTGGAGCTTTCAAAACACGCGATCGCGCCAGCGGCCATCGCGCTCGAACGGCTGATTTCATCCGAAGCGCATCAATTCCCGGAGGTGGCTCAGGCCTACCACGAGAACGCCCTGCATGCGCGCGGGCTGGTCGCGAGCGTCTTCGCCAATGCCATCCGCGACGGACAGCTCCGGCCGGCTGATGCGAGTTTCCTGGCTGAGCAGTTCTCCTACACGGTCGTCGACGGCCCCGTCCGCGCCATGGTGCTGAGCGGCAAGATCGCGAAATCCGAAAAGGAACTGCGCGAACGTGTGGTCAGCGCAGTCGATCTTTTCCTGAACGGTTGCCGCGACCATTCCGCGCGACGCGGCTAGGACCCCGTTCATCCGATCGACGACCGCTCCGCTGCCCCATACGCGTGATGTCCGGCCTGCATCGTCGCGGCCGCAACCGCCGCGCACGCGATCTGCGTCAGTCCGCCCACCGCCATCGCGACGAGCAGTCCGTGCGGCCCTGCCCCGGCCAGCACATAGACCGAGCCGAGCACCGCAACGCCGAATGTCGCACCCGCGACACGAGCAACACTGACCAGCGCGGCCACGGTTCCGGAACGCGCCGCGGCAACGGCGCCGACCGCCGCGCTGGTCAGCGGGCCGAGCGCCATTCCGAGGCCAATCCCCGTCAGCACAAGACCGGCTTCGACCATGATGAGACCGCTGTGACGGGTACTCAAGCCGATCAACAGCAGACCCGTTCCCATCACGGCCACGCCGCCGCTTGCCAGCAGCCGCTCGCCGAATCTTGCGATCATCGCTCCCGTGAACGGAGACACCAGCGCGAACATGACGGCCATTGGTACGAGCGCCAGCCCCGCCCCCACGGTCTCCAGCACGCCGGTGCTCTGCCAGGCCAGCGGCAACACGAACAGCATGCCGTAGCCGCCAAAAGTCATCCCCACCATTGCGGTCATCGCACCGCGGAACTGGCGGACCTGAAAAATATCCAGCGGCACCAGCGCCGCCGCACCCTGCCGCGCTTCGACCTTGACGAACAGCGCCAGCGCCAACAGCGCGACGATCACCGCTCCGATCGCCACACCCGGCGTAACCGACGCGCGGATGGCCGCGAACGCGAGGCCTCCCAGCGCCAGCGCGCCGAGAACCTGAGCTGGTGCATCGATATGCCGACCCCGCGGCGAGGAGGATTCCGGCAGCGTTGGGATCGCAAGACCCAGCGCGGCGAGGCTTAGCGGAACGACGATCAAGAAAACACTGCGCCAGCCGAAGGCATGGATCAGCAACCCACCAGCGGTAGGTCCGACGGTCATAGCCAGGCCGTTGCACGCCCCCCAGATCCCCAAAGCGCGGGCGCGCTCGCCCGGGTCCTGCCACACCACCCGGACGATGGCGAGCGATGCCGGGATCAGCAGTGCACCGCCGAGCCCGGCAAGCGCACGGCCGGCAATCAGGATCGCGACGGAGGGAGCGAGCGCGCAGAGCATCGATGCCAGCGTGAAGACCGCGGCGCCGACCATGAAGATCCGGCGACGACCATAGAGGTCGGCGAGCAGTCCACCGCTCAGCAGCAGGACCGCATAAGCGAGATTGTAGCTGTCGATCACCCATTGCAGGGCGCCGATACCGGCGTCGAAATATGCGCCGATCGGGTGCACGGCGAGGTTGACGATGAAGGTGTCGATTTGCGCGACGACGACGGCCAGACAAAGCGTCAGCAACGTCGCCCACCGCGTCGTGGGGTGAGCAAACCAGTTCATGAGATGTCCCGAGATGTGTTAGTCGCCTGATCGGTTTGATCGCGTTCGAGGGCGCAGCCGCAGCCCGGCCGTGGCCGCCGCACCGCCGCGCCGGCGCAAGCGGCGATGCGGTTCGACCGCCGGCCGTTCTCCATTGGCCACCCACTCGTCGTAGAATTCGATCTTGGCGTCGATCAGCGCCAGCGCCTCGGTCCAGCCGGCAATAGTCTCCAGCACGCGCGCCTGGTGGGCCGCCAGCAAGGCCCGCCGCGCCTTCAGGCTGGCGCCGCCTTTTTTCACCAGCGCAGTGTACTCGCGCAACTGGGCGATGGACATGCCGGTGCGCCGCAGCCGATCCATGAGATCAAGCCAGCCGACGTGATAGGCGGTATAGGTTCGCCGACCGCCGCTGTCGCGCACCACGCCCGGCATCAGGCCCTGCGCTTCGTACCAGCGGATGGCATGCACGCTGCGCCCGGTGCGGCTTGCGACATCACCGATCCGCAGGTCATGCAGCGCAGGTTCTCTCAACTCGTGCTCTTGTCTCATGGCTCGATGACCTTCATCGCATCCCGGGATCACGCGGGCCCCACCGGATACGGCGCGGCGACCGCACCTTTGATCCCGGCACGCAGTGAACACGTTCGAGTGTGCTCTAGGTCAAGCGAAAATCGTCATCGGCGACATATTATATTTTATATGATAATTATGCCCTTCTTGAATAATAAAGGGCGCGGCGCATGAATCTCGGGGACCTGAAGGCCTTTGTCGCAGTGGCCGAGGCGGGCTCGGTCAACCGTGCCGCCGCAAAGCTCAACTTGACCCAGCCGGCAGTGACGCGGCGCGTGCAGAGTCTCGAAGCCGCATTCGGCGTGCCGTTGCTGGACCGATCGTGCAAGCCGCCGGCCCTGACCGAGGATGGCCGCCAGGCGCTGACATCTGGGCGCAAGATCCTGGCTGCGATCGAGGATCTGTCGCTGCAAGTCGGGAGCAAGCGAGGGCTCGGCGGCGAGTTTCGCCTCGGGATCGCGCCCGGCTTTATCGAGGCCGCGTTCGGCGAACCGCTCGATATGCTCACCCGCACCTTCCCGAACATCAGCCTTCGCATCTCCTCCGGCTGGTCGAGAGAGCTGCTTGATGCGCTGCGCGCGGAAACGATAGATGCGGCGCTGGCTTTCATCACCGAACCACACACCACCGACGGCAGCCTGGTGTTGCGTGCCTTTGCGCAGGACACAGTGGTGGTCGTGGCGTCGCGACGAACGGCAATCGCCGCGGCACCGAGCATCGTCGAACTCGGCAAGCATCCCTGGGTGCTGAATCCGCGCGGCTGCGGATTCCGCGCGGCCTTGCAGCGCGCGATCGATCGCGATAGCGGCCACCTGAACCTCTGCGCCGAGATCCAGGGCTATGACCTGCAGATGTCACTGATCGCGCGCGGCGTTGGTCTGGGTCTCATTCCCCGGGCGCGCTTCAAATCCGCGCTGCACGGCAAGCAGCTGAAGATCATCGAGCCGCGTGATTTTCAGTTGCTGGTGACGCCGGCCCTCGTCACCCTGGCCAGACAGCATCGCCTCCAGCCGGCAGTCGACCTGCTGGCGACGGCGATCAAGGCCACGCATCATCATGTTACAAGAACATAATCATTATATTTTGAATGCATTTTACTTATGATGTGCCGCCTGACACCGTGGCGCGCGGACAACCTGTTCGCCTGCACGGAGTTTCCCGGTGTCGCCTCGGCTTCTCATCGCTCTGGTCCTGGGTTCGATGGTCGTCACACTGAGCATGGGCATTCGCCAGGTGTTCGGCCTGCTGCTGTTGCCGGTGACGACGGACCTCGACGTCAATCGCGAAGTGTTCGGCCTCGTGATCGGCTTGCAAAATCTCCTGTGGGGCGTCACCCAACCCGTTGCAGGACTTCTCGCTGACAGGTTCGGCGCGGGGCGCGTCATCGCCACTGGCGGTCTGCTTTATGTTGCAGGGCTGGGCCTCGGCGCCGTGTGCGGCAACGCCACGTCTTTTGGACTCACGATCGGCGGCCTGGTCGGCCTTGCCCAGAGCGGGACCGCCTACGCGGTGGTGTTGGGCGGCATCAGCCGCGCCGCGCCGCCGGACAAGCGCAGCCTTGCGCTGGGTATCGCCTCGGCCGCCGGCTCGATCGGCATGTTCACACTGGTGCCACTCACCCAGGGCCTCATTTCGACGATCGACTGGCGCTGGACCCTCGCCGTGCTGGCGGCGCTCACCGCGGGCATCCCGCTGCTGGCGATCGGGCTCAGGGAGCCGAAGTCCGCGGCCGGCGCATCCGCCGACACGGTTGCCACGCGCGATGTCTTGCGGACGGTCGCACGACATCCCGATTTCTGGCTGATGACCACGGGCTTCGCGGCCTGCGGTTTCCAGCTCGCGTTTCTCGCGACCCATCTGCCGTCCGTCCTGATCAACAGCGGCTTGTCGGCAGCGACCGGCGCCGCGGCGCTCGCCACCATCGGATTCAGCAACATTGTCGGCACCGCGCTGTGCGGACTGCTCGGCGTCCGCTATCGCAAAAACCGGGTGCTGGCCCTGCTCTATCTGACGCGCACCGCGTTGTTCATCGCCTTCCTGGCGCTGCCGGCCTCGCAGACGTCAGCGTTGCTGTTTGCCGGCGCGCTCGGATTGACCTGGACCGGAACCGTGCCGCTGACCAGCGGCCTGGTCGGCGACATCTTCGGCGCGCGTCACATGGGCCTGCTGTTCGGCATCGTCTATCTCGGCCATCAGTTCGGCGCGTTCGCCGGAGCCTGGGCAGGCGGGCTGTCGTTCGATCGCACCGGCTCCTACGTCCCGGTGTGGGCGGCGGCGATCCTGCTCGGCCTGCTGGCGGCACTGCTGCACTGGCCGATCCGCGATGTGTCGCGAACGGTCATCGCCGCAACATGACACAAGCGCGGCTTCTCCTGATTGGCGTCTCGCTGTCGACGCTGTGCCTTGGCGGCGCTGCCTGCGCATGGCGGATGTGGGGTCCGCTTATCGCGCTCGACGCGGTGATGCATTACTGCTTCTGAACTGCCGGTCTCGTCCTGAAAGGTTGCCGCTTATCGCGCGCACCGCACCTGCCTGCCGTCGCCAATGCCGTTGACGTTCACGCGCGTTCAAGATTCAAAGAGCTGGATTTCAGATTCGCGCCTGTACCGGCAGTGCGACGAAAAGTGATCGATCTCATGCAAGAATAGATTGGTATTTAATGGGAGAGGTGCGTGCTCGCTACCCTCTCTCCATGGAAGCGATCCGAAACCGCTCGCAACCGACCCCTGCGACAATCGAGCAGGCGGCTCGTTCTCGGACGTTTCATCCGCGCGACACACCGCAATCAGCTCTGTTCGGGCGAACGGCCGAACACGGGGTGTCGTGATGCCGCGCTTCTGCGTCAACATAGCGGGACGAACGATGCAACGCGATCGACCAACCATATTCTTAGCAGCGGCTCTTGTACTCTCGGCAGCGCGGCCACTTGCAATCTCAATGACGATGCCTGCGGAGGCCGCGGTGGCGCGGCACGGGCCGTCACCGTTCTGCCTGTTGCCAGGCTCATCCAATGCTCCCCGCGGCGCGCCCGAGATCTGCGGCTACTACGACTATCAGGCGTGCCTGCAGGCCGCTGCCGACAGGAACGCCAACTTCGTGGCGAACATCGACTTCCCCGGGACAATCGTGCGGACGCCGAACGGATGGCGTGGACAAGACTAAACGCATGTCCGGCCTTCCATCATCAGCGGCGCGCACCGCTCTCAGACCGCGTGCACGGCTTCGACAGGCTTGCGCGCCTTGCGGCCGAACTTGCGCACCGCCGTGTAGAAGGCAGGCGTGAACAGCAGGCCGAAGCCCGTCACCCCCAGCATGCCTGAGAACACCGCGGTGCCCAGCGATTGGCGCATCTCGGCGCCGGCGCCGGTCGCGACCATCAGGGGGGCGACGCCCATGATGAAGGCCAGCGACGTCATGAGGATCGGCCGCAGCCGGGTGCGCGCGGCGCTCACGGCGGCTTCGCCGGGCGTAGCGCCCTCATCTTCCGCCTGGCGCGCGAACTCCACGATCAGAATCGCATTCTTGGCCGCGAGCCCCACCAGCACCACGAAGCCGATCTGCGCCAGCACGTCGATCGACAGACCACGCGCCAGCAGGCCGGTGACCGAGGCGAGCAGGCACATCGGCACGATCATCACCACCGCCAGCGGCAACTTCCAGTTCTCGTATTGCGCCGCCAGCACCAGGAACACGAACAGCGCGGCCGCGCCGAACACCAGCAGCGCCGAGGTCCCCGGCTGCTGCTGCTGGAAGGCAAGCTCGGTCCATTCGAAGCCGATGCCAGGCGGCAGCACCTGGCGGGCCAGTTCCTCCATGCGATGCAATGCGGTGCCGGTCGCCACGCCCGGTGCGGCCACGCCCATGACCTCGGCGGCGGGGAACAGGTTGTAGCGGGGAACCCGATACGGCGCGTTCTCGTATTTGAGCCGGGCTACCGTGCCGACCGGCACCATTTCGCCGGAGGTGTTGCGCGCCTTCAGCCGGGCGATGTCCTGCGGATCCCGCCGGAAGCTGCCGTCGGCCTGCGCGATCACTTGGTAGGTGCGCCCGAGATAGTTGAAGTCGTTGACGTACTGCGACCCCAGATAGACCTGCAGCGTGGAAAATACGTCCGTCGGCGTCAGGCCCACCTTCTCAGCCTTTTCGCGATCGATATCGGTGTAGATCGACGGTGCGCGGGTGCCGAACAGCGTGAAGACACCGGCGAAGCTCGGATCCTTGTTGGCCGCAGCGACCAGGGTCTGCGCAGCGCGCGCCAGTGCATCGGAGCCGAGGCCCGCGCGGTCCTGCAGCATCATCTTGAAGCCGCCGGCATTGCCGATGCCCTGCACCGGCGGCGGCGGGATGGTCAGCACATAGGCGTCCTGGATCACCGACAGCCGCTTGCGCAGGTCCGCCAGCACGGTGTTGGCCGTGACGCCGTCGATCTCATGGCTGTAGAGCGACGGCAGGCCGGAGAAGATGGTGCCGGCATTGGAGGCGACGGTGAAGGTGGTGGCGTCGAGGCCCGCGAACGGCGCCACGTGCTCGATGCCCTTGGTCGTCATGATGATCTCGATCGCCTTCTTCACCACCGCCTCGGTGCGCTCCAGCGTCGCGCCCGGCGGCAACTGCACCACCGTGATCAGGTAGCCCTGGTCCTGCTCCGGAATGAAACCGGTCGGCGCACGGGCGAATTGCACGCCGGCGATGCCGATCAGCCCGGCATAGACCACCAGCACGAAGCCCGTGATCTGCACCAGGCGGCGCGTCAGCCGGCCGTAGCCCGTCGACAGCCATTCGAAGCCGATATTGAAGCGCTGGAATCCCGCCTGCACCAGCCGGCCGATCAGCGATGCGCGCCGGCCGTGGCCAGGCTCGTGCGCCTTGAACAGCACGGCGCACAGCGCCGGGCTCAGGGTCAACGAAACGAAGCAGGAAATAATGGTCGAGGCGGAGATCGTCACCGCGAACTGGCGGAAGAACTGCCCGGTGATGCCGGACAGGAATGCGGCGGGAACGAACACCGCGCACAGTGTCAGCGCGATCGAGATCAGCGCGCCGCCGACCTCGTCCATGGTGACATGCGCCGCCTTGGCCGGCGCCATGCCGCGCTCCAAATTGCGCTCCACGTTCTCGACCACCACGATGGCGTCGTCGACTACGATGCCGACCGCAAGAACGAGGCCAAACAGCGACAGGTTGTTCAGTGAGATTCCGCAGGCCAGCAGGATGGTGAAGGTGCCGACCAGCGACACCGGGATCGCGATCACCGGGATGATAGCGGCGCGCCAGCTCTGCAGGAACAGGAAGACGACGCCGACCACCAGCAGGATGGCGATGAAGATCGTGGTGATGACTTCATCGACGGATTTACCGACGAAGATGGTGGGATCGTAGATCACCTTGTGCTTGACGCCGGGCGGGAAGTCCTTGGCGAGCGTCTCCATGGTGGAGAGCACCTCGTGCTCGACCGCGATCGAATTCGCGCCCGGCTGGGCGAAGATCAGCAGCGGCAGGCCCGGCCCGCGGTCCATGAATGCGGTCGAACCATAGTCGGCGGCGCCGATTTCGACCCAACCGACATCGCGCAGCCGCGTCACCCGCCCCTCGGCGTCCGACTTGAGCACGATGCCGGCGAACTGCTCCGGTGTCGCCAGCCGTCCGAGCGTCTGCACGTTGATCTGGTAGGCCTGCTTGGAGGCGACCGGCGGCTGGTTGAGCACGCCGGCGGAGACCTGAACGTTCTGGGCGCGTAATGCCGCCAGCACTTCGCTGGCATTGAGGTTGCGCGCGGCCACCTTGTCCGGATCGAGCCAGATCCGCATGGCGTATTCACGCGCGCCCTGGAACTGGACGTCGCCGACACCCGGCAGCCGCGCCAGCACGTCCTTCACATGCAGCGTGGCGTAGTTCGACAAATACAGCGTGTCGCGCGAGCTGTCCGGCGAATAGAGATGCACCGCCAGTAGGATGTTCGGCGTTGCCTTGCGCACCTGGACGCCGAGGCGCTGCACGTCCTCGGGCAGGCGCGGCAGCGCGTCCTGCACGCGGTTCTGCGTCAGCATCTGCGCCACGTTGAGATCGGTGCCGATGCGGAACGTCACCGTCACCGTGAGCTTGCCGTCACCGGTCGATTGGCTGGTGAGGTACAGCATGTTCTCGACGCCGTTGATCTGCTGCTCGAGCGGCGTTGCCACCGTGCGTGACACCGTCTCGGCCGACGCACCGGGATAGGAGGTCGTCACCTGCACGGTGGGCGGAACGATCTCCGGATACTGGGCAATGGGCAGGATGACCAGCGCACCGAGGCCGATCAGGGTCACGAACACACTCAGGACCGTGGCAAAGATCGGCCTGTCGATGAAGAAATGGGTGAGGCGCACGGGAAAGCTCCTGTCTCGGCCTTGATCTCGGGTCCTGCTCTCAGCCCTGGCTTTCGCTGGCCGCGTCGTAGTGGATTGCGCCGTCCTGCGGAGCGACCTTGCCGCCGGGAATGGCCCGGACCAGGCCGTCGATGACGACGCGATCGTTGGGCTCGATGCCGGATCGGATCACTCGCAGCCCGCCGCGCAGATCCCCGGTCTGCACGATCTTCGGCACCACCGTGCCATCAGCCGCCACCGTCATCACCAGATGCTGTGACTGGTCGAGCAGCACGGCCGCATCCGGCAGCAGCAAAACCGGCGCCGGCGGCGCGACCGCGACGCGCAGCCGTGCGAACTGGCCGGGCGCAAGGAACAGGTCAGGATTCGCCACGGTGGCTCGAGCGTGGATGGTGCCGCTGGAGCGATCAAGCGCATTGTCGACGAAGTCGAGGGTTCCTTGCCGGGCGAAGCTGCTCTCGTCGCTCAGGCCGATGGCGACCTTGTCCGCGAGCGGACCGCCGATCCGTGCGCGCTCGCGCGAAAAGGTGAGATAATCGGACTCGCTCATATCGAAATCGAGATAGATCGGGTCGAGCGACACCAGCGTCGCCAGCAGCGTGGTGGGGCTGGTGGCGGCGCGGCTGCCGGCCACCAGGCTGCCGATCGAGACCTGACGGGCACCGATGCGTCCGGTGAACGGCGCGGTAACGCGGCAATATTCCAGGTTCAACTGGGCGTCGCGAATGGCGGCCTTGGCGTCTTCGACTGCGGCCAGCGACGCATCCTGGTCGTTGGTGCGCTGATCGACCGTCTCCTGGGTGGCGAACTCATTGCGGCGAAGCGATTGCGCGCGCGACAGCTGGTTGTTGGCGAGCGCGACACGCGCGGTTGCAGTTTGCAGCTGAGCATTCGCCTGCGCCAGCTTGATCTCATAAGGGCGCGGATCGATCACGAACAGAAGATCGCCCTTGTGGACGATCTGGCCGTCCTTGAAATGAATCTCCGTCAGCGTGCCGCCGACCTGGGCACGCAGTTCGACCCGGTCGATCGCGGAAAACTGCCCGAGGAAGCCGAGCCGGGTGTCGATCTCCTGCCGCAGCGGCTGGCTGACCGTGACGGGGAGCACCGCCGCCTGTGGCGCGGCCGCCTGGCCTTTCCCTCTCTCGTAATAGGAGAAGCCGCCATAGCCGACCAGCAGAACCAGGATCACCGTGGCGCCGGTTATCCAGCGTCGCGACGCGCTCCGGCCCGACGGTGCGTCGTCGCGGTCTCTTTCGATCGTTGAACGATTGGTGATCTGATCCATGGGACTGTCCGTGCGGCCTTGTCGGAGTTTTGCTTCGGAATTCTGCTGGTGTGGTGGCCCTCCGTCAGGAGGAGAGCGGAAAGCCACCACACCGCGCCTCACCGCGACACGCTGTTGTGCTGCGGCCGGCGCAGCGGTGCGCGAGTCTCGCGCAGCCGCTTGAGATGAAAGGAAAAGCGCTCTACAGGCGCTCGTGTTACCAGGTCACGTTGCGGGAGTTGTCGCCCTGGCCGTAGCCATAGGCCGGCGCAGCCGGAGCAACGTCAGGAGCCAGTGCACCATAGGCTTTCGTCGGATCGCTGCCGCGACGATGAACAATGTGGCGCCGGCGGGCAGCGCTGATATCGGTCACCGCATCTTCTCGCAGAACCGGCTTGTCCGTTGGCGTGCGGAGCTCGGCGCTATCCGCGTGCGCCACCGAAACGCTGGTGATGGCAAACGCCGCGGCGGCGATCAGAGCCCGGACGGAGCGATGAGAAACCGAATTCGCGGAAGACTTGTTGTTTGGCATTGTCGGCCCCTTGCGATTGAGAGCGGAAGCGGACGTTGCTCGCGCCGACCGGCGCGATATCCTTTTTCGCTCGATGGTTGTTCCCGAAGAAGCTCAGGCCCCATGCGGAAGCACACAAGCCTTCATCGACGTTCAATCATGTTAGGTATCATGATTGCTAAAACAACCGGCGCTCCCGCGAAGAATCGCACGCGCGTGATGGATGTAGCACGGCGGTCACAGCGACGCGGCGACATCGCAATTTTGTGAAGAGACAGCCGGCGCACCATCGCGCGCCCAATCAAAGGGCAATTGCACGGGGAATGCGCTGCAGCCGGCAACATTATTGTCCACAAAGTAAAGGGCGCAGAATAATATTATAGTCATAATCCAACAAACTAGCGCGCTGCCACTACGCCGTCATCGATACATGCACCTGCATGGAATGCAAGGCAGCCATGCGAACGCGCTTGCAAACGCCTGCCGAAACGAAAGTCTAACGCGCGAGGTGATACGCTGATCACGGCAACGATTGCGGGGGAGGCATTCGTCGAGGCGCATCGCACCGAACTGACGCCGGGCATCTGAGCAGACTCTGGACAGCTTATCCGTGTTTTAGCCCGCCAGACTTAGCTGGAAATGAGCTCGCCAACACCCGCGGAAAGCGGCAGAGTTGCCGGGAAACACCGGCCTGGATGCCATGCGAGTTCTTTTGATCGAAGACGACCCTATGATCGGAAAGGCCCTGGTGCGCGGCCTGAACGATCACGGCATCACTGTCGACTGGCTGCGCAACGGCGTCGAAGGCCGGGAGGCGCTGGCGTTGCGCGATCACACACTTGTGTTGCTGGATATCGGACTGCCTGAACTGAGCGGCATCGAGATCCTGAGAGCCGCCCGCGCCGACGGCACCAGCGCTCCCATCCTCATCATTACCGCCCGCGACGGCCTGGACGATCGCATCGCCGGCCTCGACCTCGGCGCCGACGACTACATCGTGAAGCCGTTCGAACTGGGCGAGCTGCTCGCCCGCATGCGGGCGGTCCTGCGCCGCCACAACGGCCATCCCCAGTCGCTGATCAGCAATGGCGAGATCACCCTGAACATCGCGCAACACGAAGCCAGCTATCGCAATATCGAACTGGTGCTGCCGGCACGCGAGTTCGCGCTGTTGCAAGCCCTGATGCTGCGTCCGGGGACAATCCTGTCCCGCGCCCAGATCGAGCAGCAGATCTACGGCTGGGGCGAGGAAGTCGAGAGCAACGCAGTCGATGTGCTGATTCACGCGATCCGGCGCAAATTCGACAAGGAGATCATCCGCAATGTGCGCGGCGCGGGCTGGATGGTCGTGAAGAACAAAACATAAAGAGCAAGGCGTGAAGACCAAGACATGATGTCGCTGCGCAAAACCATCCTGCTCTGGGTCACGGTCGCGTTCGTGACTGTGAGCGCCATTGCGGTCGCAACCACCTACTATTTCACCGAGCGCGAGGCCAATTCGCTGCTCGACACCCAGTTGCACCAGATCGCGCTGTACGCCAGCGACGGCCCCGCGACCGGCGGTTCTTCGCGCACAAAAGACGAGGTCGAGGACCGCCTGGCAATCCAGATCTGGGATGCGGCGGGGCAGCTGGTGTTTCATACGCCGGCGACGCACAAGTCCCCGGTCGGCCTCCCCCCGCAAGCCCTGGGATTCGTCAACGTCGACTACAGCAGCGCTAGCTGGCGAGTCTACACGGAGATGCGCGGCACGCAGATGGTCCAGGTCGCGCAACGCTGGAGCGCGCGCCGGGAGCTGGCCCGCAAGGCCGCCACCGGCGCGGCACTGCCACTGCTTGGCGCGATCCCGATCGCGTGTCTCGTCATCGTCCTGGTGATCAACCGCTTGATGACCCGGCTGTCAGCGGTCGCAACGGCGCTGGCGGAGCGCAGCATCGACGCCGAGGACGCGGTATCGCTGGGTGACCTGCCGCGCGAAATCGCGCCGCTGAATGATGCAATCAATCAGCTCATCGGCCGTTATCGGCGCGCCGTTGCCCAGCAACGACAATTGGTGTCGGATGCCGCCCACGAGCTCAGGACACCGCTCGCGGCATTGCAGATCCAGGTGAACAATCTTCAGACCCGGCTGCGACACAACGCCAGGGATCGCGAGGCGCTCGACGACCTCGGCGCCGGCGTCCGTCGCGCCGGCAGCCTGGTAGAACAATTGCTGCGGATGGCGCGACTGGACGAACCCGGCGCCCCCGCGTCGCCCAGGGACATCGGCCTCGCGGACCTGATGGCGACGGTGGTGGCCGACCAGATCGAGATCGCCGCCGGAAGGACCATCGATCTTGGCCTTGCAATCAAGGATCGCACCGACGTCCGCCTGTCGGAAGCAGAGACCAAGTCGCTGTTCGCCAACCTGGTCGACAACGCCATTCGCTACACCCCCGCCGGCGGCACGGTCGACGTCGTGCTGCGCCGCGAGGCAAATACGGCCATCGTCGAGGTGATCGATTCCGGCTGTGGCATCCCGGACGATGCGTTGCCCCGCGTATTCGACCGTTTCTTCCGCGCGGCCTCGGCGGACACCGTGGGCAACGGCCTGGGCCTCGCCATCGCGAAACGGATCGCGGACCGAAGCGGCTTCGCGCTCACGATCGCCAATCGCGACGGAACCACCGGCACGATTGCACGCGTGGTCATTCCGTCGGCGGGTTGACCGGGTTCCCGAACGCGATTGGGCGCCCCTCATTCACAGCTCATTCTCGACGCCTACGGTTGGCCCGACCGTTCCGCAGCGATCGAGGACATTACCCGTGAATTCAGACACCCACATCATCGGCCAAACCGCCCTCAATCAAGCCTCCCTGGTCGAAGCCTCCCTGAGCAAGGTTCCCGCAGTCACCCTGGTGTTCTGGATCATCAAGATCGCCGCGACCACTTTGGGCGAGACCGGCGGCGATACCGTCACCATGACGCTGAATTGGGGCTACCTGGCCGGGACGGCGCTGTTCCTGGTCGCGCTAATCGGACTGGTTGGCCTGCAGATCGCCGCGCGAAAGTTTCATCCGTTTCTCTACTGGGCGACCATCGTCGCCTCCACCACATTCGGCACCACCATGGCCGATTTCGCCGACCGCTCGCTGGGGATCGGGTACACCGGCGGCACATCCATGTTGCTGATCAGCCTCCTGGCCACACTCGGTCTCTGGTACCGCTCGCTCGGCACGATCTCCGTCGACAGCGTCAACACGCCGAAGGCCGAAGCATTCTACTGGGCGGCCATCACCCTGTCGCAAACGCTCGGCACCGCGCTCGGCGACTGGATGGCGGATTCCACCGGGCTCGGCTACGAAGGCGGCGCGCTGGTGTTCGCCGCCGCGCTGGCGGTCGTCGTCGTGCTCTATTACCGGACGAGCCTGTCGCGCGTGTCGCTGTTTTGGACCGCTTTCATCCTGACGCGCCCGCTGGGCGCCACCGTCGGAGACCTCCTCGACAAGCCTGTCGATGCCGGCGGCTTTGCGCTGAGCCGCCCGATCGCCTCCGTGGTCATCGCGGCTTTCATCGTCGGATGCCTGCTCATCCTGCCGCAGCGGGCCGGCAGCCACACTTCACGGAACGCGACGACGTAACCCGCAGATCGCGCCGGCAGCGCCAACAGCTCCACCCATCCGAACAGATCCGGTGACCGATGTCCCGCGCATGGCCGATCGCCTGTCTCCTCACTGTCCTGCTGGCGCGCCCCGCCCTGGCAGGACCGCCCTACGTCTCCGACGATCCCCAGCCCACCGACCTGCATCATTTCGAGATCTACACCTTCAGCAACGGCACCAGCACGCGCAGCGGCAGCAGCGGCGAGATGGGGATCGACTTCAACTACGGCGCAGCGCCCGATCTTCAATTGACGGCGACGCTACCAGCCGGCTTCGACAGCCCCGCGGGCGGCGGGGTCACCCTGGGTCCCAGCAATGTCGAGCTCGCGGCAAAGTATCGCTTTCTGCACCAGGACAGCTTCGGCTTCGACGTCGCGGTGTTCCCCCGCGTGTTCCTGCCGAGCGGCTCGAACAGCGTCGGCGAGAACAACGCCTCACTGCTTCTGCCGATCTGGGTGCAGCGAGATTGGGGCAGCGGCTGGTCCACCTTCGGCGGCGGCGGATGCACGATCAGCGCGCGCCGCGCCCAGAACTTCTGCATGGCGGGAGGCGTGCTGAACTATCAGGTGCTGCCCAAACTGCAGCTCGGCGCCGAGTTGTTTCACCAGACCGCGGACGGCAACGGAACACCGGCCTCGACCAGCCTCGGTGTCGGCGCGCGCTACGACCTGAACGAGACCTATCACCTGCTAGGTTATGTCAGGCGCGGCATCGAGAACACCACCGAGACCGATCGTTACTCCTGGTACGCCGCCGTTCTCTTCACCTTCTGATGCGGCGAAGATCGCCGCAGCTCTTCGACGACACGCTCACCTCACTGCAAAAAGATCGGATAGCTCATGCAACAAGCCCACGTCCCCCTGGCCGGCCCGCGCTACTGGGTTGCGCTGTCGATTGCCAGCGTCTTCGGCGCCAACACCGGCGATTTCGTCGCCAAGTACCTGCACCTCGGCCACGCCGGCGGCCTTCTGCCGCTGGCTGCGATCCTTGCGGTCATCCTGGTGGCGGAGCGCCGCGATACCACGGTGCATCAAGCCTATTACTGGCTGGCAATCATCGTAATCAGAACCGCAGCGACCAATCTGGCCGACTTCGCCGCCTCGGACCTCGCGATCAACAAGCTCACGCTGATGCTGGCGCTGACCGCGCTGCTCGCTGTCACGCTGCTGCTGATTCCACCGGCAAAATCCACCGAGACAGCCGACGCGGGCATGGCCCGGCTTCCGGTGACGGACGCCAAATACTGGGTGGCGATGCTGGTTGCGGGCACGCTTGGCACCGTGATCGGCGATGCCGCATCATTCGAGACGGGGCTGGGCACCGCGCAAGCTTCCCTTGCGCTCGGCGGCGTACTGGCCGTCCTGTTCCTGGTGGGCGGAACGGGTTTGCTGGCGCGCGCGTGGTTCTACTGGCCAACCGTCGTGATGGTGCGTGCAGCCGGGACATCGGCAAGCGATTTCCTCGCGCACAATGTCTTCGGTCTGCCGGTGAGTACGCTGGTGACGGGAGCCGCGTTCATCGCCACGCTTCTGCTCTGGAAAGAACGCGCTCCCTCCGGGCTGCCGGCGCGCGAGGCGACATGATCACACCGCCGCGGAAGGCATCAGACTTCCTCTCGGGTCCTCGTCGCCGCGTCATAGATCTTGACCCGAAGCATCGGGAAGCGTCGTTTCAGTTCCGCCGCGCCTTGCTGGGCGCCTTCTTTGGTCTTGAATTCGGTCTTCAGCCGGCCATCCACCTCAAGTGCGTATCCTGCGGTTGGTAGTTCTGCTTTGACAGCAACCATTCTGTCTTCCCCCGTCATCGCCCATCATGTGGCTGGCTGGCGACTCTCTTAGCGTGAGTCGCCGACCCCGCACCAGATTGGCCGCGGCGGAAGGTATGCTGTTGTGGAAAGCACGCTTAATGCGGGTTCTCGAGGCTGAAAAGCTCGGTCTGTTCATCGTAGGCGAACAGTTCGGCGTAGCGGCCCCATGACACGATGGTCTTGAGGGTTTCGTCGGCGTAGTCCTCCGACATGTAGTCCTCGAGCTCGTTGCGGAAGCGCGCGGCCGGCGCGGTGTGCGAGGGCCGCTCATCCAGCACGCGGCGAATCAGCCCGATCACCGGCACGTAGGCGACGAGATGCTCTGCGAACAGTTTTTTGCGAGCATCGGTAGCCAGTGTCGCAAAGTGTTTGCCAGCATCGGTCAGGGTCAGATCGCCCTCGCTCAACTGCGCGAATCGCAGCAGTTGCAACGCCTCGGCAAGGTGAAACAGCTCGTCCGCCTCCAGTTGCAGGGTTTCAGCCAGCACCGGCAGATCGGCGTGGCCGTGATAGGGACCGCCCGCCAGAGTCTCGATCAGACCCGAAATCAGGTTCGACGACACATGGTTCAGCACCATGCCGACACCGGTGCCCTGAATCCCCTCCACGGCGGGTGCGCGCGGTTCGGCGCGCTGGGTCATGCGGGCATAGATGCTGTCGACGAGCTGGCGAAACATCGGATCCAGACGATTGCGCGGATGCGACAGCTCGACCTTGATTTCCGCCGCCACCCGCCCCGGATTGGAGGAGAACACCAGGATGCGATCGCACATCAGCACCGCCTCCTCGATGTTGTGGGTCACCATCAGCACCGACTTGATCGGCAGCCGGCCTTCGATCCACAGATCGATCAGGTCAGTGCGCAGCGTCTCCGCGGTGAGCACGTCGAGCGCCGAAAACGGCTCGTCCATCAACAGCAGGTCCGGATGCACCACCAGCGCGCGGGCAAAACCGACGCGCTGGCGCATGCCGCCGGAGAGCTCCTTGGGAAACGCCGATTCGAAGCCGTCGAGGCCAATCAAGTCGATCGCCGCCAGCGCCCGCTTGCGGCGTTCGCTGCGCTCGATGCCCAGCGCCTCCAGGCCCAGTTCAACGTTCTGCAGCACCGTGAGCCAGGGAAACAGCGCGAACGATTGGAACACCATCGCCACACCATGCGGTGGTCCCTGGATCGCCTCACCGCGGCAGCTCGCGGCGCCGGACGACGGCGAGATCAGCCCGGCGATGATACGCAACAGTGTGGATTTCCCCGATCCGGAGCGGCCGAGCAGGCCGACGATCTCGCCGGAATGGATGGTGAGGTCGACATTCTCGAGCACCAGCAGGTTCTCGCCGCTGCCCTTGGGAAACGAGCGGCAGACACTGGCGATGTCGATGAGTTTGGGGCTGGCGGTGTCGAGCATAGCCGTCTCTCCTGATGGCCTGATGTCGTTCAGGCGATTCCCGATCGTTCGACGCAGTTCATGCTCTCGATATGAGAGCGGATAGTGATGGACGTTACGATCCCGGCACTGGTGCCGGGATCTCCGTCGACTGATAGGCGATGTTCTGCCAGCGACCGTCCAGCCTGGTCCAGGCCGAGAGGAAACGCGCCTGGTAATCGAACGCCTCCCCGCCGTTGTGGCCGGAGGCGCGCCAGCGGCCGACCACAACAGCCGTGTCGCCATGCACGCGGATGTCGAGCTGGTCGACCTCTGCCTTGTCCCAATGCCGCGTCCCGGTGCGGTAGGACGCAAGCACATCGGCCTTGGTTTCAGTCGCGCCGCCCGGCTGGACGATGACGTAGTCCGCATGGATCAGCCGGTCGATCACATCGAGGTCGAGCGTGAGATGGGCTTCGGCGATGGCTCGCTCGGCTTGCGCAATGGCGTGGCGATCATCGTCGGTGTCGAATGGCATCGTCGAAGTCTCTGTTGTCATGGTCCCGCTCATCCCAGGCGAAGGCGGCGTTCTCCGAAGGCATAGAGCGGCCTCCAGAGCAGTCGGTTGAACAGCGTCACGAACACGCACATCACGGTGATGCCGAGCACCACACGGGGGAAATCCCCCGCCGCAGTCGCGGCTGCGATATACGAGCCGAGACCAACGGCGTTGAGCTGGGTGTCGCCCCAACTTGCGACTTCGGCGACGATGGACGCATTCCATGAGCCGCCAGACGCGGTAATGGCGCCGGTGATGTAATAGGGGAAGATACCTGGCAGGATGACCTTGAGCCACCATCGCCAGCCCCGAAGATGAAAACTGCCCGCGGCCTCCTTGAGGTCATTGGGAAACGCGCTCGCACCCGCGATGACATTGAAGAGAATGTACCACTGGGTGCCCAGGATCATCAGCGGACTGAGCCAGATGTTCGCATTCAGATGGAAGTGGACGATCAAAACCACGAACACCGGAAACGCCAGGTTCGCCGGAAACGCCGCGAGGAATTGCGCCAGCGGCTGGATTCGTTCCGCCAGTTTCGGCCGCAGTCCGATCCACACCCCGATTGGCACCCAGATCAGGCTGGCGAGCGCCATCAGGATCATCACCCGCGCCAGTGTGAGGAAGCCGACGCCGATGGCGGCGGCGACATCGGACCAGCCGAGTGTCGCCGCCAGATAGGTTACGATCTGCCAGCCCGCATAAAGCGTGCCCAATCCGATGACGATCATCCAGATGATATCGCCGCCCCGCGAGGGCGACCTCGCCTTGCCCGGCCGCAGTCTCAACTGCTGCGGCCAGCCGAACTGCGCCGAGGAGATCAAGCGGTTCAGGGCCACGAACGGATACGACAGCGCCCGCAGCGCGCGGGTACGGCGGAACAGATCGAGCATCCAGGAGTCCGGCACGGTGGCCGATGCGGTCTGCTCGAAGCGGAATTTGTCGGCCCAGGCGACGATCGGCCGAAACAGCAGCTGATCGTAGGCGATGATCACACACAGCATCGCCAGCACCGCGTATCCGATGGCCGGAAGATTCTGTTCCTTGATCGCCAGCGCCACATAGGCGCCGATGCCGGGCAAGGTCACAGTGGTGTCGCCGACCGTGATCGCCTCCGAGGCGACCACAAAGAACCAGCCGCCGGACATCGACATCATCGTGTTCCAGACCAGGCCCGGGACCGCGAACGGCACGTCCAGCCGCCAGAACCGCTGCCAGCCGCTGAGATGAAAGCTCTGGGTGGCTTCGTCCAGGTCCTTCGGCACGTTGCGCAGCGACTGGTACATGCTGAAGGTCATGTTCCAGGCCTGGCTGGTGAAGATCGCAAACACGCAGGCGAGTTCGGCGCCGATCACCCGCCCCGGAAACAGGTTCATGAAGAACACGACGGTGAAGGTGAGGAAGCCCAGGATCGGCACCGACTGCAGAATGTCGAGGATCGGGATCAGGACCATCTCGGCGCGACGGCTTTTAGCCGCGAGCGCGGCATAAATGAAGGTGAAGACCAGCGAGCAGATGATCGCCGCCAGCATGCGCAAGGTGGTGCGCAGCGCGTACAGCGGCAGGTTCGAGGGGTCGAGCGAAACCGGCGTGATGTCAAGCGCCGACAGCGGGGCATTGGTCTGCTCCGCGCCATAGGCGATCAGCACCATGGCGCCGACGATCAGGACTAGCGCGACCACATCCCAGATGTTGGGCAACAGGGTGCGGCCGAGTGCCGGCGGAGAGATCTTCGGAAGGGCCATACGGTCAGCCTTGCACAGGTACGAATTGCCGTGCGCGCTGAGCATGGCGGCACACCGGTGGTATTGCCCGTAAGGGTATGACAATAGTGTGACAGGACCCGGGATGACAGGCTCTGGCAGGACGCCGCCCGATTGCGGCGGAAACCAAGCGAAAGATTACGGCCTGCTGATGCCGTGGATCAAGTCGGGCAGGTTCTTGCTGAACATGTCGACCAGGCTATGAGGTGCGTTGTCGCCGAAGAGATCCTGACGGAGCTCATCCGCCTCCGCAGCGGCAAATGCACTGCGGGGAAAGAGGTCCTTTTCATAGGCGAGGAGCGCGGCTTCAACGTCACCGGGGTTGGCGGCGATGGCCCTCCCGAGTTCAGCGCCGTCGAACATTGCGAGGTTGGCCCCTTCGCCAGACGGGGTCATCAGGTGCGCCGCATCGCCTAGCAGCGTCACTCCCGGCACGCGATCCCATTTATGCGCGATTGGGAGTGAATGGATAGGACGAGGCACAGGGTCTGTTTCCCCCTCGGTGATGAGCGCTGTCAGCTCCGGAGCCCAGCCGTCGAATTCCTTGGCGACCTGGGCCAAGGCAGTCACCGCGTCGGAGAAGTCGATGCTGGCAATCCAGTCTTCCGGCTTGTTCAACGCCACATAGGTGTGCAGCACCCCATTGGGCTCGCGGTGCGCGAGGATGCCTTTTCCCGGCGCCAGCGCAAACAGCGAACCACCACCCACCGCGTCCGCACTCGCCTTGTGATTGACATCGCCGTTATGCAAGTAGGTTTCAACGAATGAGACGCCGGCATAAGCCGGCTTTGCCTCGGACAGAAGTGGACGAACCCTCGACCAGGCGCCGTCGGCCCCGACGAGAAGGTCAGTCGTCGCGGTTGAGCCGTCTGCAAAGGTCAAGATGTGGCGTCCGCCGCCGAGCGGGGCCGCCGCTGTGACTTTGTGCCCCCAACGGACTGTCTCGGCAGGAAGCGAGCCAAGCAGAACCCGACGAAGTTCTCCTCGAGGGACCTCAGGTCGACCGCCCGCGCCGTCGTCGGGTACATCGAGCAGAACGTTACCGTCCTTGTCGAGAATCCGCGAAGCCTCCCCTCCAGCGTGAATGAGCGCACGGAACTCGTCGAACAGACCCGCGGTCTTGAGGGCAAGCTGCCCATTATGATCGTGGATATCCAGCATCCCGCCCTGCGCGCGCGCATCCGCCGAGGCTTCCGCCTCGTAGATCGTCGCCGCAATACCGTGAACGTGGAGCACCCGTGCCAGCGTCAGGCCGCCGAGGCCGGCACCGACAATGGTGACTGGAGTGGTCATCGTGTTTCCTTCGTGGTTCGAGGCCCCCGCCGCCGCTTGTGCAATTCCAATGGAACATCATTCCAATGTATTGGAACGACGTTCCACGTATGTCAAGATAGGGCATGGTCAAAAAAACGCACCGCAGCCAACGACGGGAACAATCGCTCTCACGGGAGAGCATCATTGAGGCATCGATCGCGCTGCTGGACGGCAGCGGAGAAGGCGGTCTGACATTCCGCGCCCTGGCTGAACGGCTCGCCACCGGTCCCGGGGCCATTTACTGGCACATCGCAAACAAAAGCGATCTGCTGACCGCCGCCTGCGACGCCATCGTCGCGCGCACGATGAACGCCCCGTCGGGCGCCACCCCCCCCGATGCAGCCATTCGCGCCCTTGCGCTGGGCCTGTTCGACGCGATCGACGCCCATCCGTGGGTCGGCTCGGCGCTGACACAAGCCCCCGGGCAGTTACCGATGGTGCGCATTCTCGAACGCATCGGCCAGCAGGTTGGCGCGCTCGGCGTGCCGGATGACAACCAGTGGGCGACGGTGTCCGCGCTGCTGAATTACATCCTTGGCGTCGGCGGACAGAACGCCGCCAACGGGCAGTTCGCGCGGGCGCACGGCCTCGACAGATCAAACTTCCTCGGCGCGGTGTCGACGGCCTGGTCTCAGCTCGATCCGGACGAGTACCCGTTCACCCGCAGCGTCGCCGCACTGCTGCCTGTTCACGACGACCGCATGGACTTTCTCGCCGGAATAGATCTCATCCTGGCAGGAATCCATTCACTGCCACGTCGCTGATGCCTTCGGCACGCACGGCATCATTTTCGCGCAATCACTTGACCGCCGTCACATGCACCTTAGGCCTCTCGCCGGCATTCCACTTGCCTCCGATCGCGCGTTCGATCTGGGCAGCGAGTTGCAGCAGCAGGCCGTCGTTGGCCTGCTTCGCCTGGAACTGAATTCCGAACGGCAGGCCATGCTCGTTGGTCGCCAGCGGCAGTGAGATTCCAGGGATGCCGCAGAGGTTGGCGAGCGGCGTGTAGGCGAAGTTGCGCCAGAGATTGCCGAACCAGTCCAGCACCGATGGATTGTCGCTGATGGTCAGATATTCGGTGGTGCCGACCTTCGGGGTCGGCAGCGCGGTGACCGGGGTCAGGATGATGTCCCAGTCCTGGAAGAACGCGCCGAAACCGCGCGATGTGGTGTTGAAGACTGCCTGCATTTTCGCGCGCTCGGCGAAGCTCGTGTGCCGCCCGGCTTCCCAGATCCGGATGTTCATCGGCTCGATGAGATCCTCCGGCGGCCGCTCCAGCCCGCGCGCGGCGAGCATGTTGCCGATCACCACGGCGAAATTGCTGATGTAGCAGGTGGTCTGTGCGTCGAAAGCAGCGGCGTAATCGATCACCGGCAAGGCATAGTCGACATGGTGGCCGAGGCCCTCGAGGAAACGGCCGACACGTTCGAGTTCGGCCGCGATATGCGGCGTGGCGCTGTAATCGCCCCACTGGTGCGACAGCGCGATCCTGAGCCGGCCCGGATCGCGCGTGATCTGCTGGGTATAGGGCTCCGATGGCGTCCAGAACGGCATGAACTCGCCGGGCGCTGGGCCACGACAGGCATCGACGAAAGCCGCGGTGTCGCGCACCGAGCGCGACTGGCAGCCCTGGATCGACACCAGCCCCGAGAGGTCCGACAGGTGCGGCGACAGCGAAAACACGCCGCGCGACACCTTCAGGCCGATATTGCCGTTGACGCCGGCGGGAATGCGGATCGAACCACCACCATCGGTCGCATGCGCGATCGGCACCACCCCGGCCGCCACCATCGCGGCACTGCCGGCGGACGATCCGCAAGTGGTGTAATCGGTGTTCCAGGGGTTGCGCGTGACATAGACGGCCGGATTTTCCGCCGAGCTGCAAACGCCGAATTCCGGCGTGGTGGTGCGCCCGATCAGGTTGAGCCCTGCCTTGCGCATCTGCGAGGTCAGGAAGGTATCCGCCGCCGCCCGGTTGCCGCGCATCAGCAGCGAGCCCATTTCCTGCAGCCGGCCCTGCATGGTGGGTCCCAGGTCCTTCATCAGGAACGGCAGGCCGGCGAACGGCCCCGAGAGATCGGCGCCATCCCTGACGGGATCGGCGATCACATCCTCGAACACCTCGACCACGCCGGAGATCGCGGGATTGACTGCGGTGATGCCGGCAGCGGCCTGCGCCGCGAGCTCCGCGGCCTTCAACTCGCCCTTCCTGACGCGGGCGGCGAGCGCCGTACCATCGTGCTGCGCCCATTCGTCCCAGCTCATCGCCAAAGTCATGCAGTCCAATCCCTCGTCCGTGTGATCTTCGACTGTAGTTTGGCGAGGCGTCAGGTCAACACAGCGGACTGCATAAGCACCCCGGCAGTTCCGCCGCCAGCGGATGGCGGACGGGCGTCGGATTTTGCCGGCCCGTCGTGCGACGGTTCACATGTTCGAGCAGATCGACATCGCGCCGGTGCGTGTGCAGGGCAGGTTCTGATCCGGATCGAAATAATGCACAGTGCCGTTCGGCGGCGAGCACACCTCGGCGCCGCCGGTGTTCTGGCAATCCATCCCATTGTCGTGATCGATGAAGTGGCCAGGCTGGACCTTGGCGGTCGAGCTGAAATACGGATCGGCGGGTGTCCGGGCCACCCTTGTCCGCGTCAGATAATTGTACTTCCAGCCATGCTGCAGCATGCAGCTGCAATAGCTTGATGGCGGCGCACCGAGATGCGTGCCGATGGTGTTGTTGCAGGTGTCCGTATCGGCCTGAAGCTGCGGGTCGATCTGCACGTTGGCAAGGGCGGGTTTGCGAACGTAGGTGTAGTGCTCGGTGTAATCGTAGCTCGCAGCATGAGCAGCGGTGCTGACGACCAGCGCCGCCAGCACGGCAAGATGTTTCATGGCAATGGGTGTCTTCGCAATGGATGTCTTTGCAATCCGGGTCATGATGACCTCCTGTGTCCAATGACGATTGGTCGAGGCCGACCGGGCCGTTGTTCAAAACCGCCGGATTAACAATTGGCAACGCTTGACGCCTTCAACGGCATCATGCTGCAGCAGCGAGCATCCCATTCATGATCGCGTCGATGTGCATACCCTGCGAAAACGCGTTACAACGCTGTCACGGGATCCCCAGCCACGCCACAATGGAGAGCGAACAAGATGGCCCGCCTGCCCTACCTCGAAGCCGATCAGGTCGCGCCTGAATATCGCGACATGCTCAAGCGCAACACCAACCTGCACAAGCTGCTGGTCAACTCACCGGACATGGCGCGCGCCTTCAATGGGATGGGCGGCTACATCCGGTTCAAGAGCAAGCTCGATCCGCGGCTGCGCGAACTCGCCATTCTTCAGGTGGGCTGGATGGAGAAATCCGAGTACGAGTTCACCCATCACGTCAAGATCGGCAAGGAGTTCGGCGTCACCGACGCCGACATTCAGGGCCTGATCGCAGAGACCGAGGGCCAGCCGTCCGGTCTCGAACCGCTGGCCCGCGCCGTTCTCAGAGGCGCGCGCGAGATGGTGCGTAACCTCGCGATGTCGGAGGCGACCTTTGCCGAGATCAAGGCTTCGCTCAGCGACGAGCAGATGACGGATCTGGTGCTGACCATCGCATTCTACTGCGCCGTTGTCCGTGTTCTGGCCACGATGCAGATCGACAACGAGCCCACATACAAAGAGGTGCTGAAACAGTACCCGATTCCGGGAGTGAATTGACATGCGCCTCAGAGATCGTATCGCCATCGTCGTCGGCGCGGGCCAGAGCCCCGGTGAAGGCATTGGCAACGGCCGCGCCACGGCACTCACCTTCGCCCGCGAGGGCGCCAAGGTGCTCTGCGTCGATCGCAACCTCGCTTCGGCGCAAGAGACGGTCGACATGATCGCCACCAATGGTGGCACGTCGCTCGCGTTCGAGACCGATGTCACCAGGGACGCCGACCTCAGGGAGATGGTGACCGATGCACATGGACGCTGGGGCCGCATCGACATCCTGCACAACAATGTCGGCGTCAGTCTCGCTGGCGGCGACGCCGATCTGCTGGCCATCACCGACGAGGCACTCGACCGCTGCGTGGCGATCAACCTCAAGAGCTGCATCCTGGCGGCAAAGCACGTGATTCCGATCATGCGCCGGCAGAACAGCGGCGCGATCATCAACATCTCCTCGATCGCGGCGATCACGACCTATCCCTATGTCGCCTACAAGGCGACCAAAGCAGCCATGATCGCCTTCACCGAGCAGCTGGCGTCGCAGAATGCCGAGTACGGCATCCGCGCCAACGTCATCCTGCCGGGATTGATGGACACGCCGATGGCGGTCGACACCCGCGCGCGAGAGTTCAACAAGAGCCGCGCCGAGGTCGCAGCCGAACGCGACAGCAAGGTGCCGTTGCGCCGGAAGATGGGCACCGGCTGGGACGTCGCCAATGCCGCACTGTTACTGGCCTCGGATGAAGCAAGTTTCATCACCGGGATCACCCTGCCGGTGGATGGCGGCGCCAGCGTGCGGCGCGGCTAAGGCGGGATGAGTTCCGCCAAAGGCGGCGCTTCAATTCAGATCCATCGCGCCCTGGATGTTCGGTCCCGAGATCACGTCGAGGAAGCGCGACGCAGCATACCGCGTCTTACCATCCCCAGTTTTGTTGCGCCCGAGGCTGTTGCGCCTGAGGATAGTACTGACGGTCGCGACGTCGCGGATCGACGGGCTGAGGACCCCAGGTGCGCTGGAAACCAAAGAAGCCGAAGCCGTCGTCGCTCTGGCCATTGTCGCTGGCCATGCGGTCATCGACCACCTTGGGTGTCGGCAGGCGCGTCACGAATCCGCCCTGGGGCTGGTTGCTCAGCACAGCGACGAATTCGGTGCGATAGTTGGTCTCGCTGCTGAGCGGCTCGTCCGAGATGATGATCGAGGATCGCGGCACGGTCGTCGGCCCGATCCGATCGAGGACATCCTGCGGGATGGTAATGCGGTCGAGTGCGTCCTTGGCGTTGTCGCCGTTGTCGATGGTGACCGCGCTCCAGCGCAGCCCCGTATCGTTGCGCGCCATCGCGGTAAACACATGCGTGCCGATCGGCGTGTCGGGATCGCGGATCGCGATCGGCGCCTCGATGGTTGAATCGAACACCTCGCCGCCGTCCGGCCACGGCTTATGGGTATTGCGCCGGACATAAAGCGTCTGCGTCGCGCGGCTGATGTACACCGACACCGGCTCGAGCGCGAGCTTCGCCTCGCTCGCCGACTTGGCGGTGTCGGCCTTCTTCGTCTGAGCGAGCTTGGCTGCGTCCTTTGCGGCGGCGGCAGCGTCGAGCTTCAATTTCGCGTCCGCGGTAGCGGTGTCGAATTGCGCTCCCAGGTCAGCGGCCTTGGCGGCGGCCTTTTGCTTGACGTCCTCGGCGCGCGTCTTGGCCTCGTCCGTCCCCGCGGTGGTGAGCACCTTGTCGGCGCGGGCCAGTTCGGCATCCGCGCGGGTTTTGAGCCCCCTGAGCTTGCGCAGCGCCGCCGTCAGCGAAACGGTTTCGCGCGCCGCAGTCGCTGCCGCCTTTTTAGTCTCGTCAGCCGCCTTGGCGGCCTCGGCGGCTTCGCCGGCGAGTTTCTCGGCCTTGGCCGGGGCAGCCGCGACAGCCTCCTTGTTCGGAACGAACAGCGCGGGGTGGGAAAACTCCACCGGAGCCGCGTCGTTCGGCGAGATGATCACCCGCATCCCGATCCAGGTCTTGTCGAACAGCTTCTCCGCAAAGCCGTAGGGCATCCGCACGCAGCCATGCGAGGCCGCATATCCGGGCAACGGTCCGCCGTGCAGCGCGACGCCGTTCCAGGTGATGCGTTGCATGTTCGGCATCCAGGCATCGTCATAGAGGGTCGAATGGTGGTCCTTGTCTTTTTCCAGGACGGCAAAGACGCCGGCCGGCGTCTCGCGCCCCTTGATGCCGGTCGACACCGGCGCGCGCACGATCCAGCCGTCGGCGTCGTAGAAGGTAACTTGCTGGGATTTGATCGAGACAATCGCCATGATCGGCTCGCCGGCTTCACGCGGCGCCACCGCCTCGACGGCGGTCGCGGGGCGCGCCTGTCGCGCCGTGGCGGGGGCGATCAGAGCTATCAGCACAGCCATCGTCGCGAGCGTGACACCGGCGGAACCTCCCCAACGCCGCATCGCTGCGGTGGATTGCGCCGTCGTCAGTCGATTTGCCATGCCATGCCTCGAAGGAAATGCGTGTCCGCTTGCGTCGATCCAGTGTCAGATTGCGGCTTACCGATTAACGAACCGCCACCACCGTCCACACAACCCAATCGCTCAAGGCGACTATCGGCGCGTTCCGGCAGTAAATCCCTCAATATACGAGAGCTCGTGCAGGAGGAAGGGTGGCGCGCCGCGGAAATTGGCACAAAGCACCCGTGCTGCCGGCCTGCCTAAGGATCAGTCAGCTGTCCGGCAGCGCCCGATACCGATCTACAGCACGACAATGCCGGAATGCTTGGCCTTGCCGTCCGGTTCGACGTGGATGGTGATCAGGGAATCCCCAATCTCCTGCTTGATCGCATGTTCCAGCCGGTCGCAAATCACGTGGGCCGCATCGACCGTGATATCGCCGGCCACGACCAGATGAAAATCGATAAAGGTCATGCGGCCGGCCCGGCGGGTGCGCAGGTCATGGGCTTCGATCGCCCCGTCGGCGTTGGTGGCGATGATCCGGCGAATGGTCGCCAGCATGTCCGCCGGAATGGCTTCATCCATCAGGCCGCTCAGCGAACTCTTCATCAGGCCCCATCCGGACCAGAGAATGTTCAGCGCCACCAGGGCTGCAAGTGCGGGATCGAGGATGGCCCATCCGGACACCGCCGCGACACCGACGCCGCCCAGCACGCCGATCGACGACACCACATCGGTGAGAAGATGGTGACCGTCGGCTGCAAGCGCCGGTGACTTCAGCGATCGCCCCTCCTTGATCAGGAGCCACGCCCAGCCGGCATTGATGACCCCTGCCACCGCGTTGACGGCCAGGCCTCGCCAGGGCGCATCCAGCGTCCGTGGCTCCAGATAGCTGAAATACGCTTCGCGCAGAATCAGCGCCGCGGCCAGCACGATGAGCACGCCCTCGAGGACGGCGGAAAAATATTCCACCTTGTGATGGCCGTAGGGATGGCCGTCGTCGGCCGGCTTGGCGCTGAAGCTCACGGCAAGGAAGGCGATCACGGCGGTGACGACGTTGACGATGCTTTCGATCGCGTCGGACAGCAGCGCCACGCTGCCGGTCAGCACGAACGCGAGGTATTTCAGACCAAGGACAACCGCCCCGATTAGAATACTTCCAATCGCCAATTTTCGAACGCGTTCCATGCTGTCCCGACAACTGCTGTTGTGAGGGCTCCAGAGCGTTTTCGAGCGACGTAGATTACCCGTTCGCAGGAAGAAAACGCGTCAAACCAAAAAGCGAGAGCCCCAGTCCTGATTCAATCAGAACGACGGACGCTCTAGTCTGTGCACGTGACGTAATCAAGTCTGATTGATCTCATCGATTGAAAGATGCGACTGCCTCGCAATTGCCGAAACGAGCCGTGCAGGAGCTGGCACGTACGGAGCCACGCCGTGCGCTCTGTGCTGGCGCTCCCATAACGGATCAATGAGTCGATCAATATCCGGCCTGATGGATTAGCCCCGGCCAGGCATGACGGATTTGGTCTCTGGTTCAATCAGGTTTTCTGAATACCACCGCAGGGCAGCTTCCATGCCTACAATGAACGACGTGCGCGGCGACCAACCGAGCACATCCCGTGCCTTCGCAGCTGAAAATCTGAACCGGTAACCGAAGGACTTCACGTCGGTTGTCGTCAGCAACGGCGTCTTCACCGCTCCCAATCGGACCAGGTGATGGGACATCCGTGCCAAGAGGTACATGAATTGGTACGGGACCCGAACACTTCGATAGCCGATGTCGAAATAGGACGCGATCTGCTCGCAAAGATCCCTCATCACGGTGCCCGATGTGTCGTCGAGCATCAGGAAATCCTCGTTGTCGGCCGCAGAGGTTGCCGCCAACAATAGTCCGTCGACGAGGTCTTCCACAAAGACGAGATACATCTCGGAATCGTTTGGCGACCAATTCGGCATCAGACCGCTCCTGATCTGCGATACCAGAGCAGGCAGGAAAGCCCGGTCGCCAGGTCCATACACCCAACCGGGATAGATCATCGAAGATACGAGACCTTGAGATCGATACTCTTTCACCACTTCCGCGGCACGAATCTTTGAATCGGCGTATGACTCGGCCCACGGGCGGTAGGGTGCCTTTTCGGTAAAGATCTCCGCGAATTCGGGCAGTCCGAACACATCAGCCGTGCTGACATGGATCAGCTTTGCGACGCCATTTCGAAGCGACAGTTCACAAACATTTTGGGTGGCTCGAACATTGGCTTTGTCGAATACGGCGCGAGGGGCAGCAGAGTTAACCAGGGCCGCGACGTGGAAGACGTACGTCACGTCGGCGAAGGCGGCACTCATGCTGGATAGGCATGCGGGATCACCCTCGAACCAATCCAGCTGCCCCTGGCTCCGAATGTGCGTCCTAAGCTCATCCTGGTGGGCCTTGTGGGCAAACCGGCTGATGACCCGAACCCTGCATCCAAGGGCGAGCAGCCGCCTGACCAATGCGCCGCCGATAAAGCCGCTGCCGCCAGTCACCAGCGTCCAGCCCTCATGATCGATCTTCATCAACGAACCCCCACCGCGTCCCCGACATCGGACTGACTCTAACGCAGCGATGGGCCGGCTCAATGGCCATAGCTCCGAAGGAGGTGCCCACCCGGCCGACCGACGATAGGCATTGTCTGACCAAACCGAACTAATCCGCCGTCTGATGGCCGCGTGCGTGCGTGCGCGTACGCTGAGGTCGCAGTCAGCTCTTACTGTGCCGGGGACGGGCGATCTCGCCACGTGTGGTGGCGATCCCCATCTCGAAGCTGTCGGCGATGCGGCGGGCACGCACGATGACGGCATCGGCAACCTCCAAAGGGAACAGCTCCCGCGCCGTCACTTCGAAGATCTGCAGCCAGCGATCGAAATGCTCGCCCTTCAAGGGCAGCACAAGGTGTGGCCGCATCGGCCGCCCGTCGTAGCGACCTGTCCGCAGCATGATCGAGGACCAGAAATCCGCGATCTTTCCGATGTGATGATCCCAGTCCGCGACAGCTGCATTGAAGATCGGCCCGATCAGGTCATCCTCGCGGGCACGGCTGTAGAAAGTTCGCACCAGATTGGCGATCGATGGCTCGTCGATCAGCGGATGCACGATATTGGCGGCGACAGGCTGGCTTTCGGTCATGCCAGCTATCTAGGCTATTCCGGCGGCTGCCGCATCCCCGGAATCCGTTCGGGTTCCCTCCGCGGCCTCGGACATTTTGCCTATGTCGGAGACCCACGCATCGCGTCAGGTCAGCATCGCAATCACGGCCTGGATCTGGGTGGAGGCGACCGTGACCAGACCATCAAACGAGGTGTGGCCGTGGGCCGCAGCCTTGAGGATAACCTCGGCCATCGCGGCCTTGACGCCAAATACCGACTGATCGGCGGGGATCTTGGCCATCACGGCTTCGAGAGCGGCTCGCATGGTCTGAACGAGTTCAGGGTTCATGGCTGTACTCCAAGAACCCGCATCATACGCCGCAGCCGCGACACGCGGACTCACAGCCGCGTGTCATTGCTCATTTTTAATGGTTATTGGTTTCGGCGTTTGTAATTTTTGCGTCATAAAACTTAATGCTTGCCCCACTCCTGACACTGGCGATCGTCAAGGCATCGCTCGGCTGGTATGAGAGAGACGCAAGCAAGTCCGCGGAGCGTTTCCATGACCATCACCATCTATCACAACCCCGCCTGCGGCACCTCCCGCAACACCCTGGCGATGATCCGCCAGAGCGGCTGCGAACCCGAGATCGTCGAATACCTGAAAACGCCGCCAACGCGCGACCAATTGGTCGCACTGATTGTCGCGATGGGCGCAACGCCGCGGCAGATTCTGCGTGAGAAGGGTACGCCCTACGCCGAACTCGACCTCGGTAATCTCAGATGGAGCGACGATGAACTGATCGATTTCATGATGGCGCATCCCATCTTGATCAATCGCCCGATCGTGGTCACGCCCAAAGGCGTGCGGTTGTGCCGGCCGTCGGAGACGGTGCTCGATCTGCTGCCGAACCCGGAGATCGACCGCTTCGTCAAGGAGGACGGCGAGATCGTTCAGCCGGCACCGCGCTAACCCGATGCCGGACTTGTCCTACTCAGGATGAGCAACCCACGACCTCTCAGCTGTGCAGCCACTCAGCTGTGAAGGCCTGGCGCCTCGTGCCCGGTACGCGCGACATATTCCGTGTAGCCGCCGCCATACTGGTGGATGCCGTCGGGCGTCAATTCCAGCACGCGATTGGACAATGCGGCGAGGAAGTGCCGGTCATGGGAGACGAACAGCATGGTGCCTTCGTATTCCCTGAGCGCCGAGATCAGCATCTCCTTGGTCGCCATGTCCAGATGATTGGTCGGCTCGTCCAGCACCAGGAAGTTCGGCGGATCGAACAACATCAGCGCCATCACCAGCCGCGCTTTCTCGCCACCCGACAACACGCGGCAGCGCTTCTCGACGTCGTCGCCGGAGAAGCCGAAGCAGCCGGCCAGCGCGCGCAGCGAGCCCTGGCCCGCCTGCGGAAATGCATCCTCCAGCGACTGGAACACGGTGCGTTCACCGTCCAGTAGATCCATCGCGTGCTGCGCGAAGTAACCCATCTTGACGCTGGCGCCGAGCGCAACGGTGCCGGTGTCCGGCTCGGTCGAACCGGCGATCAGCTTCAACAACGTGGACTTGCCAGCGCCGTTGATGCCCATCACACACCAGCGTTCGCGGCGACGGACCGAGAAATCCAGCCCCTGATAGATGCTGCGGCTGCCATAACCCTTGTGCACATTCTTCAGGCTCACCACGTCGTCGCCCGAGCGCGGTGCCGGCAGAAAGTCGAAGGTCACGGTCTGGCGACGCTTCGGCGGTTCGACGCGCTCGATCTTCTCCAGCTTCTTCACCCGGCTCTGCACCTGCGCCGCATGTGAGGCCCGCGCCTTGAAGCGCTCGATGAACTTGATCTCCTTGGCGAGCATCGCCTGCTGGCGCTCGAACTGGGCCTGCTGCTGCTTTTCGTTGAGCGCGCGCTGCTGCTCGTAGAATTCGTAATCGCCGGAGTATGTGGTGAGCCCGCCGCCATCGATCTCCACGATCTTGCCGACAATGCGGTTCATGAACTCGCGGTCATGCGAGGTCATCAGCAAGACGCCCTCATAGCCCCTGAGGAACTGCTCCAGCCAGATCAAGCTTTCGAGATCGAGATGGTTGCTCGGCTCGTCCAGCAGCATGGCGTCGGGACGCATCAGCAGAATACGGGCCAGCGCCACGCGCATCTTCCAGCCGCCCGACAGCGCGCCGACGTCGCCGTCCATCATCTCCTGGCTGAAGCTGAGCCCGGCGAGCACTTCGCGCGCCCGGCCATCAAGCGCATAGCCGTCGAGTTCCTCGAAGCGCGCCTGCACCTCGCCATAACGCGTGATGATGCTATCCATGTCGTCGGCCATTTCCGGATCGCCCATGGCGGCTTCCAGCTGCCGGAGCTCGGCCGCGACCTCGCTCACAGGGCCGGCGCCATCCATCACCTCGGCGACCGCGCTGCGGCCTGCCATCTCGCCGACATCCTGGCTGAAATAGCCGATGGTCACGCCGCGATCGACCGCGACCTGGCCCTCGTCGGGCAGCTCCTGCCCCGTGATCATGCGGAACAGCGTGGTCTTGCCGGCCCCGTTGGGACCAACCAGACCGACTTTTTCGCCTCTCTGGAGAGCCGCGGAGGCCTCGATGAAGAGAATCTGATGGCCTTGCTGCTTGCTGATGTTGTCGAGACGGATCATGGGGGCGCGGGAACCTGGAAAGAAAGGATTTGCGCCGTCTTTAGGCTATGTTGCGCTGCGGTGGAAGGCCTTGGAGAGTCGATTCCAAGGTCGAACCACTCGTTTTCGCATGGCGGGACCTGCCGCGGCGCGAACGCCCTGCCGCCTCAGCGTATGGCCAGCAATCCTCCCGCCACGGCCATGGTCGCCACCGCAGAGAGCGCCAGCGACCAATGAATGCCAATTGCGCTGCCGAGCATGCCAACCGAGACCCCGCTGAAGGCCCGCAACCCGAGGCTCGCCATATTGAACAGCCCGATGACACGGCCCCGCTTGTCAATCGGGGCATTGAGCTGCACCAGGCTTTGGGCCATCGCGTTGAACGACAGTTCCAGAAAGCCGGCGGCGAACAAAAAGCATAGCGCCAGCACGTAGCTGCCGGACAGCGCGAAAACCGTCAACGCTGCACACCACAACATCGCAAGGATGATCGCGGTGCGCGGCCGCGGCGCCAACAACTGCCGCCCTTCCAACGCAAGGCCGGCCAGCAGACCGCCCGCCGCATCGGCCGCCAGCAGCGTGCTGTAGGCGACGCCGGGATCGCCGTGACCGAGATCGCCGGCGAAGCCCGGCATTTGCGAACTGTAGGCATTGCCGACGAAAAAGGAGGCCGCGCCGGCCAACAGCGTCATCGACAGGATGACGGTGTGCAGCCTGACGTCGCGCATGGTGTTGACGATGTCGGCCAGTCCCCGCACCGCCCGGCGCGGCGGCGGCGCGCCACGGCGAAAGCGCGGACCGTAAGGTGCTTTCACCAGCCACAGCACCAGCGGCAGATAGAAGACCGTGTTCAGCATGATGCCATGCGCCGGCCCGAGCGCGAGGAGGATCGCGCCGCCCACGGCGGGCCCGACCAGGATTCCCAGATAGCGCGCCATCGCGTTGAGCCGCACCGCGCTCTGCAGATCGGCCGGCTCGACGATCTCATAGAGCAGCATCTGATTGGGCGTCTGCCACAGCACTCCGGCACAGCCGTGGATCACCAGGATCAGCATGGCCTGCCACATCTGCAGCGTGCCGGTGACGAAGAAGTAGCCCCAGCTCAGGGACGCCAGGATGAACAGGCCCATGCCGACCTGGATCACCCGGCGCGGATCGAACCGCTCCGACAGCGCGCCGGAAGCCACCGAAAATAGCAGGAACGGCAGCCAGTGCGAGAGCACTGCAAAGCCGCCGAGCGCGGGCGAGTGGAATTTCTGGAACACCACCCAGTAGCTGATCACGTGCTCGATGTTGTCCGCCATCATGGCGAGGACATAGGTGATGAACTGCGCCCGGAAACCGCCATGGCGCATGGCTGCAAACGAGCGCGGGGCCGGCGAGGCCGCGCCTGAGGGGGCAGAAACAGCTTCGGTCATGGGACGGGGATGATCCTTCATGCGGCGCGGAATGGTCTTACAGCGCAAGCGCAGGGGCGGCGCAAGACACCCCATCAGCAGATGTGCCCCGCGCGGCCCGCAAGGAAGAAGCCCCGGTGACGGCCGGCAGGCCAATTCTCCTGACTGCATCGGTATGGTCAGCGCCCGCGCACCAAATGTTCAACGACGGCACTTGCCCGCTCGCGGCAAACCATCGACACTTCAGGATGTGCCTTACAAGGAATATCCGCCTTGTCCTTCGACCTGATCATTCGCAATGCCACGCTCCCGGACGGCCGCACCGGAATCGATCTTGCTGTCAGCGCCGGCCGCATCGCAGCCGTTGAGCCTGCCATCGCCGCTGAGGCCGCCATCACCATCGACGCCGCCGGCCAGTTGGTGTCGCCTCCATTCGTCGATTCGCATTTCCATCTCGACGCCACGCTGTCGCTCGGGCTACCGCGGCTGAACCGCTCTGGCACGCTCCTGGAAGGCATTGCGTTGTGGAGCGAGCTCAAGCCGCTGCTGACCATCGAAGCGGTGGTCGAGCGTGCGCTGCGCTATTGCGACCTCGCCGTCGCCCAGGGCCTGCTCGCCATCCGCAGCCATGTGGACATCTGCGACGACCGGCTGCTGGCGGTGGATGCACTGCTCGAGGTCAAGCGCAAGGTGGCGCCCTATCTGCACCTCGAACTCGTGGCCTTCCCGCAGGACGGCTATTATCGTTCGCCGACCGCGGTGGCCAATCTCGCCCGCGCGCTCGACAAGGGCGTCGAGGTGGTGGGTGGCATTCCGCATTTCGAGCGCACCATGGGCGACGGCGCGGCATCGGTGCGCGCGTTGTGCGAACTCGCCGCTGAACGCGGCCTGCGCGTCGATCTGCATTGCGACGAGACCGACGATCCGCTGTCGCGGCATATCGAAACGCTGGCGTACGAGACGCAGCGGCTCGGCCTCGGTCGCCGCGTCGCCGGTTCGCACCTCACCTCCATGCATTCCATGGACAATTATTACGTCTCGAAACTGCTGCCGCTGATGGCGGAGGCCGGCGTTGCGGCAATCGCCAATCCACTGATCAACATCGTGCTGCAGGGCCGCCACGACACCTATCCCAAGCGCCGCGGCCTGACACGCGTCGCCGAGATGCGGGCCATGGGCATCGATGTCGCGTTCGGCCAGGACTGCTGCATGGACCCGTGGTATTCGCTGGGCTCTGCCGACATGCTCGATGTCGCCCACATGGGCCTGCATGTCGGCCAATTGACTTCACGCGACGCCATGCGCGCCTGTTTCGACGCCGTCACCACCGTGCCCGCGCGCATCCTCGGGCTCGACGGCTACGGCCTCGACGTCGGCTGCCACGCCGACCTGGTGGTGCTGCAGGCCAAAGACCCGATCGAGGCGATCCGCCTGCGCGCGGCGCGGCTGCATGTTGTCCGGCGCGGCCGCGTCATCGCGCAGAGCGAGCCGCGGCGCACGAAGCTTGCGATCGAGGGGCGGCCGGATGTGGTGGATGCGTCGGTGTATGCGCCGCCGATGGAGTAGGTTCGTGGCTTAAGCGGTGGCTTCTGACATCTTCAGCGTATCATCCCCACGGTGTCATCACCGGGCTTGTCCCGGTGATCCCGCTTAGGAAGGCAGTGCGTCCCTAAGCGGGGTTGTGTCCGCGACTTCGGCTTTGCCGAAGTCGCTGAGGACAAGCCCGGCAACGACAAAAAAAGGTGAGCCGCTTTCTGTCACATGAACCTGAACGCAGCCCACTCTATCGCCCCGGCAAATGCCTCTTCTCCAGCACGCAATGCACGCCCTTGTTGTCATCAACCAGTTGCGTAATGCGCATGTCGGCGATCAGGGAGCACAGTGTGTAGGCATCCTGTGGCGACAAGCCGGATTTTTCGCCGATCAGCGCGATCATGTCGCGTAGCGCGATCTTGGCGGCGTCATCGAGATCCTCATCGAAGCCCATGGTAATCCACGCCTCCGGTGTCTCCGCGCGCGGCGTGGCCAGCTTCATGTCCTTGCGCACATGGAATTCGAAAGTACCGGTGAGCGCGGTCTCGATCGCAGTCAAGCAGACTTCACCGTCGCCCTGCAGGCCGTGACCGTCGCCGGCGGAAAACAGCGCGCCGGGGACAAACACCGGGAAATAGGTAATGGAGCCAACACCAAGCTCCTTGTTGTCCATATTGCCGCCGAACACCCGCGGCTGCACCGACGACAGCCGTCCCCATGGGCGCGCCGGTGCGACGCCGAAATTACCAAAGAACGGCTTGAGCGGCAGCTGCTGCCCCCAGGGCAATGTCGCAATCATCTTGCCGCGGTCGAGCGGAAAGTGAATCCGGCGCAGCTGTGGGAAGTCTTCCGGCAAGGTGCCGAGGAACGGCGCCTGCAGATTCCAACCCCAGTCGGCGCGTAGCGCGATGTCGAGACAGCGTACCTCCAGCACGTCGCCGGGCTCGGCGCCTTCGACATGGACCGGCCCGGTAAGGAAATGCGGCCCCGGCCCGCGCGCCGTTGCGGCGAACACCTCCGCCTGCCCCGGCACGGGTGCAAAGCCGGATGCGGCGTCGGGCATGTCTTCGGGCTCGCCGGAGATCGTTTCGATGGTGACGCGGTCGCCCGACGCAATCCGCAGCACCGGTGGGAGCGAACCGTCCCACAGGCCCCATTGCACGTTGCCGGGTGTGGAAGTGAGGTGATGATACATGGGAGGTCTCGGGGTTTGCTTACCTCGTCATGCCCCACGAAAGCGGGGCATCCAGCCTGTAGTCCGGATGAGCGCAGCGATATCCGGGATGGGTCGCAGTGCCTGTCCCCGGGGTCGCTTCGCTCGCCCGGACTACAAGGCTCATCCCTTCTTCAGCGCCATCGGCGCCGCGACCATGCTACGGCTGAGCGCGAGATAGAGCCCGCCGGCGACCACGATGCCAGCGAGCCAGCTCAGGTCCGCACCGCCGAGCAGGCCCAGCGAGATCGGTCCCTGCAGCGCGCTCACCAAACCATCCTCGAGCGACCAGCCCGCGACGAGCCCGACCAGGAAGGCGATAATGCCCGCCCAGTTGATGTCGCCATAGGCGCTCACATCCGGCGCCTTGTAGAGTTCGGGGACATCAATCTGGCCTTGCCGCTTGATGAAGAAGTCGGCCAGTATCACGCCGGCCCATGGGCTCATCCACAACAGGAGGCTGATCATCCAGTTGTCGAAGGCTTTCGCAAACGACGGTGCGAAGATGAAATAGATGGTGACGATGTAGCCGGCGATGCCGACCACCGCCGCCAGCGCGACGCGAGACAGCTTCACCTCCATGCTGAGCGCGGCGAGCGCCGCGGAATACACGTTGAGGATGTTACTCGCGATCGGGCCGTGCAGCACCAGCAGCAGCACGAGAATGCTGGTGGCGCCGCCGAACACAGAAGAGACCATCTTGGCGGGATCGGTGTCCAGCGTCACGCTGGCAATGGTGGCGCCGAGAATGGCGAGCCACACCGTGGGCACGAACATGCCGACATAGCTGTACCAGAACACATGGGACGACGGCACGCTGCGCGGCACGAAGCGCGAATAGTCCGAGGCCCAGGTGACCCAGGAGATGCCCCAGCCCACGCCGATCGCGGTCATCAGCAGCGTCAGCATCGCCATGTGCGCGCCGGGCGGCAATGTGCTGGTCAAATTCCAGTTGACCACGCCGGGCCGGCTCCAGGCCAGCACGCTCATCAGCGCCATGATCGCGACCGTCACCGGCACGGTGTATTTCTCGAAAGTGCGGATGGCGTAGAAGCCATAGACGCCGATGCCGACCTGCACCGCCATGATCAATGTGATGACAATGAAGGTGGTGAACCAGGTGTCGGCGATGCCGAACTGGCCGAGAATGGCCATGCCGATCTTGACCGGAAAGTAGGTGTTCACGCCAATCCAGCACAATGTCATCAGGAACATCAGCGCGCTCGGCAGATAGGCGCCGCGGCGACCAAAGGCGGAGCGGCTGAGCACCATCTGGTTGACCCCGGTCTTGTGGCCCATCACCGTGAAGGCGGCGAAGATGGCGCAACCGACCAGGTTGCCCAGCACGATGACCGCGATGGTCTCCCACAACCCGAGCTTGAGCACGATGCCTAGTGCACCGAGCGCCCAGTTCACCGGCGCGATGTTCGCCCCGGCCCAGATCCACATCTGCTGCGGCCCGGTGGAATCCCGATCCGCATCGGGGATCGGTTGAATGTCGTGATCGTCGGCCCGTACCTCTGGCGTGGTCATGATCGCCCCCAAATGTTTTGCGTTGACGCAGTCACAAGACACGAAAAGCAAGAACTGTGCCCGCGAACGCCGAACCAGGCAACCAAACCTGGCGGCCGAAAGCTCTCCCGCATTGCGATAACGGCGATCACCGGAGCCACATGCGAACACAACGCACGGTTCGCATTTTCATTGAACTCGGTGGCGTGTGCAGCCATGGTGAGCACGGAAATGCACCGGGGAATCAAAGGGAACACCATGCCTTCATTCGGATTTCGCAAGACGTTGATCGCCTTCACCGCTCTCGCCGGCGCCGTTCTCTCCACGGCCGCCCATGCGGACACCGGCACGATCCGGATTTCGGTGCTCAAGGGCGGCTGGTTCATCGGTGCCTCCGGCGGCAGCGGCACACTGACGTTTCGTGGGCAGCGTTACCCGCTGTCGATCGGCGGTTTGAGCGCCGGCCTGGTGTTTGGTGCCTCGCAAACCTACTGGTCCGGCCGCGTGCGCAACATCAACCGGCCGTCGGATGTGGCTGGTGTCTACGGCGCCGGCGGCGCGGGTGCGGCAGTCGGTGCCGGTGCGCAGGTCATCGTCCTGGTCAACGAAAAAGGCGCGGTCCTGGAGATGAGCGGCCGGCAGACCGGATTGATGGTCAATGCCGACCTCAGCGGCCTGGCGATCTCGCTGCGATAAGCATCCGCAGAGCCGTGTCCGGAGGGCGACACGCGCCGCGACGTTTTTGACATTGTCGCCTCGCTGCGCTTTGAGAAGGGATCGATACGGTCGCCATTCCCGGCCGGTTCGCGAAGGCTCAGATCGTGCGGATTGCCCTCTTCTCGGACATTCATGCCAACAGGCAGGCGTTCAGCGCCTGTCTCGCGCAGGCGCAGGTCAATGGCGCCGAGCAGATCGTGCTGCTCGGCGACTATGTCGGCTACGGCGCCGATCCGGACTGGACCATGGCCACGGTGATGGACCTGGTGGCGCAGGGCGCCCTCGCCGTGCTCGGCAATCACGACAGCGCCGTCAGCGATCCCCGCGTGCAGATGAATGTCGAGGCAACGGCCGCGATCGAATGGACGCGCCGCGAGCTCGGGTTGCCGCAACGGCAATTTCTCGCAGCGCTGCCACTTACGCGTGAACAGGATGATCAGCTGTTCGTCCATGCCGACGCGAGCCGCCCGGGCAACTGGAATTACGTGATGGACGCGAGTGGCGCTGCCAACAGCATGATCGCAACCTCGGCCCACGTGACGTTTTGCGGTCACGTCCACAGACCCGCACTGTATTCAATGTCGTCCGCGGGCAAGATGACGGCATTCACGCCGGTCACGGGCGTTCCCATTCAGCTGTTGCCCGGCCGCAAATGGCTCGCGGTGCTGGGTTCCGTCGGCCAGCCGCGTGACGGCACGCCGGCGGCCTCCTATGCCATGCTGGACACGGCAAGGGCCGAGATCACCTACTGCCGCGCGCCCTACGACATCGACGAGGCCGCGGCACGGATTCGCGCGCAAGGCCTGCCGTCCTGGCTCGCGGACCGGCTCTATCTGGGCAAGTGAAGACTGGGACAACCGTCATGGTCAAACCGATCATCGCGCCGGACATGATCATCGACGGTTTTCAGGTCGGGCCACAGCTGCATCGCGGCGGCATGGCGACACTGTGGCAGGTGTCCGCGGCGGACGCGACGATGCCGATGCTGATGAAAGTGCCCCGGATCGGCGAAGGCGAGGACCCCGCCGCCATCGTCAGCTTCGAAATGGAGCAGATGATCCTGCCGCGGCTGACCGGCATTCACGTGCCGGCCTTCGTCGCCGCGGGCGACTGGTCGACGCAGCCCTACATCGTGATGGAACAGATCGCGGGCGCGACATTGCTGCCGCGGCTGCGAGACTTGCCGCTGCCCTATGCAGAGGCAGTCGCGATCGCCGCAAAGATCGCCGACGCGCTCGATGACCTGCACCGGCAGCATGTGATCCATCACGACATCAAGCCCAGCAACATTATGTTTCGCGCCTCGGGCGAGGCGGTGCTGGTCGACTACGGTCTCGCCTGCCACGACCAATTGCCTGATCTGTTGCAGGAGGAATTCCGCCTGCCGTTCGGCACCGCGCCCTACATGGCGCCGGAGCGGCTGCTGCATGTGCGCAACGATCCGCGCAGCGACCTGTTCGCGCTTGGCGTGCTGCTTTATTTTTTTACCACCGGCGTGCGACCGTTCGGCGAAACCGAGACGATGCGCGGCATGCGCCGCCGGTTGTGGCGCGATCCCGTTCCACCGCGCCGGCTGCACGCCGACTATCCGCCGTGGCTGCAGGAGATCGTGCTGCGCTGTCTCGAGATCGCACCGGCGTGGCGCTATCCGACCGCAGCGCAGCTCGCCTTCGATCTCCGCCATCCAGACGAGGTCAAGCTGACAGCGCGCTCCGAACGACTGAAGCAGGATCCGCTGTCGACAGCGCTACGGCGCCGCTTCAATCCGGAGCTGACGCAGCCGCGGCGCGCGCCAACGGTGGCGAACCATCTCGCACTCGCGCCGATCGTAGCCGTTGCCGTCGACCTCGACGGCGACACCGTCATCAACGACGACCTGCGCACCATGGCCGGCCGCATTCTGGCGACGCTGCCCTCGGCACGGCTCGCCTGCGTCAATGTGCTGAAGCTCGGCCGCATCACCCTGGACACCACGCTCGACGAGCACGGCCACAACAAGCATGTCGATCGCCTGGTGGCACTGCGGCACTGGGCAGAGCCACTAAAGCTCGATGACAGCCGCCTCACGGTCCATGTGCTGGAGGCGTTTGATCCGGCCACCGCCATCCTCGCCTTCGCACAGGCGAGCCATGTCAGCCACATCCTGATCGGCGCGCGGCAGAGCTCCCGGCGGCGCAAGCTGCTGGGCAGCGTCTCCGCCGAGGTGGCGGCCAAGGCCAATTGCGCCGTGACCGTGGTGCGCCCCGTCGCGACCGGCGGGACGGAGAACCAGTCGCCGGCCGGAGACGACACCGACGAAACGTCAGTCAGTTTTTTCGGGTCATGACCCGGCGGACGGCTCCTGCGACACCGCATCCGCGAACTTCCGCATCAGGCGCACCAGTTCGTCGATCTCACGGGTGTCCCATGTCGCGAAGATGCCCCGCCCGATCCGCTCGCGCGCGGCATCGACCAGGGCGGTCATCGCCTTGCCTTTCGCGGTGACAAGCGCTTCACGCACCCGGCGATCGGCGGCGCTGCCCCGGCGCTCCACCAGATCGAGATCTTCGAGCTTGGCGACCTGGCGGCTGACGGTGGTGTAATCCCGCCCCACACGGCCCGCCAGATCGACGACTCCGATCGGACCGAACCGCTCGATCAGGACCAGCAGAGGAAACAGCGCGCGATCGAGCGGAATGCCCGCCTCCTTGATCAGCACCTCGTCGCGCTGCGGCCGGTTCATGATGCTGACGATATCGAGCAGCGCGCCGTGCAATCGGCGGAGCTGATCACTAATATGTGTATTTTGCACATTATTTCTGGACGACATCGCGAACCTCGTTTATATGTGCATTATACACACATCTAGAACAAACGAAAGCAGGAGACCGTCATGAAAGCAGCCGTTGTTCTGAAGGCCGGCCAGATGCCGGTGTATGCGGATATCCCTGAGCCGCAGCCGTCCGCGGGCGAAAGCCGGATCACGGTCAGCGCCGCCGCCATCAGCCAGGTGGCCAAAAGCCGTGCCTCCGGCAAGCACTACAGTTCGTCCGGGCAGTTTCCGTTCGTGGTCGGCATCGACGGCGTCGGGCGGCTCGACGACGGGCGCCGGGTGTATTTCGCCCTGCCGAACGCGCCTCACGGCACCATGGCGGAGCGAACCGTCGTGCCGTCATCGCACTGCCTGGCGCTGCCCGATGACCTGGATGACGTGACCGCGGCGGCGATTGCCAATCCCGGCATGTCGTCCTGGGCAGCGTACGTCGAACGCGCCAAACTCACGGCCGGCGAAACCGTACTGGTCAACGGCGCGACCGGCACCGCAGGCCGCCTCGCCGTGCAGATCGCCAAGCAGCTTGGCGCGAAGAAAGTCATCGCGACCGGCCGCAATGTCGCTGCCCTGGACTCGGTCGCAGCACTCGGCGCCGACGTGACGATCCCTCTTGTCGAGGATGATGCGGCACAGGAAGACGCCTTCAAGGCGCAGTTTGCTGCGGGCGTGGATGTCGTGATCGACTATCTGTGGGGCGCGAGCGCCGAGTTGCTGCTGATCTCTGCGGCAAAGGCTGCACCGGAAGCAACGCCTATCCGCTTTGTTCAGGTCGGTTCGGCGAGCGGATCCGACATCACGCTGCCCAGCCCCGTGCTGCGATCCTCGGCCATCACATTGATGGGCAGCGGCATCGGCAGCATTCCCCTTGATCGCCTCATGGCCTCCGTCGGCGGGCTGTTTCACGCAGCCAGACCGGCTGGCCTTCAGATCGCGGCCAAGCCCGTTCCGCTATCGGAGGTCGAACAAGCCTGGCCCGAGGATGACAGCACCCGGCGCACGGTATTCATTGTAGATGCCCAGCAATCTTGATGTGCTGCGCGCGTCGGACCGCTGACGCGCGCTGCCCCGGAGGTCAGAACACGTCGATCGCCGGGAAACGAGGCTCGCCTGTGATGCAGTCCCAAAGGTAAACTGCAAGACCCACGTCGCCGGTCCAAAGGGAGTATCGCCCGCGCCCCACGACCAGCTGAGCGCCGCGATACTGGACGATGGCGGTCATGGCGAATTGCCGGGCGCGGTCGAGCCAGATCGCATCGTTGGTGCGGCGGTAAAGCTTGAGGAACGCATAACCATTGCCACCCGTGCCGTGGCAAAGGTTCGATCCCTTGGTGAGCGGCCCGGCGGCCCAGGTGAAGCGGCCGGCGTCCAAAAGAAGGGCGTCGAACTCAGGCGTCGTAAAGGGCGCATCCGCAAAGGTCGTCACCATGCCCGGCGCGCCATGACAGTGCTGACATATCCTGGGCGGCGCCTCACGCTTGCTTCTCGCGCCCCAGGTTGTCCCAACGTCCGACCGCCACGCGTTCGCTGCAAGAGTCTCCGGCACAAACTGGGCGACCCGCACTTGCTGTGACGGCGTCAGCCAATTCCAGCCGCGCAACAACGGGATGATATTGCCGGCGAAACCGTGAACAGGCCCGAGCCAACGATCGCGTTGACCGTAAAGATCCTGGGTCCACAGCGGACCTTGCGGCGTGTCTTCCAGGTCGGCCAAAAGCCGGCCCGCCTGCGCCTCAAACAGGCCGCGCCACCGGGTCTCCTGTGTCATCTCGGCCATGTGGATTGCGGCGAGCATGGACCCGGGCATGCCCCACATCAGCTCACGGATCGGCAGCTCGATATTTGCTTCCGCGCGTCCAAACACCAGATCAGCGAAACCCGACGTGGGCGCGAGGCGCATCGCAAGAAGTGCGGCTCCCATATCGCCGAAGAGCAGCGAGCCATGCTTCTCGTAATCGGTCGGCGTATCGGCTTTGAAGTCGGCGATCGTTCGCTCCAGAAGCTTCGGCAGCACTGGGCGAAAGTCTTCGGCCACGCTCACAGCACCGACACGGTGCAAATAATCCAGCGCCCAGATGACACCCGCAGCGCCCATATAGAAACTGGCGTTACCGTCTCCCGTCCCATCGTCACTCGGATGCCCCGGCCAGAACCCATCGGGATCGAAATGAGCGATGGCATCGCTCGCAATATCTTCGATTGCGGCACGAGCAGCCAGTTCGCTCCAGGCGTCCTGCACAAGCGGACGATGACGGCCGAGGACAATCATACCGGGATATCCTCGCTCGCCCATCTCAGATCCTTGTCGTTTTCCAGGAGTCCCGGTTTGCCGCCGAGACCACCCATTTCACGTGAAACGGCGCAGACATGTATTGAAGCCGAGCCGATTTCTCGTGTGCCAGCCGCGATAGGGAATATGAACGCCCTCACTGACCTTTGCGCAATATCCCCGGACCGTCCCGGGTTCGCGCGGCATGCCGCTTTGTGAGTTGAGCGCAACGGCGGGTGGGACAATGAGGCTGAGGCCAAACGTCGCCAATACGATAAAGGGCAATTTTCTCAAGATTATCTCCTTGAAGGCTGCGAGAAACGGGCTGACCGGCGGCAGGGCCGTCCGGATGGGAACGCCATCCGGCGAACTGCCGTGACGCGGCATCAGGTGATGCGCCGGAATTTCCGGTCTTTGCTGCCTCAGCGGCGGTCCGGCGCAAATATCAGGATCCGGCCGCCTCGACCGGAACGAAGCAATGTCGAGCATCTCGCTCGTGAGCCGATGGAATGGGCGTCGTGTCGGGCGTCGCATGTGTCGTCCTCGTTCAGGAGGCGCGCGAGTTCGTTGCAATAGAGCAGCCGCCAGTTGGTCGCCAAGCTGGCGAGACATTCGAGATCGTGGACGGTGAGAAACGACATGATGAGAAACGATACGGGAACGCCGGTTTGAATTGCACGGTTGTTTCAGCTCGACACGTCTTCCTCGGGCTTCATCCGACAAGCCCCGCGGTGGGCGCGACATCGCCACTATCCGGAAACACGGTGCTCGCAAGCACGCGCTCGTCGACGCGCAGATGATCGCGCAGCAGACCCTTGAGCACGGCGCGCAGATCGGTGGTCGGCTTGAGATCACGCTCCTCATAGAGCTGCGCGGTCTTCAGGCCCGGCCAGTCGGCAATCATGCGGCCACCGCGTAGCGCACCGCCGGCGAGAAAGGCGACTGTGCCCTGGCCGTGGTCGGTCCCGTTGGTGCCGTTGATGCGCGCGGTGCGTCCGAACTCGGTGATGACGGCCACCACGGTCTCGCGCCAGGTGTCGCCCATATTGGTCTCGATGGCGGCCAGCGCGCCATCGAGTACACCAAGCAGATTGGCGAGTTGGCCGGTGACCGCGCCTTCGTTGATGTGGGTATCCCACCCGACAAAGCTGGCCGCCCCGACACGCGGTCCATCCGGCTTGGAAAGAAAGCGTGCAGCCGAGCCGGCGACCTCGGCAGCATAGGCGCGCACGCGTGCGATGCCTGGCAGCGGCAGCGATGGGTCATCGGACGTTGGATCGGCGGCAACCGTGGTAACTCCACCAAGTGCCGTCATACGCATTCGCGCTTCGAGCGCGACGGCCAGCTTCGGATCGGTGTGCTGATAGAGATCCATCAGACGCGCCTGGGTATCGTCGCTGGCCGGCAGCAATTGTTGCGGCACCCACGACATCACCGGCGCCTTGCCGCGCACGATCAACGGCGTTACCGCGCCGACGCCGAGGGCACGGCTGCCGCGCGGATCCACCCGACCGTCGGATGCCAGCGCGACCAGCGCGCGGTTGAGCCAACCGCTGTCGACGGCGCCGGGGCGCGCGATCCCGCTTTCGAGCACATCCTGGCCGTCGAAATGCGAGCGGTCGCGATATGGAGTCGCGGCCGCGTGCACGATGGAGGCTTGCTGCGCCTTGAACAGCCGATGCAGGTTCGGCATCGCGGGATTGAGCGCGAAGAAGGAATCCAGCGGCAATGCGGGCGTCTTGCCGTCGAGCACCAGCGCGCGGTCACCGCGGAGCCCAATCCAGTCGGGATCGCCGACCGGCCCCACGGCGCCGAGGCCGTCAAGCGCGCCCCTCAGCACGATGACCAGCAGGCGCGGATCGCGGCCCTCGGCACGCGCCAGCTTCGGCATCTGGCTCCATGCGAACAGCGTTCCGGCGCCGAGCAATGCCTCGCGACGGCTTGGCAGATGGCAAAAGGTCATGGTCACCTCCTCTGCAATTCGGCTGACATGAACAGCAGCGCGAGCGCCTGCGGGCGGCTCTCGGCACGGCCGACCGCCTGCTTCACCTCGGGCGAGACCTGCGATCCCAGCACGTTCTCGACGACGTCCTGCGGATCGACCTGGCCCGACACGCGCTCGGCGAAATTGTTGGCGATGTCGAGCCGCCGACCCATGCCGTCGATCCAGGAGGCTTCGTCGTCCGGATATCCCTTGGGCGAGGACGGGCGCCAAAGGCGCTCGCCGAGCAACGTCTGCCCAGCGGTGAACCGCTTGGGATTCGCTTGGGTAATTCCGGTGGCGCGCACCATGGAGACGACCCACTCGCTTGGACGCTTCAGCTTGGTCCGTGGTTCGCTCCAGGCTTCGGGAGAGGCGACCATCGCTTTCGCGGTCTCCTTGAGATCGCCGGAGGTGTCGCGGAACACCTTGGTCATGCGCTCGACCAGCGCCGGCGGCGGCACGTCGGCAATGAAATGGGTGGCCAGCCTGGTGGCGAGATGGGTGGCGGTGGCCGGATGCGCGGCGAGATCGCGCAGCACGGCGCGCCCCTGCTCCGCGCCATCCTCCGCGTAGCTTTTGCCCAGCACCGTCTGCGCACCGGGCTCATGCAGGCGCGGATTGAAGGAGAACTCGCCGCCATGCTCGGGATTGTCGGCAGCTGGCAGCAGGGTCCATCCCGTGAGCACGTTGGCGAAGCCGATGACGTCGTCCTGGGTGTAACCGCTGCGCACACCCAGCGTGTGCAATTCCATGGTCTCGCGCGCGAGATTCTCGTTGAGGCCGCGGGCGCGGTTGATGCCCGCGATCGAGTTCGCGCCCATCGACCCGAGATTGTCGAGAAAAAACAGCATTGCCGGATGGCCCTCGACGGCGAGCAACATGTCGGTGAAACCGCCGAGCACGTGCGGACGAATGGCCTCGCGCTCGTAGGCGCCGGACATGCTTTGAATCTTGTCGGCCGAGATGCAGAAATGATTGGACCAGAACCAGACCAGCCGCTCGGTGAATCCGATCTCGGCGCTGAACGCCGCTTCGATACGGGCCTTCACCTCGTCGAGATAGAATCCTCGCCCCGGATCAGGCACGATCTCCGCGGCGGTCTTCTCCGCTATCGCGCCGGCGTCCTGCGCAGTCGCCTCCGTCATGGTGGACGCAGCCGCCATCTGCTGTTTCTTCGCCGCGTCCTGCTCCTTCTTCGCGACGATCGCCCGCGCCTGCCGCTTCGCGTTGGCTTCGTTGACGATGCGGTAAGCCTTGGCGCTCGACGGCAGCGCGGAGGCGGCGGCCAGGTCAACCGACGGCCGCTCGAGTTCGGCGAGCAAGGCGCCGCGCGGATCGCCCGCGATGGCCGCGATCGATCCCGGCCGCGGCCCCATCCCGAACCGATTAAGCGCCAGCGATGCTTCAGCCTTTGCGGAACCGCTCATGATCACGCTCCGAAAGAAATGCCCAACAGAGACGCGAACGCGCCGGCGACGACCGGCCACGCACAGCCTCCGAAAAATGACGACGTCCTGTAGCGCTACAAGTTGTAGCATTAAGGGGGATGCGATGCAAGGCGCTATCGGGGAGTGCGTCTGACTGAGAAGAGCGGCAAATAAATCAGGCGCTTGTTATTGAGTTCGTCATGGCCGGGCCTGTGCCGGCCACAACAGAGAATCGGGTGATCCCGGAATTCTTGCGGTGCGCTCCGTCGCCCTACTGCGGACCGAGCGCAATCCGCTCCACCTTGCCGTCATTGGCGAGGCTGATGCGCCACTCGGCCGTGCCATTGGCGAAATGCGCCATGTAGATGTCGCTGCCGAGAGCCGTCACACCGCGGAACGACATGGCGCGCAGCGCGCCGAGCCTCCCCAGGATGGCCTGGTTGAAGGGAAGCTGCTGACGCGTCTGCGTCGCCACTTCCGACGTCATGCGATCGTAGTCCGGCTGGCCGCGCCCCAGCGCCTCGATGTATTGACGCAGCATGGCTTCGCTGTCCGCCAGCGGCGCGGTGCGCCGCCCGCTGCCTCGGGACACGTCGGCGACGGCATGATACTGCGTGCGCTGCCCCGGCTTCACGATCTCCAGACACTTGCCCGAACTGTCGGCGACGATCCATGGCGTGTCGACGTAGGTCAGAAACGCCGATGACATCTTCTCGCCGATGGTGCCGTGGGCCGTGCGTTTGCCGTTGGCGTCGAGCTTGTAGACCTGAATCTCCTTCCCGCTGCTGTTGTAGAGGAACAGGCTGATCGGCGCGGCATCACCGCCGGATTTCAAGGCGGCTTCTTCGGAACAGGACACCACCGCGCCGAGTTCATCGTTGCCGTCGGGCCGGAACAGGACGTCCTCCGCCTTGCCGTTCGCCCCCAGCAACAGCCGGAACTCCGCGATGCCGTTGGCGAACTTCACGCCGTAGATGTCGTAACCGCCGGGACCGACGCCGCGAAAGAAGATCGACTCGACCGCGCCGAGCGCCTTGAACATCGGTTGCAGCTGCGGCATCTGGCGGCGGATGTTGGCCGCCAGCTGCTCGCCCATCCGCTCATAGTTCGGCGCGCCGCGCTGCATGTCCTCGATGCCGCGCAGGACCATTTCCCGGGTGCCAGGTTGTGGCGCCTGATCCTTGAAGCGATCCGGAACCTCCGCGATGCGCCGCGCGAACTCCTCCTCGATCATCCTGGCCCTGGCGGCGTCGACTTTGCGGGCGAGCCGCGCGCCGGACACCGGGTCCTGGAGCAGCACCTGCGTCACCCGCGCCTGCGCATCGCGCTGGAAGATCATGAAATCATCGGGGCCGCTGAAAAACGCATCCTGGCCGCCGGCCCTGATCTCGAATTTCGACCGGCCGGTCTCCTGCGCGATTATCCGCTCGCCGCTGCGCGTGATGGTGAGAACGCGATTCCGCGCCAGTTCGAACCAGCCGACATACGCATCGCCCAGCGCGGCATCGTGTTGCCTGGGATCGATGCCCTGCCACAGCGCTTCGGTGATGCGATGCGCGCGCTGGGTGCGGCCGTTCTGGCTCCATGTCAGTTCGGACGGCTGACGCTCGTCGCCGAGCGACAGCGTGATCGGGCCGGCGGCGGCAGGATAGGAATACCTTCCTTCACCCTCAACAGCCAGCGGGAGTTTTCGCTGTCCGCTCAGCTGCCCGGACAGCTCGTCGCCGTCACGGAAGATGGCAAGGATCGATGTCCGGCCCAGGGAATAGAAGGCGACGTGCTGCGGCGCATGCGCCCCGGCGGTCACCTCCCCGGCGCCTTCGATGGCGGGCGCGAACACGGATTCCGAGCGGTAGGCGATGCTGCCGGCGGACACGACCACCACCGGCACGATGACAGCCGCCGTCCAGATCCGCTTGCGCCACCCGCCCTTTGCGGGCGCCGCCGTCGCGGCGAGAATACGCTCGACGCGGGTGCGAACCGTCGACGCCCGCGCCATCTCCAGCGCTGCCTCTGGCGCCTGGGGCACATGCCGGCCGGCCTGCACCAGGTCGAGCAGGATCTCGGCGTAGGACAGCCTGTCGTCGACCACTTCAAGCGCGCGCGCGTCGCTGATGATCTCGGCCAGTTCCGCCAGCCGGATCAATTGCCACCACGCCAGCGGGCTGAACCAGAACACCGCGCGATTGAGCGAGGCCAGCAGCAGGATATAGAAATCTCGGTTGGCGACGTGAGCGCCCTCGTGGGCCAGCACCGCCCGGCGCTTGTGCGCATCCCATTCGGTGTAGCGCGGCGGCAGCAGGATGGTCGAACCGAACGTGACGGGACCGCAGATGATCGGGCTCACGCGCACGTTCGCCGTCGTCGGCGGGTCAAGCAGGGAATCGTCGAACAAGGGCTCGTCGATCGGCTTTGCGGCGCGGGCCAGCCGCCAGGTCAGGCCGATGCCGATGGCCAGCCGCAGCAACAGCAGCCCGGCGACGATCAGGTAGATCGCCGTCGCCAGCGTCCACCAGTTGATGGTCCGCGGAGTGATGGCATTGATTGCATTGATGGCGATAGCATTGATTGCACTTTGGTGCGGCGCGTCCGGCGTTGCCAGCGCCGCACCGACATCCGACGGAAACGCTGCGCCCGCCGTGTCCGGCAACGGCGCATCGGTGGGCCACAGGTGATCCGGCGCAGGCGCCGACACCGGCGGCGCGTCCAGGGTGATGGTCACCGTGGTCCAGTGCATCAGCAGCGGCATCGCCAGCGACGCCACCAGCACCAGGACCCAGGAGGTCATGTGCACATGCGGATTGCGGATGCGCAGAAGATTCAAGCCAACCCACACCACGCTTCCGAGAACCAGGGACCGCAGCGCCGACTCCGCCAGAATCGTCAGCATTATTTTTTCCCTCCTCCCTTCGCCCTCGCCTTCGCGACCTGGTCGGCGAGCAGCCGCAACTGCCGCTGGTCGAGCATGGCGGTATCCACCATGCCGACCAGGACTTCGTCGATCGAGCCGTTGCAGAACCAGTCCACGATACGCTGGACCGCCTTGGCCGCAACCCGTCCGCGCGGCTCGGCCGCCTGATAGACGTAGGTCCGGCCGTCCACCGTGTGGGTGGTGTAGCCCTTGTCCTCCAGCCGGCGCAGCACGGTGCGAACGGTCGATTCCTTGAGCCGGCGCGACAGCCGCTCCCGCACGGTCTCGGCCGTGATCGGGCCATCGGCCCAGACCAGTTGCATCACCTCGCGTTCGAGGTCTCCCAGTTCGGGCAGGCTATCGTCCATTTTTTGTGACCTTGCGGTTTTATTGTCGCGTAACGCTACAGATCGTAGCACACAGCGCCGCGATCAACAACGACGATCCCCACCGAAATCGGCTGCCGGCCGGCAGGTCCGACGATCACCGGTCTCGGGCCGGAAGACCATCCGAGCTGCAATCCGTCATCCTGAGATGCTCCTGGGCCGTCGTCCTTCGAGGCGCGCAAGAGCGCGCACCTCAGGATGACGGAGTTGATTCATCGCAAAATTCACCCGGCTCTAACGCTCTGACGCCCATCGAGGTCACCGTTATGCACACCCTCGCACTGTCTTGTTTTTCCACAATCAACGATTGCGAAAACATCGTCGTGACGCATTCGCAGGCAATTCGCGCGACGATGTCTGGCGTTTAGAGCGATTCAAGTTCCGCAGTGTTTGTTTCCTGATGTTCGGCTGATAGACGCCTCCACACTTGATCTCCACTGTGGAAGTGAAACGACGTGACGACGCATGCAGATGACCGACCCGGCGCCCAACGACATTCCCTTGACAGGCGCCGCGGGCATCTGCTGATCGGAGCTGCACTCCTGCTGGGTGATCTCGCGATCGACACCACGATCGCCAATGCGCAATCGGCACTGCCGGCCGTGACGGTGGAAGCGCCGACGCAGAAGCGCAAGCAGGTGCAGGCTGCGCCCGCATCCGTGCGGCGAGCGCAGGCCGTCCCGTCCCGCCGACGGACCGCGGAGCCGCCGCCCGCGTCGCCGACACCGACGCAACGCGCGGCCGCGGAAGCCGCGGCGCGGACCCAGGCGAAACTCGGTTATCGCGCCGAGCCGAGCGCCACTACGCTGCGCAGCGATGCGTCGCCACTCAACACCTCCCAGGCCGTCAACGTGGTGCCGTCGCAGGTGCTGAGCGATCAGCGGCCGCGCAATCTCGACGACGCCCTGGTCAACATCAGCGGCATCACCCAGGCCAACACCCTGGGGTCCTCCATGGATGCGGTGATGAAGCGCGGTTTCGGCGACAACCGTGACGGCTCGATCATGCGCAACGGCATGCCGGTGGTGCAGGGCCGCAGCCTGAACATGGCGGTCGACAGCGTCGAGGTGCTGAAAGGCCCGGCCTCGCTGCTCTACGGCATCATGGATCCCGGCGGCGTCATCAACACCATCAGCAAGCGGCCGGAGCTCACCCAGCGCGGCTCGCTCACCATGCTCGGCTCGACCTATGGCGGCGGCAAGAACGGCGGCAACCTGACGCTCGACGTCACCGGCCCGATCGGCGACAACGGCCTCGCCTACCGTATCATCGCCGACGGCGTCAACGAGGACTATTGGCGCAATTTCGGCCTGCATCGCGAGGGCCTGATCGCGCCGTCGCTGGCCTGGTATGGCGAGACCACCACGATCCAGCTCAATTACGAGCACCGCGATTTCGTCACGCCGTTCGATCGCGGCACCGCGCTGAACACCAGGACCGGACGGCCGCTGGACATCCCCGCCACGCGGCGCCTGGACGAGCCCTTCGACAGCATGTGGGGCAGTTCGGATCTCGCGCAGATCAGCATCGACCAGAAGATCAACGAGAACTGGAAGCTGCACGCCGCCTACAGCTACGACCACGAATACTACGACGCCAACCAGCTGCGCCTCACCGCCGTGAACCCGACCACGGGCGTGCTGTCGCGCAGCAACGACGCCACCCATGGGTCGGTGGCCAGCGATCACTACGGCACGGCCTACATGCAGGGCAATGTCTGGCTCGGCAACCTGCGCAACGATGTGGTGTTCGGCGCCGACGCGCAATATCGCGTGTTCTACCGCGCCGATCTCTTGCGCCAGACTGCGGTGCCCGGCTTCAACATCTACAATCCGGTCTATGGCCGCGAAGTGCCCTCCAGCACCGTCTCGGCCACCGACAGCGCCCAGACCGACAAGCTCGGCACCCAGTCCGGCTTCCTGCAGGACACCCTGTATCTCACCAACCAGCTCCTGCTGGTCGGCGGCGGTCGTTACCAGGCCTATCAGCAATTGGCCGGAAAGGGCCGCCCCTTCGTCACCAACACCGATACCGACAGCGGCAAGCTGCTGCCGCTGGCCGGCGTGATCTACAAGCTCACCGACCAGGTCTCGGTGTACGGCAGCTACACCCAATCGCTGAAGCCTGCCTCCACCATCGCGCCGCTGAGCGGCGGTGTCGTGATCGGCTCCAATCTCGCGCCCGAGGAAGGCACCTCGTGGGAGACCGGCCTCAAGTTCGATCTCAACAAGCGGCTGTCCGGCACCATCGCGCTCTACAACCTCGACAAGCGAAACGTGCTGGTCGGCGAACTCAACCCGACGACCAAACTCACCGAGTACCGCACCGTCGGCGCCGCGCGCTCGCGCGGTGTCGAGGTCGATGTCACCGGCCGCCTGAGCGACAACTGGAGCATGATCGGCAGCTACGCCTACACCGACGGGCTGACCACCGAGGATCCGGTGCTCGCCGGCAAGAAGCTGCAGAATGTCGCTGTGAATACCGGGTCGCTCTACCTGGTCTACGATTTTCGCGATGCCCTGCCGGGCCGGCTTCGGATCGGCGCCGGCGCGCATTATGTCGGCGACCGCCCCGGCGATCCCGCCAACACCTTCGTGCTGCCCGCCTACACGGTCGCCGACGCCTTCGCCAGCTATGAGACCACCTATGACACCGCCTCTCAGAAGCTGCCGGTCACCTATCAGCTCAACGTCAAGAACATGTTCAACACCGTCTACTATCCCTCCGCGGTGTCCAACCTGATCATTGCCGTGGGCGACGCGCGGCAGGTGTCGGCATCGGCGACGATCAAGTTCTGAGGCCATGATGCGAACGACACCACGACGCGCCATCCGTTTCGCCGGCCTGCTGCTCGCGCTGACACCAGCGTGGCTCGGCAGCAGTTCGGCAACGGGCCACGCGGACGAGATCACCGTCTATGCAACCCGGGAGGCCGATCTGCTGGCGCCGACCATCGCGGCCTTCACCCGCGACCGTGGCACCACCGTCAAACTGGTGTTCGTCGAAGACAGCCTCGTCAAGCGCCTGACATCGGAAGGCGAAACCTCGCCCGCGGACGTGCTGATCACCATCGGCCTGGACAAGACAACGCAATTGTCCCATCGCGGACTGACGCATGCCTTCAATTCGCCGGCCATCGAACAGGCCGTGCCGTCGAATTTGCGCGGCCGCGACGGACAATGGCTGGCGCTGTCGGTCCGCCCGCGCGTGGTGATGGTCCGCAAGGATGCCGCCCTCACCGCCATCAGTTACGAGGAGCTGGCCGACCCGAAATGGCGCGGCAAGCTGTGCATGCGCACGGTGCTGCATCAGAACAATGTGGCGCTGGTCGCGGCCTATCTCGTTCATCACGGGGCCGAGGCGACGCAGGCATGGCTGCGCGGCCTGAAAGCCAACCTGGCCCACCCGCCGGCCGGCAAGGACAACGACGTTGTCAGGGAGATCGCGCAGGGCACCTGCGAGATCGGCATCGGCAACACCGTGGCACTGGCGCAACTGCGCGACGGGCGCGAGGGCAACGACTGGCGCGGCTGGGCCGAAGCGGTCAAGGCCGTGCCGACAACCTTCACGGGCGGCGGCGCCCACGTGAACCTGACCGGCGCCGCGCTGGCGAAGCATGCGCCACATCCGGATGCAGCGCGGGCCTTCCTCGAATTCCTGGTCACGCCGGCCGCACAGCAGATCCATGCCGCAGCCGAACTGGAGTATCCGGTGATTGCGGCGGCGGATCGCGCGCCTGTCGTCGCCGATATCGGAATGTTCGCCGCCGATTCCCTGGCGATCGACGAGATCGCGGCCCATCAGCAGGCGGCGATCGCCCTGATCAAGACGATCGGCTTCGATGAGTGAACTGCGACGGCGTCCATCGGCGTGAAACAAAAGCGACCGAAATAAAATTTTGCTATCGGTCGCGAGGCCGACATTATCATTCGCGACATGCCACACAATCAGGCAACGCCACTCAACATAGAACGATTACAATCTGCGCAGGCGCTTGTCGGGTAGCAGCGCCACCGCCCGTCCGGTAGTGTCCGCGAGCGCTGTCGTCCACACGGCGCTGACGACACACCGCGCCGATCCCGACGCAAAGCCCCCTCCTGCGAAGTTGTTCCCTCATCCATGATCAAGCGCTCGATCAAGGCCGCGCTGTTGCAGGTCCATTCCATCGCCGGTCTTGTGCTCTCGCTGCTGCTGACGCTGATCGCGCTGACCGGCGTGACCATGAGTTTCGAGGACGAGATCGGCGCCAGCCTGAACGCCGGCCTGACGCGGGTCGAGGCCCGCTCCGCGCCGATGCTGACGCCGGACGCGCTGATCGCACGGCTGCAGGCCGAGCATGATTTCGGCAAGGTCTCGGCCGTGACCATGACGCGCGATCCCTCGGCCGCGGTGCGCATCCGCTTCGCCCGCACCGATGGCGGGTCGCGGCCCTCCTCGGTCTATGTCGATCCCTATGACGGCCGCCTGCTGGGATCGCCACGCGGCGAGGACTTCTTCGCCACCGTCCGCAAGCTGCATCGCTGGCTGCTGCTGCCCGGCGATTCCAACGGCTATGGCCGGCAGATCACCGGCGTGGCCGCGCTCGGCCTGATCGTGATGCTGATCTCCGGCCTCGTGCTGCGCTGGCCGCACCGTGTTCGCAGTGTGAAGATGTGGCTGAAGCCGAACCTGGGGCTGCGCGGCCGCGGCCTGCACCGCTCGCTGCACGCTGTGGTCGGCACCTGGGTGCTGCCGATCTATCTGGTGATGACCCTGACCGGCCTGTGGTATTCGTTCGACTGGTACAAGACCGGCGCAATCTGGTTGTTCTCGCGCCCTGAGATCGCCGCCGCGGCCTTGCAGCCGAAACCGCAACCGAAATCACCGCCGGCGATGCGCACGCGCGCAGCCGACGCGGCGCCGCTGACTTTCGATCGGGCCTGGTCCACGTTCCTGCACGAACAGGGTAACCGTTACGCCATCGCGCAACTGACAATGCCGGGCGGCGCCGGCACGGTGCTGCGCGTGCGCTCCTGGACACAGGACACCACGCAGGACGGCGCACGCGATGAATTCCGTATCGACGGCCTCACCGGACGCCTGGTGTCGTCGGAGATCTACGCGGACAAGACCGTCGGCGAACGGATCCTGGCGCGTGTGCTGGATATTCACCGCGGCAGCATTTTCGGATGGCCGGGCAAGCTGCTGTTCATGCTGGCGGTCGCCATGATGCCGCTGTTCATGGTCACCGGTTTCCTGCTGTATTTGTCGCGCCGCAGGCACCGGCGGCTGTCGCAGCAGCCCGTGCTCGGGAAACTGGTTCCGGGGGAGTGAGGCCCGGCATCGGCGAACTGCTCAAAACAGCAGGAGCGCCGCAGCGACCATCAAAAGCGCAAGCGGGACCACCACCAGTGGCCAGGCGCGTGAATACACCTTTCGCTCGAGCTCAGGCTTGCCTACCAGCGCGCATCCGACCGCCACCCGGACCGGAGACAGCATTGTCGATCCGGCAGCCGCGACATTCTGAATGGCGGCGAGCCATGGCAAGCTGAGACCCGCTTCCTTGGCGAGCGCGGCCTGAGCCGGCATCAGCAGGCCGTTTGCCGCATTGCTGCTGCCCGTCAGGAATCCAAACAGCCCCGCGAATAACGGCGTCGCCATCGCAGCCAGCGGACCGAGCGACAATCTCAAGCCCCGCGCGAGCCCATCGGCGACGCCCGAGATCGACATCACCTGCGCCATTGCGAGAAAAAGTCCGATGGTGAGGATAGGCCGCCGTCCCCGACTCCATGCGCGCTCAAGCGCACTTCCGGCAAGTGCCGGGCCGCCCATGATCAATGCCGTCACGAGCCCCACCGCGAGAAGCCAGAAACTTGGATGAAGCAGAGGAGCCCACGTCGGGCCGTCGACGAATGGCCGAACTGTCAGCGCGTCGCCGAGAAACTGATTCACTGACGGAACCGCTCGTGTCGTGATCAAGCCGGCAATCAGCACGACATAGGGCAATCCGACATGTCGCGCGGATCGCCACTGATCGCGGTCCGGCCGTCCGGCGGCGAGAAACCTTGCGAGAATGAGAGGACCAAGCGCGGCCAGCGCCGCGACCTCCGGACCCAGGAGCAGGTTGGAGACGACAAGCAGACCGCCCGCCGCCAGGGTACAGACCAGCTCACCGGCAAGATCCCGCCGTGTCCCGGGAATGTCCGCGATCGAGGCAATCCGCCAGAACAAGCCAAGCCACACGATGATCAGCGGCACGCTGAGAAGCGCACTGTGGACACCCAGGTCGACGGGAGCGAGGCCCGAAAGCTGCGCGCCAATCATTGTCCCATTCGCCATCGCCCCCCACGACACCATCATCTGGCTGAAAAGACCGAACAGCACGGCGTGAACCGGCGTGAGTCCCATGTTCGCCAGCAGGGGCGCCACCGTCACCTGACCGACGCCGAAACCGGTGGCGGCTTCAGCAAACGGACCCAGGAGAAAACATGTCGTGTAGAGCTGCCGTCGCCGCAGCGCTGCCGCCAGCGGCTGTTGAGGAGCGGCACCGGCGTGCCCCGAAACCACCTCGCGAAAGAAAAGTCCCGCCAGAATGACCGCACCGACAAGAAAGGCGAGCCACGCTCCATGCGTCGCACTCGACAGCACATCGGTCGGTCCGAACTGATTTGGCGCCGACACCAGGGATACCGCGATGGACGCGAGCAGGCCCAAAAAGCCGGCCATGGTCGTCGAGGCGCGTCCCGACGCGATGGGCAAGGCAACGGCGGCGAATGGAAGTGACCAGAGAAGATAGTTCACGATGTCTCGCTTGTTCCAACCTGACCGGTCGCATGCAATCATTGCGGCCGACGTCCATTCGATGTCGGAGGACAACATTCAACCGGACGCCGGTGACTCGCAATCATAAATCGCCCAATTTCGCGACCGGCGTTCTGCGGTGTTTGTCGCGGCCGCGGATCCCGCACGGTGAACTGATTAAGGGAATGATGCGCCCGATCGCGCGCCGCATAGCGCCTCGTCCCGCCCGAATTTGTCAGGTCGGAGAACGCACGCGACGCGGCGCCGATCTGGATGAAATTATTTTCTCCGGGATTTTACCCGAATGGCAGGAAAACATCCGGCCGCGCGGGCAGCAGTCGCCGGAAATAGCTCCGCCCCTCCTCCGAGACCGCGTTGCTGCCGGCAAAGAAGCTGTCCGGCATGTGGCGGGTCTTGGCGGCCACGCGGTCGAGCGGCACGAGTGCGGGCGTCGTGCGATGGCCGTCATAGTGCAGCACCACCGAGCCGCTGCCGCTCATGGCGGTTTCAGCCGCGAAGGCACCGGCGGCAAACGCTTCCTGGCGATCAGTCTCGTCGATCACGCCGATGAAACCGCGCGGCAGATAACCCAGCGTATCGACGCGCGTCCGCGCTTTGGGAAAACGCTCTTTCAGCGCGCGCTGGAGTTCGAGACCGAGATCGCCGCCGCCCAGTTGCAGGTTGCCATGGGCGTCGCGCTCGACCGCCCCGCTCGCCAGCACCTCGGCAAGCGGCCGTCCCGCCTCGTCCTGCACGCCTTCGGACACCGAGACGATGCAACGGCCGAGGCGCGTATATACCGCATCCACATCGTCCAGGAACTGCGTCACCGCGAACGGTTTTTCCGGCGCGTAGATCAGGTGCGGCGCGTCATCGGCCGATTGCTGCCAGCCGGCGGCGGCGGCGGCAAGGAAACCGGCATGACGGCCCATCGCGATGGCGACATAGATGCCGGACATGGCGCGGAAATCGAGATCGACACTGATCGCCGCATTGGCGACAAAGGTTGCGGCCGAGATGAAGCCGGGAACGTGATCGTTCTCCATCAGGTCGTTGTCGATGGTCTTGGGCGCATGCACGAACTGGCAGGGGCCGGTGGAGCGCTGACGCAGCAGCTCCAGCGTGCCGGCCGTGTCGTTGCCGCCGATATAGACGAATGCGCGCGCATCGAGCCGCTCCAGCGCCGCGAGGATGGTGGCGCAGGCCGCGGCATCCGGCTTGTCGCGGGTCGAGCCGAGCCCGGAGCTCGGCGTGTTGGCGAGACGGCGCAGGTCGGCCTCGGGCATGGCGGTGAGATCCACCACACGGCCTGCCGTGAGGCCACGCACGCCATGGCGCGCGCCGAGAATGCGCAGCGACGGATCAAGCCTGCGCGCGGCGAGGATGGCACCGCACAGCGTCTGGTTGATGACGGCGGTGGGACCGCCACCCTGGGCGATAACGATCGATGGCATGGGTCCTCCTATGGATATCCGGCTGTGTAGCTCGCAATCATGAAGGGCGATTGAAGCGAAGATTGGACTGTCCTGCAACGGATTGTATGGCCGGACACAACGATCCTCAGGAAGATTCCTGGATCTACGCGCGACGCAGCCTGGCCGCACCGGATTTTGCGATCTCTCGCGTCATCTCCATCACGGTACGGCATGCAAGCGTCATGCTGCCATGACGCGACATCGCCAGCGCAATGTGACGCGTGACCACCGGGTCGACCAGCTTCGACGATTGCAACTGGCGATCCTTCGATGCAGCAGCGATCGCATACGGGCCCAGCAAAGCGTAAATGCCGCCTTCGGCCACAATGTGGGTTTGCAAGCTGAGCGAATCCGCCTCCAGAGCCACGTTGAGGGCAACGCCACGCTCAGCGCCGATCTGCTCGAGCTGGTCGCGCCAGCTGTTCGGACGACAAAAGAACACCAGGGGCAGATTGTGCAACTCCGAAAAACGCACCGTCGGCCGCGACGTCAGCGGATCGCCGGTCGCTCCGACCAGGTAGGTCGATGTCTCGACAAGGTAGATGTCGCCATTTTTCGGCGCCGAACCGGCGCGGTAAAGAACTGCCAGATCAACACTGCCATCCTCCAACCACGTCTCGAGCTGGGCGCCCTGCCCTTCCCGCACCGCCAGTTGAATGAGCGGGTAGCGTTCCCGCAGCCGTTTATGCAGCGTGCTCATCAGCGGATGCGCGGTCGAAGGCAAGCTGCCGATCCGCACCTTGCCGATCGGTGTGCCAGCCGACATGCGCACGTCGTTGGCGAGTTGATCGCTGCTTGCCAGCCACGCCCTGACCTTCGGGGCTATGCGCTGCCCGAGTTCGGTCAGGACGACGCCGCGACCGGTGCGTTGAAACAGCCGCCCTCCGCACGCCTGCTCGAGTTCGCCGAGCTGGCGGCTGATGTGCGGCTGGCTGGTGCCATAGGCCACGGCCACCTTGCTGAGGCTGCCGAGTTCAGCGGCGTCGATGAAGAGTTTCCATGCGGCGTAGTCCATGGCCGTCCCTCACATATACCTATCCTGGTATATCTGAAATGTGTGGTGTGAGTCTTCAGACATATGGTCGTCCCCGGTAGGTTTTCTTCGCACGCGATCGGCGCGGACAACGCGAACGATCCGGCCAGCATCAAACCCACAGGAGGAAACAGACATGGAAGCGCTCGATCTGAGAGGTCTCGTCCCCGCACCGGTGACCCCGTTCACCCGCGACGGCGAGGTCGACCACGCGGCGATTCAACGGCTCGGCGCCTGGCTCGGCAGCTTCAAGGACGTCAAAGGCCTGGTCGTTCTCGGCCACGCCGGGGAAGGAACGTTCCTGACGCCCGACGAGCAGACCGCCGTCATCCAGAGCTTCGTCAAATCGGTGGACGGCAAGATCCCCGTCATTGCCGGCATCACCCTGGAAGGCACCAAGGTCGCCGCGCAGGAAGCCAAGCGGGCCGTCAAGGCCGGAGCCGAAGCCGGCCTCGTCTATCCCTCCCACGGCTGGCTGCGGTTCGGTTACCAGAAGGGCGCGCCGCAAGATCGTTACCGCGCGATCTACCAGGAGAGCGGTTTGCCGCTGATCCTGTTCCAGTATCCGGACGCAACCAAGGCGACCTACAACCTCGAGACCCAGCTCGAGATCGCGGCGCTGCCCGGCGTGTTCGCCATGAAGAACGGCGTGCGCAACATGCGCCGGTGGGACACCGAGATTCCGGTGGTCCGCCGCGAGCGTCCCAACCTGCAGATCCTGACCTGCCACGACGAATATCTGCTGCACACCATGTTCGACGTCGATGGTGCGCTGGTCGGCTACGGCGGCCTCGCGCCCGAGCCGCTGATCGAGCTCATCGCGGCCGGCAAGGCCAAGGATTACGCGAAAGCGCGCGCGATCCATGACCGGCTGCTGCCGGTGACCCGCACCGTCTACCATCGCGGGTCGCACATGGAAGGAACGGTCGCGCTCAAGCACGGCCTGGTGACGCGCGGCATTCTCGACCATGCAACGGTGCGCTCGCCGCTGCTGCCGCTGGAGCCGGGCGCCGATGTCGAGATCGCCAACGCGCTGCGTTCGGCCGGCCTGGTCGGACACGCGTCCGCCGCTTCGCGCGCGGCGTAGTACTGCCGTTGTGGCCAAAACGGCAGAGCGGGCATCCGCTCTGCCGTTCAAAAATCAACTGTCGAATTCGCACATCTCGCCTGTCGCTGCTGTGGGAAACGAAAACATCCCCGCCCACAGTTGTCATCACCGGGCTTGTCCCGGTGATCTCGCTTAGGAGGGCACTGCGTCCCTAAGCGGGGTTGCCGGGACAAGCCCGGCAACGACAAGCGAAGGATGATCGTGCCGCGATGGGACCACCAGATAGATGTGTGAATCCGATAGCCAAAAATCAGGGAGGAGAAATCATGTCTGCGCTCGTTGCAGATGGCCCCGTATTGCGCACGGCCACCGCCACACCAGATCAAACTGCAAGTCCCGCTGACACTCACGCCGACGACAACGCCAGACTGGTGGCGCGGCTCGAGCGGCTTCCGGTCACCCGCAGGCTGCTGTTGCTGCGCGTGATCGTGGGCATCGCGACGTTCTTCGACGCCTACACCGTGCTGGCCATCGCCTTCGCGATGCCGCAACTGGTTGCGGAGTGGCATCTCACTCCGGCCGAGGTCGGCCTGATCATCTCGGCCGGTTATATCGGCCAGCTGTTCGGCGCCGTTCTCTTTGGATCCCTCGCCGAAAAATTCGGACGCCTGAAAATCCTCTTCATCACCATCCTGCTGTTCGTGTCGATGGACGTCGCCTGCCTGTTCGCCTGGAGCGGCGCATCGATGATGGCCTTCCGCTTTCTCCAGGGCGTCGGCACCGGCGGCGAGGTGCCGGTGGCGAGCGCCTACATCAACGAGTTCATCGGCGCCGAGAAACGCGGACGCTTCTTCCTGCTGTACGAGGTGATCTTCCCGATCGGGCTGATGTTCGCCGGCATGGCGGGCTTCTTCCTGGTGCCGCTCTACGGCTGGAAGGCGATGTTCGTCGTCGGCCTGATCCCGTCGGTGCTGACCATTCCGCTGCGCTGGTTCATGCCGGAATCGCCGCGCTGGCTCGCATCCAAGGGCCGCGTCGCGGAAGCGGGGGCCGTCGTGAAACTGCTGGAGGACAGCGCGACGCAGCGCGGCGTTGTCCTGCCCGAACCGGTGATGCGACCGATCGATCCCGCCGCGACCGCCCGCTCCGATTGGCGTGACCTTTTCAAGGGCATCTACCTGAAGCGGACACTGATGATCTGGGGTCTCTGGATCAGCGTCTACATGATCAACAACGGCCTGGTGACGTGGTTGCCCACGCTCTATCGGCAGGTTTTCCAGCTGCCGCTGCAGACCAGCCTCGCCTATGGCTGGATCACGTCGGGTGTTGGCGTCGCCGCCTCGATCATGTGCGCCCTCTTGATCGACAAGGTCGGCCGCAAGGCCTGGTACGGGACCGCTTTCCTGGTCGCGACGCTGCCGCTGCTGGCGCTGTCGTGGCTCGGCGCCACCTCGGCGATCGAAGTGCTGATTCTCGCGACATCAGCTTATGCCATTCTGCAGACCATCGCGTTCTCGCTCTATCTCTACTCATCGGAGCTGTACCCGACCCGCCTGCGCGCGATCGGCACCGGCTTCGGCAGTGCGTGGCTTCGCGCGGGATCGTCGATCGGCTCGATCTCGGTCGGCTGGATCATGGCCGACCTGGGGATTCGCTACGTATTCGCCGGGTTCGCGGCGGTGGCTCTCGTCGGTGGGCTCGTGGTGCTGGTCTTCGCGATCGAGACCAAAGGCAGGGTCCTGGAGGAGTTGTCGCCCTGAGCGGAGCAGCGCCAAAAGCGCGGCTCAAAAACTGAACCGCGCCCGATAATCCTGCGGCGTGGCGGCCAGCAGGCGTAGGAAGCTGCGGCGCATGGTCTCTTCCGAGCCGAAGCCGCAGCGCTGCGAGATCCGTTTCACCGGCAGGCGCGTTTCCGACAGCAGCCGGCGCGCGGCTTCCACGCGCAGCCGCTCCACCGCATGAACCGGAGTCAATCCGGTGGCCTCCACATAACGCCGGCTGAATGTGCGCTCGCTCATGCCGGCCTGGGCGGCCAGCGCCGGCAGCGCCAGATCGCCGGCGAGATGCCGGCCGATCCAGTCATGCAGGACGCCGAATTTGTCCTCGGCCGTCTGAAGCGATAGCGCCGTGCTGAACTGCGCCTGCCCGCCCGGGCGCTTGAGGAACATGACCAGATAACGCGCCACCGCCAGCGCCACCGTGCGCCCCAGATCCTGCTCCACCAGCGCCAGCGCGAGATCGATGCCCGCCGTGACGCCGGCAGAGGTCCAAATCGAACCGTCGCGCACGAAAATCGGATCGGATTCGACACGCACCGCGGGGAAACGCCGCGCGAGGTCCGCGCAATAGGACCAATGGGTGGCTGCACGGCGGCCGTCCAGCACACCGGAGGCAGCCAGCAGAAACGCGCCGGTGCAGACGGAGGCGACGCGGCGCGCCTTTTTGGCCCGCGCGCGCAGCCAGGCCATCAATACCGGATCCGCCATTGCCGCTTCAACGCCCGGGCCACCGGCGATCATCAGCGTATCCACCGCAACACTCATCCGCGGCAGCGGGCGCGCCGAAAGTCCGATGCCTGCCGAAGCAGTGACACCCTCGCCGCCTTTGGCGACCATCCGCAGCACATAAGGCGCCGTGCCTCCGGCCGCGGTGACGTGCTCGTTGGCGGAGGCGAACACCTGCAGCGGCCCGGTGACATCGAGCAGTTGCACGGCCGGATAGGCCAGCACTTCGACGACACGCACCGCATCGGGCCGGGACCGGCGTGGCTGAGAACGAGGGTTCCTTGGCATATCCGCCATAACCTGCGCCGCCTGGCTCGGCTTGTCCAGCCTTTGTCCGTCCTTGGCGGGAAACGAGGGATAATTGGCAATCCCGCCACGGCTGACCGCCCTACATGGACATCAAGGACACCGCCGCCACGTCGCGCCGGTGCCGATCAAACTGCACTCAGGAGACGATCATGACCACGCAATCGTTCACCAAAATGCCGCCGCCGCAGTGGCTGCTGGATTTCTGGAAGGAGATCGACGAGAAGACCTTCGGCAGGGGATTCGACTGCTTCGCCGAGAATGCCGTGTGCAATCTCGGCGTGGCCGACTGGCATGGACGCGAGACCATCCGGAACAATCTGCGCGCCTTCATCGACACCGGCTTCACCGCCTTTCACGACGTGCTCGAATATTGGGACAGTCCCTCACTGAAGATCTTTCGCGGCACCGTGGCGATGACGTTCGACGACCCCGGTGTGCAGCCCAAGAAGCCGTCGATGGTGCATTTCTTCTACATGGACGAGGCCGATCCATCGAAGGTGAGCCGCTGGATCGGAGCCGTGGGACCGACGGGATTCTAAGGGCACAGGAATACGAAACTCAATTGTCTGAGGGGCAGTACAATCGTCCTACCATTGTCGTTGCCGGGCTTGTCCTCAGCGACTTGGCTATGCCAAGTCGCGGACACAACCTCGCTTAGGGGCGCACTGCCTCCCTAAGCGGGATCACCGGGACAAGCCCGGTGATGACTACGTTGGGTGGCGTGCTTGCCACCTAAACAGCGACACGATGGTTGCCCGCCCTACTTCCCGGCGCGCTGTCATCGTAAAAGCCCCTACCAATGGCGCCGAGGGACTGAGGCTCCTCACTCCTTCAACGTGTAGGTCAGCGTGCCGTATCCCAGTTGATCGAAGCCGCCGCTGTTCGGCCCGTAATTGCCGCCACCGCCTTCGGGCCGCACCTGTTTCGCGGCCTGGCTGAGCGAGGGCGCATCGCGTTTCTTCAACACGACATAGTGGTTGTAGAACAGCTCCCACACCGGGCGCTTGTCGCCGCGCCCGTTCGACGAAATCACATCCTGGGTAACGTCGCTGTTGCGATAGGGCGTGTAGGGCACATCAAAGCCCTGGTTATAGCGCGCGATGTATTCGACGCCCTTCAGCACGCGGTCGTCGTCATAACCGAAGAGATCGTCGTGCTGGTTCCAGGCCATCTGGCAGATCGCGCCAAGCAAGGCGACATTGAGCGTGTTGTGCCCCTGGTCACGGCCGCTTTCCTGGGTCTGCCCGAGTCCGCCCGGATAGAGCTTCCACACCACATGGTCGATCGCGCCATTGCCCTGGCCGTGCTTGAAATAATCGACGGCTTCGCCATAGATGTCGCGCCGATCGGCCAGGATGCCGATGGCCATCATCGACGCCATGTTGGCGAGGTCCCAGTTGGCCCAGTAGTGATCGATCTTCGCGCCGTTGTGCCTGAGCAGGAAGTCGTGGTTCATCGGATAGAACACGGCGAGCATCATCGCCTTGAAGCGCGTGACGCTCGCCGCTGGCCAGTTCCTGTAGCCGCGCAGCATCTCCGCCGCATTGGCGAACTGATAGCCGTAGATGCCGGAGGCGAGAAACCGGTCGGACGTCCCGCCGATTCCGGTCAATTGTCCGGACCACGCATCCAGGATCGCCACCGCCTTGTCGGCGCAGGCGTCATCGCCGCTGATCCTCCAGCGTAGCGCCAGCGCATAGGCCGCTGCGGCGTCGTTGAACAGCGCGGAATAATTTTCCGGATGAACGCCATCAGCGCCGCGATAGACCGTCTCCGCCGGATGAGGCACCCACGCCAGCGACGCATGGGGATTCTTGACGAGGAGCGCCCAGCCGTCCGCCCACGGCTGCGCGCCTTCCGCCACCCTGCCCTTCATGCGGTCAAAATCGGCCGCACTGTGCAGCGCGCCGGGATGAACGAAGGCCTCCGACGTCGCCGCGACGGCCTGGGTTGCCGAGACGACTACCAAGACGACTGCCAAGACACCTGCCAGGACGGCCATGATGCCGACAAGGCCCGTCCTTCCGAACGTAACGCTCATCCCGCGTCTCGATCGCTGCGGCCTATCGGGCCGGCGCGCTGTAATCGTAAAAGCCCTTGCAGGTCTTGCGGCCGAGGTGGCCGGCGTCGACCATTTCCTTCAGCAGCGGCGCCGGGCGGTACTTCGGATCGTTGAAACCCTTGTAGAACACGTCCATCACCGACAGCATGGTGTCGAGGCCGATCAGGTCGGCGAGCGCCAGCGGGCCGATCGGATGGTTGCAGCCGAGCTTCATGCCCTCGTCGATGTCCTCCGCCGTCGCCAGGCCTTCCTGGAAGGCGAAGATGGCTTCATTGATCATCGGGCACAGGATGCGGTTGACGGCGAAGCCGGGGCTGTTCTTGGCGGTGATCGACACCTTGCCGATGCGCTTGGCGAAGGCCTCGGCCTTGGCGTGGGTGTCGTCGGAGGTCTGCAGGCCGCGGATCAATTCCAAGAGCGCCATCATCGGCACCGGATTGAAGAAGTGCATGCCGATGAAACGATCGGGGCGATCGGTTGCCGCCGCAAGCTTGGTGATCGAGATCGACGACGTGTTGGTGGCGAGCAGCGCGTCGGGCTTCAGCATCGGGCAGAGATCCTTGAGGATCTTGACCTTGACGTCCTCGTTCTCGGTCGCGGCCTCGATGACGAGATCGCAGGTGGCGAGCTTCGCCCGGTCCGTGGTCGCCGTGATGCGCGCCAGCGCGGCCTCGCGATCGGCGACGGTCATCTTGTCCTTCTTGATCAGACGATCCAGGCTGCTGCCCACCGTGGCCAGGCCCTTGGCGACGGCCGCGTCGGAGATGTCAACCATCACCACGCTCAGCCCGGCCGCGGCGCAGATCTGCGCGATGCCGTTGCCCATGGTCCCGGCCCCGATGATGCCAATGGTGTCCGTCATAACTCGTGTCCTTTTCGTGTCTTGCGTGTCTCTTGCGTTTTCAGCTCATCCCTCGCGCGGCGCCGGGATGGGCTCAGTCCGAGCTCATCGTTACCAGAGCGTGGTGAGCGTCGAAAGCAAAACCGGGGCTGCCTTCGCCATGATCGGAACGGCAAGGGGATCGAACGGGACATCCGGGACAACGGCGGCAAGGACAACGTGTCCAACCGCGACGACGCTCTCATACGCAACGAGCGCGCCGTGATCGGGCGCGCTCGTTTTGGTCAACGATGGTCTCGATCAGGGCCGCTCGCCCGGACGTTCAGGCTCATGCGGCGCCGCGCCACCGGGCGGCCGTTGTTGCGGCGGCTGGCCGCCGGGCCGCGGTTCGGGTCGCGGCTGCGCCTGGGGCGGCGGTGCCGGACGCGGCGCGGGCGGCGGCTGCATGCGCTGCTCCGGCCGGGGTTCGGCGGGCGGTTGGGCGCGCTGTTCCGGCCGGGGCGCTGCCGGCGGTTGCGCGCGTGGCTCCTCCCGCGAGGCCGGCGGCTGAACACGCTGCTCCTGACGCGGTTCCGGACGTGGCTCGGCCGCCGGCGGCGTGCGCGGCTGGGCCTGCGGCTCCGGTCGCGGGGCCGCCGGTTGCTGCGGCCGCTCGCCGGGGCGTGGCTCTTCACGCCGCTGCTCGGCGTTCGGCTCGGGCCGGTTGCCGGGCGCGGCAGGCGTTGCGGCCCCAGGGGCCGGCGCCGCGTTCGGCGCACCCGGACGTGCCGGAGTCGGCGGCGCGCCCTTTTCCAGGCCTTTCGCGCCTTCCGGCCCAGCGGGTGCCACCGGCGCGCCGGGCGCTCCCGGCGCAGTTACTTTGCCCGGGCCGTTCTTGCCTTGCGGAATCTGCTGGCCGGCCGGACGTGCGCCGGCCGTCTGCGCCTGAACCACGCCGGCGCCCTTGAACTCGGTGGGACGCGAGGTCGCGGCAACGGACGGACGGCCCTTGTTCGTCGACTCGCGCAACGCCGGATCCTTCTGCGCCAATTGCACGTGCTGGAGCTGCACCGGCGTCGGCTGCACGTGCTGCGCACGCGCGAACGTCTCCTGCTGCGGTGTCGGGCGCACGGTCAGGCCGCCCTGCCCGCCATTGTAACTGACGCGTGACACGGTCGTGGTGTTGTTGATCACCGTCTTCTCGTAGATGTTGGTGATCGTCACGTTCGAGATGTTGTTGACGGTGCGGTTATAAAAGAACGACCCGCCTCTCCAGTAGCCGCCCTCATAGCCGTTACCGCCGTAGCCGTAGCCGTAATCGACACCACCGTAGTATCCGATCTCCTCGCCCCAGTATCCGTCACGATAGCGGTAGCTGCCGCCGTCAAAGGCCCAATAGCCCGGCGTCCAGAGCAGGCCCGGACGCGGCGCCTGGACCCAGGTGCCCGGCACCCAGAAATAACCGTCGTCATCGTCATAGGCCCAGTATCCAGGCGTCCACATATAGCCCGGCGCCGGAATCGGCGGTTGCTCATAGACCGGCAGCGGCGGCGGCGGAACGCCGATCGAAATGACGATCTGGGCATGCGCCGCGGATATCAGGGGGGACACCGCGCATGTTCCCAGGAACACGGACAGAAGAGTCGATTGGATCAGGCGCATTTTGGGGGGTGTCCTCGCATGGAGACAGTGCTGTGGCGTGCTGTAACGCACGAACAGAAGATCAGTTCACACGTGAACGCGATGTGAACGCGGATCAGAGATCATTCGGATCATTGGAGGTCTTTCCGCATGAAGACACTCAGCGGGTCCGCGCGATAGTCCGCAAAGGGATCGCATCGCGTGAAGCCTGCACGCGTATAGAGCCCCAGCGCGGCGTGATTTGCCACGCCGGTTTCCAGCCTCAGGGTTCGCACCCCCTCGGCACGTGCCTGCGCCTCAAGCGCGGCCAGGATGATTTTGGACACGCCCAGGCCACGCGCCTCGGGAATGACCCACATCCGCTTCAATTCCGCCCAAGCTCCATTGAACACGATCGCGCCGGTGCCGACCGCACAACCGCTGCCGTCCCGCGCGACCAGGACACGCACGTTCGGCGCACGCAGCGCATCCAGCGGCATGTGATGATTGCTCTCGGCGGGGTAGAGCCGCGCCGAATGATCTTCTCCGTCGCGCAGGAGCATCACGATCTCCGGCTGCGACGGCTCTTCCCCGGCAACGGTGATCCCGACCCCGCTGCTCATGGCTTTTGGCCACGCGTCAAGACGGACGCGACGCAATCCCGCTGTCGATCCGCGGCGCCCATTGTCACGTGAAACAAAAGCATTCTGCAATCACCCGATTGTTCCGCGATCGGCCCGTCAAACCGCAATCCCCGGAAACAGCGTCGGCGTCACCTGCACAGCGAACTCCTTGAACAGTCGCACCGGGCGCGACAGATAGAGGTTGCGCAAATGCACGATCGACAGATCGGACGTCGGCAACCGCCAGTCCGGCATGACCTCGACAAGCCGCCCGTCGCGCACCAGCGCCGGCTGCACCACCGGCGGAAGATCACCGATGCCGGCGCCGGCCAGCAGCATCGCCGTCAAGCCCATGTAGTCGTTCATCGACAGATGCGGCTCGAACGACAGCGTGTCCTGATCCCTGCCGTTGCGGTGGCGGAAGCTCCAGCGGGTGGTGGGGCTCCAGTGCGAGAAGGCCAGCAGCTTGTGATCGTGCAGGTCGCCCGGCTTTTTCGGCGCCTTGACCCTTGCGAGATAGGCCGGGCTCGCGACCAGCTGGGTTCGGAAACTGAGGATTTTCCGCGCCACCAGCGACGAATCCCGCAGCGGGCCGACACGCAGCGCCAGATCGACACCGTCGGCGATATGATCGACATAGCGGTTGGTGGTCAGAACCTGGATCCGGACGTCGGGATATGACGCCTGGAACGCCGCGAGCAGCGGCGCCACCAGCGTGTCCGAAGTGCTCAGCGGCGCCGAAATCCGCAACACGCCCTCGACCGTGGACAACTGGTTCGAGACCAGGCCGTCGACGGCGTCGCTGAGTTCGATGCTGCGCCGGGCCTGCTCCAGCACCTCCGCGCCTACGTCGGTGAGCCGCAGATTGCGCGTCGAGCGTTCGAGCAGCCGCACGCCGAGCTGATCCTCCAGCTCCGCGACGCGGCGGCTGACGGTGGAGAGCGGCATGTTGAGACGCCGCGCCGCCTTCGCAAACCCCTTCGCCTCGACGACCCGCGCGAAGATCGCCAGTGAATTCAGATCGACCATGTCGATGTCCTCGTTCGCGCGGAGCATACCCCGCCCGGGCGCTTGATTATCCCATTTTCGGGAATGTCATTCCCGGCTTCGACGGCTACTGCCGAGCCACCGCGGCAAACTAGATTGCCGCCTGCCGCTCGGCACCAGCAAGGAGATTGCAGCAATGAGTCATGGTCCACTATCGGTTTGCGCCGTCCTGGCGCTGGCGGCGGCGAGTTCAACCACGCTGGCGCAGCCGTCGTCGGGCGCCACCGTGCCGGTGACCATCGAGAGCTACAACCGCGCGCAGACCGACGTTTATTTCGGCCAGACCGTCAAGGCGGGCGCGCTGGGCAAATTCAAGCACGGTCGCGAACTGGCGCCGGTGGTCAAGGCGGGCATCGTCCGGCCCAACCGCGACACGCTGTATTCATTCGCGGTGTTCGACTTCGATGCCGGCCCGGTGACCATCACGCTGCCGGACGCCGGCAAGCGCTTCATGGTGATGCAGGTGCTCAACGAGGATCAGTATACGCCGGAGGTGTTTTATGGCGCGGGCCAGCACACCCTGACACGGGACGGGATCGGCACGCGTTATGGCATGGTGGTGGTGCGCATGCTGATCGATCCGGCCAATCCGCAGGATATCGCCGAGATCCACGCCTTGCAGGATGCACTCACGGTGAGCCAGCAAGGCCCCGGCACCTTCGACGTCCCCAACTGGGACGAGGCAAGCCTGACGACAATCCACACGGCGCTGCAACGGCTTGGCGAGACGGTGTCGGACACCCGGCGCATGTTCGGCGCCGGGCCGGATCAGGTTGATCCGGTGCGGCACCTGGTCGGGACGGCGCTGGTCTGGGGCGGGCTGCCCGAGAAGGACGGCCTTTATCTCCCGGTCACGCCCGATCGCAATGACGGCACCACCGTGCACAAGCTCAGGGTCAACCACGTGCCCGTCGACGGCTTCTGGTCGATCACCGTCTACAATGCCGATGGCTATCTGGAGCCGAACCCTGCCAACGTCTATTCCGTCAGCAACATGACGGCGAAACCGGGCACCGACGGCGCCATCACCGTGCAGTTCGGCGGCTGCGACGGCAGGATTCCCAATTGCCTGCCGATCATGAAGGGCTGGAACTACACGGTGCGCCTGTTTCGTCCGCGCGCCGACATTCTCGACGGCACATGGAGATTTCCGCAGGCGCAGCCCGAGGGGTGACAGCATGTAGGGCGGATTAGCCCAACGCGTCCGCGCGAAGCGCGGCCCGATGACAGGCTCCGGCGTAATCCGCCAACGCACGTGACCGCATATGCATAGCGGCGGATTACGCTAGCGCTAATCCGCCCTACAAAGCTGTGGCCGACAGAGCCGCTTCTACTGCTTCTGAAGTTTGGTGATGGCCTTCATCGCGCCGGTGTCCGCGGTGGAATAAGTGACGAGATCGCCGGCATGCACGGCGTCCAGCGACACCCCGCTTTGCGCCTTGAACTCTTCCGAGGGGCCGCCGGTCGCAGCCCCCACGGTGCCGCTTTGGGTCTGCTGGATGGTGATGGTGCCGTTGATCCGGTCGATCTTGGTGATCATTCCCTTCAACTCCTGCTGGGCCAAGGCCACGGAGCCGATGAGGGTAAGAGCCACGGCGCCGGCCAGAATGTGTCCCGCGACTTTTTTGGCAATGTTCACGGCAGTCTCCCGGGTTGTGAGCACTGCGCGACAAGCCGCGATGGGCCGATTTGGTTCCTCCGCAGGGGCGCCGAACCACCAGCACCACGCGGGAACCGAGCCGTTATCCGAGCTCGAAAGTGGTGACGCCGAACACGCGCTCCAGCCGCAAGGGCGGGATCTCGCCCGTATACATGCGCGCGGTCTCGAACACCGGCACAAGCCCCAGGTCCTGCGCCAACGCGACGGCGTCGCGATTGACGGCGGGAACATCGAGAAAGATCTCGCCGCCACCGGCGCTTGCCAGCAGCGCCGACAGAACCGCCTCGGCCGTGGCACGATCGTCGGCCACCAGCGGGCCGATCTTGTGGCCCGTCCGGCAGGGACGGATCACACCCCAGCCGGCCAGCGCGCCATCGCGCACGCAGGCGCGGCCGACATGGCCGGGCGCGCCGATCCAGGCGCGCAGGAATGCGGCGCGCGGCGCCGGGAACACGGTGGCGTCGGACGCCTCCACGGCGGCCAACGGAACGTCACTCAACGCGATGACGCCGCGCTGCGGCGCATCCGGCGCCACGACGAGGCCACCGTAACGAACATTGGCATAGGCGAACGCGAAGCCGGACTTCTTGTAGTTCTGCTGCTGCGCGACCACGCCATCGAGCCCGATGACGCGAGACCCGGCATGCGCGATGGCCGCATTCCAGATCCGCAGTCCGTAACCGTGGCCACGCAGATCCTCGCGCACGAGATAGAATCCGAGGAAGGCGAAAGACGCGCTGTAATTGACGCAGGAGATGGCTGCGACCGGCACGCCATCGCGCTCGCCGATGAAAAAGCCTTCGGAATCGACCGCGGCGAAACAGACATCGTCGGCGAAGCCCGGGTTCCAGCCTTCGGCCGCGGCCCAGTTCACGGCGATCGCAATTTCATCCGGCCGCATCGGCCGGATGTGAAAACCATTGAGGGCGGGAGATGAGGCTGATGGCGGCATGACCGGAGATTATCACTGATCACGCGAGGAGCGCAGGCGCTATCTCACGCCACAGAGTCACGACTCGCGTGTCGCCTGCTCCGCGGTGTCATCGGCGGGCAGCTGCGTCGGGAAGATGGCTTCGTAGATCGCGCGCGCCTCGCGGATGAGACGCGCCCGCTCGCGCTCGGACTTCGGGATAAACGCGACGACCTCACCCATGCGCGCGCCACCCGGCGGCGTCATTGCAGAATCCTCGCCCGCTCGATCACTTCGGCGAGCTCTCGCAGATTGATGGTGCCGTCATAACCAACGCAGTTCTCCAGCAGGAATTCTTCGCCCCCGGTGTCGTCCAGGACAATGAGATCGTCCTGGAACCAGGTTTTGTTTCTGCGGGCCTGGTCTTCAAGGTTGCGCCGCAGCAAATCCATCAGGTCATCTAGGGCCATGGGAGCATCCGGTCAATGTATTTGTTATGTTATAACATAACAAATATGAAAGAAAATGGGCCATTTCGGGCGGCTCGCCGACCGCTTGATCACCCCGCGGCATCGGCAATTCCGGCTGCGCAGGGCACGCAATTTCGCGGCAGGCAGGCCAATCCTCCGGCCAGTTCAATCATCCCCGGTGTCGGATTGATCGGGTGTGGGCTCGAACGGCGCATCGATGCCGCTCGATCGGGTGGCCGGCATGCCGACGCGTTTCATCGCATCAAAGACGAGCATCGCGGCAGGAGACAATGTGCGATTGCGGAGCTTGATCAGCCCATAATTCTCCAACAACAGTTTGTCCCGGATGCGAAGCATCTTGAAGCGCTGCGGATCGATCAGGTCGAACACCAGCATCGGCACAGGCACGATCGCATCGATCCCCGCCGCGATTCCAACCGACGCGAAAAAAGATTCGGTATTGATGATGCGCTGAGGCGGGGTCACGCCGCGGCTGTAGAACAACCGTTCGAACGCCTGGCGCATGAATGCCCCGCGCGGCTGGCAGATCCACTGCAGATCGACCATGTCGTCGAGTTCGGCGGTCTCGAGGTTGGCAAGAGGATGCTCCGCCCGAACAAGCAACCCTGCCTGTTCGCCACCCAATTCATGATAGTCGAATTGCCGCGCGTCGACACCGGCGGGAATCCGCGCAACCACGACATCGAACTCCATCGCAAGCAAACGATCGATCAGCGGCGAACTGGTGCTCACCGTCAGGGAAATGTCGACCTTGTGCAATTTCTTGCCGAGATACTGGATGAGATCGATGACGAGATCGACGCAGGGCTTGGCCACCGATCCGATCGACACCGTGCCGAGTTCACCGGATTTGTAGCCCGCGAACTCGTCGGTGACCTGGTCGAGATCGGCCAGCACGCTTTTCCCGCCACGCACCAGGATCGCACCGTAAGCGGTGGGCTCGACGCCTCGCGCTGTCCGCTCGAACAGCGGTACGCGCGCCAGGGCTTCGATCTCGGCCAGCATCTTCGACGCCGCCGATTGCGTGATGTTCAGCCGTTCGGCCGCAAGCTGCAGCTTGCGCTCGCTGTCGAGAGCGACCAGCAAGCGCAACTGGCGCAATTTGAGATCCCTGATCACGGTGTTCGCGCCGTCCTGCCGATGGAGCCTCGGCCGCTCATGTCGCGGTGCGACATGAGCATTTCGCCATGGCTGCAGTCGTAAATCCCATTAGCCACCGAACGACGGATTACACAACAATCGACGCACGGGTTGCAAGAGCAGCCGAAAACGGAATCGCCACGACGCACATAGTGGGTCGCGCGAAGGCGATGGTTCGCACGCGACAGCGGTCGCCGCACGTGAGATCGGATGAAAAAAGCAAGAGGGGCGGAACAAGTGATGGACAATGTCGAAAAACGCGCCATTGGCAAGATCATGCGGCGGCTGATCCCGTTCCTGATCCTGTGTTATTTCGTGGCATACCTGGATCGCGTCAATGTCGGCTTCGCCAAGCTGCACATGAACGGATCGCTCGGCCTGAGCGATGCCGCATACGGGCTGGGCGCGGGTCTGTTCTTCATCGGGTATTTCTTTTTCGAGGTTCCCTCCAACATCCTGCTGGAGCGATTTGGCGCACGGCGCTGGATCGCCCGCATCATGATCAGTTGGGGCATCGTCTCCGCGGCCTTCGCCTTCATTCCATCGATTTCGACGCGTACGGGGCTGTCGAGCGAATGGATCTTCTACGCGCTTCGCCTGCTGCTCGGCGCCTGTGAGGCCGGCTTCTTTCCCGGCATCATCTTTTACCTGACGCTGTGGTTCCCCGCCGCCTATCGCGCCCGCGTCATCAGCCTGTTCATGCTCGCCATTCCGATATCGAGCATCATCGGAGCGCCGATATCGGGACTGCTGCTCAACCTGTCGGGGCTGGGCCTGCAGGGGTGGCAATGGCTGTTCGTCTGCGAAGCCCTCCCCTCGATCCTGGTCGGCTTCGGCGTGCTGATCTTTCTGATCGATTTCCCGCGCGAGGCGAAATGGCTTCAGCCGGACGAGATCCAGTGGATCCAGAGCACGCTCGCATTCGAACGCCAGCAAAAGGAGGCGGCGGAGCATATCTCGATGCTGCAGGCGCTGACCGATGTGCGTATCCTCGCTTTGTCGCTGGTGTATTTCTGCCTCAACGCGACGTCCTACGGGATCGCATTTTTCCTGCCGACCATCATCAAGGCCTTCGGCGTCACCGATACCCAGACCGGGCTGATCGCAGCCCTGCCCTTCGTATTCGGCGCCACCGGCATGGTGCTGCTCGGCCGGCACTCCGATCGCACCGCGGAGCGACGAATCCACGTCGCCGCGGCCCTGACGCTCGCCGCCGTCGGCATCGGCCTCGCCGGGCTGGTGTCGAGCCCCGTTCTTGTCATCGCCTTGCTGTGCCTGGCGCAGATCGGCGTGTCGTCGGTGCCGCCGATGTTCTGGCCGATGCCGGCAAGCATCCTGACCGGCGCCTCGGCCGCCGCGGGCATTGCCGCCATCAACTCGCTGGGCAATCTCTCCGGCTTCGCGGGGCCGTTCGCCATGGGATATCTGCGGGATTTGACGGGCGGCTTTACCGCGGGACTGCTGATGCTCGCCGCCGCCGGACTTGTCGGCGCCGCCGTCACGCTGCGACTGCGGATCGATCCAAGCCTCGAGCAGCGCGCGCATGAGCCCGTGATGGCGCACTGAAGGCCCGCTGCTCGAGCGGACAACGCAGGCTTGATCTGAGGGCACTCCAGGGCGAAGCTCCCGGACCGCATCATGGTCCGGGAGAGACCACTTGAGTTCAATCGACACACTGTTCACCCAGGCGACGCTCGCCGATGGCTCGATCAACGACATTGCCGTCGCGAACGGCCGCATCGCCGCCATCTCGCCGGCGGGCATCGAACGCGCGGCAGCCACGGAGACCATCGACCTCGGCCGCGCGCTGGTCGTCCCCGGCTTCGTCGAAGGGCATGTTCACCTCGACACGAGTTTCCATGGCGATGCCTGGAGGCCGCACAAGCCCTACAGCAACGGCTTCAACGTGCGCGAACGCGTCGCCATCCAGGCGCAGAACATGGCGGAGGCCGCACCAATGGATGTCCGCGCGAGGAACCAGCTCGCGCTCTGCCTCGCCCATGGCTCAACTGCAATGCGCAGCCATGTGATGGTCGACGGCAGTGTCGGACTGAGATCTCTCGAAACCATTCTCAGGGTGCGCGAGGCGCACAAGGATGTCATCGATATCCAGCTGGTCGCGTTTCCGCAGAGCGGCATCCTGACGAGCGCAGGCACGCCCGAGCTGCTCGACCAGGCGGTGGCGATGGGCGCCGATCTCGTCGGCGGCGTCGATCCGGCGAGCCTCGACCGCGATGTGGAGAAACACCTCGACGTGGTGTTCGGCGTCGCGCACAAACGCGGCGCGGATGTCGATATCCATCTGCACGATCCGGGCATGCTCGGCATCTTCGAGATCGAGCAGATCGCAGAACGCACCCGCGCGCTCGGCATGGCCGGCCATGTCGCCATCAGCCACGCCTACGCATTGGGCGCCGCGCCCGACGACATCGTGAAGCGCACCGCCGACACGCTGGCCGCCAGCGGCATCGCCATCATGACCAACGCGCCGGGCAGCCGCCCCTTCCCGCCCGTCGCGCTGCTGCGGCGTGCCGGCGTCACCGTGTTCGGCGGCAACGACAACATCCGCGACTCCTGGTGGCCCTATGGCGACGGCGACATGCTGCGCCGGGCCCACACGATCGGCTACCGCTCCGGCTTCAACACCGACGAGGACCTGGCGATCGCCTTCGACATGGTGACGCAAGCCGGCGCCAAGGCGCTGCGCCTCGACGATTACGGTTTGCGTGTCGGCGCCAAGGCGGATTTCGTGACGCTGAATGCGGAGCATGTGCCCGAGGCGGTGGTCGCCGTGCCGGCGGGGCGATCGGTGTTCAGGAGCGGCAAGCTCGTGGCGCGGGATGGGAAACTGGTGCGGGCGTGAGCGGCGATACCTTCATGCGAGGCACTGTAGGGCGGATTAGCGCAGCGTAATCCGCCATCGCACGTGTCCAAGGCTACGTGCGTCGGCGGGTTACGCTTTCGGCTAACCCGCCCTACGAGTTGCGGGCTGTTTGATTGGCTCGCCGCAGGACCTCCAGGACGAAATCGGCCTTTGCATTGGTATAACCGATGCGGTCTCGGCCAAAGCGGGCGGCGAGATCGCGCTTCAGCTCGCCATAGGCTCGTGCGATGTCTCCATTCGCGCGGAGATAATCCCTGAATGCGACCTGATCATGGAACTGTGCGCTGCCGGGCGGGCAAACATAGAGATGGTGATCATGCGCGCCTGTCCCTGGTGGATTGGCAAAGGCTTCGCGGCCCTCGATGCCGCGGTCGCCTTCGTGCGCGTAACCGATCGCCGCGAGGCGCCGGATCGCCAGCGGCAATTGATCGGCCGATGACAGCAACACCAGAATGTCGATGGTGGGCTTGGCGGCAAGGCCAGGCACCGACGTCGAGCCGGCATGCTCGATGGTCACAGCGACATCGGCAAGCGCAACGGCGAGACGCGCGCGCAATCGCTCGAATCGCGCGGGCCATTGCGGATCGTAATCGACAACGACAATGGGGTCCGGCACCGGCAAACAATCCTTCCCGCTCAATCGCCGCGCTCATCCGGGTAACAAGCTGTCATTCATCACCCTGTCCGACACACCAGCCCATCTCCCAGAAATCAGCCTCCAGCCGGCTGGCTTCCCTGAAGATCGCGATCAGTTCGGCTTCGCGGGCCGGCGTGGCATAACGATCGGCGAGATGATCCAGTTGCGCCCGGGCTTTCGCCGCGACCTCCTGGTAGGCCGTGCCGGCATACTCGGCGATCCAGACGCGATAGGGATTCGTCGCCGCCAGTGCCTGCGGGTGTGCGGCGAGCCGGGCCGCGATCTCGGCGTAACCGATGACGCAGGGCGCGAGCGCCACCTTGAGCGCCAGCAGATCGCCGCGCATGCCGGTGTCCAGGACATAACTCGTGTAGGCCCGCATCTCGACCGCGGGAGGCGCGTGTTCGAGATCCTCCGGCGACAGGCCCCAGCCGGCGCAGAGTTTCACGTGCAGATCCATCTCGACATCGAGAATGGCGGAGAGCCCGGCGGCGGCTTCGCGCATGTCGGCCAGGTTCGGCGACTTGTAGATAGCGACCGCGTAGGCGCGCGCGAACTCGATCAGGAACAGGTAGTCCTGGACGAGATAATGCCGAAACGCCGCTTCCTTGAGCGAACCGTCCGCCATGGCATTGGTGAAGGGATGCGTGGTGTAGGCCTGCCACTCGGTGGAGGCCGCCGATGTCAGTCGCTCGAAGAAACTCATGATGACTCGCCGGTTCGATGGCCCGGACCAAGCCGGGCGATCGATCGATAGCACGCCTGATCGCGCCGCGTCAGCCGCGCGACTCCAGCATGTTCGGGATCTCCTGCAGGATCGGATCGTCGGGGTCCAGCGCACGCTCCAGCCGCGCCTTGGCTTCCGCCACGACGGCAATGCCCAGAGGCCCCTCCGCGAGCTTGCGCTTCACCTCGCCGGCATTGTCGTTCGACGCCCCGAAAATGGCCGCGGACGCAATGATGCGGGACAGCCGGGTGTACTCCGCCCAGATGAGATAGATCATCAGTGGCGGCGGCCGGTGCCGCGCCAGCATCTCCTGACACCGCGGCTCCGCGCCGTCCAGCGCCCACCAGCGCTGCGCCACCTCGGCGACCTTGCGGACATGGCGCAGCGTTCGCGCGAACTCCGCAGGCGGAGCTTGCACCAGGCGCGCGCAGTCGTTCAGCCAGTTGAATCCGGCAATGATCGCAATGGCGAAATTGTGCAGCGTGTTGTCGCTGAAATCGATGACCGTCTCTTCGTGCGGACGCTCGCGAAGAAAGACATCGATCATCTCCTGCTGCCGCTCCGGAGCCGTGAGCGGGTCGAAGGTCAGGCTGGGAACCATCATCGCATAACGGATCGCTTCCAGCCGCGTGTGCTGCCAGATCGCGCGCGCGTCACGCGCCGTATCGGACGCACCCCTTGTGCACGCGGGCGACACCAGCCGGCCGGCATCGACATCCGCATTGTAGGCCGAGGTGTGCTTGCGCAAGTGGTCGAGCAAGGCCGGCGGATCCAGGAACGCGCCGGCGGCATCCTTGCCGGCCTTGGGATCTTCGCTTTTGCCGAACAGACTCATTGGTGCTCGTCACGATTTGGGCACGCGTCACGGTTTGTCACGGCGCCACCTTGGCGTTGGCGGATCCGCCGCTGTCGAGGGCGCGACGCACTGTGCCGTCGGCCTTGGCCTGCTGCAGGAATTGCGCAGCCCACGCGCCGGCCGCGGCGTGGCCTTTGGGCACGACCACGACGACGCCGGTGGACTGGATCACCTCGTCCAGCACCCGCGTGCCGGGCAACTTCCGTGAGAGATCTTCCACCGCTTCCGTGCCCATCGCCAGTGCATCGAGCTCCCCCTTGCCGATCATATCAGCCGCGGCATCGGCCTTGGCGAATTTTGTCAGCGTCGCATGCTGCAACGTCCTGGCGATGGTGCGCGATGTCGCGGTGCCTTCAATGCAGCCGACCCGCATCCCGGTGCGATCGACGTCGGCGCTGGAGCGAATGTCGGAGCCGGCGCGCAGCAGATAACTGCTGGTGTACGCCACATAGGCGGGGCCATGGTCCACGACCTGCGCGCGCCGGGCCTCGGCGGGGATGAACGAGATGTCCCACGCGTCCTTGCTGCCGGCGGCGGCGATGTCATCCGAACTGAGGTACTCGACGAGTTGCAGCGGCACGTGCAGCTTGTCCGCCGCCGCTTTCGCAAGTTCGACGGTGACGCCGCGGGGCTTGCCGGTGGCCGGATCGCGCGTGGCCCAGAACGCCGACGCCGCGGGACCGACGGCAACCGCCACCCGCAGCGCTCCGGTGGGCGCGATATCGCCCGCGCCTTCCGCGCCTGCATGGTCCGCGCCCGCGACGACGAGCACGAAACCCACAGCGACAGCGAACAAACCACGTCGTGACATGGCGCACCTCCAAGGTAGATCATATCACGCTCCAGCCGTGACACGATGGGAACCGCACCTCTCATCTGTCGCGCGATTGAGGCCGCGGCACCTCCGAACACGATGACCAAGCTGTCTCAGCCCTTGTCGAGATCTCTCAGATATGCACAAAACATGTCGGCCATGGCGTCGGCATAAGTTTCGATCTCCTCGGCGGTGCGAGGGCTTTCCGAAAAGGTCTTGCCCACGGCGCTGAACGTCGTCTTGATCAGGTCGCCGGCCAAAGCGCGCGTCGCGTCCGATGCCCCGGGCAGCGCCTCCCGCATGAAGGCCTGCACGACACGCTCGCCCGACCGCTTCGCCTCCTGCGCCTCCGGCGCCTCGCGATACAGCGGCGCGGCGTCATCGAGCGCCACGCGCACCGCGGCTTCGTCGCATTCCGAACGGATGAAGGTGTGGACCAGGGTCCGCAGCCGGTCGAGCGGCGGCCTGCTTGCGTCTTCGAGGATGCCGCGCAGCAGGTCGCTGGTCTGCCGCCATTCGTCGCTCTGCAGCCGGAACAGGATCGCCGCCTTGTTCGGGAAATACTGATACAGCGAGCCGACACTGACCCCGGCCTTTTCGGCCACCCGCGCCGTGGTGAAACGCTGCGCGCCCTCCGTCGCCAAAACCTGAACAGCAGCCTCCAGAATCGCGCCGACGAGGTCGGCGGAGCGGGCCTGTTTGGGCTGCTTTCGTGAGGAAATCCGGGCACTTGGTCGATCGGTCATGGTGCGGCCCTGGGGATGCGAATAGGAAACACGACGAATTAGTCGTATTTCTCCGGCAACGCAAGAACGCGTTCTGACCGAGACCGGAGACTTCCATGACCACTCTGACCACCACCCCGCTGGCGCCGCTGCTGGAGCGCCTGTTCGCACAGGCGGCCGCGTCGTCGCCGATGACGAGCCCCGCAGCGGCCGCGCTGACGGCTGAGGACCATGACCGCCTGATGCGCAGCAAGACCGACTACCGCGACTTCTACGGACACCTGAAGGATTATCCGCTGGCCGTCTCGCGCGAAACCGGCACGCTACTCTATATGCTGGCGCGCAGCAGCCGGGCGCGGAGCATCGTCGAGTTCGGAACCTCGTTCGGCATCTCCACCCTGCATCTCGCAGCCGCGCTGCGGGACAATGGCGGCGGCCGGCTGATCACCAGCGAGTTCGAGCCTTCCAAGGTGGCGCGGGCCCGGGATCATCTCACCGCCGGCGGCGTGATCGATCTCGTCGAGATCCGCAAGGGCGATGCGCTGCAGACCCTGAGTGTCGATCTTCCCGACACCATCGACCTGCTGCTGCTCGACGGCGCCAAGGCGCTCTATCCCGAGATCCTGAACCTGGTGGAAAGCCGCCTGCGGCCGGGCGCCTTCATCGTCGCCGACAACGCCGACTACAGCCCCGATTATCTGGCGCGCGTGCGCTCGCCCGCATCGGGCTATCTGTCGACACCGTTCGCCGACGACGTCGAGCTGTCGATGCGGCTCGGCTGACCACCCTTCGAAACCGCCGCACGGCGGCCCGTAAGCGTTCACGTCAATCAACGCGCAATCTCCGGAGCCCTGTCGATCGGCAGGCTCCCGATACGCGGATGACGTCCATGATCACCGAATTCGTATTCCTCTGGCGCGCGATGCCGCGCCCGGCCCTGCGCGGCCTTCTGCTGTTCCTGATGGCCCACCTGGGGCGCACTGCGCGCCCGTCACCGTCCGACACCAGCGCGGACACGGCCGTGCTGGACGAACCGGCCTACGTTCACAATGTGCCGTGAACCATCGCTGCCGTGCCTGCGTCCCGCGACGGCACGGCAGCGATGTCGTCATGTGGCGCCACTCGAAAGGGCCCGTGGAGAGCCGTTCGTTGTCGCCGAGCTACCCCGTTGAGCGGACCGAGGCGAAAAAATCCTCGGGGCCCTCCAGCTCCACCAGGTTCTTCCTCTCGATCAGCCAGAAGCGGTTGCCGACCGTTCGCACGAAGTCGCGGTCATGGGACACCAGCAGGCAGCTTGCCTGATGGTCCATCAATTCGTCTTCCAGGGCTTCCTGTCCCTCGATGTCCAGATGGTTGGTCGGCTCATCGAGGAGATAGAAGTTGGGCTGGGCCAGCCGCAGCACCAGCATGCCGAGACGCGCCTTCTGTCCGCCGGACAGCCGGCCGATCGGGCGTTCCTGCATCTCGATCGGGAGACCCGCGCCCGCGAGCAACGCGCGCGCACGCTGGTCGCCGACATCGAAGCGGCGGACGATGGTGTGCATCGGCGTCTGCGTATCGATGAGATCGGCGAGGGCCTGATCGCAGTAGCCCAGCACGAGCGACTGCGTGGCCTTGATGCCGGCGTGCGCGGCATCCGGCGCCTCGATCGCCGCGCGCAGCATCGCCACCAGCCGGGTCTTCCCTGTCCCGTTCGGCCCCAGCAGCACGATCCGGTCGCCCTTGCCGATGAATTTCCGGCCGGTCCGAAACAGCAGCCGGCCATCCGGTGTCTTGACCTCGGCGTCATCCAGCCTGATCAGAACCTTGGCGTGCGTTCCCCGATTGGCAAGCCTGATCTGGCCTGCGGATCGCTCCAGATGCGCCGGCTTTGCCGCATCCTCCAGCTTTTCGGCGCGCTGCTTCAGTTGCTTGGTCTTCGACAGCAGGAGATCGCTTCCGGAGTTGATTCCGATGTTGTTGAGCTTCGCCGCATGCTGGCGAAGCTGCTGCGCGGCCTTCAGGTCGCGTTGATAGCGCCGCTCGTCCGAGGCATCGGCCTCGCGAAGTGCGGCGCGCGCCCGCGTGTAGGACAACGAAAACAGCTGCGACTGCTCCGGCCGCAGGAACAGCGTCCGGTTCGTGGTCGCATCGAGAAAGGCGCGGTCGTGGCTGGAGATGATCACAGGCATGTCGCGCGGCAGCGCATTCAGCCATCCTTCAAGCCAGCCGATCCGGGCGAGGTCAAGGTGATTGGTCGGCTCGTCGAGCAGCAGCACGTCGGCCTCCGTCACCAGCACACGGGCAAGCATGGCAGCCCGCTGCCAGCCGCCGCTCAGCTGTTTGAGCGGCGTCTGCCTCAGCGCCTCGGGCACCTCAAGCGATTCCAGCGCCACATCGACCCGCCAGCTTTCGCTGAGCCGCTGCTCGACGGAGAGCATCTCCAGCACCGCCGCATGGAAAGACCGCTCCATCAATATGTCAGGCACATCCTGCTCGACATGGCCCACCGTCAGCCCGCGGGATCGGGTGATCTCGCCTTCGCTCGCCTCCATGGTGCCGGCCAGGCAGCGCAGCAGGGTGGATTTTCCCCGGCCGTTGGCGGCGACGAGTCCGATCCGGTCGCCGGGATTGATTGTGAGGTTCAGCCGTGAAAACAGCGGCGCGCTCAGCGTTACGCCGAGATTGCGAATGTTGATAAGAGTCATGATGGGTCTCAGGTCTTGCCGCCGATCACGACATCCAGGGCATGCAGCCACCATCGGATGCAGCTGTTATCGGATGCCGGTGTCAGGGCGCGGCGATGGAGAAAAATGCAGACGCGCGCGAGAACGCGCAACGCTGCATGGCCACGACGGGCAGACCAGAACGACGTTTTGCTGGAAAACTCTGGTCAGCCCTGCAAACGCATTTGCAGGGCGTCGACCGGGCCACGCTGGCGATGGTGTCGGAAAAATGTCGTCATCGCGCGGCCCTCCTTTCTCGGTATGAGTCAAAACCAAAATAACGCGCCCTGTGGTGAAGGGCAAGTCAAAGCCTGCTCCGGATCACTCCCGGACAGGAGAGACCTTCGACAGCAGGGCGCGCAGGCGAACGCAAAAACTTGGCCGTGTCTATCTTTGGGTGTTTCAGCGGCGCTTCCCTGGCGTTAAAGAGAGCGTCGAGCCTTAATTCGCTTCTCCACCTGCTGCGGTCGGGTCGTGAGCGCCCATCGAGGCGCCGACCGCACCACTGCTTCGACAAGATCTGGACAGACACATGAGCCGTTTCTGGAGCCGCTTGACCCACGACCTGAAGCCCTATGTGCCGGGCGAACAGCCGCGCATGGCGGATCTGGTCAAGCTCAACACCAATGAGAGCCCGATCGGTCCCTCGCCGCGCGCGCTGGAGGCGATCCGCAATGAGGCGAACGATGCGCTGCGTCTCTATCCCGACCCGCAGGCCACCGCGCTGCGGGCTGCATTGGCCAGCTACCACGGGGTGCGTCCCGAACAGGTGTTCGTCGGCAACGGCTCGGACGAGGTGCTGGCCCATGCCTTCGCCGCGCTCCTGAAGCACGATGCGCCGCTGCTGTTCCCGGACATCACCTACAGTTTCTATCCGGTCTATTGCCGCCTGTTCGGCATCGCCTGCGAGACCGTGCCGCTCGATCCGGCCATGCGGATCCGCGTCGCCGATTATCGCCGGCCGGCCGGCGCGCTCATCATTCCCAACCCGAACGCGCCGACGGGGATTGCGCTGTCACGCGCCGAGATCGCGGCTCTGCTGGCGGATCATCCCGACGCGCCCATGGTGATCGACGAGGCCTATGTCGATTTCGGCGCCGAGACCGCGATTCCGCTGGTCGCTTCTCACCCGAACCTGCTGGTCGTTCAGACCATGTCCAAGTCCCGTGCGTTGGCCGGGCTGCGGATCGGTTATGCGATCGGCGACGCCGACCTGATCGAGGCGCTGACGCGGGTGAAGGACAGCTTCAACTCCTATCCGCTCGGCCGCCCCGCCCAGGCCGGCGCCATCGCGTCGCTGGACGACGACGCCTATTTTCAGCGCAGCCGGGCGCAGGTGATCGCAGGCCGGGAGCGCCTGACCAGCGGACTGGCCGGGCTCGGCTTCGACGTGCTGCCGTCATCGGCGAACTTCGTGTTCGCGCGTCATCCGGCACATCACGGTGCGGCGCTGGCCGCCGCGCTGCGCCAGCGGGCTGTCATCGTCCGCCATTTTGCCGCGCCGCGCATCTCCGACTATCTGCGGATCACCGTGGGCACGGACGGGCAGATCGACCGGCTGCTGTCGGCGCTGGCGGAGATCTTCAGCCAACCCACGGGTTAGGTTTTGATCACGAGACCACGGTGATGACTGCTCAGCTCCAGCGCCCCTACCTCGCCTCCTATTGCATGATCCGGGCGGACAACACCGTTCTGCTCCAGCGTCGCTTCAACACCGGCTATCTGGACGGCCAGTGGGCGCTGCCGTCCGGGCATGCCGTTGATGGAGAAGACGCGCTTGCCGCAGCCTCACGCGAGCTGCTGGAGGAAACGGGCCTGGTCGTAAGGACGGACGACTGGTTATTCGTTTGCGCCATGCATCGTCGCACCGACCGGACCATTATCGACCTGTTCTTCACGGCTGATAAATTTTTCGGCACACCGCACATTTGTGAGCCGACGAAATGTGACGGACTTGCATTTTTCCCGATGGATGCCCTGCCCCAGCCCCTGGCGGGCTATATCGGCGTCGCACTGGATTGCCTCCAAGGCATTTCCCCTCGTCACGGCGCCTATCACAGTGAAGGCTGGTCGTGAGATTTGATCCCCGACCGTGAAATCCCTCTTCCGAAGGAGGCGAGGCACGCATGCTGCCCCCGGGGTTTTAACGCACTGCCGTGTCGGATAGGGTGCGCGCGTTCAACAGGGGAATGACATGACTTTTTCCAGTTTGTTCGCGCGCCTGGTGGCGCTGATCGGCGGCGTGGCGCTGCAGTGGCGCCGGCTGCAGGGTGCCACACCCGCGCCGGCCTGGGGCACCGCGCCGGTGGTGCCGGAGGCGAAGCCGCAGGGCGCGCTCCCGACGCTGAAGATGCCTACAGCCAGGGGATGGAGCGACGGGCAGCGGCCCGTAGTCGCGCCGGGGCTCAAGGTCAATGCGTTCGCCGCCGGCCTGAAGCATCCGCGCTGGATCCATGTGCTGCCCGACGGCGGCGTGCTGATTGCCGAAGCGACGCAGGTGGCCTCGCGCATCACCAGCGTGTTCGGCTACGCGATGCAGGCGACGATGCGGCGCGCCGCGGCGCTGGGCGAAAGCGCCAACCGCATCACGCTGCTGCGCGACATCGATGGCGACGGCATCGCGGAAAAACAGAGCATCTTCATGGAGCGATTGAACCAGCCGTTCGGCATGGCGCTGCTCGGTGACATCTTCTATGTCGGCAACACCGACGGCGTGATGGCCTTCCCCTACGCGGCAGGCGCCGACAGCATCACCGCGCCCGGCCGCCGGCTGACCACGTTCAAGCCCGGCGGGCACTGGACGCGCAGCCTGCTGCCGAGCCCCGACGGCAAGAAGCTCTATGCCGGCGTCGGCTCGCTCAGCAACATCGCCGAGATGGGCATGGAGGTGGAAGAGGGCCGCGCCGCGATCTACGAGCTCGATCTGGCCGGCGGCACCAGCCGCATCTTTGCCGGCGGCCTGCGCAACGCGGTGGGCCTCGCCTGGGAGCCCACCACCGGCGTGCTCTGGACCGTGGTCAACGAACGCGACGGCATCGGCGACGAGACGCCGCCCGACTATCTGACGTCGGTGCGCGACGGCGGCTTCTACGGCTGGCCCTATTGCTACTGGGGCCAGACGGTGGACGACCGGGTGCCACAGGACCCCGCTTTGGTCGCCAAGGCAATCAAGCCGGACTATGCGCTGGGCGGCCACACCGCCTCGCTCGGCCTGTGCTGGATGCCGGCCGGCACGCTGCCGGGCTTTCCGGACGGCATGGTGATCGGGCAGCACGGCTCCTGGAATCGCAGCACGCTGAGCGGCTACAAGGTGGTGTTCATCCCCTTCGAAAACGGCCGTCCCTCCGGGCCGCCGCGGGATATTTTGAGCGGCTTCCTCGCGCCCGACGAGAAGGAGTCCTACGGACGTCCCGTCGGCGTCACGCTGGGCCCCGACGGCTCCCTGCTGGTGGCCGACGATGTCGGCGACGTGATCTGGCGCGTCACCGGCGCGTGAGGACAAGCGCCGGGATCAGGACCGGGCTCAGGAAATGTCGTAGACCGACACCTCGCCGGCGATGCCGCTCAAGGCGACGCGCCGGGACACCGGCGTGAGCCCGCTGCTCTCCAGCAGCGCCCTCGCCTGGGCGTTCTCGATCACCGCCTCCGTCACCACGATGGCGCGCGCGTCGGCGAGGCCCTGCACGCGCGAGGCGATGTTGACGGTCTGGCCGAAATAATCCTGCTGCTCGTTGAGCGTCACGGCGAGGCACGATCCCTCGTGGATGCCCATCTTCAGGCGCAGGCTCTGGTGCTGGCGCTGGGCGCCGAGATCGCTCATTGCCTCGCGCATGCGGATCGCGGCCGCGATGGCGCGGTCGGGCGTCTCGAAGGTGGCCATCACGGCGTCGCCGATGGTCTTCACCACCGCGCCGCGTTCGGAGGCGATGATCTCCTGCAGCAGCCGGAAATGCTCGTTGACGAGATCGAAGGCGACGAGGTCGCCGACGCGATCATAGAGCCCGGTGGAGTCCTTGAGGTCGCTGAACAGGAAGGTCAGGCTCAGGATCTTGAGGCGCTGGCCGATCGCCAGCGTGTCGGTGCGGTAGATGTCGCGAAACGTCTGGTTGGTGAGCAGGCGCTTGGCGTTGAGGATCGGCTTGCGCCGCTGCAGCAGATCGTCCAGCGCCGGGTTCGCCACCCACACCGCCGGCAACACGCGACCGTCGGTGCGGTTCTCCAAAGCGAGCCGTAGCGGCCCGGGACGCAGGGCCACCGTCTCGACCGGAACCTGCGCCTTGTTGAAGACCACGGACAGGGACTGGCGTTCGCTGGTCTCCTCGCCCGCGACCTCCAGGAACTGGGCGGTATGCGTCACCGGATCGAACACGATCAGCATGCCCGCCGGCAGTTGCAGCGACAGGATGGCCCGCTCGCCCGCCGGCAGATCGACGCTCTCGAGCGTCACCTCCTCCAGCATCTTCTCCGGATCGGCCGGCAGGTCGATCGCCGAACTCCAGAAGATCTGGCGGCAATATTCGGCCGCGGACAACTGGTCGGGACTGTGCGCCGCGATCTTGCGCATCCGCGGGCTCACCGTGAAGGTGACTTCGACCAGGTTGTCCAGCGTGGTCTCGTACCCCGCGGCGCAGAACGCGCAGCTGTACTGCGCGCGGTCCAGCGTCTTCAGGCTCTTGTTGGCGGAGAGAACGCCGGCGCAGCTCGGGCACATCACGTTCCAGGTCATCTCGAAGATACCGAGCCGCACCGCGTTGAGCAACGCCGCGATGGTCCGCTCCTCGTCGAGATTTTCTTTCACGGCAAGATCGATCGCATTGATCTTGTTGAGGGCATGATCAGGCGCATCCCGCACCAGACGCTCGAGCACATCGACCACGCGGTCGTCGGCCGACTGGCGCAGCGCTGCAAACAAAGTCCCGGTTTCGCTCATGCGGCAACGCTACATCAAAGACCGGGAGGCGGGAACCCTGCCCGCCCATCCCCGCGTCGATCCCAAGGAAATTTTCCGATGGAATTTTCCGCATGTAGCCTTGGTTGCACCATAGAGTGTGGTTAGAGGCCGCGACATGAAATGGTACCAAGTGATTCCGGGATTGTTCCTCACCACCCTCAGTTCCCTTCCAGCGCTGGCCGACATGTCGAAGGGTGTTGCCCGCAGCGCCGGTTCGTTTTTTGCCGCAGCGATGTCCTGCGAAGAGCGCGACAAGATCACCCGCGGCCGCACCGGCGCGCTGCTCGCGTTGCTCGAGCGTCATCTGACGCACGCCGACATGCTGCGGATCAGGCAAGGCTTCGACAGCGGATCGCGGCGCGCGTCGGTCTTCGTGCCGGCACAGGGATGGATTGCATTCTCGCCGGACGACGATGGCTGTTTCCGCGTGCAGGGCGTTCTCGACGACTACAAGATGCAACTGAACGAGCAGTAGGTCCGTACCGCTGCGTTACGAATCCGACCGCGCCAGCACGAGCGGATATCGGCTCAAATTTAACGGGTTTTTCAGTGTTGCCGGACACCGTGCGGGTTCCAGGCGGCGCCGCGTTTTCTCGCCCATGTTGCCCAAACGCGACAGTGGCGACGAGGCGCTGTGATAGCCTGCCTGCAGGTCGAGCGGCACGGATTGTGCAATCTCATTGTTCGTGCCCGCACGCGCGGGGGATCAGGGATGAACCAACGCTTTGCAGTGCTGACGAGTCTTTTCAGCGTCGCCATGCTCGCCGCGATTTCGCACGAGGCCGCCGCATCGACATCGGTTCACAAGCGAACGGCCGCGCGATCGGCGAGCGGACATGCAGTACATGTCGCGACTAAATCGGTTTCGACCAAGTCAGCCTCGGTCAAGTCAGCCTCGGTCAAATCAGTCTCGGCTAAATCAGCTTCTGTTAAGTCGCCCCATGCGAAAGCAGCCGCGGCCAGGTCTGCGACGACGAAGTCATCTGCGGCAAAGCCGGTTGCCGTCAAATCGGCTGCAGCAAAGTCCACGGCTACGAAGCCCACCGCGCTGGCCTCCATTCCCCTGCCCAAGCCGAGACCGGAGGTCGAAGCTGCCGCGCCGGTTGCGGCGCCGCCGGCGCTGTCCGGCGACACCGCTATCGTCAAGCAGGCCCTTGATCTCGCGCGCAAGGGCAAGACCGGCGACGCCACCGCGGTGAAGGCCTCGATCGGTGATCCCGTCGCGCAGACGCTCGTCGAATGGCTGATCCTTCGCAACACCGACGTGGGGTTTGGCCGCTACGCCGCCTTCGTCGCCGACAATCCGGACTGGCCGGGCATCCGCATGATGCGCCGGCGCGCGGAGAGCCTGCTGTGGCAGCAGCGCGGCGACGCAGCCGTGGTGCTGCGCTTCATCGGCAACGATCCGGTGAGCGACAAGGGCCGGTTCGCGCTGGCGCGGGCGTTGCTGGCCGAGGGCGACCGCGACGGCGCGCAACGCTGGGTTCGCGAGGCCTGGCGCGCGCAGGAATTGTCCGAACGCCTGGAGAGCGATGCGCTCACCGCCTTCCCGGATCTGCTCACGCGCGAAGATCATCGCGCACGCATGGACAAGCGCATCGGTGCCAAGGACCTTGCGGGCGCGATGCGCGCCGCGCGCCGCCTCGGCGATGACGATGTCGCGGTGGTGAAGGCATGTGCGGCGGTGGCGGCAGGCGCAAGCACGGCGCAATCGCTGCTCGACGCGGTGGGCGGCGAAACGCGCCAGGATCTCGGCTACACGCTGTGCCGCAGCCAGTGGCTGATGCGCGGCGAGCGATACGCGGAGGCGGCCCGGCTGATGCTGGCCGCGTCGCCTGCCACCATGGCGCTGCAGGACACCGACGAATGGTGGCGGCAACGACGCGTGCTCGCCCGCAAGCTGCTGGATCTCGGCGACAGCACCAGTGCCTATCAGGTGGTGCGCGACGCGGCGCTGCCCGCCAACGAAAACTACCGCGCCGAGTTCTTCTTCCTGCCCGGCTGGATCGCGTTGCGCTATCTCGGCGAACCGGCGACGGCGCGCGCCCTGTTCGCCCACATCGATGACGGCTCCGCCAATCCGATCGTGCTCGCGCGGGCAAACTACTGGCGCGGCCGCGCCGCGGAGGCGTTCGGTGACGCCGAGGCGATGCGCGCCGCGTTCGAAGCGGCCGCCCGCCATCCCACCGCCTATTACGGCCAGCTCGCACGCGCGCGGCTCGGCCTCGACGACATGACGCTGCGCACGCCATCGCTGGCCGTGGTGGACGAGAGCGCCACCCAGCCCGACGCACGGGTGCGCGCCGCCGACATGCTCTACGCCATCGGCGAGCGGGATCTGGTGCTGGGTTTCGTCACCGACATGGCCGAACGCAGCACCGATGTGGCGGCGCTGGCCGCACTCGGCGAATTGACCGCGCGCCGCAATGATGCCCGCGCGATGCTGCAGATCGGAAAAACCGCGCTGGCCCGAGGCCTGGCGCTCGACACCTATGCCTTCCCCGACATCGGTGTGCCGCAGCACACCCCGATCGGTCCGCAGATCGAGCGCAGCGTGATCTATTCGGTGGTGCGCACCGAAAGCGCGTTCGACCAGAAGGATGTCTCGCCGGCCAAGGCGGTGGGGCTGATGCAGGTGACGCCGGAAGCCGCCCGCGACACCGCCAGGCGGTTCGGCGTCAGCTATGACTGGAACAGGCTGGTGTCCGACCCCGTCTACAACACCCAGATGGGTGCGGCCGAACTCGCGGCCCTGCTGCGCGAGTATCGCGGCTGCCACGCCATGACCTTCGCCGGCTACAATGCCGGCCGCGGCCGCGTGCAGCAGTGGATCAGGCAATACGGCGATCCGCGCGATCCCAGGGTCGACGCCGTCGACTGGGTGGAACGCATCCCGTTTGCCGAGACCCGCAACTACGTCCAGCGCGTGATGGAGAACCTGCAGGTCTACCGCGTCCGCCTCGATGCCGGCACGCCGGCGGTCTCCGAACTCGCCCCGGCCCGTACGGTGACGCGGGAAGCCAGCGCGGTTGCGAATTAGGATCTCGCCTACCTGTAGCCTTTCAGAAAGGCCACGAGATCGTCAGCGTCGGCCGGGCTCCGCACGCCGGCAAACGGCATCCGGTTTCCCTTCACCCGGGCCTGCGGATCGACGATGTAATCGCGCAGGTTGGCCTCATCCCATGTCAGGTTTGCCCGCCGCATCGGATTGGAATAGCGGTAGTCGTCAAGCGCCGCGGACTTGCGGCCGAACACGCCCTTGAGGCTCGGCCCAATCGCGTCGGGCCTCTCGGTGTGGCAGCCGATGCAGGTTTGATAGAGCGCCTTGCCGTGGTCGGCATCGGCCGCCGCGGCAGGTGCGAGCGCAGCCGCAAGAACAGCGCCCGCCAGCGCAAGCAACGGGGAGCGCGTCCTCGTCCTGGCTCTGCTCATGCGTGCACCAGTGGCCCGGGGGCCTTGAGGTACTGCGTTGTGATGGCCCTGGCCGACCAGTACGTCAGCGCGCCGACCGTGCCGGTCGGGTTGTAGCCGTGTTGCTGCGGGAAGACCGAGGCGCCCATAACAAACAGGTTTGACGCATCCCACGCCTGGAGATAGCGGTTCACCACACTCGACTTCGGATCGTGTCCCATCATCGTGCCGCCCGTGTTGTGAGTGGACTGATAGGGGACGACGGTGAAATTCCTCGGCCGCGGATGCAGGTCGTAGTGCGTGGGGTTCATCGCCTTGATGCACGTCTCCAGCTTGGCCAGCAGGAAGCGCGACATCTTGTGGTCATTCTCGGTGCCATTGTAGGTCAACCGCAGCAGCGGCCGGCCCAGCGCATCCTTGTAAGTTGGGTCCAGGTCCATGAAATTATCCCGGCTGGCATAAACGGACCCTTGCGTGTTGAAACGCATGAAGTGGTGATACCACTTGACGGTCGCGCGCTTCCATTCCGATCCCCACTCCGGCGTGCCGTGCGGTACGCCCCGGCCGGTGATCGGCGGTGCGCCGGCCGGCCCGCCGATGATATAGCCGCCACCGAAGAAGCCCAGGTTCGTGTGGTCGAAGTTCTCTCCGTTGAAATCGTCGATGCAGACGGACGTTCCGGCATTGCCGATAAACGGGTTCCACTCCCGGTTTTCGAAGAACGCGGTGGCGCCTGCCTCGAACTGGTACGCGTAGTTCTTGCCGACCGTGCCCTTGCCCGTCGCGCGATCATAGGGCTCGCCGATCCCGGCCAGCAGCAACTGCTGGACATTGCCGAACACAAAAGACGACAGCACCACCAGGCCGGCCGGCTGCTCGTATTCCTCGCCGGTCTTGAGGTCGGTGTAGGTGACGCCGGTGACTTTCCTGGCCTGCCTGTCGTAGTTGAGCTTGCTGACAAAAGCGCGCGTGCGCAGTTCGAACTTCGGCTCCGGCCGCAACAACGGCATCAGCGTCGTGTTGGCCGAGGCCTTGGCATTCGCCTCGCATGCCATGCGATTACAATAGCCGCAATATTCGCATGCACCGAGAGCCACGCCCTCGACATTGGTATAGGCCTCGCTCGTAATCGCCACCGGCGCCGGGAACGGGTGAAAGCCGAGGTTCTTCGCGGCATCGCCGAACATCGTTGCAGCCAGCGCCGTCTTGATCGGCTTGTTCGGATATTCGCTGCTGCGCGGTCCCTCGAACGGATTGCCGCCGGGCACGATCTTGCCGTTGATGTTGCCGGCCTGTCCGGAGACGCCGCACAGTTTGTCGAAACGATCGTAATGCGTCTCGAGCTCGTCGTAGCCGATCGGCCAGTCCGCGATGGTCATGTCCTCGGGAATGGCATTGGCGCCGTAGCGCTGCTGGATATGGCTCCTGATCCGGAAATCGGTCGGCAGGTTGCGCCAGTGCAGGGCGCCCCAGTGGATGCCGGAGCCGCCGACGCCCTCCCCCGGCAAGAACGCGCCCATGCGGCGGATCGGCAGGGCCATCTCGGCGGCTGCGTTGCGGAATGTGATGGTGTCGGTCGAGTTGTCCATCATCAATTCGAGGCGCTGCGTATATTTCATCTCGTCGCGCACGCCCGGCAGGGTGAAATCCTCGCCCGGCGTACGGTCCTGGCCGCGCTCCAGTCCAACCACGTCGAGGCCGGCCTTGGTCAGCTCGCGCGCCATGATAGCGCCGGTCCACCCTATGCCAACCATGACCGCGTCAACCTCTTTCAATCGCGTCGCCATGTGCGCCCCCGCTACGAAAAATCTGCGATCGACTGCGGCGGCATGACGAGCTTTTTGTCACGATACGCGTCGACCTTGTTGGCATAGGTCGCCGGCAGGCCGGGGAAGCCGAGCATCGTCCAGGACACCATGTTGCGGTTGCCGCCGTAGATCGGGTCGCTGAAGAAGCCTTGCAACGCAAGGCCGTGGAGCTGAGCGAAGAAGCCGCGCGACGAGAAGTTGTGAAATTCGGCCTTGCCGCTTTCCATCGCTTTCAGCGTCGCGACGCGATCGGCCTCGGCGAGCCGATCGAAATCCTTGCCGTAGGTCTTTACGGTCCATTCGTTGGTCGCGATGATGCCGGCAGCAAAGAACTCGCGCGGTGTCAACGCCAGTTGATAGCCCTGCTCAGGCTTGCCTTTGTGGAACGGGCCGCTGCGATACATCTTGGCGCCGCCGCCCCAGGCGCTGGCAAGCTGGCGATCGATGAAGACGTCGACGCCGCACGTGCTGCCGGACGGCGACAGGTCGTCGGCCGGGATCAGCGTGTCGACAACTGCTGCGATGAAGGCGTGCTCGGTCGGCGTCAGCGTCAGCAGCGGTTCATCGGCCGCGACCACCGGGGGCGCTGGCGGTGCCGCTGGCGCGGCCTGGGCTTGCGCAGATGCTGTTGTGCTCAGCGTTGAAGCGAGCGCGCCGGCGCCCACCAGGAATTGGCGGCGTAAGATTGCATCGTCAGCCATGTCGTCCTCCCGAAGCGTCGTTCTCCCGAAGATCAGGCTTGCCAAGGCGACCATGGGTCAACGCATGGGTCTCGGTTTTTGACTTGAGTTTTTGGTCTGCCCCAGCGTCCGGAACGGATCATCGTAACAGCTATAATTGGCTTTCTGATAGAGCCGAAATTCGCTTCGCTACTGCAACAAGAGATGCAGGCCAACATCGCTGATGGGGCATCCCTTGTCCCCGACGACACCACCTGGGATAATTATACTGCGGCATGTGTTGTGCTGATCCCAGCAAGGTGGAGACCGATGGCAAGAGAACTGGAAGGCAAGGTTGCCGCCGTGACCGGGGCTGCATCGGGCATCGGATTGGCGAGCACCGAGGCGATGTTGGCTGCAGGTGCGCGGGTGGTGATGGTCGATCGCGACGAGGCGGCGCTGACAGCGCTGCGCGGCAGGCACGGCGACGCCGTGATCCCGCTTGTCGTCGACCTGCTCGACCCCAGGGATTGCGCCACGCTGCTGCCCAGGGTGCTGGAGAGCGCAGGCCAACTCGACATCCTGCATGCGAATGCCGGGACCTATGTCGGCGGCGACCTGGTCGATGCCGACACCGGGGCGATCGACCGGATGCTGAATTTGAATGTCAACGTGGTCATGAAGAATGTGCACGACGTGCTGCCCCACATGATCGCGCGCCGCACCGGCGACATCATCGTCACGAGTTCCCTGGCGGCGCATTTTCCGACGCCGTGGGAGCCGGTCTATGCGTCGTCCAAGTGGGCGATCAACTGCTTTGTCCAGACGGTGCGGCGCCAGGTCTTCAAGCACGGCATTCGCGTGGGCTCGATCTCGCCCGGCCCCGTCATCAGCGCCCTGCTCGCGGACTGGCCGCCCGAGAAATTGAGGGAAGCCAAGGAGTCGGGAAGCCTGCTGGACGCCAGCGAGGTGGCCGACGTGGTGCTGTTCATGTTGACGCGGCCACGCGGCATGACCATTCGCGACGTGGTCATGCTGCCGACCAATTTCGATCTCTAACGGACACGCGCGGTCATAATCCGTTCGGATTGCCGCGTATGCTGGTCTCAGCGAACCGGACCACGGCTCGCCCTGCCTATGAATGCCCCGGACAATGCCGCAGTCTCCCGATGCGACCTTCATCATAGCCCCCCGCGCGACCGGTGCGACACGCCTTGTCGTGGTCGCAGCCATTGTTCTTTTGTTGGCCTGGCCGGGTCCGCAACGCGCCGCAGCGCAGCCCGTCCCGGCGAAGGTGCAGCTTTGTGCGTCATGCCATGGTGAGAGCGGCGCGCCATCCGATCCGAGCGTTCCCGTGCTGTTCGGCCAGCAGGCCGATTATATCGCCAAGCAATTGCACGATTACGTGAACGGCGATCGCGACAGCCAGATCATGGCCTCGATCGCCGAAAGCCTCTCCGACGACGACATCAGCCAGATCGCGGCCTATTACGCCGGACAGCGCTGGCCGACACCGCCGGCCCGCGCGTTGCCGCCGCCGCCGGAAGCGATCGGAACCTGCGGCGCCTGCCATCAGGACAATTTTTCGGGAGGTGCGAGTCCAGCCGGCGTGGCGCCTCGCCTCGCGGCGCAATCCGCTGCATATTTGCGCGGTGCCATCGATGCATTCGGCAGTGGAGACCGCCGCAACAACGCGCCGATGACGGACATCGCCAAGACGCTGTCCCCCGACGACCGCAAGCATCTCGCCGACTATCTCGCCGCGTTCCGCTGACGATCCGCGCGCGGCGATCACCACGACGACGACATCTGACTGGAACAAACCAGACTGGGAGTTGCCCCATGCCGAACTACGGTCCCGTCCTCGCGAGCGCCACCCTGGCGCTGCTGCTCCCCGCAACGCTCGCGCAATCCCAGGAGCTGCGCACCGGCACCGCCGCCTTTGGCGACTGGCGCAGCGACGCGCCGGGTGTGATGCGCAAGATCACCCCGGCCGACCTGCCGCAGCCCGGCGCCACGGCGTCCACCGCCAATCGATCGTCGGTGGTCGACAAGCCGGCGAGCGCAGCCTTGAAGACCATGCCGGGCTTCACCGTGGAGCCATTCGTCACCGGCCTTTCGGGTGCACGCGTGATCCATACCGCACCGAACGGCGACATCTTCGTGACGCTGAGCCGGCCCGAAGGGCGCATCGTGGTCATCCGTGCCAGTGCCGACATGAGCAGCCCGAAAGTGGAGACCTTCGCCAGCGGCCTGCACGATCCCTATGGCATCGCGTTCTATCCGCCGGGCCCGGATCCGCAGTGGGTGTATGTCGGCCAGGCCGGCAAGGTTCTGCGCTATCCCTATCGCAACGGCGACACCAAGGCCTCTGGCGAACCGCAGACGCTGGTGTCGGATCTCGCCATCGGAGGCGGCCACTGGACCCGCGACGTGGCGTTCTCCCCCGACGGCAAGGTGATGTATGTCGCGGTCGGCTCCGGCAGCAACGTGGCGGAGAACATGGGCGCGCGCCCCGACAACCTCGCCGCGTTCCAAAAATCCCATGCCCTTGGCGCCGCCTGGGGCCGCGAGGAAGGACGCGCCAATGTGCTGGCCTATGATCCCGACGGCAAGAACAAGCGGATCTTCGCCACCGGCATCCGCAACTGTTCGGGCCTCGCCGTGCAGCCCGGTACCGGAACGCTCTATTGCGCCACCAACGAGCGCGATCTGCTCGGCGACAACCTGCCGCCGGACTACGTCACCAGTGTGCAGCAAGGCGCCTACTATGGCTGGCCCTGGTATTACATCGGCAAACACGAGGACAGCCGCCCGAGCGGCGGCGCGCGGCCCGACCTCGCCGACAAGGTGACGGTGCCGGACGTACTGATCCAGCCGCACTCGGCGCCGCTGGGCCTCGCCTTCAACACCGGCGATCAGTTTCCGAAAGCGTGGCAGGGCGACGCGTTCGTCGCCCTGCACGGCTCATGGAATCGCGCACTGCACACCGGCTACAAGATCGTCCGCCTGCCGTTCAAGGACGGCAAGCCCACCGGCGAATATCAGGATTTCGTGGTGGGCTTCGCCGCCGGCGACAACAACGTCTGGGGCCGCCCGGTGGACGTCGCCTTCGCCAAGGACGGCTCGCTGCTGTTCAGCGACGATGGCAACGGCGTGATTTATCGCGTGGTGCGACGGGCGGATTGAAGTCGGCGAAAGTTGCCCGGATGTCGTACGCAGGACGGCCGGCTTCGGCGGCGGCGGCCAGCGTCTTTTTATCATGCCTGCGCTGGACCTCGTTGTCGTGGTCAACGCGTTCGACCACCGACAAATCCCGACGGCGCTTCTCAACCGCTTCGTGCTGCCTGCCGTCATCGATGATCCGCCCCTTTCCGTTTGAGGGATTGGATCACCTGAGCCAACGCAGCAGAGGCCGATGGTCAGAACAACCCCGGCGATAGCTTCTCCTTTTCCCACGTGAGCATGAAATCCAGTTGTTCGGCGATCCAATCGGCGGACACGGCTTGCTTGCCCCATTCGGGGATACGACTGGCGTACTCCCCCACAAACCACAGATGCCGAATGGGAACGAAAAGATGTACGGCGTCAAAATCCGCATGCGGCAATTCGCGGATCGTCCGATAGCCTTCAATGAAGGCGTGCCAGAATGCGTGGTGTTTTCGCTCGAACAGAACGCAGCAATGGAGAAATACCGCGATATCGTAAGCCAGATATCCGGGGCCACCTTCGTCGAAATCGAAGAACACCGCTTGTCCGGTTCTGGGTCCCTGCAGCGCGATATTGGCGTTGTAGCCGTGGCAATCACCGTGGCAGCGTGTCCAGGACAGTCCGTCCTGTTCTGCCAACGCGTTGGACAGGCGCGCCGTCAAATCAGCCAGCCCTGTGCGCACGGAATCGCTGAGATCCTCAATCACCAAGATGGAGGATAAAGGTCTGTGCAGCAAATGATCGCCGTCGAGCCGGTAGCGGCCCTTGTCGCCCGCGGCGAAGCCGCTAACCGCATCGTGAATCCGCGCGAGGGTCACCCCGTTTGCTCTTGCATCAACGGCAGTTGCCTGCGCTGGGCGTCCTTCTGCATAACGGAACAGGACGGCAGGACGCTGGCCTTCCGGGAGACAAATGGACGTAAAAAGCGCGTCGTCACGCGTTGGAACTGCGGCAGCTACCGGAATGCCTTGCCTATCCAGATAAGCCAGAAACGCGGTTTCCGACGCAACATCGGCATCGCCCCGCGCGCGCTGCTTTGAAATGCGAAAGATGAACCGCTCCGCGTCCTTGGTCCGAACCTCGAAGGTATCGTTCCAGCCGCGGCGCAACAGCACGCACTCAATCGGCCCGGACAAGCCGTAGTGCTTCGAGACAAAGTCCGCCACCGCCTCCGCGCGCGGCTGCGAATAGAGAACCGGAAGATGAGGTAAATCCACCTGGATCGCTCCTTGCCGTGAATAGACTCGTCGGGCCCATCCGGAGATGGACCAGCGGCGCGTCATCGGCTCAGAACTCGGAAATCATCCGGATCAACATCGGAAAATCCATCGGTGGAGATGGAACCATACCATGCCGGCGCCGCCTTGTCCAAGCTTGCGACGCTTGTTGGACGCCGATGGACGTCCGTTTTGTTATTCATTCATGGTTCAAAGTCCGGCATCACATGGCGCCCAAGAACTGCCGGTGGACCGCATCGGTCGCCTGGTCTAGAAATGAGAGACGCCCAACTGAACTCATCTCTTTCTGAACACCGCTCGCATCGCTGGCGATGTTATGAAAATCCGCGAAGGGATACCGCGAATGACGGCAATCGTCAGGATGAATCGACATGGAACGATCACCCATTGGAATGCGGCCGCCGAGCATCTCTTTGGATTTTCCGAACTGGAAGCCGTCGGACACTCGCTCGAGCTGATCATCCCGTCGCCACAGCATGCATGCCATCGGCAGGGCTTCGCCAGATATGTCGAGACCGGAACCAGCACGCTACCCGAGACGGTGGTTGCGACCGGCCGCCACAAGGACGGCCGCCCTATCAAGATACAAATTTCCAGAAAAGCTTTCGTCGATGGCAATGGATGCATCACGGACGTCGAAGGCGCCATGCTTGCGTGCTGAGATGATGCGGCCGGCAAAACGGGCCGCAGTCTTGCGCACGACCGTACGGTCGTGCGGCCCGGACATCGACCAGCATCCACCCGCGCGGTTTCGCTTCAGCAGCTTTGACAGGGATTCCAGTGACCAAACAATCTTCCTTCAGCTACAACGAACTCATCGACTGCGCCAACGGCCATCTATTCGGTAAAGGCAACGCCCAACTGCCATTGCCGCCGATGCTGATGTTCGACCGAATCACGACAATCACTGACGATGGCGGCCCATTCGGAAAAGGCGAGGTGCGCGCCGAGCTGGATATCTCGCCGGACCTCTGGTTCTTTCCATGCCATTTCAACAACGACCCGGTCATGCCCGGTTGCCTGGGCCTGGACGCGTTGTGGCAGTTGCAGGGCTTTTTCCTGGGATGGAAAGGCCACAAGGGCAAGGGCCGCGCCCGCGGCGGGGACATCAAGTTCAACGGCTCAGTGTTTCCGACCGCAAAAAAGGTCACCTACGAGCTGCACATCAAGCGCGTGATCGCCCACCGGTTGACGATGGCCATCGCAGATGGCGCGGTGTTCGTCGACGGCGAAAGAATTTACGAGGCGACAGATCTCAGGACAGTCATGACGGTCTCGGCCTGAACGTCGGTCTCCGTGCCGACGAACGGCGTTCCTAACGCTCGCTCTTCAGGTTCTCCATCAAAAAATCGTGCACCTCCTGAGCCGCCCGCTGTGTTGCGTCGGGATTGTATTCGAGCCAATGCCCGAAACCCATTCGGCCGGGATGCATTGCCGCCCGATCGAAGTCATGAAACGAATTTGGAAACGTGATCAATCTGATCGAGGTTGCGCTCGCGGGACGCGAACTCATCATCGACTGACAGACCGATTGCCTGGACCAGTCATCGGCCTCCCCATTGAGGATGAGTATCGGCTTCGTCGAGTCCAGCCGCGACCCAAAGCAAGGATAAAACGCGACACCGGCCTTGAATTCGGGCGCGTGCTGAATATCGAAAATCTGAAACTCACGCCGCTTGAGCGCTTCGAGCGTCGCAATGCCGCCGGCGGAGTATCCGAGCAGCGCGATACGCTCCTTGTCGATATACGGCTGTTTGCCGAGGAACAGCAGGGCGCCAGCCGCGTCCTGAATGCGATAATAACTCGCATCCCTCCCACAAGTATCCTGCACACCCCGCAGCACAAAGCTGTCGACCAGCAGAACCGCGTATCCCCACGACACCAGCAAGTCAGGCCAAAAATTCTGCCCGCGATGAGGATCAAACAGGGATCCCATTCCGGCGCAGCCATGCAGCACGACGACCGCAGGAAACGGCCCCCGGCCATCGGGTTTTTGAATGTAGCCCTGCACGCGCTTCGGAGCCGGCGGAAAAATCGGGATACCATTCGCAACCGCCTGGCTTGCCGACAACCCGGTTCGCAAATATCGCGCCCCTTCAAATTGAACGGACTCGGCCGCGGAAGCCGGCTCGACGGCATTCCAGCACAGGACGAAACCGATCATTGAAGCGCGCAACAGATGCATGGCTCTCACGTCTGTTGATGCGCTCGCATCAACCGCACAGTCGGCCGGTGGCTCCCGGCCTCTTTATTCATCGAGCTTACTGCATTCTCGGCCGCTTGACGGTGAATCTCATTGGCGAAACGGCAGCGCCGGGGGAATCCGCTTCAGCCGACTTGGATTGTACGACCATTCCATTTTATAGTTCACGTTATGAAGCGAACCGGTGCTGCCAACCTCAGGGGCGTGACCATATGCGTTGTGTTGTCGTTGTCCTCATCCTGCTGTGGGCGACCACGGGCTGGGCCGCCGAGACCATCGTCAGGGATGGCGGCACGATTCAACTCGGCGACACCACCTTTCGGCTGACCGGAATCGACGCGCCCGCCGTCGACCAGACCTGTGCCAACGACCAGGCCGATCCGTGGGCCTGCGGGGTGGAAGCGCGTGAGCAACTCATCACGCTGATCGGCAAGCATGACGTCCACTGTGACGACCTGGGGCCGGACCCGGCGCCGGCCGGACGCACCAGCACCATCCGCATCGGCCTGTGCACTGCCGAGGGCGATACGGCAAGCCTGAACCAGTTGATGGTGCGGCAGGGCTTTGCGATGAACCTCGAGCCTTCGGCGAAGGGACGCTTCAAGGCGGACGAGGCCGCGGCGCAAGACAAGCGCATCGGGCTCTGGAAGGGTTGCTTTGCCGCCCCGCAACATTTCCGCCGCGGCAACAAGACCGGGCCGCTGTTCGGCGCCGCGTGTCGCAAGGACAAGGACACCGAGCTGCGCGCGCTGCTGTTCCCGGCCGAGCCGGTGATGCCGCCCGGTTGCACCATCAAGGCGCAGTATGCGCGCCGCGCCAAGCTCACCGGCAATGTCGGCGTCTATCACTTGCAGGGATGCCGCAGCTATCCGGCGCTGACCAAACCCGATCGCTGGTTCTGCTCGGAGGACGATGCCCAGGCCGCGGGGTTTCGCCGGGCCTACAATTGCCGGGGCCGCGCGAACCGGACGTGATCGACGCCGGGCGGCCGGCTGATCATGCCTGCGCAATTTTACGAATTCCCCTCGTAACAAGAATTGGCCCATAGTTTGCTTGTACCTACCCAGGTCAACTGCCTTCACCGTGAGGAGTGAAGTGACATGCACAAGCTCATCGAGATCCGCAGCCAGGAAATGATGTGCCGCGAGCGGGCGCTGTTCGACACCGAACGGCGCGCGTTCTGGTCCGCCCAGGCGGAGCAATGGGCACAGCGCGCGCTCGATGAGATCGCTTTCCACTTCAGGGAATGCACCGCCGGCCAACTGCGCGACGAATCCGGCACTGCGGTCGAAACGCGCGCCTGATCGGCGCCCCGACGAGACCGCGGCCCACCACCCGCCCAGGGTTCGAGATACCGCCACCGGCGCATTCGATGGCGAGTGAGGCGGCTTAATCGCCAGGCGGTTGGCGGCTGTTTTTTGCGCACCCACACAACGCGCCGCCGCCCGGCCAGGCACCGGCACGGCACCGAGGCTCAGCTGGACGGAGCGTGACCGCGCCTTTGAACCCGACACCTGCGGCTCGCGACTCATGACATTGCCATGAGGACAAGCGCCCATGCGGGGCCTGATCGAATTCAGTCTGCTGGTCGCGGCGTTCCTGATTGCCAGCAGGGCCGTTCACGGCTGGCGCGACCTGCTGGTTCTGGCCGCGGTATCGGCCCTGGTGGTCTGGCCGGTGAAGCTGATCGGCGCCAGCGTGACACCGCTGTTGGCCGAGGATGCACTCCGTGTCGTGTCCGACGCCGGGCACTGGAGAGTTTCTTTCCGCTCCACCGATGCCTTGCTGGTCTCGGTCATCATCGCATCGATGCTGATGCTCGTGACCGACGAGATCTGCTGGCGGCTGCAGGTGCGCCGCGAAAGAAGTTCTCCCTGAGATCGGCCCCGGCGAGCGGCGGGCGTGTCAGTTCGACAGCGGATTTGAAAAACCGGCGGCGAGCTTGACCAGATCCGCCTGCCCCCAGGGGTTCGCAGTCCACCGGAGAGCCGCCGCCGTTAAGTTTAATGCTTCAGCTTAACCAGCGACTTCGGTTGTGCTGTCCCGTCAATGCGGTAGCGTTCGATCACCGAGCATTGCCCTTCGTTCGGACATCCCCAAGGCGAAGCCGCCGGACGTGCATACTCCGCCCGGCGGCTTTGTCATTTGCGGAGGCGGTCATGATCGCAAGCAACAGAGACGTCTACAGGACAATCAATGCAGCGCCGATGCCGGCGTGGGCCATCTCATGGCATGTCTGGACAGTCTGGCTGCCACGGCGGACCATCACCGGCCGCCTGGTGTGGGGACGGGTGTGGCGGCGCCATGACGGCCGGCACTGGATCTATAAACGGATCGTCTAGCAAGATATCGCCTCAGCGGGACGAGACGGCGTTCGATTGACGTCATCCGTCATCCTGAGAGGCTGTGACCCTATGAGGTGCGAGCGCGCCATTTGGCGC
>JBGMOD010000021.1:0-19564 GCA_041424235.1 Hyphomicrobiales bacterium
AGAGCAGCAGCCTTCCAAGCTGAATACGAGGGTTCGATTCCCTTCACCCGCTCCAGCTTTTTGATCGAAACAGCATCGAGCCGGCTCTCCGGCAACCTGTTGGATGGGTTGTCAGAAATCGTCCTCCCCCATATTCTTGCAGCCTGACCGCGACAGTGGCGGCCTGAATTTCGATCCCTCGCAAATTTTGCGGACGACAATTGAAACGCCGCGATTTCATCAAGCTGGCCACTGCGACCGCGCTCGCGGTGCCGCGCGCGGCCGCCGCCCGGGACGAGCGCGTCCGCTGTGTTGCCGGTCTTCTCAGCATCGATCTTGATGACCCCACAGCCATGGCACGCATGGCATCGATGAAGAGTCGTTTGGCTCAGCTCGGATGGGTCGAGGGGCGCAACATCCGGTATGTCATGCGCTCGTCAAAGGGGGATCCGCAGCTGCGGTCGACCCTGGCGGACGAGCTGATCGCGCTGGCGCCCGATGTCCTCGTCAGCAGCGCCTCGCCGGACACCACGATCCTGCTTGCGCGGACGCACACCATCCCGGTGGTCTTCTCGACGGCGGCGGATCCCGTCGGCAGCGGGTTCGTGCAAAGCATGACGCGGCCCGGCGGCAATGCGACAGGCTTCACCAACAGCCACTCTTCCATGGGCAGCAAGTGGCTCGAGATTTTGAAAGAGATCGCGCCCGGCGTTCGGCGCGTCGGCGTGCTGTTCAATCCGGAGAGTGCGCCGCGCAAGGGCGATTATTTCCTCGACCCGCTGAAGGAATTCGCGCCCTCGTTCGGGGTGGAGCTGTCCGCGGTCCCCGTCGCCGATCCGGCGGAAATTCCGGCCTGCGTCGCCCGGTTTGCCGACGGGGGAGGAATCCTCGTCATTCCCGACAGCTTCGTCGTCAAGCACCGGGCTGCCATCGTGGCCGCGGCCGCGCAATATCGTGTGCCGGCGATCTATCCCTATTACTACTTCATGACCGACGGCGGTCTCGTGTCCTACGGATTTTCCTCGGACGCGAGTTCTCCGGAGAAGTCCGAATTCATCGCGGCGGAATATATCGACCTCATCCTGCGCGGGGCGAACCCGGCCGAATTGCCGGTTCGCTCGCCGCGGGTTTATGAACTGCTGATCAACCTCAAGACCGCGAAAGCGCTGGGACTGACGGTGCCGCCCGCGCTGCTCGCCCGCGCCGACAAGGTTTTCGAATGAGCCTGCGGCGCGCAGACGCGGACGAGGCGGCGCCGGCGCAGATCCGCAGCAGCCTGTTCCGCAAATACCTGATCTCTTTCGTCGCCGTCGTCTCGGCGGCCCTGATCGCCAACAGCCTGTTCGACGCCTTCATGTCCTATCGGGAGCAGAAAAACCTGCTGGTCGCGGTGCAGCGCGAGCAGGCCGAAGCCGCGGCCGCCAAGATCAATCAGTTCATCCGGGAGATCGAACATCAGATCAACTGGGTGGCGCAGCTGTCGCCGACCACGGTTCCCGCAGAGGATCTTCGCATCACGGCGATCCGCCTGTTGCGCCTGACGCCGGCGGTCGCCGAGATCGCCCAGCTCGACGCCAACGGCCACGAGCAGTTGCGCGTGTCGCGGGATGTGAGGGACGTGGTCGGAAGCCAGGCCGACTATTCGAAGTCGCCGGCATTCCTCGGGGCCAAGGCCAACGGCGTCTACTACGGGCCGATCTTCTTCTTCCGTGAGACCGAGCCCTACATGACGCTCGCCGTCATGGGCCGTGATCGGTCGGTGACGCTCGCCGACGTCAATCTCCGCTTCATGTGGGACCTGGTCTCGCAGATCAAGGTCGGGAGCAGCGGCAACGCCTTCGTGGTCGACACCCAGGGCCGGCTGATTGCGCATCCGGATCTGCGGCTGGTGCTGCAAAACACCGACATGTCGCGGCTGCCCCAGGTGGCGGCAGCGTTGAATGCCGCCGCGGATGGGGATCGGCGCGTCGTCGAGGATCTGGCCGGCCGCACCGTGCTCTCGGTCCATGCGCCGGTCGTTCCGCAGGGATGGACGGTGTTCGTCGAACTCCCGATCCGCGAGGCCTATGCCCCGATCTATGCCTCGACGGCGAACTCCGCGCTGCTGCTTGCGACTTCGCTGGTGTGCGCGTTTCTGGCGGCCTGGCTGCTGAGCCGTCGCATGACTGGTCCCATCAGGGCCCTGACGGAGGGCGCGGCACGCATCGGCAGCGGCGATCTCGACCAGCGTCTCGGGATCAGGACCGGCGACGAGCTCGAAGCCCTTGGCGAACAATTCAACCAGATGGCGGCGCGGCTTCGTGATTCCTATTCGACGCTGGAACGCAAGGTCGAGGAGCGCACCGCGGAGCTTGCCCAGGCGCGCGATCAGGCCTGGGAGCAGCATGGACAGGCGCAGCGCGCGCGCCAGGCGGCCGAGCTCGCTAATGAAACCAAGTCCCGCTTCCTTGCGGTGGTCAGCCACGAGTTGCGGACGCCGTTGAACGGCGTGATCGGCGTGCTGCAATTGCTCGACAATGGCCGGCTCGACGACAGGCAGCGGCATCAGCTCAACATCGCCACCACATCCGGCGATACGCTGCTCGCGCTGATCGATGCCATTCTCGAATATGCGCGGCTGGAGGCGGGGACGGAAACACCGGAGCGGCGCAACTTCCGCATCGATCAGCTGATCGAGGCCGCGGTCGAACTGATGCGGCCGGAGGCCGAGGCCAAGGCGCTCGCTCTCGACCTTTCGATGCAGGGAGCGGCGGCGGAGCATGTGTACGGCGATCCCGTCCGGCTCAATCGTGTGCTTCTTAATCTTCTCGGCAACGCCATCAAGTTCACCGAGCGGGGCAGGATCGGCGTCGATGCGATCCTTGACGCGTCGGGACAACTGCGCATTGCGGTCAGCGACACCGGGATTGGCATCGCGCCGGCGATGCAGGAGCGCATTTTCGAGGACTTCGTGCAGGCCGACGACGATATCGCGCGCCGCTACGGCGGAACCGGCCTCGGCCTCGCGATTTCGCGTCGCCTGGCGCGGCTGATGGGGGGCGATCTCACGGTCAAGAGTGCGTCCGGGGCCGGGAGCACATTTCATCTGACGCTGCCGCTGCCGCCCGGCGGGGCGGTCCCGGCGCCGACGGAGACCATCGTCCCGCAACCCTCGCTCGCAGTGCTGCTGGTCGATGACGATCCCATCAACCGTGATGTCGGGGCGGCGCTGCTGCGCCGTCTCGGTCATCGGCCGACGGTCGCAGCCGATGGTCCGACCGCCGTGGAGCTCGTGCGTGGCGGGGCGTTCGACGTGATCCTGATGGACATGCACATGCCCGGGATGGACGGAATCGCAGCGGCGCACCGGATCCGCGCGCTTCCGCTCGGCCGTCCGCCGCGGATCATCGCGCTGACGGCCGACGTCTCCGAGCAGGTGCGCGGACGAATTGCCGACAATGGTATCGACGCGATCGTCAGCAAGCCGGTGATGCTGGACGCGTTGCGCACGGCGTTGCGGGGAGGGCGGGCCGCGGACACGTCCCGTCCGTTATCCGCACTCCGTCCATCGTCGGCCGCTGCGCTGGCCGCGGAGCCCGATGCCTTGATCGATGACGCGTTCTTCGCCGACCAGCAGGCCTTGCTGGGGCTGCCGCGGCTGCGCACCCTGCGGACCCTGTTCGCGGAGACATCGGCGGCATTGCTGCAGGAGATCGATGCGTCCGCGGCGGCGGACGACCGCTTGCGCCTGAGGCGATCGGCGCATCAGCTCGGCAGCGCGGCAAGCGCGCTGGCGCTGGCGCGTCTGTTCGCCCACTGCACATCGATCGAGAGCGACGTCGCGTCGATGACACAGGAGCGGTGTCTCGCGACAGCCGAAGGGCTGGGGACGTTGTGCCGCGAGTCCCTTGCTGCACTCGATGCGCGTCTGCAGGCTCCGGAGCGCGTCGAGAGCTAGGCTCCCACTCCGAGGGTGGCCCGGCGCGGGCATCCGAGGACAGCTGCCACGCGGTGCGCGTTGCCATGTCATGCATAACCCACGGGATATGTCGTGCAGCCCCATGCTTTTTTCGTACGGACGCGTCAGACGGCTTGTCGACTGTTGCGGCATAGCACATTTCGCCTACAGCATGTTCCGGCTTGACTAACTCATATCTGGCTGGTTATACGTTAATCAATAGCCAGCGGGTTATATATGCCGATCACTCATGACGTGCTTTTCAAAACGCTCGCCGATCCGACCCGGCGGGCCATCTTCGAGCGCCTCTGCCGCCACGGAGAACAGACCGTCGGAGCGCTGACGGCCCGGGCCGGGGTCTCGCAGCCGGCGGTCTCGAAACATCTCGGGGTGCTGAAGCAGGCCGGGCTGGTGCGCGACCGTCACGAAGGCCGCCAGACGCACTACAGCGCGCAACTCGGCGCCCTGGCGCCGTTGGTCGACTGGACAAGCCAGATGGCCAACTTCTGGCAGAACCGGTTCGACCATCTCGAAGATCTGCTCAAAAGGATGGACCAATGAACGAAACATCGACTGAAACGCGCGCCGTGATTGTCGAGCGCGAGTTCGCTTTTCCGCCGGAAAAACTCTGGCGTGCGCTCACTCAGCCCCACCTGATCGAGGAGTGGCTCATGAAGAACGACTTCAAGCCCGCCGTGGGGCATCATTTCAATCTTCGCGGCGAGTGGGGCGGTGTGCTGGACTGCGAGGTCCTCGCCATCGAGCCGAACAAGACACTGTCCTACACCTGGAATTTTGCGCACGACGATGCGGCCTATAATTTGACGAGTGTGGTGACCTTCACACTCACGGCGACGCGCGCGGGCACCCATCTGCGCGTCGAGCAATCGGGTTTCCGGCCGGATCAGAAGCAGGCGTACGGCGGAGCCCGCGTCGGGTGGCAGAAGTTCCTTGCAGACCTGGACCAGCTTTTGGCGCGGACCGATTGACATCCGCCGGGGCGCACCGTGGCTCGTTTTGAAAGGGAAAATCGAATGAATTGGAACATGTGGATTCGGCAGTTGCACCGCTGGCTCTCGATCATCTTCACAGCAACCGTTGTCGCCAACTTCGTCGCGATGGGATTGGGACAGCCTCCCGCCTGGATCGTCTATTCGCCGCTGCTGCCGCTTTTCCTGCTGCTGTTCAGCGGCCTGTACATGTTCGCGCTGCCCTATGCCACCAAGTGGCGTGGCGGATGAGATACGCCGGCATGAGCGGATTGGCTGACGATGGATCTGACGGATGAGCACACCATGACGAAAGCAACACCAACCATGAAGACGAGCGGCGCGAAGAACGAACAAGGAGATCCTTCCCGGCTGATCGATGCGAGAATCAAGGAGCTGGGTGACTGGCGGGGCGAGACGCTTGCCCGGGTCCGGACGCTGATCAAACAGGCCGTCCCCGACGTGGTCGAGGAGTGGAAGTGGAGAGGCGTTCCGGTGTGGTCGCATGCCGGGATCATCTGCACCGGCGAGACCTACAAGGCCGTGGTGAAGCTGACCTTCGCCAAGGGCGCTTCGCTGTCGGATCCGACAGGCCTGTTCAACTCCAGCCTCGAAGGCAACACCAGGCGCGCCATCGATCTTCATGAGGGCGACAAGATTGATGACAAGGCGCTGAAGGCGCTCATTCGTGCCGCTGCGACCCTGAACGCATCCACGGCCGCCGCGAAGCGGAAACGATGACCTTCGCGGATCAATCCGCTCTGCGAAGCGGGAAAAGCCTGTTGGCGAATCTCGCTTCGGAACGGACGCGCTTCGAATTCTGCGGGTCTGCTTCGATCAGCTGTCAGCGCCGGTCGTCGACGCTCAGCTTGTAGCCGATGCCCGTGATCGTGGTGATCACCGGTTGATCGCTGCCGCCGATCAGCTTGCGGCGCAGCCGCGCCACCAGCGCGTCCACGGTGCGGATATCGACATCGGTCTGCCGGTTGCTCACCACCTCGATCAGGTATTCGCGGCTCAGCGGCCGGCCGTCGGCGCCGACCAGCGCGGCAAGCAGATCGAATTCGGCCCGTGTCAGGTGGATCAGCGTGCCGTCGAGCGCGGACAGTTCACGCCGCACCAGATCGATCATCCATCCGCCGAACACCACGGTGGTGGCGGCGCTTGCAGCTTCCCGCTCGATGGTGCGTCGCCGTACCAGCGAGCGGGCCCGCGCCAGCAGGTCGCGCAGGTTGATCGGCTTGGTGACGTAGTGATCGCCGGCCATCTCCAGCCCGAGGATGCGGTCGACCTCGGTATCGCGGCGGGTGACGAAGATGATGCCCGCCTGGCTGATGGCCTGGATATCCTTGGCGAGAGCGAAGCCGTCGCCGTCCGGAAGCTGCACGTCGACGAAGACGATATCTGCGCCGTGCCGTTTGAGCATCAGACGGCACTCCGCGCAGTTGCCGGCCTCCAGCACGCTGAAGTTGTGTTCGGCAAAATAACCGGCAATCATCGCGCGCGTTACCGGGTCGTCCTCGACCACCAGCAAGCGATCGCGACGCTGAGACTCGCGGCCTGCCGCCGCCGGTCCGGATGGTGCCAAACCTCTGCTCCCTCCGAAGCATGATCCGAAAAAGCGATGAGCGCGACGAGGATTCAACGCCACGTTATCTCGCTCGATCCATCCATGGAGCAGCTCCGACCCGGAATCAAGATGTGGCCGTGTCCGCAGCTGAGGCCGGCAAGGTCGCGGGCGGCATCAAGCCGCCCGGCGCGGGGGCTCAACTCGCGACCGGATTTGACGGCGACGATGCGCTACGTCCTCACGATCGAGTGATGGGCGCTCACGCAAACTCCTCGTTCCAGGTGCGGCCATCGCGCTCGATCAGCGCCACCGAACCGGCCGGGCCCCAGCTGCCGGCAACATAGGGCCGCGGTGCTTCCGCGCTGCGTGACCATGCCTCGCGGATCGGGTCGATCCAGTTCCAGGCGGCCTGCACCTCGTCGCGGCGCATGAACAGCGTCGCGTTGCCGCGGATCACGTCCATCAGCAGCCGCTCGTAGGCCTCCGGTGCGCGGGCGTTGAAGGCTTCCGCGAAGCTCATGTCGAGCGGGACGTGCTGCAGGCGCATACCGCCGGGGCCGGGCTCCTTGATGGTCAGACCCAGCTTGATGCCTTCGTCGGGCTGCAGGCGGATGGTCAGGCGGTTGTCCATCATCAGGCCGCTGACGCCCTTGAACAGGAGATGCGGCACGCGACGAAACACCACCACGATCTCGGAGCGCTGTTCGTGCAGCCGCTTGCCGGTGCGCAGATAGAACGGCACGCCGCTCCAGCGCCAGTTGGCAATGGTCGCCTTGAGCGCCACGAAGGTCTCGGTGGTGCTCTCAGAGGCTCCGGAATCGTCGAGATAGGCCGGGACGGTGCCGCCATTGCTGGCGCCGGCCCGATACTGGCCGCGCACGGTGAGTGTCGCGGCATTGCCCGCGTCGATCGGCTCCAGCGAGCGCAGCACTTTCAATTTTTCGTCGCGCACCGCATCCGCATCGAGCGAGGCGGGCGGCTCCATGGCGACGAGGCACAGCAGCTGCAGCAGGTGGTTCTGCACCATGTCGCGCAGCGCACCGGAGCGGTCGTAATAGGCGCCGCGGCCGCCGACGCCGAGCGCCTCAGCCACCGTGATCTGGACGTGATCGATGTAGTTCGCATTCCACAACGGCTCGAGCAGGATGTTGGCGAAACGCAGCGCCAGCAGGTTCTGCACCGTTTCCTTGCCCAGATAGTGGTCGATGCGGAAGATCTGCCGCTCGGAGAACACCGCGCCGAGCTGGTCGTTGATGGTTTCCGCCGAGGCGCCGTCGATGCCGATCGGCTTTTCCACGATGATGCGCGCGGTGGGCGTCACCAGCGCATGGGCCGCGAGCTTTGCCGCGATCACGCCGAACAGATCGGGCGCGGTGGCGAGGTAGAAGCCGCGGACCTCCTGCGGGCTGCTGCCGAGAAAGTCCCTGAGGTCAGACCAGCCGGCATTGCTCTGCGCGTCGACACCGATGTAATGGACGGTGGCGAGAAAGGTCTCGATCTCGCTCGCCTCGGCGCTGGTCGCGCCGGCGAAGCCGAGCAGGGCGTCGCGGATGGTGGTGCGGTAGGCCTCGCTGGTCATCGTGCGCCGCGAGGTGCCGACGATCCGGCTGTCTGAGCCGAACTGCCGGTCGCGAAACCGGTGAAACAAGGCAGGGAAGATCTTGCGGTAGGCGAGGTCGCCGGTGCCGCCGAAAATCACGAGGTCGAAAGGTTTGACTGGAACGATCCGGCTGGTCACGCGCGTCTCTCATTCATGCATTCATGGAGCGCAGCATCCTTGCTGCGCCTTGATGTCGCTGGGATGGCAACGGGTCGTCTTCTGCCGTGCACATCTCATGCCGTTGATCGCGTTCTGCTTTCATGGTCAACGGAGGCCCCGGACGACGCATCAATGATTAAGCATTTTTTCGCATCGATCAACGGGTTATTGCCCATTAAGTGAGTATATGATCATACTGCGAGTGGAAAACAGCGATGATCAAACCCGACCTCATCATTTTCGATTGTGACGGCGTCCTGGTCGACAGCGAGGTGTTGAGCTGCCGCTGCCTGTCCGAGGTGCTGGCCGGCTACGGCATCGCGATGACGGCGGATCGAATCCTCGATCTGTTTCTTGGCCGCAGCACGGCGGCGGTGCGGGAGCATTTTGCCGCAGCCGGCCAACCGCTGCCGGCGACATTCGCGGCGGACTTTGCCGCCAGGGTGCGCGATGTCTTTTCGTCGGCGCTACGCCCGATCGAAGGCGTCGACGCCGTGCTGGGAGACCTGACGATTCCGTTCTGTCTTGCCTCGTCCAGCGATGTCGATCGGGTCTCGCTGTCGCTGTCGCTGACCGGTCTTGCGCCGCGTTTCGGCCGCAGGCTCTATACCGCGCAGATGGTGGCGCGGGGCAAGCCTGCGCCTGATCTTTTTCTTTACGCCGCGTCGCAGATGCAGGCTGATCCCCGCCGCACCCTCGTGATCGAGGACAGCATCAGCGGTGTGCAGGCCGGCCGGGCGGCCGGCATGCAAGTCTGGGGGTTTGTCGGCGGCGGCCACTATCGTGCGCGCGACGGCCGGGCGTCGCTCGCCGACGCCGGCGCGGATCGTGTATTCGGGCGCATGGCCGACTTCTGGCGAGCGGATCGGTAGAGCGCGATGGCGCACATCGACAACGAAAAATCTCGACTCGACGAAGCGGCCCGCGCCGGCTGGCTCTATTTCATTGCCGGCCACACCCAGGACGAGATCGCGAAAATGCTCAAGGTGTCGCGCGCGTCCGCGCAGCGCCTGGTGTCGCTGTGTCTCGCCGAGCGTCTCATCACCTTTCGCCTGGAGCATCCGATTGCAGCCTGCATGGAGCTCGCCGCGCGGCTGAAGGAGGTGTTTGATCTGGCGTCCTGCGAGGTGGTGCCAACTGACCCGGCCGCGCCGCTGTCGACCGCCGGCATCGCCGAGCGCGCGGCAAGCATGCTGGAAGCGACGCTGCGCAGCGAGACGCCGACCATCGTGGCGCTGGGCACCGGGCGCATGGTGCGCGCGGCGGTGGAGCGGGTGTCGCCGATCGATTGTCCGCATCATGAGATCGTGTCGCTGGTCGGCAACATCTCCACTGACGGCTCCGCGAGTTTCTACGACACCGTCGGGCGTCTCGCCGACCGCACCAAGGCGCGGCATTATCCGATGCCGCTGCCGTTCCTGATGTCATCCGAGAGCGAGCGCGAACAGATGCTGCGGATCTCGTCGGTCGCGCGGGTGAGGGCGGTGGCCGCGCGGGCGGACCTGCGGCTGGTCGGCATCGGGCAGATGGACCAGAGCGCTCAGGTGCATGTGGATGGGTTCGTCACCCGCGAGGAGCTGTTCGAGATGCGGCGGCTCGGCGCCGCCGGCGAACTGACGGGATGGGCGTTCGACGCCGAGGGCCGCATCATCGACGGCGGCACCAACCGCCGCCTCACCAGCATTCCGCCGCAGGTCCCCGCCGCCCAGACCATTGGCGCCGCCATTGGCGAGGCCAAGGTTCCGGCCATCCGCGCGGCGCTGAAAGGCCGGCTGATCAATGGGTTGATCACCGACGAGACCACCGCCGGCGCCATCCTGAAAGAGTAGTCAGCGTTCGAACACTGATGGTTGCGCGCCGTCATTTGGCGGTGTTGCACAAGTGCGCGCGGCAGCAGGATTTGAACCTGCGCCCCTCTGCTCCCAAAGCAGAGGGGCTGGATCGGTGCGATCTCGTCCTTGACAAGCTGCCAAGGTGATGTGAACATATTTGCAACGCGTGGGCATATGCTCAAACGCGATAAAGGGAGGTTCTCGTGAAACACGTCCTTGGCGTCCTGCTGGGCGCGACTACGCTCCTGACATCGGTCCCCTCGATTGCACAGACGACCCTGACCGTCGCCACGGTGAACAATGGCGACATGATCCGGATGCAGGCACTCACGGGGGATTTCACCGCCAAGAATCCCGGCATCTCCGTCAAATGGGTCACGCTGGAAGAGAACGTGCTGCGCCAGCGCGTCACCACCGACATCGCCACCAAGGGCGGCCAGTTCGACGTGCTGACCATCGGCACCTACGAGGTGCCGATCTGGGCCAAGAAGGACTGGCTCGTTCCGCTGGATAATCTCGGCGCCGACTACGATGCTGCGGACCTGCTGCCGCGGATCCGCGATGCGGTCACCGTCTCCGGCAAGCTCTACGCAGCGCCGTTCTACGGCGAGAGCTCGATGACCATGTATCGCACGGATCTATTCCAGAAGGCCGGCCTGACCATGCCGGAAAAGCCGACCTGGGATTTCATCATCGATGCCGCGAAGAAGCTCACCGACAAGACCGCGGGCGTCTACGGCATCTGCCTGCGTGGCAAGGCCGGCTGGGGCGAGAACATGGCCTTCCTCTCCGCCATGGCCAATTCCTACGGCGCGCGCTGGTTCGACGAGAAGTGGCAGCCGCAATTCGACAAGCCGGAATGGAAAAAAACGCTGTCGACCTATGTCGATCTGATGAAGCAGGCCGGCCCTCCCGGCGCCGCCTCCAATGGCTTCAATGAAAACCTGGCGCTGTTCAACTCCGGCAAGTGCGCGATGTGGATCGACGCCACCGTGGCGGCCTCGTTCGTGAGCAATCCGAAGGACTCGCGGGTGGCCGACAAGGTCGGCTTTGCGCTCGCGCCGAACACCGGCCTTGGCAAGAACGCCAACTGGTTGTGGGCCTGGAATCTCGCGATCCCGGCAGGCTCGAAGAAGGTCGAGGCTGCGGAGAAGTTCATCGCCTGGGCCACAGGCAAGGACTACACCAAGCTGGTTGCGTCGAAAGAGGGCTGGGCCAACGTGCCGCCCGGCACGCGCACCTCGCTCTACCAGAATCCGGAGTATCTGAAGGTCGCGCCGTTCGCCAAGCTGACGCTCGCGTCGATCGATGCGGCCGATCCGAACAAGCCGACCGTGCAGCCGGTGCCGTATGTCGGCGTGCAATACGCCGCCATTCCGGAATTCCAGGGCATCGGCACCACCGTCGGCCAGCAGTTCTCCGCGGCGTTGTCGGGGTCAAGCACCGTCGACGCGGCGCTCAGTGCGGCGCAATCCGCGACCGAGCGTGAAATGAAGCGCGCGGGTTACATCAAGTAAGCGTCCGGCACGCAAGCATCTGCCTCTCGGCTCACCCTCCCGAGCCGTAAACTCAGCGGCCGTCCCGTTCCTCGGGACCGGATGGCCGTCTTTTCTCCCGACGACGGAGGTGGCGATGGCGACACAACAGACCCAGGGCCTCGCGCGGATACTGCTGGCGCCGGCGGTGATCCTGCTGTTCATCTGGATGATCGTTCCGCTGGCGCTGACGATCTATTTCTCGACGCTGCATTACAGCCTGCTCGATCCGGGATCGGAGAGTTTCGTCGGGCTGGAAAATTTTCAATACTTCCTCACCGATCCCGCTTTCCTCGCATCGCTGAAAAACACCCTGGTGCTGGTCGGTTCGGTACTCGCCATCACCATTCTGCTCGGCATTCCCTTCGCGCTGCTGCTGGACCAGCCGGTGATCGGCCGCAGCATCGTTCGCCTGATGGTGATCGCGCCGTTCTTCGTGATGCCGACGGTCAGCGCGCTGGTCTGGAAGAACCTGCTGATGCACCCGGTCTCGGGCCTGTTCGCATGGATCGCCAGCCTGTTCGGTCTGCCCGCGATCGACTGGTTCACCGATGCACCGATGCTTGCCGTCATCCTGATCGTGGCCTGGCAGTGGCTGCCGTTCGCAACACTGATCCTGCTCACGGCGCTGCAGTCGCAGGATGAGGAGCAGAAGGAAGCGGCCGAGATGGATGGCGCCGGCGCGCTGTCGACCTTCATCTATCTGACGCTGCCGCACCTCGCGCGTCCCATCACGGTGGTGATCCTGATCGAGACCATCTTCCTGCTCACCGTGTTTGCCGAGATCTTCGTCACCACCGGCGGTGGCCCCGGTCTGCAGACCACCAACATCGCATTCCTGATCTACTCCCAGGCGCTGATCCAGTTCGACGTCGGCAACGCATCCGCCGGCGGCCTGGTCGCGGTGGTGATCGCCAACATCGTGGCGTTCTTCCTGGTGCGGATCGTCGGACGAAACCTGGAGGCCTGACCCATGGCACGGATGGTGACGACAAGGCAGGTGGTGGTGTCGACGACGGCCGCGTGGCTGTTCGGCTTCCTGATCTTCTTCCCGATCCTGTGGATGATCCTGACCAGCTTCAAGAGCGAACTCGACGCGTTCGCGACGCCGCCGGTGTTCCTGTTCTTCCACTGGACCACGGAGAACTACGCCACCGTGCAGGAGCGCAGCGACTACTTCCATCACGCGCTCAACTCCATTCTGATCGCCGGCGGTTCGACCCTGATCGCGATGCTGATCGCGGTGCCGGCGGCGTGGTCGATGGCGTTCTCGCCGACCAAACGCACCAAGGACATCCTGCTGTGGATGCTGTCGACCAAGATGATGCCGCCGGTGGGCGTGCTGGTGCCGGTCTACCTGATCTTCAAGACCTTTGGCCTGCTCGACAGCCGTATCGGACTGATCATGCTGTTGTGCCTGGGCAATCTGCCGATCGTGATCTGGATGCTGTTCACCTACTTCAAGGAAATCCCCAAGGACATCCTCGAAGCGGCGCGCATGGACGGCGCCACCATCGGCCGTGAACTGATCTATGTGCTGACGCCGATGGCGATCCCGGGGCTGGCGTCGACGCTGCTGCTCAACTTCATCCTGGCCTGGAATGAAGCGTTCTGGACGCTGAACCTCACGACCCTGGAGGCCGCGCCGCTGACCACCTTCATCGCGTCCTATTCGAGCCCGGAAGGGCTGTTCTGGGCCAAGCTGTCGGCGGCATCGACGCTGGCCATTGCTCCCATTCTCATCCTCGGCTGGTTCAGTCAGCGGCAGCTCGTCCGCGGCCTGACCTTCGGCGCCGTCAAGTAGCAACGCGGAGGCATACATCATGGGCCAGATTACGCTGCAGAACGTCCGCAAGTCGTTTGGGCCGGTCAACATCATCAAGGATGCCAACCTCAAGATCGAGGACGGCTCGTTCGTGGTGTTTGTCGGCCCATCGGGCTGCGGCAAGACCACGCTGCTGCGCCTGATCGCCGGCCTGGAGGATGTCACCGGCGGCCAGATCCTGATCGACGGCAAGAACGTGGTCGACGTGCCGCCGGCCAAGCGCGGACTGTCCATGGTGTTCCAGTCCTACGCGCTCTATCCGCACATGAGCGTGCGCGGCAATATCGCGTTCGGCCTGAAGATGGCCGGGCTGGCGAAATCGGAGATCGACCGCAAGGTGGAAGCGGCCGCCGGCACGCTGAACCTGACGCCCTATCTCGAACGCAAGCCGCGGGAATTGTCCGGCGGACAGCGCCAGCGCGTCGCGATCGGGCGTGCCATCGTGCGCGAACCCAAGGCCTTCCTGTTCGACGAACCGCTGTCGAACCTCGATGCGGCGCTGCGTGTGCAGATGCGCATGGAAGTGACGCGGCTGCAGAAGCAGCTTGCGACCACCGCGATCTATGTCACCCACGACCAGGTCGAAGCCATGACCATGGCCGACAAGATCGTGGTGCTGAGCGCGGGCAGCATCGAGCAGTATGGGTCGCCGCTGGAGCTGTACGAGCGGCCGGCCAACCTGTTCGTCGCCGGCTTCATCGGATCGCCGAAGATGAATTTCATCTCCGGTGCCGCCGCCGCCGAGCATGGGGCCGTGACCATCGGCATCCGGCCTGAGCACCTGAAGGTCAGCAAGAATGGCGGCGCGGGCTGGCCGGGCACCATCTCGGTGGCCGAACATCTCGGCAGCGACACCTTTATCTATGTCGATGCCGGCGAACTCGGCCTGCTGACGGCGCGGTGCATCGGCGAGCAGGGGCTGGCCGCCGGCGACCGCGTGGTGCTGGCTCCGGAGCCGGACCGCCTGCATCGCTTCGACAAGGAAGGGTTGGCCATTCGCGCCTGACCGGCGGGACAACAACAAACCAGGGCGGTCGACGAACGCGGGCTGGGACGCTGTCGTTCACCCGTCGATCTGTTAACAGGAAGAACCAAGATGTATCTGGAAAAATTCAAGCTCAGCAATCGCGTTGCCCTTGTCACCGGCGGGGGCCAGGGGATTGGTCTCGCCAGTGCCGAAGCGCTTGCGGAAGCCGGCGCCAAGGTGGTTATCGCCGATCGCGATCCGGCGATGGCGGAGGCGGGCAGTGCCAAACTGAAGGCCGGCGGTTACGACCCCGATGTGGTCCTCATGGATGTGACGGACTCCAAACGCGTCACCGAGGTGGCGGATCAGCTTGTGGCGCGCTATGGCAAGGTCGACATCCTGGTTAACAACGCCGGCATCGCGCGCAGCGAGACCCCGGCGGAGACCGTGACCGATGAGCACTGGCTCAATGTCATCGATGTCAATCTTAACGGCACGTTCTGGTGCTGCCGTGCCTTCGGCAAGCATATGCTCGGCGCCAGGTCGGGCGCCATCGTCAACATCGGCTCGATGTCGGGCTTCATCGTCAACAAGCCGCAGGAGCAGGCCTACTACAACGCCTCCAAGGCGGCGGTGCATCATCTCACCAAGTCGCTGGCGGCCGAGTGGGGCGCTCGTGGCGTTCGCGTCAACGCGGTGGCGCCGACCTATGTGACGACGCCGCTCAATGCCTTCGTCAAGAACAACCCGAAAATGTACGATGCCTGGATCGGCGGCACGCCGATGGCGCGGATGGGCGAAGCGGACGAGATTGCCTCGGTGGTGTTGTTCCTGGCGTCCGACGCCGCCAGCCTGATGACGGGGAGCGTGGTTCTGGTCGATGGCGGCTATACTTGCTGGTAGGCTTGGGCGAGTATTCGTTTGATCGAGCGTGATCCCCGCGCAAACGCGTCGCGTTTGTCGCGAGAGATATGCTCGAGGTGGGAATGGACATGAAGCAAGCCTTCATCGGTATCGACGTCGGAACGTCGAGCGCGCGGGCCGGCGTGTTCGACGAAACAGGCACCTTGCTCGGAGCGGCCAGGCATCCGATCGCGACCTGGCACGAGGCGGGAAGCATTGTCGAGCAGTCGTCATCGGATATCTGGGCGGCCTGCGTCGCCTCGGTGCGCGCGGCCATGGCCGAAGCCGCGCTTCCGCCCGCTGCGGTCAGAGGCGTCGGCTTCGATGCGACATGCTCGCTTGTGGTGCTCGACGCTGATGGCGCCCCGCTGACCGTTAGCCCGTCGGGCGAGCCACAACGCAACGTCATCGTCTGGATGGACCACCGCGCGACGGCTGAGACCCGCCAGATCAACGCCACCCATGACGACGTGCTGCGTTATGTCGGTGGTTCGGTCTCTCCCGAAATGGAGATTCCCAAAATTCTCTGGCTGAAGAAGCACCTGCCGGCGAGCTATGACGCGGCGGGACATTTTTTCGATCTGGCCGATTATCTCTCCTTCAGGGCCACCGGTTCGACCGCGCGCTCCATGTGCACGGTCACCTGCAAATGGAATTTCCTCGCCCATGAGCAGCGCTGGAGCGACAGCTATCTCAAGCGGGTCGGGCTCGGCGAGCTCGCCGCCGATAGCCACAGGAAAATCGGCAACCGCATTGTCATGCCCGGCAGCGCGCTCGGTGCCGGGCTGACCGCGTCGGCCGCGCGGGAGCTCGGCTTGCTGGAGGGCACGCCGGTCGGCGCGTCACTGATCGATGCCCACGCCGGCGGCGTCGGCATGATCGGGGGGCGGGTGACAGCCGGCGCGCCGGTCGATATCTGCAACCGGCTCGCCTACATCATGGGAACGTCCGCCTGCATCATGGCGACGACCACCGAGCCGCGCTTCGTGCAGGGCGTGTGGGGGCCTTATTATTCGGGGATGGTTCCGGGGCTATGGTTGAACGAAGGCGGCCAGTCCGCCGCGGGCGCCGCGATCGATCATCTTCTCAAATCGCATCCGGCCCATGGCGAGGCGCTTGCAGCAGCGCGTGCGGCCGGCGTGGAGCTTCCGGATTTTCTCGAAAAGCGCATCCTTGCGCGGGCCGCGAATGCCGGCGAAGCGGCGCTGATGGCGCGCGACATTCACGTGCTGCCGGAGTTCCTCGGCAACCGGTCGCCGTTTGCCGATCCGGAGTCCCGCGCCGTGGTCGCGGGGCTGGACCTGGACACCGATCTCGGCGCGATGGAGCGGCTGTTCGTGGCCGGGCTTTGCGGGCTGGCCTATGGCCTGGCCGACGTGGTCGAAGCGTTTCGGGCCAATGGCGTGCACAGCGACCTGATGGTGATCGGCGGCGGAGCCGGGCGCAGCGCACTGGTGCGGCAGATCATGGCCGATACCACCGGCATGACCGTGGCGCTGCCGGACACCCAGGAGCCCGTTCTGCTCGGCGCCGCCATGCTGGGCGCGGTCGCGGCGAACACCTACGGCTCCATTGGTGACGCCATGGCGGCGATGTCCGCGATCGGCTGGACCAGCGCGCCCACGGCCGCGGCCATGACAGAGTTTCACGGCGCCAAGCGCCGCGTCCACGGACTGATGCGTGATCTCGATCGGGCTGGCCGGGACGCGATGCACGCGTGGACGACAAAGAGCTGATACGGAGCCGAGACCATGCTGCTGAGCTGCGGAGATGCTCTCATCGACTTTCTGCCGGTCGCCGCCACGGACGGGCGTGATGCACTGGTCCCCGTCGTTGGCGGCTCGTGTCTGAACATCGCGGTGGGCTTGGCGCGGCTCGGCGCGCCCACCGGATTTGTCGGCGGCATCTCGACCGATCTGTTCGGGCGCATGGTGGCCCGCCACGCGCAGGACTCAGGCGTCGACCTGCGTTTCGCCACACGCAGCGACATGCAGACCACGCTGGCGTTCGTGCGCCATGTGGATGGCGAGCCGCAGTACGCCTTCTATGACGCACAGACCGCGTCGCGGAATTGGGCCTATCGGCACGGCGCGATCCCGTTCGGCGAGATCGATGCTGTCCATGTCGGCTCGACCACACTGGTCGATCCCACGGGGGCGGCGGAAACGCTCGCCATGGTGCGCGATGCGCGGGGCGCCGCCACCGTTTCGTTCGATCCGAACTGCAGGCCCGGCCTTGTCAAGGACAAGGCCCGCTATGTCGATCGCATGGCTGCGTTCGCGGCCTCAGCGGACATCATCCGCATGTCGGACGTCGATTTCGAATTCCTCTATGGCGGCGGCGATCACGCGGAAAAGGCGAGGGCGTGGCTCACCGCCGGCACCGGCCTGGTGGTCGTGACGCGCGGGGGACGCGGCGCGCAGGCCTGGCACAGGACAGCAGGCGCGGTCGATGTCACGGCGCCGCACGTCGAGGTCGTGGATACCGTCGGAGCCGGCGACAGCTTCCAGGCCGCTCTGCTGTTCGCACTGCAGGCGATCGGACGGATCGGGCCGGCATCGCTGGCGCATGCGACGGCCGATGAACTGCACCGGGTGCTGGCGTTCGCGGCGAGATGCGCCGCCTTCACCTGCGGGCGGGCGGGCGCGGATCCGCCGCGCCGCGCGGAACTCGGCGCCGATGTGTTCAGGGCTTTGTTGGGACCCGGCTGACGCGAAACAGCGCAGCCGGCCTCAGGACTTTCCGCCCGCTGCCGCCGCTTTGACGCGTTCCTTGCGCAGGGCGGGTTTTCCGGTCAGTGCATAGCCCGCGGTCTGCACGATCCGTTCGATGATGTCGTCGACATCGTCGAGATCGCAGAGGTCGCCGGACAGTTTCTTCAGGCGATCGCTGTCGGTGATGGTCTGGCGGATCATGGCCAGTGCGAAGTGCAGGCCCCAGTAGACATCGACATCGTCCCGGTCCGGCAGCGCACGGCGCAGCGCGTCGGCGAATCGGCGCAGGTGGGTGATGTCGCGTTCAACGATCTTGCGGATCGGCGGCACGGTTTCGACCGAGGCGCGCGTCATGAAGCGCGCGGCGGCCGAACGCTGTCGGTCGGCGCCGCGGCACCATCGGATCGGTGGTCCGGCCAGCGCCCGCAGGATCGCGTCGACCTCTGCACGGCCGCCGCCGGCTTCTTCCGCGGCTTTCAGCTCGGTGAAGCGTTCGCGGTTGAGGCTGGTGGCGCGGCTCAGAAACAGCTCCGCCAGCAATTCATCCTTCGAGCCGAAGTGATAATTGATTGCGGCGAGGTTGACGTTGGCCGCAGCGACGATGTCGCGCAGGCTGACCTCGCCGAAGCTGCGCTCGGCGTAGAGCTTTTCGGCGGCATTCAAAATTGCTGTCTTGGTCTGGTCCGTGGACATCGGCGCGCCATCTGTAATTTGCAACGTGCGATCTGCAATGCGTGGGCGGCAATGGTGCGTTGCCGGAACGTGTCCCAAGTCACCGATTGCAATTCAAACTATTGTATGAAACTATCGTTTGAGGCTAGGAAATGTCAATGCGGCTCTGCCCCGTGACATTTTAATGTTGAAGTTGCTGGATTTTCCGTTCCGCGGGATTCCGACAAGGCTCTTGCGGGCGACGGACGGCAAGCAGACACTGTGGCAAACACTTTCAAACAAACAGCGAGGATCGCCTGATGGATTTTACATTGTCGGATCGCCAGCGTGAATGGCTCGAGCGCGTCACGGCGTTCATGAATACGCATGTTCGCCCCGCGGTGAAGACCTATAAGGAGCAGGATGCCGCTGGTGAGCGCTGGAAAGTCATCCCGGTGCTGGAAGAGCTGAAGAAGAAGGCGCGCGCCGAAGGCCTCTGGAACATGTTCATGCCGCCGTCATCGCATGAGGATGACGAATTCCGTGGTGCGGGATTGAGCAATCTCGAATACGCACTGCTGTCGGAGCAGATGGGGCACATTGGCTGGGCCTCCGAGGTATTTAATTGCTCGGCGCCGGATACCGGCAACATGGAAGTGCTGATGCGTTATGCCAACAAGGAGCAGAAGCGAAAGTGGCTTCGCCCCCTGATGGACGGCGAGATTCGTTCCGCGTTCCTGATGACCGAGCCGGCGGTGGCGTCGTCGGACGCGACCAACATCGAGACCAGCATCGTGCGTGACGGCGATCATTATGTGATCAACGGTCGCAAGTGGTGGTCGTCCGGTGTCGGCGATCCCCGCTGCAAGATCGCGATCCTGATGGGCAAGACCGATTTCAAGG
>JBGMOD010000022.1:0-2438 GCA_041424235.1 Hyphomicrobiales bacterium
CGTGACGGCGTTGTAGCCTTTCACGATCGCCGTGTTGAACGGCATCACGATCGTTGGGTGAACGAAGTACAGCAGGTTCGCCACGGCCGGGCCAAGGCCTTTGATCTGATGCGCGTCGATCCGCCGGATGGCCTCGATCACATCCTCCGCGTTGTCGCAACAATCGCATGCGTGAAGCAATCGGGCGAAGGCACGCTGGTTCGCGGCGTTCTCGTAAATGTCGGGGATGCGCAGCTTGGGCTTCCAGAGAAACGCATGGTCGGCGCCTTTGAAGATCTGGCGCTGCTCTGCCACCGACCCCACGACCGTTTCCAGCGAAGAGCCGCGAAATGCACTGCCGAAGGTTCCTGCATCGATGTCCTTGACCACCTGGGCCAAGCCGCGGCGGATGGATCGGAAGTTTTTCAGCCTCTCTTCCCACAGAAACCACGAGTTGTAGGTGCTCAATGGATCGGTCTTCCAGTGACCGATGAGAACTTCAAGACCGATGGACATGGACAGGATGAGATGGGGGCGCATGGCGCGACGCTGCGATTGAAGCACGGGGCGCCGAAATCAGGTGCGACGCCTTCTCATAAATCTCTGGCATTCGAAAAGCAACTTAATCTAGCAATCAATATACAATGAAATCTAGCGCCCAAAGGGCATAAGAATCTAGCAATCGAGCGCCATCGGCGCCTCCCGCCGACTGTGCGAGCATGAAACATGGCAACCCATCCGACCTCGGTTTCGCGTAAAGCCACCCCTGCGCAGCGGCGGTTGGCCACGGCCCTGGAAGCGCTGCATGTGCTTCAGGCGCAGGGCCATGGCGTGTTCAACACGAGCCAGTTTTCCCGCACCGACCGCGAGGCGCTGCTCGCCGCGAGGTATCTCCAGCCGGTGATCCAGGGCTGGTACATGTCCGCCAGCCCTTCGGCCAAGGCCGGCGACACGACGCCCTGGATTGCTGGAATGAAGGACTTCATTGCCGCCTATTGCAACGCCAGGTTCGGCGCCGACTGGTGCGTATCGGCGGAGTACTCGCTGAAACTGCACGCCGGCACGACCTTGCTGCCCCAACAGGTTGTCATTCACTCGCCACTGGGCAAGAACGGCGTGTTGGACTTGCCGAACGGGTTCTCGCTGATGGACTATCAGGCGAGAGACTTTCCTGGGCCCGACCGACGCGACAGCGTCGGAAACATCCGCACGATGACGCTGGCCCAAGCTCTCTTGAAGGCGCCGGAGAACTTCTTCAGGGCTTCCGCCCAGGACGCGCAGGTCGCGCTGCTGTCCATCAGCGATGCATCGGAACTCAGCCGGCTGCTCGCCGAGGGCAACCACAGCACGATCGCCGGGCGGCTTGCCGGCGCGTTCCGGGCGGTGGGCCGAGGTGCGATCGCGGACGACATCCTGGGATTCATGCGCGCTTTGGGCAACCAGGTCACTGAATTCAATCCGTTCGAGATCCCGCCGAGGATTGTCCCGGGCGACCGCATCGAGTCTCCCTATGTCTCCAGACTGCGACTCATGTGGGCTTCGATGCGCGACGACGTGATGGGTGACTTCCCGCAGCAGGAGCCCGGGTCGCCGGGCGACGTCGACGCATTCATGCAGGCGGTCGAAGATGTCTATGTCACCGATGCCTACCATTCGCTGTCCATCGAAGGCTACAGAGTCACGCCGGAACTGATCCGTCGCGTGGCGGGCGGGGATTGGAACGAGGACATCCACGAGCAGGACCGGCAGTCCAGAGATGCGATGGCGGCGCACGGCTACTGGCTGGCGCACAACGAGGTCAAGGTGTCCATCCGGAAGATCTTCAGCGGCGCAAACGCCGGTGATGTCCTCAAGGGCGATCATGGCGCCTGGTTTCGCGCGATGTTCGCGCCCAGCGTTACCGCTGGGCTTCTGGCGGCGACGGACCTGGCGGGCTACCGCGGGCATCAGGTCTACATTCGCAACGCGCAACATGTGCCACCGCCGCGCGAAGCCGTGCGCGAGATGATGCCCGTGCTCTTCGAACTGCTGCGCGACGAACGCTCGGCCGCGGTGCGCGCGGTGCTGGGTCACTTCATGTTCGTCTTCATTCACCCGTACATGGACGGCAATGGCCGGCTCGGGCGCTTCATCATGAACACGATGCTGGCCTCGGGCGGCTTTCCCTGGACAGTACTGCGCCTCGAGGATCGCGATCGGTACATGGCGGCGCTGAATGCGGCAAGCGGCCAGGGTGACATCAAGCCGTTTGCGTCGTTCGTCGCCCAGAGTCTGGATGCGGCAAGGGACGCGCAGGCCGACCCGCTGCACGACGATGGCGCATTGGACGCTGACATCGAAGAAGACGATCCGCAACGCCCGCGCGGTTGAGGGCTGCGGATGGCGCGTCAAAGCGGCGCGCGGCCCAGGTCGAATCAGCTTTCGGGCAACCCCAGAGAGAAGCTGATTTCGGTGACGCC
>JBGMOD010000023.1:0-136612 GCA_041424235.1 Hyphomicrobiales bacterium
TGGTGGCGTTCACGGTGCAGATCAATTGCGGCTCCGGCATGCAGTCGATCGACACCGCCTACCGCTACATCCAGCAAGGCAAGGGCGACCTGATCCTCGCCGGCGGCGCCGAGGCGCTGAGCTATGCGCCGCTGGTCTGGCCGCAGAAGGGCGTGCGCTGGTTCGCGGGTCTGGCCATGGCCAAGGGTGTGGTGGCAAAGGCCGCCGCGTTCGCCAAGGCGCGGCCAGCTTATTTCAAGCCGATCATCGGGCTGGAGCGCGGCCTCACCGATCCCGTCACCGACCTCAACATGGGCCAGACGGCGGAGGTCGTCGGTCATCTGTTCGGTATCACCCGCGCGCAATCCGATGCCTATGCGGTGGAGAGCCACAAGCGGCTGGCGTACGCGCAGGAGCAGGGCTTCCTGAAAGGCGAGGTCGAGACCGCGTTCGATCGCCAGGGCAAGTTCTACGATTACGACGACGGCGTGCGGCCGGATTCCAGTGTCGATAAGCTGAGCGCGCTGAAGCCCGCTTTCGAACGTCCGTGGGGGCAGGTGACACCCGGCAACTCCTCGCAGATCACCGACGGCGCTTGCTGGACCATCCTCGCCTCGGAAGACGCGGTGCGCAAGCACGGTCTGACCCCGAAGGCGGTGATCGTCGACAGCCAGTGGGCCGCGCTCGACCCGTCGATCATGGGTTTGGGTCCGGTGCTGTCAGCGACGCAATTGCTGAAGCGCAACAATCTGACGGTGCAGGACGTGGAGACCTGGGAATTGAACGAGGCGTTTGCGACGCAGGTGCTGGGCTGCCTGGCAGCCTGGAACGACGACACGTTCTGCCGCGAGGTGCTGGGTCTCGACGGCGCGGCCGGCGAGATTGACCGTGCGAAGCTCAATGTCGATGGCGGCGCCATCAGTCTCGGCCACCCGGTCGGCTGTTCCGGCAACCGCATCGTTCTGCATCTGGTCAATGCCATGAAGCGGCTCGGCACCAAGCGCGGCGTCGCCACCGAATGCATCGGCGGCGGCCTTGGCGGCGCCATGCTGATCGAGGCGGTGTGAGCATGAGCAACGCCAGCCAGAACTACGACAGCCGGATCATGGACGTTCTCAAGGACCGCGTACTCGAGCTCGGTCCGAAGCCCGTGCCCGGTGGCGGCTATCGCCACTTCCATCTCACTCGCGATCCCGACGGCATTGCGTGGCTGCTGTTCGACCGCGAAGGGGCCAGCGCCAATTCGCTGTCCGCCGGTGTGATGGAGGAGCTCGACAAGGTCATCACCGCGATCACGAGCGAGCGGCCCGTCGGTGTGGTGATCCGTTCCGCCAAGACCTCCGGCTTCATCGCCGGTGCCGACATCAACGAATTCCGCGGCGCCAGCGATGTTCACGAAGTCGAAACCGCGATGGTGCGCGCCCACGCGGTGATCTATCGCCTGGAAGAACTACGCATTCCGACGGTCGCCGTGATCCATGGCTTCTGCCTCGGCGGTGGTCTGGAAGTCGCGCTCGCCTGCAATATGCGCATCGCCATCGACAATGCCCGCTTCGGTTTTCCGGAGGTGATGCTTGGATTGCACCCGGGCCTCGGCGGCCCGGCACGGCTGACCGAGCTGATCAACCCGGCCGAGGCGATGACGCTGATGCTGACCGGCAAGACCATCGACGCCCGCCGCGCCAAGTCGCTGGGGCTGGTCGATGCGGTGACGCAGGAGCGCCATGTCCGCAATGCCGTGAAGGATGCCATCTTCGGCCGGTTGAAGCGGGCGAAGCCGGGCGCGCTGAATGGGTTCCTGAACTTCGCGCCGGTGCGCGGCGTGCTGGCCAATCGCATGCGCGCCGAGGCGGCCAAGGCGGCGCCGCGCGAACACTATCCGGCGCCCTACGCACTGATCGATCTCTGGGAAAAGCACGGCGGCGACAAGGTGGCGATGCTGGCCGCCGAGCGGACCTCGTTCGCGAAGCTGATGGTGACGCCGACGGCGCAGAACCTGATTCGCGTGTTCTTCCTCCGCGAGCAGATGAAAAAGCTCGCGGATGGCGACAGCACGATCAAGCACGTGCATGTCGTGGGCGCCGGCGCGATGGGTGGCGATATCGCAGCCTGGTGCGCCAACCAGGGGCTCCACGTTACGCTTGCGGACATGAAGCCGGAGCCGATCGCCGGCGCGATGAAGCGCGCCGCCGAGCTATTCGGCAAGATCATCCGCAAGCCGATCGCAGTGCGCGATGCGCTCGATCGGCTGATGCCGGACATGACGGGGGAGGGCGTCCGTAATGCCGACCTCGTCATCGAGGCGGTGTCGGAACGGCTGGACCTGAAGCAGAAGGTCTATGCCGGGCTCGAGCCGCGGATGAAGCCGGGCGCCATCCTTGCCACCAACACCTCCAGCATCCCGCTGCAGGATCTGCGCACCACGCTGGCCGCGCCGCAGCGGCTGGTCGGCCTGCATTTCTTCAATCCGGTGTCGCGGCTGCAACTGGTCGAAGTGGTCAGCCATGACGGCGTCGATCCGCAGGTTCTCTCGGCCGCGCGGGCGTTTGTCGGCGCCATCGACCGGCTACCGCTGCCGGTGAAGAGCTCGCCGGGCTTCCTGGTCAACCGCGCGCTGACGCCTTACATGCTTGAAGCCATGGTGATGCTCGACGAGAAAGTCGACAGGACCACCATCGATGCGGCCGCGGAAAAATTCGGCATGCCGATGGGGCCGATCGAACTCGCCGATCAGGTCGGGCTCGATATCTGCCTCGCCGTCGGCGACATGCTGCGCACCAAGATGGGCGACAGCCTGCCCGCGGCGCCGGACTGGCTGCGCGAAAAGGTGGCCAAGGGCGAGCTCGGCCGTAAGACCGGCAAAGGTTTCTACACCTGGACGGACGGCAAGGCGCAGAAGACACCATCGACCGCGCAGCCGACCTCCGACATGATCGACCGGTTGATCCTGCCGATGTCGAACGTCTGCGTTGCCTGCCTGCGTGAGGGCATCGTCGATAATGCGGACGTGGTCGACGGCGCGATGATCTTCGGCACGGGTTATGCGCCATTCCGTGGCGGCCCGCTCAACTACGCGCGTTCACGTGGTGTGGCCGATGTGGTGGCAGCGCTGCAGGGCCTCGCCAATCGTTTCGGCGATCGCTTCAAGCCGGATGCCGGCTGGGATGATTTCAAGGCTTCAACTGTGGATAACGGACCTCGCTCATGACCGACACGACATCCGCCACCCCGTCCGTGCACGCGCCGCCGCCGCCGACCGAGCCAAGCGGCGATCTCTGCATCCGCACGATGGCGATGCCGGCCGACACCAATGCGAACGGCGATATCTTCGGCGGCTGGCTTTTGAGCCAGATGGATATCGCCGGCGGTATCATGGCGGCCAAGGTCGCCAAGCTGCGCACCGTCACCGTGTCGATCGAGACCATGACATTCCGCAAGCCGGTGTATGTCGGCGACGTGGTGTCGGTCCACTGCAGCACCATCAGGATCGGCCGCACCTCGATCACCGTTCGCGTCGAAGCCTGGGTGACCCGGCGCAAGGAAAGCGGCCTGATCCTGGTGACCGAAGGCAACTTCGTCTATGTGGCGATCGACGAGAACGGTCATCCGCAGGCGATTGCGAAGAGCTGAGGGGGCTCGCCGAGGCTTAGCCCCTTGCCACCTTCAGCGTCTCCCGCACCGTTTTAGGGCTTGCCAGCATATCCGCGATCGTCAGCGAATCCAGCACCTCCGACATTGCATCGCGCACCTTGGTCATGGTCAGCCGCACGGTGCAGGTCTTGACGTCCTTGCAGTCACGGCACGGCTGATAGGCGGTGCGGCTGGCGCAGCCGATCGGCGCCAGCGGGCCGTCGAGGGTGCGGATGACATTGCCGACCTTGATCGCGGCCGCCTTGCGCGCCAGCGCATAGCCGCCGCCGGGACCCTTCTTGCTGTGGATGAGCCCGGCATTGCGCAGGTCGCCGAGGATGGCGTCGAGGAATTTCTTTGGAATATTGTTGGTCTGCGCGATGTCGCTGGCCTGGGTGGTTTCCCCCGGCGCCAGAGCGGCGAGATGCACCAGCGCCTTCAATCCGTATTTTCCCTTTGCCGTGAGCATGCCGTCGAATCGTCCTTCACACCTTGCGCTGGCGCTTTGAAAAAAATCCGCCGCCGGCAAGTGATCTACTGAAATAATCAACCTCTCATAGGCGCTACCGAAGAACAATTCCAGCGTGTTTTTGCCTCCCTGGCGGCTTTTTGCAGCAATATGATCGACTTATCAGCCAGCTCGCCGAGCGCCTAAGTCGGCTATGAAGCTGCCTGCAAATCGTCTTCCAATTCCGTTTCCCGGCTTGGAATAATCGTATGCTTGCGGGCAGGCCGACAGCATGCCTGTCGTTTTCTTCGCCAAATGCTTGATCAAATTGATGGATTACTCACATCTTCTCTCCGTATTGAAGTTGGAGAGAGTGATGAGGCGCCGTGGTTTCCTGAAATGGCTGATTGCGTCATGCGCGATCACGGCGGCGGTTTCGCCGGCGTCGTTGCTGGCGCAGGGCGTTTCAGCTCCGAAAGAGATCCGGATCGGGTACCAGAAGAACGGTGTTCTGGTGATCGCGCGGCAGCAGGCGGCGCTTGAAAAGCACTTTTCGGGCCGGGGTATTCAGGTCAAGTGGGTTGAGTTCTCGTCGGGGCCACCGATGCTGGAGGCGATGAGCGCCGGAAGTGTCGATTTCGGTGCGGTCGGCGATTCACCGCCGATCTTCGCGCAGGCGGCCAACGCCAACATCGTCTATGCCGCGGCCCAGCCGATCACCAACGGGCAGGGCATCCTGGTGCCGGCATCGTCGACGATCCGCTCCATCGAGGAATTGAAAGGCAAGCGCATTGGTTTCACCAAGGGATCGAGCGCCCACAATGTGGTGGTGCAGACTCTTGAAAAGGCTGGTCTGTCCTATGGCGACATCACGCCGGTGTACCTGACCCCGCCGGATGCCGGTGCGGCGTTTGCCAACGGCAGCATCGACGCCTGGGCGATCTGGGATCCGTACTTCGCCATCGGTGAGGTGAAGCAGCACGGACGGATTCTGATCAATGCGCGCGAGGTGACCAAGACCAACTCCTTCTACATCGCCAATCGCGACTTCGCCAATTCGCGGGCGACTGCGCTGCGCGAGGTGATTGCGGTGCTCACGGCGTCAGCGCATTGGGCCGAAACCCATCGCACCGACGTCGCGAAAACGCTCAGCGACGTTACCGGCGTGCCGCTGGATATCCAGACCGTTGCGGCAGAGCGCTCGGCCTTCGCCATCGGCCCGGTCACCGACGACATCATCCGGACGCAGCAGGGTGTTGCCGACCGATTTTACAAGCTGGGCCTGATTCCGAAGCCGATTGTTGTCAAAGACATCGTCTGGAAGCCCGCACAGAGCTGATCCCCCACCATTCCGTTTCCGCCATTTCAACTCCGAGGATTTGATATGAAGCCGCTGCGAACACTTGCCGCCATCGTTGCCGTCGCCCTCGGGCTGGCGGCATCGATTGATGCCGCCACGGCGCAAGACAAGGTGTTGCGTATCGGCTTCCAGAAGTACGGCAAGCTGGTGCTGCTCAAGAGCAAGGGCTCGCTGGAGCCGAAACTGAAGGCGCTGGGGTATTCGGTGGTGTGGACGGAATTCCCGTCAGGGCCGCCGCTGCTCGAAGCCATCAATGTTGGCGCCATCGACTTTGGCAATACCGGTGAAGCGCCGCCGATCTTCGCACAGGCCGCAGGCGCCCCGATCCGTTATGTCGCCTACGAGCCGCCGGCCCCGAAGGGCGAGGCGATCCTGGTGCAGAAGAACAGCCCGCTGAAGAGCGTGGCCGAGCTGAAGGGCAAGACTGTTGCGCTGAACAAGGGCTCGAACGTCCATTATCTGCTGGTCAAGGCGCTTGAAAAGGCGGGCCTGAAATACACCGACATCACGCCGGCGTTCCTGGCGCCGGCGGATGCCCGCGCTGCCTTCGAGCGCGGCTCGGTGGATGCCTGGGCGATTTGGGATCCCTACCAGGCGGCTGCGGAAGTCTCGCTCGAAGCTCGCGTGCTGTCCGATGGCACCGACACCGTCGCCAACACCCAGTACTATCTCTCCTCGCAGAAATTCCTCGAGGCGGATCCCAAGGTGCTCGACGTGCTGCTGGACAGCCTGCGTGAGGTCGACGCCTGGGCGAAGACCGACATTCACCAGGTGGCCGAGCAGCTCAGCCCGTCGGTCGGTCTCCCGGTGCCGGTGCTTGAGCTTGCGCTGAAGCGCCAGGCCTACGGCATCAAGCCGATCGATGCGCAGGTGCTGGCCGAGCAACAGAAGCTTGCCGACACCTTTTATCAGCTTGGCCTGATCCCCAAGGCCATCACCGTTTCCGATATCGCACGAAAGTCAGGTTCATGAGTGTCGCCCCGTCTCCCAACGCCAACGTCCTCTGGTTTTTGCCAACCCACGGCGATGGCCGTTATCTCGGCACCACCAATGGTGGGCGACATGTCTCGCTGTCGTATCTGAGGCAGATCGCGCAGGCCGCTGACGATCTCGGCTATTTCGGCGTGTTGTTGCCGACCGGGCGCTCCTGCGAGGATTCCTGGATTGTCGCGTCCGCGCTGGTGCCGCTGACCAGGCGGCTGCGCTACCTCGTCGCCGTGCGCCCGGGCCTGCAGTCGCCGAGCGTCGCCGCCCGCATGACCGCGACACTCGATCGCATTTCGGAAGGCCGGCTGCTGATCAACGTCGTCACCGGCGGTGATCCCGTGGAGAACAAGGGCGACGGCATCTTCCTCGGCCATGATGAGCGCTATGAAGTCACCCGCGAGTTCCTGTCCGTCTACAAGGATCTGCTCGCCGAGAAGACCGTGGAGTTCAAAGGCAAGCACCTCGCCATCGAAGACGGCCGGCTGCTGTTTCCGCCGCACCAGGCGGGCGGCCCGCCGCTGTATTTCGGCGGATCGTCGGATGCCGGCATTGATGTCGCCGTTGACACCGTGGACAAGTACCTGACCTGGGGCGAGCCGCCGGCCTCGGTCGCCGAGAAGATCAACCGCGTCAACGAAATGGCGCGGGCGCGCGGCCGCAAAGTCTCGTTCGGCATCCGTCTGCACGTGATCGTGCGTGAGACCAACGCGGAAGCCTGGAAGGCCGCTGACGAATTGATCCAGCACGTCAGCGACGAAACCATCGCTTCGGCGCAGAAGATCTTTTCACGGATGGATTCGGTCGGCCAGCAACGCATGGCGCAGTTGCACGGCGGTCGCCGCGACAAGCTCGAGATCAGCCCGAACCTGTGGGCTGGCGTCGGCCTGGTCCGCGGAGGTGCGGGCACGGCTCTGGTCGGCGACCCGGAAACGGTGGCCGCGCGGATCAAGGAATACCAGGCGATCGGCATCGATACCTTCATCATGTCGGGCTATCCGCACCTCGAGGAGGCCTACCGGTTTGCCGAGCTGGTGTTCCCGCATCTGTCTCTGAACAAGGGCGACAACGTCACGCCGCTGCGCGTCAACACCGGACCGTTCGGCGAAACCATCGCCAACGAGCATCGCCCCCTTATCAAGGCGTCGCAATCATGAGCCTGATCGATTCCCTGCCGCGGGTGCGCGGCGTTCGTGTGCCGAGCTTCGACGGCCTCACGCAATGGGTCGTGCCGCTTCTGATCATCGTGATCTGGCAGGCGGCGAGCGTGGCCGGCTGGATTTCGGTTCGCGTCTTGCCGGCGCCGAGCGACGTTGCGCTGGCCGGATGGAAACTGCTGCTGTCAGGGGAACTCGAACGCAACATCTGGGTCAGTTTCTGGCGCGCCATCGTCGGCTTTGCCATCGGCGGCGGCATCGGCTTTGCGTTCGGGCTGGCTAATGGGTTGTCGAAGCTCAGCAACAAGCTCACCGACACCACGTTGCAGATGGTGCGCAACGTGCCGCATCTGGCGCTGATCCCGCTGGTGATCCTCTGGTTCGGGATCGACGAAGCCGCAAAACTGTTCCTGGTGGCGCTCGGCGTGTTCTTCCCGATCTACCTGAACACCCTGCACGGCATCAAGACGGTCGATCCGCAACTGATCGAGATGGGCCGCAGCTATGGCATGAGCGACGGCGAACTGTTCCGCCGCGTCATCTTTCCCAGCGCGCTGCCGTCGATCTTCGTCGGACTTCGTTTCGCGCTCGGCATCATGTGGCTGACGCTGATCGTGGCCGAAACCATCGCCGCGTCCTCCGGACTTGGCTACATGGCGATGCAGGCGCGCGAGTTCATGCTGATCGATGTCGTGGTGCTCAGCATCCTGATCTATGCGCTGCTCGGCAAGCTCGCCGACAGCGCCTCGCGTGTGCTCGAACGGTTGACGCTGTCGTGGCATCCGGCTTTCCAGAAACAGTGAGAATAGTCATGCAGCAGCCGCTTCGTTTTGCTCCAGCTTCGGCGCGCCCGGTCGACAGCGTCGATATCCTGCGCGAGGCCGAGACTGCACGCACCGCAGTGCCGTCGACGTCGCGCGGACTTCCCATTACCATTCGCGGCGTGCGCAAGGCCTTCGGCGATAACCAGGTGCTGCGCGGCATCGACCTGCACATTCCTGCGGGGCAGTTCGTGGCCATCGTCGGGCGCAGCGGTTGCGGCAAGAGCACGCTGCTGCGGATGATCGCGGGTCTCGACAAACCCGATGCGGGCACGATCACGTTCGGCGACCAGGCCAGCGCCCAGGCGCAGGCCCAATCGCAGGTGCGCATGATGTTCCAGGAGCCGCGTTTGCTGCCATGGGCGCGGGTGCTGTCGAACGTAGAGGTCGGCCTTGGCGCCGACCGCAAGTCGCCCGATGCCAAACAGCGCGCCGAACGCGCACTGCATGAGGTCGAGCTCGATGCGAAGCGCGACCAGTGGCCCACTTTGCTGTCGGGCGGGCAGCGTCAGCGTGTCGCGCTGGCGCGCGCGCTGGTCAGTCACCCGCGTGTGTTGGCTTTCGACGAGCCGCTCGGCGCACTCGATGCGTTGACCCGCATCACCATGCAGCGCTTGCTGGAGCGGGTCTGGGCCGATCAGGGCTTCACCGGAATTCTCGTCACCCACGACGTGGCCGAAGCGGTAGCCGTGGCGGATCGCGTGCTGGTGCTCGAGGAAGGGCGCATTGCCAACGACATCCATGTCGATCTGAAGCGTCCGCGTGGCCGCGGTTCGGCGGCGGTGGCGGCGTTCGAGGAAACCATCCTGCGCGACCTGATCAAGGACGCAAACGACAACAATTAAGACGACCAAGACCAGGAATAGCCAAGGTGCCATCATGAACTCGCTCGTTCGTATCGTGCAGACTGATCTCGATGCTTCCGTCACCAGCTTTCGCAACGCCATGCGCCAGCTTGCCGGCGGCGTCAGCGTCATCACGGTCGGGCGGGATCAGGATATTTCCGGCATGACAGTCACCTCGGTGACATCACTGTCGGCCGAGCCGCCGAGCCTTCTGGTCTGCATCAACCGGTCGTCGTCGTCCTGGCCGCTGTTCGAGAAATACGGGGCGTTTGCCGTCAACATCCTGCACGGCGATCAGCAGGATATTGCGGACCGATTCACCGGACGCGGCGGCGCCACCGGTGCGGCGCGGTTCGAAGGTGCGCAGTGGACGACGCTGGCCACCGGTGTTCCGGTGCTGGCCGATGGCCTTGCGGGAGTCGATTGCAAGATCGAGGAGGTCATCCATCGGCATTCGCATGCCATCGTGATCGGCCGCGTCGCCGCGGTTCGGGTGGCCGGACAAACTGCTGCGCTCGCTTACTGGCAAGGCGAATATGTCGCACTCGACCACAATGAAGATGCCGTCCGTCTGGCAGCCGTCAGCCTGCCCGTCGGCTCTTACGGCAAACCGTAAGTTTAACGTCATGGCATTGTCGCGCGAAGCATCTAGACGGGCCGCACGGAACATGATCCGGATGCGGGAGCTCGATATCGTGCGATGGCGTTTTCTGGAACCGGACGGCCTGAACCCGGGGTTCCTGAGGTTCTCTCCGCGGCATCTCTCCGCAGCGACCGGTTGTTGTCGTCGCAGGCCCTGAACTTTTCCACGTCTTCATTGTTGTTCGCGCGCAAAGTGCGTCGAGGGCAAGTTCCCCGGCACGTTGCTGCTAATGGAAGCGCCGGTTATCCGGCGGCGGGAGAGCCATGTCTGGTCTTACAGTGTCTGATAGTTATGTGATCGAGGTCAGTTCCGAAACGGCAGGTATTGTTGTTCGCGACAAATCGGGTTTCAGGTTTTTTGCTGCGAATCACGACTTCTATTCTCTCGAAGGCCGCTACTTTCGCAGTGCAAGAGAAGCCGAACGGGCTGCGACCCGCTTCAAGCAGAGCCGGGAAGAGAAGGCGGCGTAATCCTATCCGCGGGCTGACACAGCACCGCTGATACAGAATCAATGTGGCGGTTTGGTCCTCTGCGGGACAAAAAAATGCCGAGTTGACCCCATTGGGGAACACGATCACCATGAGGTGCGTCTTTCGCGCTTCGTGGTGATCTCCGTGACCGGTCTTACCCATCGTCAATCTGAAATTCTCAACATTGCCCGCTCGGTCGGACGGGTGACCGTCGAGGATCTGTCCCGGCGCTTCGAAGTGTCGGCGCAGACCATCCGCAAGGATCTCAACGATCTCTGCGATCGCCGCTCGATGACGCGGGTGCATGGCGGCGCCATCATCGCCTCCGGTGTCGAAAATCTGGCCTATGAAGCCCGGCGATTCGTCGCTGCCGAGGAAAAGAAGGCCATCGGCATTGCAGCGGCGGCGCAAATCCCCAATGGCTGCTCGCTCTTCATCAATATTGGAACCACCACGGAGGAAGTCGCGAGCGCGCTGGTGTCCCACGAGGATCTGCTGGTGATCACCAACAATCTCAATGTGGCGATGCTGCTCTATCGCCACCCGCGCATCGAGGTGATCGTCGCCGGCGGCAACGTCCGGCGCGCCGATGGCGCTGTGATCGGCTCGGCGGCGATCGATCTGATCGGCCAGTTCAAGGTGGACTACGCCATCATCGGCGCGTCGGCGATCGACGAGGAGGGCGCGCTGCTGGATTTCGACTATCGCGAGGTGCAGGCCGCGCAGGCGATCATCGCCAATGCCCGCAGCGTGATGCTGGTGTCGGATTCGACAAAATTCGAGCGCAGCGCGCCGGTCCGCATCGCTCACATTGGTCAGATCCACACCTTCGTCACCGATCCGGCGATTCCGCCGCGTTTCCGGGCGCTGTGCCAGGAGCGCGGCATCGCGGTGATCGAGGCCGGCCCCAAGGGGCTGGATGATCCGGACGAAATCTCCGGTGAATCGGCGGAGGTGATTTCCGCCAGCTAACCTGACGCTTTCGGTTATCTTTCACTTGCTTTCGTTTTCGGGTGTGGTTTAATCCAAACCCGAAAGCGAAATCGCCCTTACGCAAGCGGCGAGCGCTCGGGGGAAGCGTCTGTTGAACCAAGTCTCGGATCAGGTCTTCGACCTCGCCATCATTGGCGGCGGCATCAATGGCTGTGGCATCGCCCGCGACGCCGTCGGCCGTGGTAATTCCGTTTTCCTCTGCGAAATGAATGACTTGGCCAGCGGCACCTCGTCCTGGTCGACCAAGCTCATCCACGGTGGCCTGCGCTATCTCGAGTACTACGAGTTTCGTCTGGTGCGTGAAGCGCTGATGGAGCGGGAAGTGCTCTGGCAGATCGCGCCCCATATCATCCGCCCGCTGCGCTTCGTTTTGCCCCATCACCGCGGCTTGCGGCCGGCCTGGCTGCTGCGGCTCGGATTGTTCCTGTACGATCATCTCGGCGGCCGGAAGCTGTTGCCGCCGGCGCGCTCCGTCGACCTGCGCCAGGACGAAGTCGGCCGTCCGCTGGCGCCGGGACGCTTCAAGCGCGGCTTCGAATATTCCGACTGTTTCGTCGATGATGCGCGGCTGGTGGTCTTGAACGCGCTGGATGCGGCCGAGCGTGGTGCCGTCATCCGCACCCGCACGCGTGCGGTCCAGGCCCGGCGCTCCGACGATTGCTGGCAGATCACCGTGCAGGACATGATCACGGGGACGCAGGAGACCATCAAGGCCCGCGCGCTGGTCAATGCTGGCGGACCCTGGGTCGAGGAAGTGCTGTCGCAGCGCGCCGGCGTCAACGCCAAGGCGAAGGTCCGCCTGGTGCAGGGATCGCACATCGTGGTGCGCCGCCTTTACGAGCACGATCGCGCCTACATCTTCCAGAACGAAGACGGCCGCATCGTTTTCGCGATTCCCTATCAGAACGATTTCACCCTGATCGGCACCACCGACCGCGACTATGACGGCGATCCGGCCAAGGTGAAGATCACCAGCGAAGAGATCCAGTATCTCTGCAAATCGGTCAGCGCGTATTTCGCCAAGCCGGTGCTGCCGGAGGATGTGGTCTGGACCTATGCCGGCGTCCGCCCGCTCTATGACGACGGCGCCAGTGACGCCAAGGCCGCGACCCGCGACTATGTGTTCGAGCTCGATACGCCGGGCGGCCTGCCGCTGCTGTCGATCTTCGGCGGCAAGATCACCACTTATCGCCGGTTGTCCGAGGAAGCGCTGGAGCATATCGCCGATCATCTGCCGGGCACCAGGGCAGCCGAGGGGTGGACCGCCAGCGCGCCGCTGCCCGGTGGCGACTTGGACGTCTCTGCAATTCCGGCGCTCAGCAACGAACTGCTGCGGGAATACGCGTTCCTGACCCGTACCCATGCCGACCGGCTGGCCCATGCCTATGGCAGCCGCGCCAAGCAGGTGCTGGGGCGCGCCCGGTCGCTGGCCGATTTGGGCCAGTCGTTCGGCGCGACATTGACGGAAAGCGAAGTCAAATATCTGATGGCGCAGGAATGGGCGCGCACCGCGGAGGACGTGGTGTGGCGGCGATCCAAGCTCGGCCTGCGACTGTCGGCCAGCGAGATCGCCGCGCTGGATACCTGGATGTTGTCGCACCTGACGTCCGAAAGGCCGCTGCTGGAAGCGGGAGGACGGACATGAGCATCACGCTCGACCATGTCTCGCGCGAGGTGGCCGGCACGCCCTATATCCGCGATGTGTCGATGACACTGGAGCGCGGCACCCTGAGCGTGCTGTTGGGGCCGACGCTGGCGGGAAAGACCACCCTGATGCGGCTCCTGGCCGGGCTCGACAAGCCGACCCAGGGCCGTGTGCTGGTCGACGGCAAGGATGTCACCGGCTTCGACGTGCGGCAGCGCTCGGTGGCGATGGTCTACCAGCAGTTCATCAATTATCCCTCGCTCACGGTTTATGAGAATATCGCGTCGCCGCTGCGAGTGCAGGGCCGTCCGCGCGAAGAGATCGAGACGCGGGTGCGCGAGGCCTCAAGGCTTTTGAAGCTCGATCCCTATCTGACCCGCACGCCGCTGCAGCTCTCCGGTGGCCAGCAGCAGCGCACCGCGATCGCGCGGGCGCTGGTCAAGGGCGCCGATCTGGTGCTGCTCGATGAGCCGCTGGCGAACCTCGATTACAAGCTGCGCGAGGAACTGCGCGCCGAGCTGCCGCGCATCTTCGAGGCGTCCGGCGCGATTTTCGTCTACGCCACCACCGAGCCCTCCGAAGCGCTGCTGCTCGGCGGCAACACCATTTGCATGTGGGAGGGACAGGCGCTGCAGATCGGTGAGACCCCCAAGGTTTACCGCCGTCCGGATACGGTGCGGGTGGCCGAAGTGTTTTCGGATCCGCCGCTGAATGTGATCGGCATTGAAAAGACGGGTAATGAGATCGTCTACGCCAGTGGCGTCCAGGCGCCGGCGAGCGGCCTTTATGCTGCGCTCCGGGACGGCGCCTATCGCGTCGGCTTCCGTGCCCATCAGCTCGAGGTGGCCAACGGCGTGGCGGGACGCCACGCGTTTTCCGCCGAGGTGCTGCTGACGGAAATCACCGGTTCGGAGAGTTTCGTCCATCTCAAGCAGCGTGAATCCGACTGGGTCGCGGTGCTGCCGGGGGTGCACGAATTCCAGCCCGGCGACCACCTGGATGTGGAACTCGACCCGAACGATCTGTTTGTCTTCGATTCCGCCGGCCGGCTCGTCGCCGCGCCGCCGTCGATGTGAGGACCGGCCATGGCTCGCATCGACCTCGTTGACCTTGCAAAGTCCTACGGCCCTGACACCGCCGACGTGGAGTCCTACGCGCTGAAGCCGATGTCGATGACATGGCGGCAGGGCGGCGCCTATGCGCTGCTCGGTCCGTCCGGCTGCGGCAAGACCACGCTGTTGAACATCATTTCCGGCATCGTCGCGCCCTCGCGCGGCAAAATCCTGTTCGACGGCGTCGACATGACCGGGTTGACCACGCAGAAGCGCAACATCGCCCAGGTGTTCCAGTTTCCGGTGATCTACGACACCATGACGGTGGGGGAGAACCTCGCGTTTCCCCTGAAAAACCGTGGCGTAGCCCGCCCGCAGATCGAGGCGCGCGTCGCGGAGATCGCCAAGCTGCTCGATCTGACGCCGTATCTCGGCCGCAAGGCGCAGCGCCTCACCGCCGACGCCAAGCAGAAGATTTCCCTGGGCCGCGGCCTGGTGCGTTCGGACGTCGCCGCAGTGCTGTTCGACGAGCCGCTGACGGTGATCGACCCGCATCTGAAGTGGGAGCTGCGCTCCAAGCTCAAGGCGCTGCACAATGCGCTGGATCTCACCATGATCTATGTCACCCACGACCAGACCGAGGCGCTGACCTTCGCCGACACCGTGGTGGTGATGCACGATGGCCGGGTGGTGCAGAGCGGCACGCCGCAGCAGCTGTTCGACAAGCCGGAGCATACCTTTGTCGGCTATTTCATCGGCTCGCCGGGCATGAACATCCTGCCGGCTGCCGTGCAGGGCCGCGAAGCCAATCTGAGCGGCCACGTGATCCGGCTGCAGCGCAGCTATCCGGCCCTGCCGGCGGGCGCCAGGATCGAGATTGGTGTCCGCCCTGAGTTCGTCAGCGTGGCGCAGCCCGCGCCCGATCTGTTGACCGCCCAGGTCGAGCGTATCGACGATCTCGGGCGTGCGCGGTTCGCGCGGGTCCGCGTCGGTGATCAGAAACTCAATGCGCGGATTCCCAACGGGTTTTCCGTGCAAGGCGAGAGCGTCGGCCTGTCGTTCGATCCGTCGCGTGTTCATGTCTATGCGGACAGCCGGCTTGTCGAGGGAGTGGCCTGATGGACAAGACCCTGAACCAGAAAGCCTGGCTGCTGGTCGCCCCGGTGTTCCTCATCGTGGCGTTCTCGGCGATCCTGCCGCTGATGACCGTGGTGAACTATTCGGTGCAGGACACCTTCGGCAACAATCAGTTCTTCTGGAACGGCATCGGCTGGTTCAAGGAACTGCTCGATCCCTCGACCGATCTCGGCGGCCGGTTCCTGGCGTCGCTGGGGCGCAATCTGTTCTTCTCGGCGGTGATTCTGGCCATCGAGATTCCGCTCGGCATCGTCGTTGCGCTGTCGATGCCGCGGGACGGCTGGGCCGTGGCCGTCTGCCTGGTGCTGCTGGCGTTGCCGCTGCTGATTCCGTGGAACGTGGTCGGCACCATCTGGCAGGTGTTCGGTCGCCCCGATATCGGCCTGATGGGCTATACCCTGAACGCCATCGGATTGAACTACAACTACGTGTCCAATGAATTCGACGCCTGGGCCACCATCATCGTGATGGATGTCTGGCACTGGACCAGCCTTGTCGCGCTGTTGTGTTACGCCGGACTGAAGTCGATTCCCGACGCCTACTATCAGGCGGCGCAGATCGACGGCGCATCGCGCTGGTCGGTCTTTGCCGCGATCCAGCTGCCGAAGATGAAGCGAGTGCTGCTGATCGCCGGCCTGCTGCGCTTCATGGACAGCTTCATGATCTACACCGAGCCGTTCGTGGTCACCGGTGGTGGCCCCGGCAATTCCACCACATTCATCTCCATCGAACTGGTCAAGATCGCGCTCGGGCAGTTCGATCTCGGCAAGGCAGCAGCGCTGTCGCTGGTCTACAACCTGATCATCCTGATCGCGTGCTGGCTGTTCTACACCGTGATGACCAACACCGGCGGCGATCAGCAGACCCGAACGGGTGAAGCATGATGCAAACCATTCCAGGCCGCCGCGTCATCATGATCGTGTTTCTGGTCTTTCTCATGTTGCCGATCTATTGGCTGGTCAACATGAGCTTCAAGACCAACGGCGAAATCGTCTCGACCATGACGCTGTGGCCGCATCAGCCGACCCTTGAGAACTACATGCGAATCTTCACCGATGAGAGCTGGTATTCCGGCTACATCAATTCGCTGAAATACGTCGTCATCAATACCGTGATCTCGATTTCGTTCGCGTTGCCGGCCGCCTACGCTTTCTCGCGCTACCGCTTCCTTGGCGACAAGCACCTGTTCTTCTGGTTGCTGTCGAACCGCATGGCGCCGCCTGCGGTGTTCGCGCTGCCGTTCTTCAACCTGTATTCGGCGATCAACCTGTTCGACACGCCGTGGGCGGTCGCGCTGGCGCACTGCCTGTTCAACGTTCCGCTGGCGGTGTGGATTCTCGAAGGCTTTGTCTCCAGCGTGCCGAAGGAAATCGACGAAACCGCGTTTCTCGACGGTTATTCGTTTCCGCGTTTCTTCATCAAGATCCTGGTGCCGCTGATCGCCAGCGGCATTGGCGTCGCGGCGTTCTTCTGCTTCATGTTCTCGTGGGTCGAGTTGCTGCTGGCGCGGACGCTGACCTCGGTGAACGCCAAGCCGATCGCGGCCACCATGACCCGCACGGTCTCGGCGGCCGGCATGGATTGGGGCCTGCTCGCGGCCGCGGGCGTGCTGACGATCATTCCGGGGGCCCTGGTGATCTGGTTCGTCCGCAACTACATCGCGCGCGGCTTCGCGCTCGGACGCGTGTGAGGGGGGCGATGATGGAAAACATCGCATGGATGGCCTGGACGCTGCCGACGGCCATCTTCTTCGTGCTGCTGGCGTCGACGCTGGCGATCATGATCTGGTTGGGTCTCGCCTATCCCGAAACCGAGCGCGTCGGCGTCCTGCGGATTCCGACCACGCGCGGCGATCGCCTGTTCATTTCGCTGATCTGCGCCGCGGTGATCCATTTGCTGTGGATCGGCCTCGTCGGCACCAATCCGATTTTTGTTCTGCCTGTTGGAGAAGGAGTTGAGGTCTCGAGCCTGTGGCTCGCGACCATCATTGCGCTGCTCGCGGCCGTTGCAATATTCCGCAAGGTCTGAGCGGCGGAAGAGGATGCGGAGGGGCCGCAGCGGCCGTTCCGAGGACGATCAAGGCGCAATTTCGCTTTGAAGCAATGTTGGCAGATCCGGGACCAACCCGGGCCTGATTTGAAGTTTGTCGCATCAACGGAGGAAACACATGCGATATAAGACCGGGACGTATCGTCTCCTGACCATGACAAGCGCAGCGGCGCTGATGATGGCGTCGGCTGCATTGGCACCACCCGCGCTCGCGGACGATGCCGCGGCGCAGAAGTGGATCGACAGCGAATTCCAGCCGTCGACCTTGTCCAAGGCCGATCAGCTGAAGGAAATGCAGTGGTTCGCCAAGGCGGCCGCGCCCTTCAAGGGCATGGAGATCAATGTCACCTCGGAAACGCTGACGGTGCATGAATACGAATCGAAGACCCTTGCAAAGGCCTTCGAGGAGATCACCGGCATCAAGGTGAAGCACGACATCATCCAGGAAGGCGATGTCGTCGAGAAGATCCAGACCCAGATGCAATCCGGCAAGAACGTCTATGACGGCTGGATCAACGATAGCGACTTCATCGGAACGCACTTCCGCTACGGCCAGGCCGTCGACTTGACGGAGTGGATGGCCAAGGAAGGCAAGGACGTCACCAATCCGATGCTCGATGTGGATGACTTCATCGGCAAGTCGTTCACCACCGCGCCGAACGGCCATCTCTATCAGCTGCCCGACCAGCAGTTCGCGAACCTGTACTGGTTCCGTTACGACTGGTTCTCCAATCCGGACTACAAGGCCAAGTTCAAGGCCAAGTACGGCTACGATCTCGGCGTTCCCGTGAACTGGTCGGCTTATGAAGACATCGCCGAGTTCTTCACCAACGACGTCAAGGAGATCAATGGCGTCCGGGTCTATGGCCACATGGACTACGGCAAGAAGGATCCCTCGCTCGGCTGGCGTTTCACCGACGCCTGGCTGTCGATGGCCGGCAACGGCGACAAGGGCATCCCGAACGGCCTGCCGGTCGACGAATGGGGCATCCGTATGGAAGGCTGCCGTCCGGTCGGCTCCTCGGTCGAACGTGGCGGCGACGTCAACGGTCCGGCGGCGGTCTATTCGATCGTCAAGTACCTCGACTGGATGAAGAAGTATGCTCCGCCGCAGGCCCAGGGCATGACCTTCTCGGAATCCGGCCCGGTGCCTTCGCAGGGCAACATCGCGCAGCAGATCTTCTGGTACACCGCTTTCACCGCCGACATGGTGAAGCCGGGCCTGCCGGTGATGAACGCGGACGGTACGCCGAAGTGGCGTATGGCCCCGTCTCCGCACGGCGCTTACTGGAAGGACGGCATGAAGCTCGGCTATCAGGACGTTGGCTCGTTGACGCTCTTGAAGTCGACCCCGCTGGAGCGCCGCAAGGCGGCCTGGCTCTATGAACAGTTCATCGTCTCCAAGACGGTGTCCCTGAAGAAGAGCCATGTCGGTCTCACCTTCATCCGTGAATCCGACATCTGGGACAAGTCGTTCACCGAACGCGCTCCCAAGCTCGGCGGCCTGATCGAGTTCTACCGCTCGCCAGCGCGCGTGCAGTGGACCCCGACCGGCAACAACGTGCCGGATTATCCCAAGCTGGCGCAATTGTGGTGGCAGAACATCGGCGATGCGTCGTCCGGTGCCAAGACGCCACAGGCGGCGATGGATTCGCTGGCGGCGGCTCAGGACTCCGTGATGGAGCGTCTGGAGAAGTCGGGCGTGCAGGGTGCCTGCGGACCGAAGCTCAATCCGAAGCAGACGGCGGAATACTGGTTCGCCAAGTCGGAGAAGGACGGCAACATCGCGCCGCAGCGCAAGCTCGCCAACGAAAAGCCGAAGGGTGAAACCATCGACTACGACACGCTGATCAAGTCGTGGCCGGCGTCGCCCCCCAAGCGCGCGGACGCCAAGTAAGCGCATTTGGCGAAACTGACAAGGAGGGCCGGGAGCGATCCCGGCCTTTCGCATTTCTGCAGTTGCGATGCCTTGCGGCGACAAGACATCGATGCATAAGGGTTAGAACTTGACCGAGATGCCGGAATACAATGACGATTCCGTGCAGCTGTGGTTGGTCGCAGGCGCAATGCAGGCCGGGTTGACGTTGTGGTCAAGTCCGAACTTGTTCTGCCAGTAACGATAGGCAACCCAGACATCGGTGAAGTGGGAATACTTTGGTCCCCAGAATGCCTTGCTGGCGTCGAATGTCAGCCGGATCGGCTCGCTGTTGAGTTCGATTGCGGTTTGCGGATTGACAGCAAGCGGGACGAGGGCCGTGCTGGTGCCCGTTCCTTTCGGCCCATACCAGCCCGCACGCCCGCTGATCGCGAAATACTGCAGGGACTCTGGCAGGAAGCCGAGGTCCATGTAGTAGTTGAGCTCGACCGCCCAGGTCCCCCTGTAGTCGAGATTGCCGTCGGGTTGGCCCGGGCCAAGCGGAGCGACAAAGGCTGGCGTCAGGAACGCGTTGTGATTCCATTCCTTGTAGAACAGCGGGGCGACGTTGAAGTAGCCCTTGTACGGGAGATCGAAGGCGAACTGCAGACCGGCGACGAGGCTCTTTTTGCTCGGGGCGAGGAACTGATTCATCGTCTCGCTGTCGGCGCCGACCTCGAACGACACGTTGCGCAGGGGGCCGATGGTAAAGGCCTTGGTATTGAAGATCTGGTTGAAGCCGAACGTGCTGCGGATCAAGCCGTAGAACTCCACCGCGCCGGCGCACCCCGTTCGCTGGAGAATCGGGCAGGGTGATGCGGGATCGGCATGGTCCGACTTCAGCAGTTCGAGGTTGATGAAGTTCGTGCCGTACGCCCAGACGTCAAAATGCGTGAATGCATAGACCTGCTTGGCCGTCTTGTTGGCAAAACCAGGATCTGATCCGGTGAACTCGTAGGCGAATGTGAGCCGGTTGTCGTTGACCAGGAAGAGCGGCACGTCGGTGATGGGTGCAACGGCTTTCACGGGAAAGTCCGCCGCGCCCGCGACGTTGATTGGTGCAAGTGTTGTTAAGGACAGCATTGCCGCAGCAACTGCCCGGTGACGATAGGCCATCGAGATTCCCCCTCATGTATTTCGCGATTGATCGACCGCGGCGCGCCATCGTGTGCGCCGTAAATGCTCTGCAAGCGCGTCAGCGGTTGCAGTTCCGAAGTTTCAAATGACGGACGTTCCCCCCTTCAGCGCTGCGCAGACGGATTCGAATGCCGTCAATTCAGCTCGAGGGACGTGGCGGATGTGGTTTGCAAAACCCAAAATGGGTCGATGGCCTTCAATCTCTTCGACCGTGTTCTATTTGCGACAGTTGCGATCCCGCGCGATCGAACGCGTGGAGCTCAGCTCTCGCAAGAATATGAGCATCGAAAAGAAGTGGTGGTGCGCCGAATGCGAGACGTGTCACTGCCGTCGCAGCGCATGATGCGACCGTTAGCGCAGTCTTCGGTCGCACGTTGCTCTTGCGTCAGTCTGCAATCTGGTCGGGCATGGCCCCATAGATATCTCGATAGGTTCGCTCGAGATGTTCGGTCAGGCTCGCAACCGCCTTGTTGCCCGCGCGTGACAGCGCGACATCGGCGAGCTTTTCATGTTCGGCAATGAAATCGTCGGCGTTGATCGCAGTCGCGAGCATGATGCTGCGGTACCGGAATGCCTGGTCGTAGAGCTGGTCGGCCAGTTCGAGGATGCGGGACGATCCGCAAGCTCCGATTAGATTGGCGTGGAAGGTCTTGTGGATCGCGTTCAGTTCAGGCGAGTTCTTCAGAATTTTGGTTCGCCCCGCGATCCGCTTGATCTGATGCAGTGACGAGACGATCTCACCCTCCCATTTGCCGTCGCCGCGGCGTATCGACCGGCGAAGCGCGGTTGTCTCGAGAGCGACCCTGGTGAGGGTGATGTCGGCGAGATCTTCGCTGCTGACCGGGGCCACGCGAAAGCCCCGCTGTCCGATGGCGATCACCAGGCCCCGCGAAACCAGCCGTGACAGCGCTTCGCGCATCGGCGTGGCGCTGACACCGAACTCTTCGGCGATTTCGGCGATCCGCAGCTTGGCACCGGGCCGCAAGTGCCCCTTCACAATGGCGACCTCCAATGAGGCCCCCGCTCGTTCGGTCAGCGTGCTGGTCGGCTCGGGCAACATGGTCGCAGTCCAGCCTTTGATCCTGATACAGGTTTTTAAAAATATCGCGCTTGACTATAAAGCTATATCCGATTTAATAATATATATATTTTAACAAGGCAAACGAAAATCCGGTTTTGGAGCGGCGGCGGTGACCCCGGACACGATTGCCAGACATGCGGAACACATTCCGGAGAGCAGCCCCATGACCCGCCGCGCCGCGGATGTTGCGACGGCACCCGATGCCAGCCTGTGGTGGTCGGCGCCATGATAAGGATCCGATCGCGGTCTGCCGCTGAGCGTGCCAACTCCTCGGATCTGCTCACGAAGGCCTCGCGCGATGTGGACACGCCGCAAATCGGTTTGCTGCATCGGCGTGAGAAAATTGCCCGGCTGCTTCAGTTGTTCGGTTCCGCGCGCAGGCGGCCGGGACTGACGTCCGACGAGATACTCATCTTCTTCGCGATCGGCTATCTCGGCACCTCGATATCGAAAAATCTGATTCAGATGCGGCCAATCAGCTACGCAGACGTGGCGTTGCTGCTCGGCATTCCAAAGGAAACCGTGCGCCGCAAGGCAGTCAGGCTGGTCGACATCGACTATGTCGTCAGCACGTCCAAGGGAATCTTCATCAATCAACTGGAGACCTGGTGTCAGATGCTGGACAGGGCGGTCTGAGTAGCCATCGGCGTACATGCTGATGAACGCTCGCGGATGTCCACGCGGTGGCATTGACGGCCATTGGCCCCGGCTGCAACATGCTTGCTGTTCGGGAGCTGACCATGCGAATTGTTTTCCGTTGCGATCCGGCGTTGGCCGACCATCTGCCCCGGCCGGTGGCGGCGCGCGGTATGCTCCCCGACTGGTTGCGCGACATGCCGGCGCATGCGCATTCCGATATTCACGGTCGCGACATCCGGACCGTCAAGCAATGCCCGCCGTTCATCGATGCAATGGCCTATGGCTTCATGATCCTGCTGCCGTGCGATGTGTCCGTCGACCACGGCGCCTTCTCCTGGCACTGGGATGTTCCGGAGCCGGCGACGCAGGGGCATCCGCGCGCGCCATTGAGTTTCCATGTGCCGGCGCAATTTCCCAATGCGCCATTTGCGCGCGACGGGCGGGCGGCGCTGAAGTTCAACAGCTTCTGGACCATCGAATTGGATCCGGAGTGGTCGTTGTTCGCCACTCATCCCGTCAATCGCGACGATCTGCCATTCCGCCTGATTTCGGGCCTGGTGGATTCCGATCGGTTTTACGACGGTGGCATCAATTTTCCCGCGGTCTGGGCGCAGCCGGACTTCTCCGGGGTGTTGCCGAAGGGAACACCTGTCGCGCAGTGCTTCGCCGTGCCGCGTGCGCCTTACGATGTGGTGGTCGAGAGTTTCGATGACGCCCGCGCGGCGGCGTATGCCAAGACCGTCGCCGAGGTGCTGGCCAAACCCGGTGTCTACAGGAAGCAGTTTCGCGCGCGGCGCGGGCGCTCACATCTCAAGTGACCGCCGCAGCGAAGCCTCGTCGAGCCAGAGGCGGCCGTGGGACGACGACGTCAACGCCATGGCGATGGTACCGAACGTGGATGGACGAAGCCGATAGGCAGTGCCATAGGCTGCAAGCGCGCCGTCGAGGTCGCCGGTTTCCTGCAGCGCGACACCGAGATTGACGGCGGCTTCCACATAGTCCGGCCTTTTGGCCAGGGCCTTGCGATAGGCGGCCGTGGCGCCCTGATGATCGCGCAGATCCTGCCGCACCATGCCGAGGTCGAACCATGTCGACGCCGGCGCGTCATCGGCAACGGCACGCTCCAGCAGCGCCGCGGCTTCGGTGAAATCTCCGTCGTCCCACGCGATCCGCCCGAGCCGCGCCATGGCTTCGCGGCTGTGCGGCGTAGCCTGCAAAATCGCGCGCCAGGCGGCCTTGGCCTCCACCTGGTGGCCGGCCTGGTCCAGCGTTCTGGCCTTCTCCAGCGCCACACCGATCGTGGACGCCGCCGCCGCGCCGATATGGTTCAGGTGCGCCAGCGCGGCGCTGAAGTCCCGTTCGGCGCGCGCAATCCGCGCGGCCAGCAGGCGTGCAGGTCCGTGATGCGGAGCTGTGCGCAGGCTGGTCTCGACATGGTCGCGCGCCTGCCGTGTATGCCCCTGGGCGAAGTAGACGGCGGCGAGAAGATGATTGAGCATCGGCTCGTCGGGCCAGTGCCGCAGCCCCTGTTCGCAAAGCCGCCGGGCGTCGTTCGGCCGGCCGCCATTGAAGGCGGCCGCGGCCTGTCGAACGATGCTTTCAGCCTCGTGATGCTTCATGGCGTGCCTTTGACGGCGCTAGCGGCGCCCAAAACATTAACGTGATGTTCGACGTCACATCAATCCAATCCGGGATGAACTGCCGAAGAGCGGCGAGCGTGGTTCGGTGCGAGATCTAGGTCCGCCGCCGTACCAGATCGTCGATCATGGACTGGACATGAGCAAGCCACGCCGCGCGCCGCTCCTGTTCGGCGAGATCGATCTGCATGTAGTTCGACAGTGTGTAGAGGTTGGCCCGGTAGAAATAGGTCAGCGACAGGATCGACATGAACACCAGGAAGCGGTCGCAGTCGGGCTTGAACTCGCCGCGGTCCGCGCCGCTGGTCAGCACCCGGTCCAGCATGCCGAGCTGGGCGCTGGCGAAGATGCCGCGGATGTTGTTCTTGACGTGACGCCCCTTGAACAGGTTCTCGGAGGCGAGGATGCTGAGCAGCTCTGGATTGTCCCAGTAGTAATTCCAGTTAAACGCGACGAGCTCGGCCAGTGCGGCGCGCGGGCGCGTGAAGTCCAGCGCCAGCGCTTCCTCGCTGGCCACGAGATCGGCATAACAATGCTCGATGACGTGATGGAACAGCTTCTCCTTGCTGGCGAAGTAGTAATAAAGCATGCGGTCGTTGCTCTTGGCCGCCTTGCTGATCCGATCGACCCGCGCGCCGCCATAGCCTTCGCGCGCGAACTCGACGACCGCCGCCCGCAGCAAGGCGTCGCGGGTCTGATCCGGCGCACGCGTCCGCCGGCGGGGGCGCGCTGCGCTCTTCGGTTTGGCGGGGGCTTTCTTCAGCATCGAATCCTCTTTCCCCTTCTTAGCGCATTTCCGTTGCATGTCGCGCCAGCCAGGGGTCTGGAGGGGACGTGGGCTGCCTGCATCTTGGCAAGTCCGGCCACTTTTTAATCGTTTTAAAGCGTTGACAACCCGCGGCCATCGTGATGCGTTATGAAGTAAGTACTACATAACATTACTTCTAGCGACGATGGAGGATGGCGTGCGGATATCCAATGCGGCCAAAGCGATCGTTCTTGCGTTGTCGGTGCTGGGCGCGCCTGCCCGGGCGGCGGACCAGCCGCCGATCCGGATCGGCGAGATATCGAGTTACTCGGCTCTGCCGGTCGGCACCCGTGGCTATCGCCAGGGCTGGGAGCTGGCGCGCGACGAGATCAATGCTCGCGGCGGCGTGCTCGGCCGCAAGCTGGAGATCATCGCCCGCGACGATGCCGGCAAACCGGATGTGGCCATCACCGCGGCGACGCAACTGGTCGAATCCGAGCATGTCGATCTCCTCACCGGGACCATCCTCTCCCATATCGGGCTTGCGGTCGCGGATTTCGCCAGACAGAAGAAGGTGTTCTTCCTGGCCTCGCAGCCGCTGACCGATGCGCTGATCTGGGAAAAGGGCAATCGCTACACCTTCCGGCTGCGTCCATCGACCTACACGCAGGCCTCCATCCTGGCGAAAGAGGCCGCCAAGCTGCCGGCGCGCCGCTGGGCCACCATCGCGCCGAACTACGAGTTCGGCCAGTCCGCGGTGGCGAGCTTCAAGAGCGAATTGAAACGGCTGCGCCCCGACGTGGAGTTCGTCTCCGAACAATGGCCTCCGCTCGGCAAGATCGATGCGGGCGCGGTGGTGCAGGCGATGACACAGGACAAGCCGGAGGCGATTTTCAACGCTACTTTCGGCCCCGATCTCGCAAAACTCGTCCGCGAGGGCACCACGCGCAACACCTTCTCGGGCCGGCCGGTGATGAGCCTGATGACAGGCGAGCCGGAATATCTCGCGCCGCTGAAAGATGAAGCGCCCGTCGGCTGGCTGGTAACGGGTTATCCCTGGAGCGAGATCAGGACCGCCGAGCACGATGCTTTCCTGAAAGCCTATCTGGCGCGCTTCAAGGAATCGCCGAATATCGGCGCGCTGATCGGTTACATCAACACGATGGTGCTCGCCAAGGCGATCGAGACGGCCGGCAACACCAATGCCGACGATCTGATCAAGGCCATGGAGCACTTGAAGCTGGATACGCCGGTCGGTCCCGTGGCGTTCCGCGCCATCGACCATCAATCCACGCTCGGCGTCTATATCGGGAAGATCGCCATCAAGGACGGTCAGGGCGTGATGACCGATTGGCGCTATGTCGATGGCGCGGATTTCCAGCCCGCCGACGCCGAGGTCGCGGCCAAGCTGAAGACCAACTGAGTTTCTCTCTCAACTGCCGGGAAAGTTCCTGATCATGACATCCAACGCTCCTCGCAATGCCTGGTATCCGCTGACCTGGTCACGCAATGTCACGCGCGCGCTCGCCCGCCACCGCCTGCTCGGCGATGACCTCGTCGTCTACCGCAGCGAGGCGGGCGCGCCGATTGCGCTCGACGACATGTGCCCGCACCGGCTGGCGCCGCTGTCCATGGGCAAGCTCAGGGGCGACGCGGTGGAGTGCGGCTACCACGGCATGACGTTCGCTCCGAACGGTCGCTGCATCCGCATCCCGGGCCAGCCGGTGATTCCTCCCAGCGCGCGGGTGTCGTCCTATCCTCTGCACGATAAGATGGGGCTGGTCTGGATCTGGCCCGGCGATCCCGACCGCGCCGATCCCGCGCTGATCTACGACCTGCCGCAATACAATCAGCCCGACTGGCATGCCGCCCATGGCGACGCGCTGCGGATCGAGGCGAATTATCTCAACCTCGCTGACAATCTCTGCGACCCGGCGCATGTCAGCTTCGTGCACCTGTCGACACTGGGCAATTCCGCCAGCGAGGAGATCCCGGTCGAACACACCGTCCGCGAGAACGGTGTCCTGGTCTGGCGCTGGATCAAGGACGGACCGCCGATTCCGCTGTTTGCCAAGTACGGCAATTTCCGCGGCAATGTCGATCGCTGGCACTATTACGACTACGTGGCGCCGTGTTCGGCGGTGATCGACTTCGGCAGCGCCGACGCCCATACGATCGGCAATCCTGAGGACCGCGACCGCGGCTTGCGGATCTTCGCCTGCCATTTCATCACGCCGGTCGATGATCACTCCTGCATCGACCACTGGCTGCATGTGCGCAATTTCGCCGTCGACGACGCCGACGTCGACCAGCGCCTGCATGCGGATTTCCGCATCGCCTTCAACGAGGACAAGGAGATCTTGGAGCGGATCGAGGCGGTGGAGCGTGCGAAACCCAATGCCAGGCGTATCCGGCTCGGTATCGACGCCGCGCCGCAGCGCATGCGACGCATTGTCGAGCGCATGGTGGCCGGTGACGCCGAAGCGCCGGCTGCGTAAACCATGAGCGGAAACGGCGTGGTGATCATCGGAGGCGGACAAGCCGCCTCGCAGCTTGCTGCCTCGCTGCGCGAGAGCGGCTATGGCGAAATCATCCGGGTCGCCACGGCCGAGGCGGTGTTGCCGTATCAGCGGCCGCCGCTGTCCAAGGCCTTTCTGAAAGGCGAGGTGACGGCGGCGAATCTGTTGCTGCGCGCGGAAAATTTCTACAGTCGAAACGCGATCGATCTCGCGCTCGGCGACAGGGCGATCGCGATCGATCGGCTCGGGCGCACGGTGCAGCTCGCGTCGGGCAGCCTGCTGCCATACGATCATCTGGTTTTCGCGACCGGCAGCCGCAACCGGAAACTGCCCGTCCCCGGAGCGGACCTCGATGGCATTCTTGACCTCCGCTCGCTCGCCGATGCGGAGATGATCAAGGCACGCTTGCAAGGACTGGCACGAGTCGTTGTCGTTGGTGCCGGTTTCGTCGGCTTGGAGCTTGCCTGCGTGATGCGCAGTCTCGGCGCGGACGTCGTCGTGCTGGAGGCTGCTGATCGCCCGTTGGCGCGCGCAGTCTCTCCGGAGATGTCTCGTTGGCTGTTGGAGGCGCACGCGGCGTCAGGTATCGATTTCCGACTAAAGACTGGGGTCGCCAGATTTCTCGGTGCGAATGGGAAAGTCACCGGTGTCGAAACATCCGATGGCGCCGGGATTGATGCGGACCTGGTGCTGGTGGGGATCGGTGCAACGGCTGACATGGAGCTGGCGCGCGACTGCGGACTTGCTGTCTCCAACGGCATTCATGTTGATGCGCATCTCGCCACCGTGGATCCGGCTGTTCATGCGATCGGCGATTGCGCGCTGATGGAGCGTCCAAGAGGTGGTCGAAAGTTGCGGCTGGAGTCGGTGCAGAATGCCGTCGACCAAGCGCGCTGTCTTGCCGGCACGTTGGCAGGCCGTGCGAGGCCAACTGACAGCGTGCCGTGGTTCTGGAGCGATCAGGGCGATCGTCGGTTGCAGATCGCCGGGCTGACGGAAGGATATGACAAGTGGGTCGTTCGCGGCGACGTCGGATGCGGCCGCTTTTCGATCTTCTGTTATGCGGGCGATCGGCTGCTTGGGGTCGAGTCCATGAACCAGGCCGCCGATCACATGATCGCACGGCGGCTGCTGGCGTCCAGCGTGGTGCTCGCGCCGGAGCAGGCGGCGGATGCGTCGTTTGATTTGAAGTCGCTGGTTGTCACCGCAGGGAAGATGACGGCTGAGGCATGAATGTTTTTGCACGTGCGTGGCGAAACAAAAAGGCCGGGAGCGATCCCGGCCTTTTCTCTTCTAGATTTTGATCCGCTTACTGCGCCGCCTGGGCGACCTCCAGCGTCGGATAGTCCGTGTAGCCCTTGGCGTCGCCGCCATAGAAGGTGGCCTTGTCGAAATCGTTGAGCGGCGCGCCCCTCTTCAAGCGTTCGACCAGATCCGGGTTGGAGATGAACAGCTTGCCGAAGGCGATCAGGTCGGCGTCGTCGGCCGCCAGCACCTTGTTGGCGAGGTCCAGCGTGTAGCCGTTGTTGGCGATGTAGGTGCCCTTGAAGCGGTTGCGCAGTGCCTTGTAGTCGAACGGCGCGATGTCGCGCGGGCCGCCGGTGGCGCCTTCGACGACATGGATGTAGACCAGCTTCAGGGCGCTGAGCTGGTCGACGATATGGTCGTACAGGGCCTGCGGGTTGCTGTCGGAGATGTCGTTGGCCGGGGTCACCGGCGAGATCCGGATGCCGGTGCGCGCGGCGCCGACCTCGGCCGCGACCGCCTGCGACACCTGCAGCATCAGCCTGGCGCGGTTCTCGATCGAGCCGCCATAGCTGTCGGTGCGCTTGTTGGCGCCGTCCTTGGCGAACTGCTCGAGCAGATAACCATTGGCGCCGTGCACCTCGACGCCGTCGAAGCCGGCGGCGATCGCATTCGCGGCGCCGCGCTTGAAATCGTCGATGATGCCAGGAATTTCAGAGAGCTCGAGCGCGCGGGGCTCGGAGACGTCGGCGAAGGTGCCGCCGACGAAGGTCTTGCCCTTGGCGCGGATCGCGGAGGGAGCCACCGGTGCGCCGTTGTTCGGCTGCAGGTCGGTATGGGAAATGCGTCCGACATGCCAGAGCTGGAGATAGATGTGGCCGCCGCGCTCGTGCACGCGATCCGTCACCTTGCGCCAGCCGGCGACTTGTTCCTGGGAATAGATGCCGGGCGTGTCCTGGTAGCCCTGGCCTTGCTGCGAGATCTGGGTCGCTTCGCTGATCAGGAGACCGGCGGAGGCGCGCTGGCCGTAATATTCGATCGCCAGCGGATTGGGAACGAGGCCGGCGAGCGCGCGATTGCGCGTCAGGGGCGCCATCACGGTGCGGTTCGAGAGCGTAACGGAGCCGAGCTTGTAGGGCTCGAAAAGTTTGGTCTGACTCATGTGAAGCTGGGTCCCAGATGGTTGGCTATCGCAGTCACTTGGACATCGCGGGCGAGAAACGCAAGCGAAGGGCAGCCATACTTAAGCTCAAGTCGGCGGGCTGCGGACGATACCGCCCATATGTCCGCCATCGACGAACAAAGTATGGGCATTGATGTAGGACGATTCATTCGAAATCAGGAACAACGCAGCATAAGCGACCTCCCAGCCGGTGGCCTGACGGCCGAATGGCACTGTCACCGCCCGGTCCGATCGTCGGCGGCTGGCATCGCGCCCCATCGGGGTGTCGACATATCCCGGCGCGATCACATTGCAGCGAATACCCTTGGGTTCCCCGGCGAGTGCGATGGAGCGCGCCAGCGCGATCTGCGCCGCCTTGGACGCCTCGTAGGCCGGGTTGCGCCCGTTCGCCCGCTGGCTGGCCACCGACGACGTCAGCGTCATGGCGCCGCCGGGCGCCATCACCTCGAGCGTGCGCTGTGCGAACAGCATGTGGCTGCGGAGATTGACCGCGAAGTCCAGGTCCCAGATCTCGGGGGTCATGCTGGCGAGCGACAGCCCATGCGAGATGCCGACATTCAGTGCAAGCCCATCCAGTCCGCCCAGCCGTTGCACACAGCGCTCCAGCACCGGTGCGATCGCCGTGGGATCGGCGACATCGGCCACTTCGGCGAAGGCCTTGCCGCCCTCGGCCGTGATCAGCATGCAGGTTTCCTCCGCGGCGTCCCGCGAGGCATCGACGCAGGCGACGCGGGCTCCCTCGCGGGCAAACAGGATGGCCATCGCGCGGCCGTTGCCCACCGGCGGCTTCTCATCGACCACCTTGCGCTGTCCGGCGCCGACCACAATGATGTGGCGCCCGGTCAGCCGATGGCGTCCGGGCGCGCGGCCCAATGTTTCCGGATGCAGCGATGCGGCAGGGTCGAGATGCTGCGGCGCTTGCGTTGTCGTCGACATGGCGTCCTCGCTGTCACTCTGGTCGCGGGGAGCCTATCACGCCCTCCGGCTCGCGAAATCCGCAAACCGCCTTAAGCGCGATCTCAGGTGCGTGATGTCCCGCGCAGCCGCCCGACCACGCCGGTCGGAAAGAAATAGACACTGGCGATGAACAGGAGCCCGAGCCAGAGCAGCCAGCGGTCGGGATGCAGCAGGCCCGGCAGCAGCGGCAGGCCGGCGTCGGCCGCGGCGCTCGAGGCCGCGCCCATCAACGCCTGCAGATAGTTCTGCGCCAGGATGAAGATCACGGCGCCGATCAGGGCGCCGTACATGGTGCCCATGCCGCCGATCACCACCATGAGAAGAATATCCAGCATGATCGAGAACGACAGCGAGGTGTCGGGCCCGGCATAGCGTAGCCACAGTGCGTTGAGCACGCCGGCGCTCGCCGCCACCAGCGCCGCGATGCAGTTCGCCCAGGTCAGGTGAAACACCGTGCGATAGCCCAGCGCTTCGGCCCGGAAGCGGTTTTCGCGGATCGCCTGCAGCACCCGTCCGAACGGTGAGTTCACGATCCGCAGCAAGCCCAGGATCATCGTCGCCGAGGCAATGAAGATGATGTAGTAGGTCAGCGTCCGGCCGGTGATCGAAATGCCGAACAGCTTCTTGACGAATACCGTGCCGGGGCGCAGCAGTTCCGGCAACTGGAAGCTGCGGCCATCCTCGCCGCCGGTCAGCCACGACAGTTGCGAGGCCAGCACCAGGAAGGCGGAGGCTACCGCCAGCGTGATCATCGCAAAGAAGATCGCCTGCACCCGCAGCGAAAACAGCCCGATGCCGAGCGCGAGAAGCGCCGCCAGCGGCAGGCCGATCATAAGACCGGTGGCGACCGCGGCCCAGCTTGGTCCCATGGCATAGAGCGCGATGGCGATCGCGTAACTGCCGATGCCGTAGAACATGGTGTGAGCGAACGACACCGTGCCGGTGTAGCCGAGCAAGAGGTCGTAGGAGGCGACCAGGGCCGCGAAGATGCAGATCTTGGTGGCGACATTCAGCGCCTTGGCGCCGGGGAACAGGAAGGGCGCCGCGGCCAGCACCACGACGATGAGAATGAGCAGGGCGCTGAGCACACGGCTGCGTGGCGTGTCGCCGGACAAGATCATCATCGATTGGTCACCGTATAAAGCCCGCGTGGCCGCCACATCAGGATGACGACCATCAGGAGGATGTTGGAGACCAGCGCCAGCTTCGGCACCAGGAAACCGCCATAGTTCGCCACCATCGCCACCAGGATGGCGCCGATAAAGCAGCCGCCGACCGAGCCGAGCCCACCGATAATCACGACAATGAAGATCAGCACCATCAGGTCGGCCCCCATCGAGGCGTGGATCTGTTCGCGGTACAGCCCCCACATCACGCCGCCCAGGCCAGCCAGTGCCGAGCCCACCATGAACACGCCGAGGAACAGCCGGCGGATGCGATAGCCCAGCGCCTCCACCATTTCGCGATTTTCCACGCCGGCGCGGATCAAGAGGCCGATCTTGGTGCGGTTAAGCACCAGCTGCATTGCGACGAAGACGACCAGCCCAACGATCATGGCCAGCACGCGATATTTGGCGATGGCGATGTCGCCGATGATGAAAGAGCCACGCAGCGCGCCGGGCAGCGGCATCGGGATCTGCGCCGGGCCCCACAGCGCGTAAAGCGCCTGTTCGGCCACGATCAGTCCGCCCATGGTGATCAGGATCTGTTTGAGATGATTGCCGTAGACCGGCAGGATCAGCACCCGCTCGAATACCAGGCCCAGCGCACCGGACACCGCCATGGCCAGCACCGCGGCAGGCGCGAGTGCGGCGAGGTTGATCCACAGCGAGTCCGCCTGGATCAGCCCAGCCAGCGGGCCGAGGATCAGCGTCGCCACATAGGCGCCGACGGCGATGAAGGCGCCATGACCGAAATTCAGCACGTCCATCAGGCCGAACACCAGGGTCAGGCCGGACGCCATGATGAAGATCATCATGCCCATGGCGAGACTCGCCACCGTCAGCGTGATCCACGATGAGGTGGAGCCGATCAAGGGCAGCATGGCAAGTGCGAGCACGATCGGCAGCAGCACCGGGATGATGTCGCGCGGTGGCTGCGGCAGGGCGTCGTTGAGCGCGTCGTCGGTGGCGGTATCGGTCATTGATGCGCCTCCAGGCTCAGCCCGAGGAAACGTTCCTGCAAGGCGGTATCCCCGGTGAGGTCCGCCATCGCGCCGCGGTGCACGATCTTGCCGTTGTCCATCACGGCGACGTCGTCGCCAAGCTGCTGCGCCACGCGGAAGTTCTGTTCGACAAGGAGAATGGTGGCGCCGCGGCGCTTGATCTCGGCAAGGCACTCGATCAGTGCCACCACGATTGCCGGCGCGAGGCCCTTGGTTGGCTCGTCGATCAGCAGCAATTGGCGCGGCTCGACGATGGCGCGGGCGATCGACAGCATCTGCTTCTGGCCGCCGGACAGGGTGCCTGCGCGCGACAGCCAGAATTTCTTTAGCGCCGGGAAGAACTGGAAGATCCAGGCCAACTGCGTGTCGTCGAGCGGACCGTTGCGAGCGGCGAGAATGAGATTCTCCTTCACCGTAAGATCGGAAAACACCGCCATGGTCTCGGGCACGTAGCCGACGCCGGCGCTGGCAATCTCCGGCGTGCTCTTCGTTTCGATCCGTTGGCCGCCGAGCGTGATCTCACCGGCGGAGGCTGGCCACAATCCCATGATGGTGCGCAGCGTCGTGGTCTTGCCGGCGCCGTTGCGTCCCAGCAGCATGGTGGTGCGTCCCGCGGCGACGCCGAGGTCGACACCCTGCAGGATGTGATACCGCCCGATATGGGTGTGCACACCGGTGAGCGAGAGCAGGTTGCTCATGCGGCGCTCTTTCCCGGCGCGATGCCGAGATACGCTTCCTGCACGATCGGCGAGGCGATCACCTCGGCCGGATTGCCGTCGGCCACCAGCCGGCCGTTGTGCAGCACGATGATGCGGTCGGCCAGCGAACGCACCACGTCCATCTTGTGCTCCACCAGCAGGATGATCTTGCTCGGGTCCTGTTTCAGCTTCGCGATCAGGTCGAGCACGACGGGGACCTCGTCGACGCTCATGCCGGCGGTCGGCTCGTCGAACATGAACACCTTCGGCTCCAGCGCCATCATCAGCGCGACTTCGAGCTTGCGCTGGTCGCCGTGGGAGAGAACCGTCGCGGCGACGCTTCTTTTGCCGCCGAGCGCCACGGTGCCGAGGATGGCATCGGCGCGTGCGACGAGATCCGTGCGTTTCATCCAGGGCCGCAGCATGTCGTAGTGCACGCCGGCCGCCGCCTGCACGGCGAGGCGCACGTTCTCCTCCACACTGAGATTGGGAAACAGATTGGTGAGCTGAAACGCACGGCCGAGGCCGGCGCGGGTGCGCAGCGGTGCGGAGAATTTGGTGATGTCGGCGCCGTTGAGCAGCACCTGGCCTTCAGAGGCCGGCAACTGGCCCGAGATCAGGTTGAAATAGGTGGTCTTGCCGGCGCCGTTCGGCCCGACAATGGCGGTGAGTTCACCGGGACGGAATGTGCAGCTGACGCGATTGACCGCGACGTGGCCGCCGAAACGAATGGTGAGGTTGCGGGTTTCGAGGGTGAGGGTCATGAGTCTTTTGCCGTCGGATGGGCCCGTTCGCTTCCACCTCTTCTGCCGTCATGCCCGCGCTTGTCGCGGGTATCCACGTCTTAACGGTGGCGCGGCAGGAAAGACGTGGATGCCCGGCACAAGGCCGGGCATGACGGCGGAGTGTGGTCTCTACCGCTTGTTCCTGATCGGGATTGTCATGTCCTCGATCTTCAACTCGCGGATCGGCTCGTTCACCGCCCATGCCAGGTTCGGGTCGACCTTGACCTTGAAGTGATACATGCTCTGCAGCGCCTGGTGATCTTCCTTGCGGAAGATCATCTTGCCTTTCGGCGTGTCGAACTCCATGCCTTCCATGGTTGCGATCAGCTTGTCGGTGTCGGTCGACTTCGCCTTCTCCACTGCGGTAACCACGGCCATGGCGGCGGCGAAACCGCCGGCGGTGAAGAAATCTGGCGGCGCGCTGAAGCGCTTCTGGTGCTCGGCCACGAACCAGTCGTTGATCGGATTTTTCGGAATGTCGTAATAGTAGTAGGTTGCGCCTTCCATGCCGGGCAGTCGCTTGTAGGCGGCGAGCGCTGGCAGGATGTTGCCGCCGGTGGAGAGCTCGATGCCGTAGCGCTTCGGATCCATGTCCTGCAGCTTGGTCAGCGGATCGCCGGCGCCGGCCCAGACCACCCAGATGATCTTGCGGCCCGGCTTGTCCTTCATGGCGTCGAACAGGCGCTGCCCGGCGGCGGTGAAGTCGGTGGTGTTGGTCGGCACGTATTCTTCCGCGGCCAGCGTTGCGCCGGTTTTTGCCAGTGCCTCCTTGAAGGCAGCGACGCCGTCGCGGCCGAAGGCATAGTCCTGCGCCAGGGTAGCAACGGTGACGCCCGGCTTGCCGATCGCCACCGCGTTGGAGATCGCATCCTGCGAGGAGTTGCGACCGGTGCGGAAGATGTACTTGTTCCACTTCTCGCCCGTGATCTGGTCGGCCACCGCGGGCTCGACGATCAGGATCTTCTTGTTCTCTTCGGCAACCGGCAGGTCGGCCAGCGCCGCGGCCGACGACGTAGTGCCGATGGCGATGTCGGCGTTGTCGTCCTGATAGGCTTCGGCGAGCGCCGCCTTCGACAGGTCCGGCTTGCCCTGGTCGTCCTTAGTGATGATGACGATCTTGCGGCCGTCGACGGTCATGGAATTCTTGGTGGCGTATTCGAAACCCATGCGCAGGCCGATTTCGGTTTGCTTGGCGTAGGCCTCGAGCGGGCCGGTCTTGCCGTAGATCAGCGCGACCTTGAGGTCGTCGCTGTGGGCGGCGCTAGAGGCGGCCAGCACCGCGCCGGCCAGGAAACCGGTCGAGAAAATGGTCCTTAAGGTTGTCATGTGGCTCCCCTCCAGAGGCGTGTTGGTCTTAACTTGACACTTGATTCATGTTTCAAATTTTGAGTATTGCTATCGGCTCATAGGGAGGCCGTCAAGCGATCACGCTGGGCGAGTCCACAAACTCCACGGTGACGATGAGCGACGCGATTTCCGCGCCCAAAACCAGCCGAGGCGAACGCACCCGCCAGCGGATTCTCGCCGCCGCGGAACGGCAGATCGGTGAGCGCGGCTTTGCCGAGACCTCGGTGGTCTCGATCACGCAGGAGGCGGAGGTCGCTCAAGGTACATTCTATGTGTACTTCCGCACCAAGGAAGAGGTGTTGCGCGAACTGGTGCTGCGCATGGGACGACGGCTGCGCCGTTCGCTGACGCTGGCCACCGCCGGGATCGACGACCGGCTCGAGGTCGAGCGCCGCGGCATCCACGCCTTCTTCGATTTCGTGCGCAAAAATCCAAACCTCTATCGCGTGGTGGCGGAATCGCAGTTCGTCGACGAGGCGGCCTACCGCGCCTACTACACCGACTTCGCGGCGAGCTATCGCAGTGGCCTGGAAGCTGCCGTCGCGCGCGGCGAAGTTTCACCCGGTGATGCGGAGCTGCGCGCCTGGGCGCTGATGGGCGTCAGCGACATGGCCGGCCGGCGCTATGCGTTGTGGGACAAAGACGCATCGTTCGAAGCGGCGGCAGAGGCGGCATTCGATTTTGTCGCGCATGGGTTGGCGCCAAAGAAAGAATCGTAGGGTGGGTTAGCCTTCAGGCGTAACCCACCGTTTTGTACCTGGGGCGGGGATGGCGGAATACGCTAACGCTATTCCCCCTACGCGCCGTGCTCGCCGTTGGACTCACCGCCGCCACCGCGATCTCACCAAACCGGAGATGATCGCGACCGCGACCATCAGTCCCACCACGGGAATCCAGATCAGCACCGCGCCCACCAGCAGCAACAGGATCACCACCGCGACGATGATAACCGCCAGCGCCACCAGCAGCAGCCCGAATGGTCCGGGGCGCGCGATATAAATGCGCTGGGTGAAACGCGCATTGAAAGGATCGTCCCCGCGCGGCGGCAGCGGCGCGCCCGGTGGAATGATCTCCGGCTCCGAGCGCGGTCTGTTGTCCCGTGGGGTTGATCCTTGGTCCGACATGGATGGTGCGGTGTCTCCGTTAATTTCACCCAGCATCGCGCGCTTGCCGAGGAAACACAATGCGGCCAAGACGACAGAACGAGCAGGGTGGGTTCGCCGTCAGGCGCAACCCACCGCAGCGAGGGTGCGGAGTGGCGGAATACGCTTACGCTAGTCCGCCTCACAAATCGTCGTGTCTCACGCCACCTGCTGGTTCAGGCCGGCAAGTTCCTTGGCCAGCGCGGTGGCGCTGACATAGTCGGTCTTGCCGGTGCCCAGCAGCGGGATCTTGTCGACGATGCGGATGTCGGCGGGGACCGCCAGTTCCGACGCACCGGTACTCTTGGCCTGCCTGGAGAGCGCCTCGCGCGTGGCGTCGGCCTGTGTCGTGAGCAGCACCACCCGTTCGCCCTTGCGCGCGTCGGGAATCGTAACGGCCACTGACATCGCCTGCGGCCACAGCGCCGCCGCCATCGCTTCCACCGCCGACAGTGACACCATTTCGCCGGCGATCTTGGCAAAGCGCTTGGCGCGACCCTTGATGGTGATGAAGCCTCCGGCATCGATCGCCACGATGTCGCCGGTGTCGTGCCAGCCATCGACCAGCGGCTCCAGCACGCCGGGCTTCTCCGCGCGCAGATAACCCAGCATCACATTGGGGCCGCGCACCGACAGCCGGCCGCCGTCCTCGATGCCGGGCACCGGATCGAGCCTGGCTTCCATCAGCGGCGAGATGCGCCCGACGGTGCCGGGCCGGTTGGCCATCGGCGTATTCATGGCCAGCACCGGCGCCGTCTCGGTGACGCCGTAGCCTTCCAGGATGCGGATGCCGAAGCGCTCCATGTAGATCGCGCGGGTGCGGTCCTTCACCGCCTCGGCGCCGGCCAGCACCAGGCGCAGGGTGCGGAAGTCGTAGGGGTGCGCCGAGCGTGCGTAACCCGAGAGGAACGTATCGGTGCCGAACAGGATGGTGGCGCCGGTCTGGTAGATCAATTCGGGCACGATGCGGTAGTGCAGCGGCGACGGATACATGAAGATCGGAATGCCGGACATCAGCGGCATCATCATTCCACCGGTCAAACCGAACGAGTGGAACACCGGCAGCACGTTGAACACCTTGTCGTTGGCGTTGGCATCGACACGCGCCAGCGCCTGCGCGGCATTGGCGAGGATGTTGCGGTGGGACAGCACCACGCCCTTGGGCGTGCCTTCCGATCCCGACGTGAACAGGATGACTGCGGGGTCCTGCGCGCTGCGTTTGACGCGTGGCGCCGTGCCGTCGCGCAATCCCTTGATCTTGTCGGCGAAACCGACCGAACTGCGGATGTCCTCGAGATAGACGACCTTGGCCTCCGCCGCGATCGCGGCAATCAGCTTGTCGAGCTTGCCCTTCTCGATGAACGCGCGCGAGGTCAGCACGGTCTTGACCTCGGCGGCTTTCATCGCGGCGAGCACATTGACCGGCCCGGCCGAGAAATTCAGCATCGCCGGCACCCGGCCGATGGTCTGCAGGGCCATGAACACCACGGCGACGCCCGCGGAGTTCGGCAGCAGCACGCCGATGTTCTCTCCGACAGTGGTGCCGGCCTCGAGCTGGCGGCTCAGCACCTGGGCGCCGAGGATCAGCTTGCGATAGGTCAGCGAGGTGCCCAGCGCGTCCTCGATGATCGGCTTGCCGGTGTCGCTGGTCTTGTAGGCATGGGCGAGGCCCTGGAACAGGGTCTGGTCCAGCATCGCGGTTTTCACGATCGCATCGATCATGACGTCCTGCAGCGCCGCGCCCGCGGCGTTGCGCCGGATCTTGCCGCGCAGCGCCGGATCGATCGGCAGCTTGACCGGCGGCAGGACCGAGACTGTGATCTTGGGAAACCAGACCCGCTTGACCTGGTCGCTCCTCAGGTAGCTGAGATGGGAGCGCTGGGCGCCCTCGATCCGCACCGGCACCACCACGGCGTCGCCCTTGTCGGCGATCATCGCCGTGCCGTCATAGACCTTCATCAGGCTGCCGGTCACCGTGACGCGTCCCTCCGGGAAGATGACCAGCGGTTCGCCGCGGCTGACCAGGTGCACGAGGTCGCGCGCCGCGAGCGGGCGCGACGGATCCAGCGTATAGGCCCGGATCATCTTCATGAACGGCTTCGCCCACCAGGCTTTCGCGATGCCGGTGTCGACGGCGAATGCGGCGTCGATCGGCAACAGCGCGTGCAGCAGCGGTCCGTCGATCAGGCTGACATGATTGGGCGCGATCAGCATGCGGGTGCCGGCGGGCGGCAGGTTGTCCAGTCCGCGCACTTCGACGCGGAACAGCAGCTTGAACAGCAGCGCGCCGAAATCGCGCACGCCGGCATCGCCCCATTTGGTCAGCACGAACCAGGTGACGAAGAAGCTCGCCACGGCGAGGGCGAAGAACAGCCATGCCACCGGCACGCCGGCGGCCTGCAGCGCCGCGACGGCGAGCGAGGCGACCACCATGAAGGCGGCCTGCATCACGTTGCCGGCGGCGATGACGCGGGCGCGTTCGCTCGGTGCCGACCAGGCCTGCACCGCGGCGAATGACGGCACCACGAACAACCCGCCGCCCGCGGCGAACACGAAGAAATCGAGCAGCAAACGCATGCCGGCAAAGCGCGACGCGAATGCGCCGGGGCCGACGTCCACGGCGGTGACCGCGTGCCCGATGCTCCAGGCGAGATCGAGCCCGACCACGCCCATGATGAGGCCACCCAGCGGCACCAGCGCCAGATTGGGGCGCACATGGCTGAGCCGCGCCGCGATCAGCGAGCCACTGGCGATGCCGACCGCGAACACCGTGAGACACAGCGTGACCACGCCTTCGCTGCCGCCGATATTGCCCTTCACCACCGCGGGCAGCAGCGACAGCACCACCGCGCCGACCAGCCAGAACCACGACACGATCAGCATGCCGTCCCACAGCCGCGGCTCGGCCTTCAGGGCTTTCAGCAATTGCACCGTGGAAGTCCAGGGATTGCGGTCGACCGGGAGATCGGGCGCCGACGGTGTGGTGGCCGGGATCATTCGCGCCGACAGCCAGCACGCGATCGCCAGCACCACGATCGCTCCCGCGATCAGGCCGGGATGGCTGCCCTTGGTGACGAACAGTCCGCCGCCGATGGTGCCGCCGAGGATGGCGAGGAAGGTCGCGCCCTCGACCAGCGCGTTGCCCATGGCGAGTTCGCCGGTCTGCAACTGGTCGGGCAGGATACCGTACTTCACCGGGCCGAACAGCGCGGCGATGACGCCGAACAGCCCGAGCGCCACGAACAGCAGCGGAATCGAATGCAGGAAGAAACCGGCCGCTGCGAAGCAGGCCGCGAAGATCTCGGCGAACTTCAGCCGCTTGGCGATGACGGCCTTGACGTATTTGTCGGCGAGCTGGCCGCCGAGCCCGGACAGGATGAAGAACGGGAAGATGAAGACGGCGCCGGCGAGTGTCACCAGCGCACCGCCGTCATGTCCCTCGCCATGTTCGGCGACGGCGCCGAACAGGATCAGGATCACCAGCGCATTCTTCAGGAAGTTGTCGTTCAGGGCGGAGAAGAACTGGGCCCAGAACAGCGGCGCGAAGCGCCGGGACGACATCAACTCCTTGAGCATCTTCTGATCCTTGCGAGAGGTTGTGGCTGATTTATCTTCAGCGAAAGGTTGCAAATATGGCGGGACCAACTCTTAATTTTCTCAATCACGCGGTGCGCCGCGCCGGCCGCGTCGCGGGCCGATGGTCAACATCCCCTTGACGCGATCGGCGCAATATTGCGGCGCCTATTGTTCGGTTCGCAGCAGCCGCTCGGTGCGGGCTTCCTCGATCCGATGGATCATACGGCCGGACTCATGCATATCGCGAAGGCTTTTCGCCAGTGTGAAGCAGGATTGAACCAGCAGGATCGTGCCGATGGCGAAATAACCGCGCACCCACCAGTCGAGCGGCAGCGAGGCGATGCCGCCGCCGACCATGAGAACCGAGCCGGCAAATGAGACGTAGGAAAAGTTCACCCAGGCGCTGCTGGGGCGATCGATCGGCGTGATTTGGTCGATGGACATGGTCGGACTCCCGTTGGTTCAGCGCTGCGATGGCGCAATGAGGGTGGTGGGCGAAACCTCGGCAGCCAGATCAGTGGCCAAATCGGTGGTCATGGCGCGGAGCCGCGACAGGACATCCGAGGGGCGGACGTGGGTCGGGGCGCCGAAGCCGAGATCCGACATGTGGTCGATGAGTCGTGCGGAGGGGCGCGCAAGTTCATCGCGGATCGCCCTGGCGTCGTGATTGTCGGCCTCGACCCTGACCAGGGCGGCTTCGGCTTCCGTGAAGCTGTCGATGCCGGAGCTTGATCTGGAGCCTTGCGCCGCCGAAGTCAGCGCGGCGCCGACGCGGGCCAGGCGGCGCCCGCGATCGAGGTCGGCCAGCCGCCGTCGCTGGGCGTCGACCTCGCGGCGCGCCAGCGCCACTTCGGCCGCAAAGCGGAGCGAGGCCTGGGTGATCGCCTGCACTTCGGTTTCCATCGCCGCGATGGCGTCCGCCGCCGCAGCCGCCAGGTCGTCGCGCCCGGCGCGCAGGGCGTCCACGGCGCGCCGTTCGAGGTCGGAGATCTTCTCCGTGAGCGTTGCGCGGCGCCGCGTTTCGCGCTCCTCTTCGGCCAGGGCGACGGCCAGCGCGCGCCGGGCTGCGAAGTGGGCCGCGGCCGCCGCCTTGATGGAGCGGTCGAGATGAGAGAGCGGCGACACCGTCGCGGGCGCCGCTCCTTCAGCGAGCTCCAACAGGCGGGACAACAAGGACTGGAACATCGATGCCTCCGGCAGGATCAGGTCAGGTGCTTCAGGTTTTCGAATACATTCCAGAAGCGGGCCTTCCGGCCCGGCTTGCGCCGGGCCCGGGAGAACAGCTTCCAGCGGCGGCGGCCGGTGGCCCGCGCCTTGGCGGTATCCTTGGGGGCGTCACCGAGCACATTCGCGACGTCCACCGAGCGGGCCAGCCGGTCGATCGGGGCCATCACCAGGTCCCGCAGGGCGCGGAGTGGGTTCCACGAAATCTCGGGCAACTGGATGCTGATAAACGGGGTGAATTCGATCAGAAGAACTTGCATTGTTGCTGTCTCCCAGGCATGAACATTGTTCAATAAAGATTAGGTAGCGCGAAAATGAACAATGTTCAAGCCCCTCTGTCGAGTTCACGAAAAGGTGATCGGCAGGCCCAGCTGCTGGAGACGGCGCGCACGCTGATTGCCGCCAGGGGCTTGCGGGCCCTCAAGGTTCGGGATGTCGCCACCGCCGCCGGCTGCTCCATCGGCACCGTCTACAACGAGTTCGAGGACTTCGACGCCCTGGTGGTTGCGGTGAACCGCGACACCCTGCGCACACTCGACGCAACGCTTGCGGTGCTTGTGGATGATGACCCGGTGCGGCACCTGCACCGGTTGGCGCAGGGCTATCTCGACTTCGCCACCACGCATCCGAACCTGCTGCGCGCCCTGTATGAGCATCGGATGGAGGGGGACCGGCCGTTCCCGCAGGACCTGCTCGACATGGTCCAGGCCACCTTCGCCCTGATGTACCCGCCGCTGGTCCGGCTGCTGCCGGACTATCCCAGCGACGACGTGGCCCTGCTGGCCCGGATGATGTTCTCGGCGGTGCACGGCATCATCTCGCTCGGCATCGAGGAGCGCATGGTGGCGGTTCCGCCGCAGCAGCTGCGACGCCAAGTGTCGTTGTTCGTCGATACCTATATCGGGGGCTTGAGGCAGCAGGGCCTGCGGCCGCTGGCGCCCTGAGCATCATCGGTGCATCGCCAGGCACCATCGAACTCAACCGGTTTTCCGGAGTAAAACAGAGGTCAGCCGAATCATCATGAGGCAGCAGATGGCCAACGATAGATCACGACGGCCCGGCACCAGCACCCGGGATCTCGCCGAAGCCGCATTCAAGTCCGCCACCACCAAGCCCGCGGAACTGCCGCCGGCCAGGCCCGTAATTCCCGGCGCCAAGGAGACGGTGTCGCTGCGCATCGACCGCGAGGTCCTCGATCATTTCCAGGAAGACGGCCCAGGCTGGCAGGACCGCATCAACGACGCGCTGCGCAAGGCGATCGGGAAGTAGGGATGCGGCGGCGCTTGATCGCAGTGCGGCGCTATCTGCTCATTTGTTGATCTGGGCGATTCACCACCCCCAGCCGTCATGCCCGGCTCTTGGGCCGGGTATCCACGGCTTCTCTTTGCAGCGCCGCCTTTAAGACGTGGATGCCCCGGCGACTCGGCTTTGCCGAGTCGCTGACCAAGTGCGGGCATGACGGCAGAGGGTGGCGTACCGCCGCGCCTCACCGCGCCGCCGTTCCGCCTCCGCCACGCATCCGCGCCAGCAACTCCGCGGTCGGCCACGAGTCCGCCGGCAAACCGTATTTCACCTGCATCGCCTTCACCGCCGTGCGGCTGGCCTGACCCAGCACGCCGTCGATCTTGCCGACATTGAAGCCCTGCTTGGTCAGGATCTGCTGCATTTCGCGGATCTGGGCGAACGGCAGCTGCTGTGCCGGTGTCGCCGGCCGCCGCATCGGCGCCGCGCCGGCGATGCGGGTGGCGAGATAGCCGGCGGTGGTGGAGTAGATCAGTGAATTGTTCCACTCGGTGTAGGCGGCGAAGTTCGCATAGGCGAGGAAGGCCGGCCCGGTGCGCCCCATCGGCAGCAGCAGCGACGCCGGCATCGCGTCGTTCGGCAGCGGTCGGCCGTCCGCATAGGTGACGCCCCACTGCGCCCATTGCGAGCGCGGATGCTTGATGGTCAGGTCGGCTTGGTCCCAAGGAATATCTTGTGAGACGCGGACCTCCTGCAGCCACGGCTCGCCGCGCCGCCATTTCAGGCCGGTGGCGATGTAGTTGGCGGTGGAGCCGATCACGTCGGGGCCGCTGCGCAGCAGGTTGCGGTGGCCGTCGCCGTCATAGTCAACGGCGTAATTGAAGTAGTGCGTCGGCAGGAACTGGGTCTGGCCGAGCTCGCCAGCCCAGGAGCCGATCATCTCGTCGGGCGTGAGATCGCCGCGATCGATGATCTTGAGCGCGGCAATGGTCTCGTCGTGGAACATCTGGGCGCGGCGGCAGTCATAGGCCAGCGACACCAGTGAGCGCAGGGTCGGAAGATTGCCCATGTTGGCGCCGAAGTCGCTCTCCAGTCCCCAGAACGCCGCGATCACCGCCGGCGGCACGCCATACTCCTTCTCGGCGCGGGCGAACGCCTGCGCATAGGCTGCGATCTTCGCCTTGCCCTGCTGCATGCGATAATCCGCCGCCATGCGGGCGGCGAATTGTGTGAAGATCTGGCCGAACACGCGCTGGCCGCGGTCGCGGTTGACGATGCCCTGGTCGTAGACGAGGCCGGGCGCGGCCTCTGCGATGGCGCTTTGCGACACGCCCGCTGCGAGCGCATCCTGCTTGAGCTGGTCGAGGAAGCGGGGAAAGCTCAAACCGCCATGACAGGCCGCGCCGCTTTGTGCGGCGGCGGGGGTGGCTGCGGACAGCAGGGCGGCGAGGGCGATTGCACGGGACAACCGGATCATGAAACGGACAGGCCTCGGCTAAGGGGGAGCGATCTGGGGTGGGGTGATGACATCGGCCGCAGGCGGAACCGGCGGCGCTTGGATGGGACGAACGCCGCCACTCGACCATAAGTCGGCGCCTTTATCCACCCCGGGCGCGTGGCGCGCCGTCACAAGGGGACCGGACCAAGGGTTTGATCCAGAATGAAAATGCGGTGATGCTTCGCAGGAGAGATGCCCGCCGAACCCGACAACAGGATACGGTGCGCGAAATCGTCATGTCATGATCAACCGCAGGCGACGCAGTTAGCGCGGCTGTGTTTTCGAGCAGCCCGCAACCGCGTATGGCGCGATGATGAACAGATCGCGGCAGCCTCGCCCCTATTTCATGGCCGAATGTCGCGCCCTCGCCAATTCGTGGCCGGAGAACTGACATTTTTGTCCATCAGTTTCACGATCGTCAATGTCCGGTCGCCTCATTCGCTTCCTGCCTGGCCGGAAACCAAAACAAGAAAATAGATCGCATCGATCGGACGCGCCGGGTGTGCCGCAAAGCGCATCAGCGACCGCGGAGCCGTGACGATCGATCGTGAACACCATCGACGTGGCAGCAATCCGCGTCGTTCTTCCGAGCAGAGGGGCCGATGGGTTTTCTTGCTGCGCGACTGTTCAGTGGCGAGACGGTGGACCAGCGCATCGCGCGCGTCGGCCAGACGTCCGGGTTCGACTACCTGCGCCTGGCATTGGCGCTTGCGGTGATCCTCTGGCACAGTTTCCACGTCACCCATGAGCAGGCCGACGTCGTCCGCATGTCATCCGGCTATTACCGGCCGATGATGGCGATCGTGCTGCCGATGTTCTTTGCCCTGAGCGGGTTCCTGGTTGCCGGAAGCCTGGTCCGGACCAATTCGCTGGTCGTGTTCCTGACGCTGCGTGCGTTGCGGATCTTTCCGGCGCTCACCGTTGAAATATTGCTGTCGGCCCTGATTCTCGGGCCGCTCGTCACCACGGAAAATCTGCACACCTATTTATCAGGCCGTGAATTCTGGAATTACTTTTTGAACATCCTGGGCCTGATCCATTACACATTGCCTGGGGTCTACAGCGGTAACATCGTTCCAAACTGGTGAACCTGTCGCTGTGGACGATTCCGTTCGAACTCGAATGCTACATCGTGATTTCCGTTCTGTTCGCGGTGGGGCTGACCTCCCGCTGGAAGCATTTGTTCCTGCCGATGGTGCTCACTGCAATCGTCTGCTTGACACTGTGGTCGCTGCGCCCCGCGGTGATGAAGGTGAGCGGGCCGGTCTATGGTCGCGCCCTGGTGCTGTCGTTCCTGCTCGGCGTGGCGCTCTATCTCTATCGTGAACGCGTGGTCCTCAATGGCTTTCTGGCTGCGCTGGCCGCCGTGGCGAGCATCGTTCTGCTGAGCATTCCGCCGCTCGCTCCGTTCTCCGTTGTGCCCGCGGCGTATCTGACGGTCTATCTGGGAATGCTCACCCCTCCGCGTGTCTGGCTCATCCGCACCGGCGATTATTCCTACGGGCTCTATCTGTTCGCTTTCCCGCTTCAGCAGCTCCACGTCTATCTCATGAACAACCGGGCGGGCATGCTCGCCAACTACGCTTTCTCGGTGGTGCTCTGTTTGGGCTATGCCGCGTTTTCATGGCACTGCGTCGAAAAGCCGATTCTGTCGCGAAAGACGATGGTGATCGGATTTATCCAGAGAGCATTGGGGCATTTCGCGCGGCCCGCGAATGTGCCGACGTGATGGTGCGACGGACGGGATAAAACACTGCTCCCGGTGCGGCATGCAGGAGCGGATTCATCTCCGCTGCGCCGCAAGTTTAGATTCCAATTCGGTCGACTTGCGGCGGCGCTGACGTACATTTCCGTCCAGCACATCCGCACGCATTCATCCCAACACAGAGATTCCTGTCATGCCGAAGAAGGCCGTTTTCCTTCTGCTCTCCTCGCTTTTTCTGTTCGCAGCCGCCGAGCCTCGCAATGCATCCGCCGCGGATGCCACCAAAACCGAACTCAAGGTTGGCTTCGTGCCCGGTCCTTATGTCGACGGCTTCAAGGCCGGTGTCGAACCCGAATTGAAGAAGAAGGGCTACACGGTTCGCTACTACGAATTCTCGACCGGGCTGGAGGCGAACACCGCGGTGTTTCGCAACGACATCGACGCCAATGTCATGCAGCACACCGTGTTCCTGAATTCCTACAACGATCGCAACGGCACGGATCTCGCCGGCATCGTCCAGGTGCCGACGCCGCCGATGGGGCTGTATTCGAAGAAACACCCGCGCGATTTCGCGGTGAAGCCGGGCATGACGGTGGCGGTGCCGAACGATCCGGTCAATCTGCAGCGCGCGCTGAAGATCCTGCGTGACCTCGGCTGGATCGAGATCAAGGACAGCAATCCGGTGGATGTCACCGAACTGGACGTGATCAGGAATCCGAGCGGCATCAAGATCGTGCCGCTGGAGAACGCCCAGGCGCCGCGGGCGCTCGACGATGTCGACTTCGCCGCCGTGCAGGGCAATTTCGCTGTTTACAGCGGCCTGAAGCTCACCGAGGCGATCGCGCTGGAAAAGATGACATCGCCTTACATCAACGTGGTGGCGGTGCGGCGCGGCAATACGGACGCGCCATGGGCGCGCGACATCGTCGCGGCCTATCGTTCTGACGGCTTCAAGACGGCGATCCGGTCGGACCGCTTCCATGACGGCTTCACGCTACCGGATTATTTCAACTGAGCCTTTGGGGGCATGGATCTACCGTCGGACGCGCTGTCCTCGGCCGTCGCGCCGACGAATTGCGTCTTTTTCCGGGCACCAGTTGTGATCGGATCGGCCCCGTTATTGCCAACATCGACCGGCACTTAACAAGTATGGGGACTTAATCGGCATTTAACTAAAAGTCGCCTTAATGCGCTTTCGCGGGTTTGCCGCGCGCCCTGGGGGTCCATGGGCCGCGTGCAGGACTCCCGCGATGCGCGATATGCACTGAAGGCGAGAGCGAGGGGAATGACGGACGGGGTGGCTACACTGGGTGATTTCCCGGCAGACGATCGCGATCGTTTTTCTCGGAAAGCTCTTCCCTTCATCGTGCTCGGGGTCGCCGCGTTCGCGCTGGGCACCGCCATGGGCGTGTGGAATTCCGGTTCCGATGAGGCAGGGGCCGACACCGCCTCCGTCGCAAGCATCGACGTCGATGCGGTCAATGCAGCCTCGGCCAGTGTCGAGGAATCCCGGATCGCCAAGACCTTCAGCGCGCTGGCGCCACGCTCCAGCATGGTTGCCAAGAATTCGTACAAGAATTCGTACAAGACCGCCGGCACCACCGCGGCGCGATCTCCCGCAAAGTATCCCTACATCGCGCTGTTCTTCGATCCCGGCTTTTCGCAGGGCGCGGCATCGGTCGCATTCTCGCAGAGCGGCCCGGTGATGCCGACCTATCCACTGAGCGCGCCGGTGGCGGTTGCCAAGAACCAGAGGGTCCGTCTTCCCACAGTCGACGTCGCGCTTGCCAGCATTCCGGAACCGGACACGGCGCTGCCGTTGCCGCAGCAGCCCGCGCCGCAACTGGCGCTCAGCGTTCCGCTACCCCGCTCGCGCCCCGCGGACATGCGGCTACCGTCGAACGATACCCCGGCCGCCCGCCCGGAGATCGCGCAACAGACCAGCAAGACCTCGGTGGTCGCGACCCTGACCCCGGACAAGCGCACGCTGCTGCAGAAGATCTTCGGCGCGCCTGAGACGGGCCCCGTGCTCGCCTACGCCGGTCCCGATGGCGGCGTGCTTTCCAATGGCGACAGCGCCACCCCCGGAAAGTTGCCGGCGCTGGATCAGCAGACCGCGGTGTATGATATTTCCGCGCGCACGGTCTACATGCCGGATGGCAGCAAGCTCGAAGCCCACTCCGGGCTCGGCAGCCTGCTCGACGATCCCCGCCACGTCCATGTCCGCATGCGCGGTGCCACGCCGCCGGCGCTCTATGACCTGAAGCTGCGCGAAAGCCTGTTCCACGGCGTGCAGGCCTTGCGCCTCAACCCGGTCGGCAGCGACGTGTTCGGGCGCACCGGTCTCCTGGCGCACACTTACATGCTGGGTCCGAACGGCGATTCCAACGGCTGCGTCTCGTTCCGCAACTATGAGGCGTTCCTGCGCGCCTATCAGAGCGGCAAGGTGAAGCGTCTGGCCGTGGTGGCGAAGCTGAGCTGAGCTGTCATGATCCTGATGCGTCGCGTTTCAATGCCGCAGTCCAGGCGCGATCGCGGATGACATTGCAGATCTGGACCCGGTAGGTGCTGAAGAAGCTTCCGATGCCGCGCCGCTTGGCTTCGGCATGCTCGGCATGACGGCTCCATTCGCGCAGCGCGCTCTCCGTCTCGAATTCGACGATCGTGATGCGCTCGCCGTCCTCCGCAACAAAACCCTTGTGGGAGATGTAGCCCGGAATTGTCCGCGCCAGTTCGCTCATTCGTTTCGCCATAGGCACGTAATCCTCCAGGACATGCGGATTCAGCCTGGAGCGAAATAACGTCACGATCATCGACGACTCCTGTTTTGCCGTGTTGTTCGGGTTGCTGACTTTGTCATTGCCGGTGACCGCCCGGTTGCATGCGGACCCGCGCATCGATTTCCGAGCGGCTCACCGCGATATCCCTCAATTCCCGGTCACTCAGCGCGCGGACCTCCGCAGCAGCCCGACGTTCGCAGCGATGGCGGTGCCAGGCGCGCGTCTTGCGCCGCACCGTGCGGATCATGAACGTGGCCCATCGGGCGAATGCATCGCGGATCGCGGCTGCCTGCGCGGCGTGGGCGTGCCTGATCACGTGCGCCTTGAATGCGCTCCATTGCGCGGGCGACAGCGACCGGCCGTGATCGATGTGTCGCTCGGTGCGCACGCGCGTCTCCATGAATTGCGGCGCACGATCTTGCCGGCGCCGCGTCATGGAGATGCTTTACGCTTCCTATTTTATCTCATAAAATGAATAATTATGATGATATTCATCTCATAAAGGGATGATTGCAGAGACCCCGCGATGGATCTTGCCGCACTGAAAATATTTGTCGCCGTGGTGCGTGAAGGCAGCGTCACCGCTGCTGCGAAACGCCTGCATCGCGTGCAGTCCAATGTCACGACGCGGATCCGCCAGCTCGAGCAGGATCTCGGCGTCGCGCTGTTCATTCGCGAGGGTAAGCGGCTGCACCTCGCGCCCGAGGGGCAGTTGCTGCTCGACTATGCTGTGCGGTTGCTGGCGCTGGCGGACGAAGCGCGCACGGCGATGCAGGATCCGCGGCCGCGCGGCGTGCTGCGGCTCGGCGCCATGGAAAGCACGGCGGCGGTGCGGCTGCCGGAGCCGCTCAACCGCTATCACCAGCTCTATCCCGACGTGACCCTCGAACTGCGCATCGGCAATCCGAAAGTGCTGGGGGCCGCAATCCTCGCCGGCGAACTCGATGCGGCCCTGGTGGCGGAGCCGATTGCGGAAGCTCCTTTCGACAAGGTCGCGGTGTTCGTGGAGGAGCCGGTGATCGTCTCGGCGGCCGGCCGGCCGCAGCCCGGCGGCAAGTCCGCGTCGCCGACCACCATGATCGCCTTCGAGCCCGGCTGTCCGCACCGCGCCCGGCTGGAGGGCTGGTATGCACAGCGCGGCGACATGCCGGAGCGGGTGATCGAACTCGGTTCCTATCACGCGATGCTGGGTTGCGTTGCCGCCGGCATGGGCATTGCGCTCCTGCCGCGAAGCGTGCTCGCCACGTTTCCGGACACCATGCGGCTGCAGGTTCACAAGCTGCCACCGGGCCAAAACCGCGTCGACACCGTGATGATCTGGCGCAAGGGCGCAGCCTCGCCGAAACTCCTGGCGCTGCAGAAGGTTTTGAGCGAGCAGGAGCAGGCCGTTGGTGGCAGTGGTCGAAGGAGACCTGCGCAGTGAGCGTTCGTGGTCGGGTCTGCTGATGCGGAAATGACGACACCGTCATGGGCGGCCAAGTTCCACGACTTAATGCGACATTGACGGGCGCGGCCCGCGGTTGCACCCTCAGTCGGGGAGGGAGCAGGACTCACAGCGCGGATGGCCGACCTCATACCGTTTGATGCATCCGTGGGGTTGCGCCTCAAGGCCGTGGACGCCGCCCGCCGGGCGCGTGCGCTCCCGGTAGGGCCTGAACGTAATGAGCTGCGCCAGCTGGCCCTGGCCTACAAGGCGCTCTCCGAAAACGAAGCATGGCTTTCCGGTACGCGCGCTGGCCGCCGCCGGCCGATGGGCGATGAACCGCTGCGGGAATGGCCACCGAAACGCGACGACGAATGATCGGTTGGTTGACGGTGTCGCGATATCACCAGCCGTATTTCAGCTCGACCCCGAGATAGTTGCTGCTGTGGCCGCCGGCCTGCCGGATGCTGTCGCCGACCCGGTAGTCGACGAACTCGACCGCACCGGTGAAGTTGCCATTGAAGGCATAGTCCGCGCGCAGCTGGCTGTAGATACCGGTCCACGGGCTGCCGTGCCCCGCTGTACCAGCCACTGGCACATTCGGCTGGGTATAGACCGCGTCCGCCGTGGTCTGCCGCCACTGGAGGCCAACCGCGCCCATCAATGTCAGTTTCTCCAGCGGCTTCACGGTCAGCGACGGCTTCAGGTGGAGCAGGTTGGCGTCGCCGGTGAAACCGGCGAGCGTGAAGTAGTAGCCGTTCGGAAACAGCGGATTGAAGGTGCCGAGCTTGCCGTCGCCGGGACGGCCGTCGCCGGAGGCGGCATCGGCCTGCAGCCCGAGCCGCGGCATCCACGCCACGTTTTGCAGGGTATAGCCGGCGCGGGCACCGACCGCCCAGGCGCGGATCTCGTTGCCGCCGACATGGCCGGTCTGCCCCATGCCTTCCAGGTCCCAGTCGACGGCCCCGAGCTTGCCGGCGAAACGGATGTCGAACACGTTGCGGTGCTCGTCGCCGAAGGCGTCGAGATATTTCGCGCCGTCGCGCTCATACAGCGAATAATACGCCGACAGCTCGTTGGTGCCGAGCACCTGCCGCTCCACCCGCAACGTCGAGAAACGGAAATTCCGGTTGGAGATGTCGTCGAACGGCGCGAGCTCGTTGTACTGCACCGGCTGGCTGACGAAACCGATGAAGCGCCAGGGGCCGCTCTCCCAGTCGCCCCAGATCGCATCGAACGATTGCCGCACATTGGGTCCGTCGCGCGACGACACGAAGCGCTGCAGGTCGAAAGCGAAATCCTGCCGGCCGACCCGCGCCTTGAAGGTGCCGGCATCGGTGGTGTTGGTGTAGGCGACGAACGCGAGGCGCAGATCGAGCGGATTCTGGTCGACCGGCGTGACGATGTTCTTGTCGAAGGCACGGGCGTCTTCCAGTTGGGTGAAGATCTGCCAGTTCTCGTTGAGACGGATGTCGGCGTGGATCTGCAGGCGCTGGATCAGATAGGCGTCCGCCACCGTATGGCCGGTGCCGAAGCCACTGGCATTGCTGGTTTCGAAGCGCTCGCGCAACGTCATCCCCAGCGAGACATAACTGTTCGGATCGCCCGGCAGCAGCGGGATGTATTTCAGGCCGTCGAACGGCTCGGTGCGCAGTGCCGGATTGGCGAGCACCGACCAGTCCTCCTGCCAGCGGTTGCTCAGGATCGCGGGGCGGGCGGGTGTGGGCGTGTCGTCGGCGCGTGCGCTCTCCGGCGCCGCGAGCGCGAGCCAGAACAAGATTGCGGCTGTCGTTCCGGTGCGGGCGATGATTGGCAGGTTTGCGGCCGTGTCGGTCATGCGGCGCGACCGCGGGCGAGAGGGTGGCACGGCTCCATCATAAATCGAACGGGCATGGTTGAAAATCGTGCATCTGTATTCACAGTCGCGGAGCTTTGATCGCGTGATGATAAATCATCAAGATCGATCGAAACTTTTGCGATAAGCCTAGTGTGCTGAATGCGAAGTTCGTGCGATTTCGCGGCTGGCGCTTTCACGAACTTCGCATTCATAAAGCACACTAGAATCATATATTTGCTAATGTCCTTATCGAATCCGAAGTTCGCTCCGAAGGCGCGGTTGAGTGATGCGAACTTCGGATTCGGGACACTAGCGGACAGGCGAGACCGGTGCGATACGATAGCTGCCGCGTGAAGGACATTGATATGGATAAGCCCACCAGCTCCGAGACCCCGATCGAAACCGCATTGACCGGGTTCGACCTGATCAACAAGCCGATGCTCAACAAGGGCATGGCGTTCACCGTTGCGGAACGGGACGCCTTTCATCTGCATGGCCTGCTGCCGCCCCATGTCGGCACCATCGACGAGCAGGTCGCACGCCGGCTGAAAGTGCTGCGTGCCTTCGCAACCAGCTTCGAGCGCTACGCTTTCCTGCGCGACCTGCAGGACACCAACGAAACGCTGTTTTACGCGCTCTTGACCCGCAATCTGGAAGAGACGCTGCCGCTGGTTTACACCCCGACCGTCGGCGAAGGATGCCAGCGCTTCAGCGAGATCTGGCGCAAGCCGCGTGGCGTGTTTCTCAGCCTGCCGAACAAGCATCGCATCCGTGAAATCCTGGCGGACGCGCGCTACGACAAGGTTCGCGTCATTGTCGTGAGCGACGGCGAACGCTTGCTGGGCCTCGGCGACCAGGGCGCCGGCGGGATGGGCATTTCGATCGGCAAGCTGTCGCTCTACACCGCCTGTGCCGGCATCCATCCCGACGAGACGCTGCCGGTGTTTCTCGACGTCGGCACCAACAACCAGGAAAGGCTGTCCGACCCCATCTATATCGGCTGGCGGAACGAGCGGGTGCGCGGCGAGGAGTATGACAGCCTGATCGAGGAGTTCGTCAGCGCGGTCGCCGAGCGCTGGCCCAACGTCCTGCTGCAGTGGGAGGATTTCGCGGGTGCCAATGCCGGTCGTCTGCTTGAGCGCTACCGCGACCGGCTCTGCACCTTCAATGACGACATTCAGGGCACTGCGGCTGCTGCCGCCGCGACCTTGCTGGCGGCGATCAATGTTACCGGCGTGCCGCTGACTGAGCAGCGCGTGGCCCTGCTGGGCGCAGGATCGGCCGGTACCGGCATCATCGCGCTGTTGCTGCGCGCCATGATCGATGGCGGGCTGAGCGAGGCGGAAGCGCGCGGCCGATTCTTTGCGGTCGATCGTTACGGGCTTTTGGTCGAAGGTATGTCGGGCCTTACCACCGCGCAGGTGCCATTCGTGCAGGCAAAGCGGGCGGTTGCGGACTGGACGCTGCAGAAGCCGAACGAGATCGGCCTGTTTGATGTGGTGGTCAACGCCAAGCCGACCGTTCTGATCGGCGTGTCCGGCCAGGGCGGGGCTTTTACCGAACCGACGATCCGTGCGATGGCGCAACACGTCGAGCGCCCGGTGATTTTCCCGCTGTCCAATCCAACGTCGCGCAGCGAGGCGACGCCGGAACAACTGCTGACGTGGACCGGTGGTCGTGCGCTGATCGGCACCGGCAGCCCGTTCCCGCCGGTTCAGTTCGAAGGTCGCACCGTCACCATCAACCAGACCAACAACTCCTACATCTTTCCGGGCGTCGGCCTCGGCGTTCTTGCCGTGGGTGCGCGGCGTGTCACCGACGCGATGTTCATGGCGGCCGGACACGCGCTGGCCGAGCTGTCGCCAACCCGGACCGACAAGAACGGCCGCCTGCTGCCGCCGGTGGACCAATTGCGTCCGGTTGCCGTTGCGGTGGCGACCGCCGTCGCGCGTCAGGCGCAGGCGGATGGTGTCGCCGAGCCGTGCAGCGCCGATGAACTGCAGGCACGCATTGCGGCCTGCGTCTGGGAGCCGCGATACCGGTCTTATCGCAAGCGGGGCTGACATCGATCACTGCCGGGGCTGACATTCCGTAAACGGGCGGCGCATCGGGGCCCGATGCGCCGTATCAAGACCCTACTTCGCGATCGCATGCACCTCGGCAACATAGCCGCCGGGAAATTGCAGCATCGCAGCCTCGCGGTGATCGGACGTGTACGGCTCGACCAGCACGGTGGCGCCGGCAGCCTTGGCCTTGGCGAGGGTATCGGCGAGGTTGCCGACCTCGTACCCGGTCATCTCGCGGCCGTAGGGGAACGGCAGGATGCCGTCGGTGACGTTGACCGTCATCTTGCCGAACGCGGATTCGATGCGGATGCGGCGATAGCTGCCGTTCGGCTTGCCGATCTCGAGACCCGGCGCGCGCGCCTCGTCGGACACCACCTTGCCATGGGAGAAGCGCACGAAGCTGCGCACGAGGGCATCGGCTCGGTCGACCGACACATAGACGCGGTTGTCCGGCACGGTCTGGAACGGTGCATAGGATGGCTTGGTGGTGTGCCAGTAGAGCTGCATGTTGACACCGCCTGGCCACTGGATCACCGCATCGCGGCCGATCGGATCGGGGAAGGCGCTGACGATGACATCGGCACCGGCCGCCCGCGCCGCCTTGAGTGCCACGTCGAGATCCGTGACCAGATAACCAGTGCGCTCAGCGCCGAATGGATAGGGGATTGGCGTCTTGAAGCCGAACAGCGACACCGTGCCCACTGGGGTCTGCAGCAACTGCGAGGTGGTGCTGCTTGGTGTCGGCGTCACGGTGGCGACCACCTGCCTGGTGCTCTGGCCGCCGAAGGTGGCGAGGAAGCTCGTGACGAAACGGTCGACGTCGTCAGGCGCGACATAGACGTGGGTGGTGTCGTACTGCGGTGCGACTGCGACCATCGAGGCGGGTGCGGCCGGGCGGGCTTCTACAGGTGCTGCAGCAAACAGGACTGCTGTGAAAGCGAAGGCATGGATCAGGCGCATGTAATGGGCTCCGGATGTATTGATGCTCATCTCACACCGCCCAGCAGGCGCAGCCAAGCGCGCCCCAGAACGATTTGAGATCGGCGATCGGCAGCTTGCTCGACCAGGCGGTGGCGTGGCGGTGACCATGTACATTGCAGGCGTTGGCACAGCCGCACATCTGCGCCGCCTTCATGGCCAGCGCGCCGTTTGTTTTCGGCTCGCCCCACGCCGCGTAGCCGCCGAAGGTGCGCACCGGGGACCAATCCGGCATCGCCGGTGGCGGCACGTTGTCGTCGAGTTTCGCAAACTCGCCGGCAGCGTAGACGATCCTGCCGCCGACAAGGGTGAGGTTGGACGTGGTGTCGGCGATTTCGTTTTCGGCGCACGAGAAATAATCGCGGTCCGGCACGATCAGGTCAGCGAGCTGTCCCGTCTGGATGCGGCCCTTGTTGCCTTCCTCGTTGGAAAACCAGGTGACGTTCTCGGTCCACATCCGCAGTGCGGTCTCGCGATCGAGCCGGTTGCGCTGGGGGGTGATTTCCAGGCCGCCGACGGTGCGGCCGGTGACCAGCCAGGACAGCGACACCCAGGGATTGTAGGAGGCGACACGGGTGGCGTCGGTGCCGGCGGAGGTTTTCACGCCCTTGTCCAGGATCTTCTTCACCGGTGGCGTCGCTTCCGCTGCGCCGAAGCCGTAACGCTCGACGAAATACTCGCCTTGGTAGGCCATGCGGTGCTGCACGGCGATGCCGCCGCCAAGCGCCGCAATGCGGTCGATCGACTGGTCGGAAATAGTCTCGGCGTGGTCGAAGAACCAGTTCAGCCCCTTCAGCGGGATGTCCTGGTCGACCTTTTCGAACACATCGAGCGCCCGCGAGATGGTTTCGTCATAGGTGGCGTGCAGTCGCCACGGCCATCGATTCTCCGCGAGAATCCGCACCACGTCCTCCAGCTCGCCTTCCATCTCCGGCGGCATGTCCGGCCGCGGCACGCGGAAGTCTTCGAAGTCGGCGGCGGAGAACACCAGCATCTCGCCGGCGCCGTTGTGGCGGAAGTAGTCGTCGCCCTGCTTGTACTTTGACGTTTTCGTCCAGTTCAGGAAGTCGTCCTTCTCGCCCTTCGGCTTTTGCGTGAACAGGTTGTAGGCGAGGCGGATGGTGAGCTGGCCGTCGTCGCTGAGTTTCTGGATCACGGCGTAGTCGTCGGGATAATTCTGGAAGCCGCCGCCTGCGTCGATCGCGCCGGTGACCCCAAGACGATTGAGCTCGCGCATGAAGTGCCGGGTGGAATTGAGCTGGTAGTCGAACGGCAGCTTCGGGCCCTTGGCGAGCGTCGCGTACAGGATGTTGGCGTTGGGTTTCGCCAGCAACAGGCCGGTCGGATTGCCATTCGCATCGCGGATGATCTCGCCGCCCGGAGGCTCCGGGGTGTCCCTGGTGTAGCCGACGGCGCGCAGCGCCGCACCGTTGAGGATGGCGCGATCGTAGAGATGCAGCAGGAACACCGGCGTATCCGGCGCCACCGCGTTGAGTTCCTCGATGGTCGGCAGGCGTTTTTCGACGAACTGATGTTCGGTGAAGCCACCGACCACGCGCACCCATTGCGGCGGCGGTGTGATCGCCACCTGGCGCTTGAGCATGTTCATGGCGTCGGCCAGCGAGCGTACGCCGTCCCAGCGCAGCTCCATGTTGAAGTTGAGCCCGCCGCGGATGATGTGCAGATGGTTGTCGATCAGTCCCGGCAGCACCCGGCGCCCCCTGAGATCGATCACCTTGGTTTTGGGGCCGGCCAGCGGCATGACTTCATGGTCATGACCCACGGCAGTGAAGCGGCCGTCCGTGATCGCGACGGCACTCGCGGTGGGGTTACTGCGATCGAGGGTGGTGAACAGGCCGCGATGCAGAATGAGATCGGGGGCGCTGGTGGTCGTCATGAACGCTTCTCCACGGAGGGATCGGATGAGACTGTCGCGGTGTTGGTGTGGCGGCCGGGCAGAGTGCCGAACAGATGTGACGCGCATTTTGCGTCCTGCCAGGCGGCGGCAAGCGCCGTGCCTGTCAGCATCTGCCTTGCGACCGGGATCATCTGCTCGCCAATCAGGATGCCGGCGAGACCGACCAGCGCCACCAGCGGCGGCGCCGGCGAGCGGACGTTGAGCAGGCTGTAGATCACGCCGACCAGAATGCCGGCGCCAAGGGAGAGCAGATACATTTTCATGGGTGGAGCCTTCAATAAGCTCTCAGGGTGAGGAGCGCAGCAAAGCTGCGCGCCTCGAACCTTGAGGCCGGGGTCTCGGCCCCATCCTTCGAGACGAGGCCAAAAGGCCGCTCATCGGGATGGGCGGAGTGTGGTGGCCTGCGGCAACCAGCTCAATGCGCTTCCGACGCGCCGAACATCGCCTTGGCGTAGGTGATGCCGAGACCATAGGAGCCGCCATACAGCTTGGCGATGCCGGTGGTCATCTCGTAGGTCTCGGTGCGGGCCCAGTCGCGCTGCAGTTCGAGCAGATACTGCAGCGAGGTCATCGGTCGCACGCCGGCCTGGACCATCCGCTCCACCGCACGCTCGTGCGCTTCGTCGGAGACGTCGCCGCAGGCATCGGTGATGATGTAGACCTCGAAGCCCTGGTCGAGCGCCGACAGCGTCGGGCCGACGATGCAGACCGAGGTCCACAGGCCCGCGAACACCAACCGGTCCTTGCCGATGCGGTTGACCTCCTTGATGACGGCGGCATCTTCCCAGGTGTTCATGGAGGTGCGGTCGAGCAGCTTCTGGCCGGGAAAGGCGTCGGTGATTTCGCCGAACATCGGGCCGGAAAAACTCTTTTCCGCCACCGTGGTCAGGATGGTCGGGACCTTGAAGCCGGCGGCGGCGCGCGAGATCAGCGCGGCGTTGTTGCGCAGCGCCGTCGCGTCGATTGACTTGGTGGCGAACGACATCTGCGACTGGAAGTCGATCAGGATCAGAGCGTGATCCCTGGGCGTGAGCAGCTTGGCGCCGGCGGTCGGTGTGGCTGTGATCGGCATGGTTGTCCCCTCGTTTTCGTCTGATCGGTCGGCTGATTTTTAAATAGAATCAGCTGGTTACGGATGCGAACGGTGATGTGTCGTTCGATGGCCGGCATAATTTCGAAGGTTGGTTCTGAAGACAATCCGGCTTCTTGTGACATCGCTGTTTCCGATTTGGCGACAATGGGCAGGCGACGCTGTTGCCGCGAGCTGTTGTGGCCTTCCGCGTGTTGGCTCGCCACGATGAGGACGCGAGCGTCGGGCTCGCGCCATGGCCGCAGGCCGGGGTTCGTGATGTGTCAGAACTGCTCCGTGCGCGCAGCACCTCAAGTTCATCCCGGCACGCGCCGCTGAAATCGTTGAGCAGGTCAAGCGCGTTGCTGTTGGCCATGTCTCGCAGCAGCGTCGTCCGGTCCGTGACCGGAGAGTCGATTCTGCCACGATGTTGGGCATCGGTCGCCGGGCGCTTTGCGCTCGACTCGGCTGCTGGCATGTGCAGTCATGAAACCTTGACGATGATCAGGCAGGAACGAGCAGGTCAGCCATAGCCTGGATCGGAACGGCCTGACGATCATGATCGCATCTGTACGTTCGCCGTGCGGATTGTGCAGTTGCCGTTGCACAAGGGGGTGATGATGGCCGACGCCAGGATCGTTCGCGGAATTGTCGGTATCGGGGCGCTGGCGGCGCTTGGCGTGGTGCTGTGGCTTGCGACCCGGCCACCGCCGCTGACCGTGCAGGGGGAGGTGACGGCGGACAGGGTGGACATCAGTTCGCGGGTCGCCGCGCGCGTCGCGACGCTGAAGGCCGATGTCGGCGACACGGTCGAGCGCGGCGCCGTGCTGGCCGAGCTCGACAGCCCGCAGCTGGTTGCGGCTCAATCCGCTGCCGGTGCGGCGCTTGCGGTCGCCAAGGCTGATCTCGATCGCATCAACAGCACCCGCCCGGAGACGATTGCTGCCCGCAAGGCGGAGGTGCAGGCTGCCGAAGCCGACGTGACGCTGGCCAAGGAGACCTACGACCGTCAGGCCGAGCTTGCCCGCTCCGGCAACACGCCGCAGTCCCGGGTCGATGAGGCGACGCGCAACCTCGATGCCGCAATCCGCAAGCGCGAGGCGGCGGAGGCGACGTTGCAATTGGCCACCACCGGTGCAAGCAAGGAGGAGCGGGCGCTCGCCGCCGCGCAAGTTCAGCAGGCGCAGGCCGCGCTCGACCAGCGCAATGTCGATGTCAGCGAATTTGCGATCCGCGCGCCGATCGCAGGACAGATCACGTCGCGCATTGCGTCCCTGGGTGAGAATTTCAGCGCCGGCGCGCCGCTGTTCGCGCTGATCGACATGAAAAATATCTGGTTCACCTTCAACCTGCGCGAGGATCTGCTGGGGGGATTGAAGATCGGCGACCAGTTCGAAGTTACCGTCCCGGCGCTGAAATCCCAGGTCGTTCTGGTGCGTGTCACCATGATCAACGTGCAGGGACAATACGCAGCGTGGCGGGCGACACGCGCCACGGGCGATTTCGACCTGCGCACCTTCGAGGTGCGCGCCGTGGCGACCCAGCCGGTCGACGGCCTTCGCCCCGGCATGAGTGCTGTCGTCGCGTGGGCCGGCCGAGGGCGCTGACATGCGGGGTCACGGCAGCATTCAGCCGGGCTTCTGGCTGGTGTTCTTTCGGGAGATTGGCTGGCTGCGCCGGCGCCCATTTCTGCTGGCGCTGACCACGATCGTGCCGCTGCTGCTGATCGCGTTGCTGACAGCCGTCTTCAGTGCGGGCCTCGCGACACGGCTGCCGGTCGCCGTTCTCGATCTCGACGGCTCGGAGCTGTCGCGCACCGTGATCCGGACCGTCGATGCGACCCCTGACACGGCCGTCGCCATGCGTGTAGGCGATCTCGCCGAGGGCCGCGGGCTGATCCTTGCGGGCAAGGTGCATGGGCTCCTGATGCTGCCCCGCAACCTCGAGCGCGACGTGTTCGCCGGCCGCCGCCCTGAGGTGGTGTTCTTCTACAACACCCAAACCATGACCACCGGCAATCTGACGGTGCGCGGTATCAACGCCGCGTTGCCGGCGGTCGCCGCCGGCATCAGGCTGTCGCTGCGCACCGCGCAAGGCCAGCCGCTGGATATCGCGCAGGCCGACCTGCAGCCGATCCTGGTCCAGACCAACCCGTTGTTCAATCCGACGCTCAACTACGTGTTCTTTCTGTTGACCGCGCTGATTCCGAGCATCCTGCAAGTGGTCATCGTCACCACGTCGTCGTATTCGGTCGGTCTCGATGCCGAAGTACCCAGTCGGCTGCGCATTCTCCGTCGGCTGGGCGGGGGGCTGTGGCCGGCGATGGCCGGCAAGATCCTGCCCTATACATTGTTGTTCCTGGTGGTGCTGTGGGTGCCGGGAGCGGTGCTGTTCGGTGTGTTCGGCTTGCCGCTGCAAGGCAGCCGCGCTGTGCTCGTCGCCGCCGACATCCTGTTCGTGCTGGCCTGCCAGTTCATCGGCGTGCTGCTCGCGCTGTTGCTGAGGCCGATGGCAAGCGCGGTCAGCATTGGCACCTTGCTGACGGCGCCGGCGTTCGGCTTCATGGGCATCGGCTTTCCGCGTCTCGGCATGAACGCCTTCGCCTATGGCTATGGCGCGCTGTTGCCTGGCACCTGGTATCTGGTCGCGCGCGTCGATCAGACCGTCCGCGGCACGCCGCTCGACCTGTCATGGAAGCCGGTGCTGGTGCTGCTCGCATTCGTGATCTGTCTTGGCGCCCTCACGGCGCTGCGATTGGAAATGACGCGCGTCCGTCCGCGCAGCGCCGGCGCGCCAATCGGCGAGGGGGCGCCATGAGCGGGCTGATCGCCGTTGCCGTCGCCGAATTGCGCCGCATCTTCGCACTGAGGCCGGTGTTCTCCGTGCTTGTTCTCGGCGTCATTGTCTATGCCGTCTTCTATCCGCAACCTTATCTGAACGAAACGCTGCGGGACGTGCCGATCGCGCTGGTTGATCTCGACGGCACCCAGAGCAGCCGCGATCTCGCGCGTCGCGTCGATGCCACGTCCGATGTTGCGGTCGCCCAGGTCTTGCCCGACCTTGCCAGCGCGCAGCGCGAGGTGTTCGCACGCAGGGTCGACGGGATTCTGCTGATCCCGCAATACTTCGAACGCGAACTGCTGCATGGCCGGCCCTCGCCGGTCGCGCTCTATGCGGACGCGAGCTATTTCCTGATCTATCAGCGCGTCGCGAGCGGTGTCACGGCCGCGGCCCGCACGGTGGGGGCCGAGGTCGAGGCCGCGCGGTTGGTCGCCTTCGGCATTGATCCGGTGATCGCCGCTGCCGCCACCGATCCGATGCCGCTCACCGCGGTGCCGCTGTTCAATCCGGAGGGCGGCTACGCCACCTATGTTCTTCCGGCGGCCTTCGTGCTTCTGTTGCAGCAGACGCTTTTGATCGGTGTCGGCCTGCTCGGCACCTTGTCCGGCGGCCGTCCCGGCGACACCGATCCGCTGTTGCAGAGCGCATCCCCGCTGGTGATTGTGCTGGGGAAATTGTTGGCCTATCTGGCGCTTCAGGCGGTCATCCTGCCCGCCTATCTGATCGCGTTGCCGTATCTTTACGGCTTGCCGCGGCTTGGTGGCGTTTTGCCGCTGCTGTTCTTCGCCATTCCGTTTGTGCTGTCGGTCGCCGGGCTCGGCATGGTGATCGCGGGCATCTTCCGCACCGGGCTCGCGGTGCAGCTCGCGATGGCTGCGGTGGGGCTGCCGCTGTTCATGATGGCCGGGTTCTCCTGGCCGAGCGAGGCCATTCCGCCTGCCATCAGGTTGCTGTCCGAACTTGTGCCGAGCACTGCAGCCATCGAAGGTTTCGTCAAGCTGTCGCAGCTCGGCGCGCCGCTTTCCGCGGCGCGGCCGCAGATTCTCACGCTGTGGGCGCTGGCGGTGGTCTACAATGGCATCGCGCTTGTGCTGGTTGCCCGGCAGGGAAAATCGTTCCGCTCCAGTGTCGCCAGTGGGCCGTCGACCAACGCGGCAACCTGACGCCGGTCCCGTCGTAAACGGCACTGCTTGCCGCCCTTGATCCGATTCGGCGATAGTCCGCGTCCGGACGTCACGCGCTATCCGGTCGCTTGCGACGGCGGACAGGGGCGTCCGCCATCGCAGGCGTGGTTTCAGCCCTTGATGAAGGCCAACAGGTCGGCGTTGATCGTGTCCGCCTCTGTGGTGGGCATGCCGTGCGGAAAGCCCTTGTAGGTCTTCAGCGTGCCATTCTTGAGCAGCTTTGCCGACAAAGGCCCGGAGTCCGCATAGGGAACGATCTGATCGTCGTCGCCATGCATGACCAGGACGGGCACAGCGATCTTTTTCAGGTCTTCGGTGAAATCGGTCTGCGAGAACGCGACGATGCCGTCGTAGTGCGCCTTGGCGCCGCCCATCATGCCCTGCCGCCACCAGTTCTGGATCACGGCCTCGGAGGCCTTGGCGCCGGGTCGGTTGTAGCCGTAGAACGGGCCCGCCGCGATGTCGCGATAGAACTGTAAGCGGCCGGTCGCGAGCTGCGCCTGAAATCCATCGAAGACCTCCTTGGGCAGGCCGCCGGGATTGGCTGCGGTCTTCACCATCAGTGGTGGCACCGCGCTGATGATGGCGGCCTTCGCCACCCGGCTCTCGCCGTGCCGCGCCAGATAGTGCACGACTTCGCCGCCGCCGGTGGAATGGCCGATATGAACGGCATTCTTCAGATCGAGCAGCGCGGTCAGGGCCGCCAGGTCGTCGGCATAGTGATCCATGTCATGCCCGTCGGCGGTCTGGCTGGAGCGGCCGTGGCCGCGGCGGTCGTGGGCGATGACGCGATAGCCGTGATTGAGGAAGAACATCATTTGTGCGTCCCAGTCATCGGCCGACAGCGGCCAGCCATGGCTGAACACGATGGGCTGACCCGATCCCCAATCCTTGTAGTAGATCTCGGTGCCGTCCTTGGTCTTGATCGTTGGCATGGTGGGCTCCTTTACTGATCGGGTGTGCTGTTTTCTGAACGAGATATTCCAGAACCGGCACTTTGAAGACAATCCAGGCTTTCATGACATGGCTGTCTATGTTTTGGTGACAATCGAGGCGTTGGAACGCCCCACAAGAACTCTGCCAGAGAAAGAGCGAGAGCAATATGACCGTGGCGATGGATAGCAATCAGGACACCAGCAGCACGCCCGTGCTGACGATTTCGAATGGCGAGGCGACCGTCCGCCTCAACCGTCCGAAACAGTTGAACAAGCTGACCGCGGATGATCTTGCGGCGCTGCGTGTGATCTTCGACCGTGTCGATGCCGATCCCACGGTGCGGGTGCTGATCCTGACCGGCACCGGGCGGGTGTTCAGCGCGGGTTACGATCTCGGCGATATCGCGGCGCGTGCCGCGCGCACCGAGACGGTCGCCGCGGAACCGCCGCCGCCGAGCACGACGTTCGAAAGCGTGGTCGATCGCCTCGAGGATCTGGCCGTGCCCACCATCTGCAAGCTCAATGGCGGCGTCTACGGCGGAGCCACGGATCTGGCGCTGAGCTGTGATTTCCGCATTGGCGTCGACAGTTGCGAGATGTTCATGCCGGCGGCGCGGCTGGGCTTGCATTACTACAAGAGCGGCATGGTGCGTTATGTTTCGCGGCTTGGCCTCGCGGCCGCGAAGAAACTGTTCCTCACCGCGCAGAAAATCGACGCACGCGAGATGGTGCGGATCGGCTATCTCGACGAAACGGTGCCGGCCGATCGGCTCGATGGCCGCGTCGCGGAGCTCGCCGTCGCCATCACCGCCAATGCCCCGATCGCCACTCGTGGCATGAAGCGCACCCTGAACGAGATCGCCCGCGGCAAGCTCGATGAAGCCGCCGCGGAGCGCCGCCACCGCGACAGCCTGCGCGGCGCGGAACTCAGGGAAGGCAGTGCTGCCTTTGCGGAGAAGCGGCCGCCGAAGTTCTGACCGCGCGCAAACGCCACCGCGTGCGGCGGTGCTAGAAGTTCGAGCATGACGAGCCGAGGCCGCCGAGAATGTCGTGGCAGGTCAAACCTGTCTCAGGATCGGTCCAGGTCTTTTCGACTTCCGTGCGCACGAAGCGCCAGCCGTGGCTGCGCATGCAGGCCTTGTAGGCACGCGGTGTCGGCGCGCCGCTGATCGGAGCACCCAAGTGATCCCGACATGCCTGACTGTCGATATGCAGAAGGTCGTCGCCGCGTCCATGCCGGGTCATGTCGGTATAGATATCGTTATCGGCATGGGCTGCGGCGACGCCACCGAGCAGCAGCACGCAGGCCAGCGCAACACGGCGTGGCGCGAAACATCTCATCATTGAAAAAGATGTCATGGTCAATCTCCATCCGAGCGACATCGCCCGCCCTTATCGGTCGCGCGGTATGGAGGCGGCGGTTCAACGCCGGTCGATGACAAATCGGCAATGATGCGAGGCGGACACCCTCAAGAGGCGCGGGGCGAGACGTCCGCGCCTGTCGCGTCTGTCGTAACTTACACGATCCCCAGATCCGTTGGCTTCACGGCGGCGAAGATCCGCTGGATGCTCGGCTGTTCCAGCCCGTACATGCGCTGGAATAGCCCGGCAAAGAAGCTGCGATAATCCGTCATCACCGGATAATCGCGGTTCTGGAACAGTTTTGGCTGCTCGACCTTGATCTGCTCGCCGAGGATACGGCCGCCATTGATGCCGCCGCCCATCACCCAGTAGACGCTGCCGTGGCCGTGGTCGGTGCCGCGGTCACCGTTTTCGCGGAATGTGCGGCCGAATTCGGAAATCGTCACCACCACGGTATCGCGCCATGCCGCGGGGCCGATCTCCTCGGAGAAGCCGGCGAGCGCGCGGCCGAGTTCGCCCAGCCGATCGGCGAGATAGCCGGTCGCCGCGCCCTGGTTGACGTGAGTGTCCCAGCCGCCGACATCGACGAAGCCCAGGTTGAATTGTTCGCGCATCAGCCGCCCGATCCGCCGTGCGGCGAGTTCGAAACCATGCGGCGACACCGCGCCGCGATTCGCGGCGGTCATCTCCTCCGAGACCGAGCGGTAGACATCGTCGCGCACGCGAAAGCCTTCCGAGACCGAATTGGCGAGATCGCTGTGCTCGTACATGTTCTTGATCAGCCGCGCCTGGCGGTCGTCGATACCCGGCTTGCCGACGCCGTTGATGCCGGTATTGGGAATCTGGGTTTTGCCGCGGAATGTCAGCGGCAACTGATCGGTGAAGGCGATCGGCTTCACGCGTGTCAATTCACCGGCGAGCCGGCTCATGAAGCCGGAGCGGTAATCACGCGAGCCGCCGACGGCCTGGCCGAGTTCGATGGTGTCCTGGGTCTCAAAATGGCTGCGGCTGAGATCGTCGGCGGTGCCTGCGAACGGGATGAAGGCGATTTCCCGCTTTTCCCAGAGGGGATAGATGCTGTCGCGCAGCGCCGGATGCAGACCCCAGTCGGCATTGAGCGAGAGCGCGGCATTCGGGTTTCCCACGTCGGGCTTGGCGATGGCAAGCGTCGGCCGGGCGTTGCGGTAGAAATCGCTGGAGACCGGGATCACCACATTGGCGGCGTCATAGGCGCCACGCAAAAACACCACCAGCAGCCGTGCATCGGTGGCCGGTGCCGCCCAGACCCGCCCCGCCACCGTCATCGGCGCGAGCGCGGCGAAAGCCTTGATCAGATCACGACGGTTCATGGCCGGTCTCCTTCCAGAAGTGTCACCGCATGAATTCGGGCGACGACAGAAACAGCGTATTCCAGTCCTGTGGCGATACCGCCTGATCGAGCGCGGCCATCGTGGTCGTGCTCATGGTCTGGCGCAGGGTGTTGAAGAACAGGGCGTTCTGCAGCAGCGGGAACGCCGGCTGGTCGGTGGTGTTCGGGCCTTCCGGCTTGAACAGCCCGGCCGAGCCGGAGCCGATCTGCCGCGCCACTTCGAACCGCAGCATCATCTGGCCCGGACCGTTCCAGGCGGCTGACGTCAGCGGATAACCGTCCGGTGTGTCGTGATTGAACAGGCCCTCGGAGAGCCGGTTCAGCCAGTTCTGCATCGGCGCCGTGTTGAGGATGACCTTGCGGTCGTAGGCGAGCCGCACCGCGGACATCACGTATTGCACCGGATCCTTGAACTTCGCGCCGGGCTTCAGCGCGGCGGCGAACTCCGGTGCGTGCACCATGGTCCCGAGGACAGCGGCGATATCGCCGTCGGTCTTCTGGAACGTCTGCGCCATGTGCTGCACCAGTGCAGCCGGCGGATTGTCGCCGACGAAATACATGGCGATCTTCTGCGAGACATGCGTCGCGGTGGCGGGATGCCGGCACAGGATGTCGAGGGCTTCGTCGACTTCGGCGAGGCCACGCCCTTTGATGGTGTGGCCCAGGAAGGTCTTGTCGCCGTAGTCATGCCGTGCCGGATTGAATTCGAACAGGCCCTGGCGCACCAGCTGCGGGCGCAGCTCCGGCTTGAGGTTGGGATTCTCAGACTTCGGATCGATGCCGACGCCGGTGAGAATCCGCGCCAACTGCTCCACATCCGCCTGCGCGTAGCCAGAGCCGACACCCATGGTGTGCAGCTCCATGATCTCGCGGGCGTAGTTTTCGTTCAGGTGTCCCGCGGCGTTGTCGGCGTTGTCGAGATAGCGCAGCATCGCCGGATGGTGCAGCGTCGCGCTGAGCAGGTCGCGGAAGCGGCCCAGTGCATGCGGCCTGATGGCGCTGTCGACGTAGTCGCCGACCAGGACGCGCAGATTGGCCTTGTACTGGTGCACGTTGAAATGATTGAACCAGAACCAGGTCATGCGTTCGCGCAATTGCTCGGGCGCGTAGAGCGCGCGCAGGATGGTGCGCGCTGCCGCCTGGCGGGTGCGATCGTTCATCGCCTGCTGATAGGCTTGCTGAGCCGCTTTTTTCTGATCCGGATCGGTGATCTGGTTGGCGGCGCGGCCCTGCTGGTCGAATTCCGCCACCACGTCGAACGGCAGCTTGTGCACATCCGGCATCGCCTCGATCTGCGCCACCGCCGCCGCCGGCATTGCCGGCTGCAATCCGGCCGGCGGATGCAGTTGCTCGTCGAGCCACAGCTCCGCGCCCATGGATTGAAACTGCGCTGCGCTCGACGGGGTCACGCCGAAGGTCAGCCGGTCGAGCAGCGCGAGATCGTGCGCGTTCAGTTCGGCGGCGTGTGCGCTGGGCATCGCAACGTAGCCGCTCAGCAGCAGTGCGGTCACGAAGCCGAAGGCGTGGAGAGAGGAAATGGGTCGGGGCGTTGCCGGCATGACGAGATCCCGAAAGGGGCGTTGGCGGAGCACCGTCGTGGCGAACGCCGCGGGCCGAATCTCCGTCGCTATTCAGCGCGTCGCCGACTGAATAATCTCTGAATGAAAGGCGTGGGAATTGTGGCGAGAGATGCGGGCGTGTCAGATTGATGTAAGCTTCCGCGAAGCATGCATCAATGTTTTCACGGTCTTGGGCTGTTTGTTGATCTGTGCGTCTCATCATTCTCAGCCGTCATGCCCGGCCCTTGGGCCGGGTATCCACGACTTCTCTTGCATGAGCGCCGTTAAGGCGTGGATGCCCGCACCAAGTGCGGGCATGACGGCTGAGAGTGGTAGTGACGGCTGCGGCACCATTCTGAGTACCGTAACCGAGCGCCAATAACGCCGTTGCTGCAACGCTCGGTGTATTATCTTTTCCTCACCCCTTCCACGGCGAATGCCGTATCACGCTGCAGAAATTACCCGGCGTGAAGCCACGCTCCTTGTCCTTGATCACGTCGGCCTTGACGTTGCCGAAGGTGGTATCCGGCTTGTGTTTGATGCCGTCGTAGAACGCCTGGATGATCTCTTCCTTGAAGTGCGAGGGGCGTGGATGGGCATGCACCACCGCCTCGCGCTCGGCGTTGCTGTACTCATGATAGGTGAGGCCGAGCACATCCATCTCCACACCGGCGGTCACCAGCGCCACCACCGGGTGCATGTGCTGCGGAATGCCGGGCGTGGTGTGCAGGGCGATTGCGGTCCACACCGTATCGATATCGGCCTGCGCGATATTGCGGCTCCTGAGGAAGTCGCGCGCGGCGTTGGCGCCGTCGACCTCGAAGCGTTCGTGCTGGCTGCTGTGCTTGTGGGTGAGGCCCATGTCATGGAACATCGCCCCGGTGTAGAGCAGTTCCGGATCGAAGCGCAGGCCACGGTGCTTCCCCGCCAGCGCGCCGAAATAATACACGCGGCTGGAATGGTGGAACAGAAGCGGTGAAGCGGTATCGCGCACCAGGTCGGTGACCTCCCGGGCGAGCTGGCTGTCAGGGATCGTGATCCCGTCGATCGAAGGCAGTGTCGTTGTCATGGCTGGTGTCCTGTCTGCTTGGAGTGCCAGCCCTAACGTGCCGTTGACCCGCTCTGTCTGCAATTGACGGAATACGTCGTTTTCTGCCATATGACGTCAAAGCCTGACACCGGTGGTCAGGCCCTGGCGGAGCGATGCGAGCCTTGAGACAATCAGTGAAAACGCCCCCCGTGCGCGGGACGAGAGAGGCGATGCGGTCCATGGCCAAGCCGGCCAGAACCATCGCCATCCTGGCGCTGCCGGGGGTGCAATTGCTCGACGTGTCGGGGCCGCTCGACGTGTTCGCCGAGGCCAATACGCAGGTCGGTCGCGAGATCTACCGGCTGCGGATCGTGGCCAGCCGGCCGGGTGCCATCCGCGCTTCGTCGGGCGTGCGGCTGATGGCCGATCACGTGGTTGGTGACACGGACATGGCCGGACCCATCGACACCCTGCTGGTCGCCGGTTCGCCGCAGGCGCCGGACATGCACATTGAGCCACAGGTGCTGCAGTGGCTGCGCCAGATGGCTCCGACGACGCGGCGTTATGGCTCCGTGTGCAGCGGTGCGCTCTTCCTCGCCGCAACGGGCCTTCTGGACGGCCGGCATGTCACCACGCATTGGGCCGTGGCGCAGCGATTGTCCCGGACCTATCCGTCGATCCATGTCGACGAGGATGCAATCTATGTGCGCGATGGCAAGCTGCGCACTGCGGCGGGCGTCACCGCCGGGCTCGACCTTGCGCTCGCGCTGGTGGAGGAAGATCTCGGGCAGGAGGTGGCGAAGCGTGTGGCCGCGCAGCTCGTGATGTTCTTCAAGCGGCCCGGCGGGCAAATGCAGTTCAGCCGGCGCGGCGAAGCCGTGCCAGCCGGTCGCTCCGCGCTGCAGGAGGTGCAGCGCTTCATCGCCGCCAATCCGTCCGCGGACCATGATGTGCCGCATCTCGCCGCGCGCATGGGCCTCAGCCCGCGTCATTTCGCGCGGCTGTTCCGTCACGAGGTTGGGGTGACGCCCGCCGTCTGGGTGGAACAGGCGCGTGTGGCCGCGGCGCGCCGGCTGCTGGAGGCCGGGCAGGAGGCGCCCAAGCAGGTCGCGGCGCTCTGCGGTTTCACTGATGCGGACACCTTGCGCCGCGCCTTTGTCCGCCAGGTCGGCGTGACGCCGGCGGATTATCGCAAGCGTTACGCCCGCGCGGCTTGACGGAAATTTAAGTTGCCGGGCTGTCATGTGCCGCCCTAGATTCAGGACGAGAGGTGGGATGAGCAGGCGTATGCGTTTTGGGGTGGTTTTGTTTCCGGTTATTGCCTGCGTCATCGCGGGCTGCGGTCGCGTCGACTCCAATGTCACTTTCGTGCCGGAGAAATACCGCCAGCCGCCGTCCAGTACGCCAGCGGTCGATCCCGAACCGGACGTCAGGAAAATCGTCGCCGAGAATCTCTCCTCGGTGTTTGCCGGGCAGGCCACCAATGTGCGGGTCGGCGCGCCGCATCGCGAGGGCATGCACTGGCAGGCGTGCGTCAGCGCCACCGTGGCGGGAGTGACGGGAGTTGCGATGCCGACCCATCTGCTGCTGACGATCGAGAGCGGCAAGGTCGGCGATCGCGCACGCATCGGCCCGGACCACTGGTGCTTCAAGGAGCAGCTGCAGCCGATCTGACCGGATGACCGCCCTTCATCGGCTCCGCGAGGACCATCGTGCTATGCACGCGGGCGTTGTTTTCACGGCTTTTCGAGCGCATCCCGGCGTCGCAAATCTGTCATCCGCGCCCTATAGTTGAGGCCTCAACAATGCACCGGCGAGGGGCCGGTGTCTTGTCGGCGGCTCGTGCTGCCCGGGGGATATCCGATGACCATGATCAGAACCGTTCTGCAAGCCATCTGCCTGGCTGTCGCGCTGCTGGCGCTGCCCGCCGTGACCGCCCAGCCGGCGCAGGCCGCCGATGTGATCTGCTACAATTGCCCGCCGGAGTGGGCCGACTGGGCCTCGATGCTGAAGGCGATCAAGGCCGATCTCGGCTACGACATCCCCCATGACAACAAGAATTCCGGCCAGGCGCTGGCGCAGATCATCGCCGAGAAAGCCAATCCGGTCGGCGACATCGGTTATTTCGGCGTCACCTTCGGCATGAAGGCGAAGGCGCAGGATGCGCTCGAGCCCTACAAGCCCGCGCACTGGGACCAGGTCGATGCCGGCCTGAAGGATCCCGACGGCTACTGGACCACGATCCATTCCGGCACGCTCGGCCTGTTCGTGAACAAGGATGCGCTCGGCGGCAAGCCGGTGCCGGCGTGCTGGAAGGATCTGCTGAAGCCCGACTACAAAGGCATGGTCGGTTATCTCGACCCGTCATCGGCCGCGGTCGGTTATGTCGGCGCGGTCGCCGTCAATCTTGCGCTCGGCGGTTCGGCCAGCAATTTCAGCCCGGCGATCGATTTCTTCAAGGCACTGGCCAAGAACGATCCGATCGTGCCGAAGCAGACGTCGTATGCCCGCGTGGTGTCCGGCGAGATGCCGATCCTGTTCGATTACGACTTCAACGCCTATCGCGCGAAATATTCCGAGAAGGGCAATTTCGAGTTTGTGATTCCCTGCGAAGGCTCGGTGGTGTTTCCCTATGTCGTGGGTCTCGTGAAGAACGCCCCCGACAAGGACAAGGCCAAGAAGGTGATGGACTATCTGCTGTCCGACAAGGGCCAGGCGATCTGGACCAACGCCTATCTGCGCCCGGCGCGCAAGATCGAGCTGCCCGAGGCGGTGAAGAGCAAGTTCCTGCCCGACAGCGACTACGCCCGCGCCAAGGCCGTCGACTGGGGCCAGATGGAAAACGCCCAGAAGGGATTTGTGGATCGGTATCTGGCCGAGGTGAAGTGAGGGGGGCGGCAGAAAACCTTGTCGTTACCCAAGGTATTTCCGCAAATTCAGCGTCATGCCCGGCCTTGTGCCCAGCGACTTGGCGAAGCCAAGTCGCCGATACATCCACGTCTTAACGGTACTTCAGTGAAGAAAGACGTGGATGGCCGGGACAAGCCCGGCCATGACGGGGTAACCTGTGAAGCACTCACAGACTCAACCGAAATTTTGATCCTTTGACATCCCATCGCTCCTTCATCTGGCTGTGCCTCGCGCCACTGATCGTGGTGACCGCGGCGTTCTTTCTGCTGCCGATGGCGCGGCTGGTGATAACTGGTGCGGATGGGCCGCGGGGGCTGATGGGGTATCTCGCCATCCTCACCGAGCCGCGCTACCGCGTGACGCTGATCAACACCGTGGTGCTCGCCGCAGCCACCACCGTGGCCACGCTGGCGATTGCGACGGTCGCGGGCATGTTCCTGCAGCGCCATCGTTTTCCCGGCCGCGCGGTGCTGATCGCGATGCTGACGTTCCCGCTGGCGTTTCCCGGCGTGGTGGTCGGCTTCATGATCATCCTGCTGGCCGGCCGGCAGGGCCTGATCGGCGATCTCTCCAACAAGCTCCTCGGGGACAAGATCGTGTTCGCCTATTCGATTTGGGGGCTGTTTCTCGGCTATCTCTATTTCTCGATTCCACGCGTCATCCTCACCATCATGGCGGCGATCCAGAAGCTTGATCGCGGCCTGGAAGAAGCGGCGCGCTCGCTCGGCGCCAGCCCCTGGGCGGTGCAGCGCGACGTGGTGCTGCCGGCCTTGAAGCCGGCGTTCATCGCTTCGGGCGCGATCGCGTTCGCCACCGCCATGGGAGCGTTCGGTACGGCATTTACGCTCGCCACCAATATCGATGTGCTGCCGATGCTGATCTACACCGAGTTCACGCTCGCGGCGAACTTCTCGACGTCGGCGGCGCTGTCGGTCGGTCTCGGTGTCATCGCATGGGCGATCCTCGCGCTTGCCCGCTCGTTCAGCGGCGGCACCGTGGCGGCGGCGGGATAATTCATGCGCGATCGCCTGATCTTTACCGCTCAACTTCTTTTCACGCTGCTGGTCGCGGCCTTCCTGGTGGTACCGGCGATCCTGTCGATCGCCGCCGGCGTCACCCAGAACTATTTTCGCGGCCTGCAGTCCGGCGTCACCCTGCAATGGGTGGTGCAGGTGTGGCAGCTCTATGCCGACACCATCTTCCTCTCGTTCCTGATCGCGTTCGCGACGCTGGTGGTGACGCTCGCCGTCGGTGTGCCGGCCGCCTATGCGCTGCATGTCCGTGGCGGCAAGCTCGCGCGCGTGGTGGAAGAAGTGATCACCCTGCCGCTGGCGATACCCGGGCTTGCGATCGCGCTGGGGCTGCTGCTGGCCTATGGCGGGTTCGGCGGCTTCCGGCGCTCCTGGCTGTTCATTCTCGCCGGCCACGTGGTGTTCACGCTGCCGTTCATGGTGCGCTCGGTGATGGCGGTGTTCTCGACCATCGACATCAAGACCCTGGATGAAGGCGCAGCCTCGCTCGGCGCCGCGCCTTGGCGGCGGTTTCTGGATGTAATCGTGCCGAACGCCATGCCGGGGATTCTGGCGGGCAGTCTGATGGTGGTGACGCTGTCGCTGGGTGAGTTCAATCTCACCTGGATGCTGCACACGCCGCTGACCAAGACGTTGCCGGTGGGGCTCGCCGACAGCTATGCCTCGATGCGACTGGAAGTGGCGTCCGCCTACACCCTGATTTTCTTTGTGATGATCGTGCCGCTGCTGGTGGCGATGCAGATGCTGGCCGACAGGGATCAAAAGACATGACTGACGCCATCAGCCAGATCGAGACGAGTCACGGCGCAGCTGTGCGGGTCGAGGCCTGCGGCAAGACGTTTGCCGACGGCACCCACGCACTGGAACCCGCCACCCTCGACATCGCCCGCGGCGAGACGCTGGTGCTGCTTGGCCCCTCCGGCTGCGGCAAGACCACCATGCTGCGCATCATCGCCGGGCTCGAGACACCGGACGTCGGCGGGCGCGTGCTGTTCGACGGCAAGGACATGACGTCGATCCCGATTGAGCGGCGCAATGTCGGCATGGTGTTCCAGTCCTACGCGCTGTTTCCCAACATGAGCGTCGCCGACAACATCGGCTATGGCTTGAAGCTGCGCGGTGTAGGCAGGGCAGAACGCGATGCGCGCATCAAGGAGCTGGTGGCGCTGACCAACATCGGCGGGCTGGAAAGCCGCCGGATCGATCAACTGTCCGGCGGCCAGCGCCAGCGGGTGGCATTGGCGCGCGCGGTGGCGATTCGGCCCGGCATCCTGCTGCTCGACGAGCCGCTGACCGCGCTCGACGCTGCATTGCGTGATCGCTTGCGCAGCGAGCTCAATCGGCTGCTGCGAGCGCTCGGCATTACCGCCATCTACGTCACCCACGACCAGGCCGAGGCCATGGAGCTTGGTGATCGCGTGGTGGTGATGCGCAAGGGCGCCATCGCCCAGATCGGCACGCCGCGCGAGATTTACTTTACGCCGCAGAGTCGTTTTGTGGCGGAGTTCATCGGCGCCGCCAACATTGTCGAGGCGAAGCTCGATGGCGGCGCGCTGGTGCTGCCGGGCGGGCGGCTGGCGGTGGAAGGCGGGGCTGGTGCGGCTCAGGGAAGCGCGGGCGTGGCCATGATCCGTCCCGAAACCATCCGCATCGTCGAGGCCGCCGGCGCATCGCTGACCGGCACCGTCGACAGCGTCGCCTTCATCGGCGACCGCCAACGCATCGTGGTCAGTGGTGCGTCGGACAGACTCCTGACCATCGATGCGCCGAACACGATTGCCGCGAAGGCCGGAGACCGTATCGGGCTGTCGATTGCGCCCGAGGCGGTGCGGCTGTTGCCGCGGGAGGGGTGAAATGATGGTGGCCGATGCACATCGACGCTCTCTGCCGTCATGCCCGGCCTTTGGGCCGGGCATCCACTTCTTGTCTTACAGGGATGCCGTTAAGACGTGGATGGCCGGGACGAGCCCAGCCATGACGGAATAAAAACAATCAACCGTTGAAAATCTAAAAAATGCCCCAGCCTATCCTCATCGCCCAGATCTCCGACCTGCACATCAAGCCCGAGGGCACGCTCGCCTATGGCCGCGTCGACACCGCGAAGGCGCTGGAGCGCTGCGTGGCCACGCTGAACGCGCTGCGGCCGCGGCCCGACCTGGTGGTGATTTCCGGCGATCTCGTCGATACGCCGCTCAAGGACGAATACGATCTGCTGAAGCGTCTGCTGGCACCGCTGGAGCTGCCGTTCGTCGGCGTCCCCGGCAATCATGATTCACGCGAACTGATGCGTGCGGCGTTTCCCGGCTGGAGCTACGCGTTTCCCACCGGTCCGCTCAATCAGGCGCTCACTGTCAACGGCCTCGACCTGCTGCTAGTGGACTCCAGCGTGCCTGGGCAGCCGCACGGCGAACTCGATGCTGCGACATTGCAATGGCTGGATGGGACGCTTGTGGCCTCTGATGACCGGCCCGCGCTGGTGGTCCTGCATCATCCGCCGTTTGTCGCAGGCATCTGGCATATGGACCGGCAGAATTTGCTAAATGCCAAAGCGCTTGCACCGATCATCGCAAAGCACCCGCGGGTCCAGCTCGTCGCAGCCGGGCATGTGCATCGTTCGACACTGACGATGTTTGCCGGCCGTCCGGCGACGATCTGCCCGGCGCCGAACCACGCGGTGGATCTCGACCTTGGACATTTGCGCGAGCCCTCCTTCAAGGTCGAGCCGCCCGCATTTCATCTGCACACATGGTTTCCGGGTGAAAGTGCCGACGAGCCATTCGGCCGCCTGGTCACGCACTGGGTGCCGATCGGCGACTTCGACGGCCCGCATCCGTTCTTCGGGGCGGATGGGAAGCTGTTGTAGTGGATATCGGCGAGGCTTGTGGCCTCGCCGATATCGAATCATGCTTTAGAAATCGAGCGTCATACCCGTTGAGACCGCCTTGATCTGATCGCCGGCGACGACGTTGTTGTTGGCATCCCGCCCGCACACGCCATAGCCGTGGCCGCTGGGGCCGAGGCAGTAGTGCGCGCCCGGACCGTTGCGCAGCAGGCTGCCGACCGTGTACCAGCTCACCCACTTGTTGAAGTGATACTTGGCACCGATCGCATACTGATCCGCGCTGCTGTCGAGTGTGTTGAGCGCGAAGTCAGCGGCTCCTGCCGGAGGCGCGACGGTATAGGTGTTGAAGATACCTGTACCGGGCGATCCGGGTGACGCGTTGGCGTGAGCCCACGACGCACTGACGTCCCACTGGCCGACGGTCTGGGTCGCGCTCAGGAAATAGCCGTCGCGCGAGCGTTCGTTGAACATCGCGATCGTGTTCTCGCGCCGCATCCACTCGTAGATGCCGTAGATCTGCAGCGTGCCGATGCCGTCGTCGAACTTGTAGCCGGCGCCGACCTTGGCGGCCCACTCATTGTTGACGCCGACGGCGTTGACCGGCACGGTCAGCACCGCACCGCTGCTAAGCGGCACCACGCCTTCGTCGCCGGTGCGGTTGACGTGCTCGTGCAGTTCATAGGCGGCGATCGCAGTGAACGGCCCGCGGTTGTAGGTCAGCGATGCGCTGTAGGCGTTGCCGTACGAGCCGTCGGTGCAGCCTCCTGCAGGGCCGAGCGCTCCGCCGGGGCCCGGGAAGCCGCTGCCGCTGCCGCGCGCGGATGTGCCCGGGCAGTTGAAATCGCCGAATGCAAAGTCGCTGTTGTCGCGCGCGGGGTTCTGGCCCGGCGATACCATCAGCGAGAGCTGCAATCCGTACCAATCCGGCGATTCGTACCAGATCGCATGCGGCATGCGCCAATCGAACTCGGCGCGCAGATCGCCGCCGGTGTTGCCCATGATCGAGTTGTAGTCGCCGAGCGTCGCCGAGAATGGATCGAACTTCGCCGTCGAGCGCTTGTACGGCGAGTCCGCCTTGCCGGCCTTGATGCTGCCCCAGGGAGATTCCAAGCCCAGGAAGCTGTCGCGGGTACCGAACGCGGCACGCTCCGTCGGCGTGGCCGCAACCTCGATCAGCGATTCGAATTGGGCGATCGCGGCCCAGCCCGGATAACCATACGGCCCCAGATCGTGACGCGCGCGAACGCCGAAATAGGTCAGGTTGCTCGAGATGCCGAATTTGGTGCCCTGATCAAACACGCCGGGATTGAAGACATCGCCGGAAAGGTCGACATGGCCGTACAGCGTCACCGTGGTGTTGTCGATCAGCGAATTGCCGGGGGCCTTGCTGTAGATCGGCGCTCCGCCCACCACGACCACCGCATGCTCCGGCGCCGGCGAGGGCGCGACAGCAGCGTGCTGCACGGGATTGCCCTTGGGCGATGAGTTGGCCGCCGCGGGCTCCGGCTTGCGGCTGGCAATGTTGTTCACGCGATCGCGAAGCGCCGCATTTTCCTTGGCCAGTTTGGCGTTGTTTCGTTCCAGCGCATCGAGGCGCGCCATGACGTCATCGAGTGTGGCCGCGCGCGTGGTCTGTTGCGACAGTGTCAGACAGAGCGCGGCACAGGCGGTGCCGGCGAGAAGTCGTCCCCTCATGAGAGTCCCCACTTACCAAGTTATCCCGGCGGGATGCCGAAATTTCCTGAACGGGGGAGATGCTATTGTATACCAAATGCCAAAGACATGGAGTGAAACATGCCTGGAGCAGAGAAACCGGCCTTGTGACAAAATTGGTACAATAGTAGTAGCGCGACGCAATATCGCAGGCGCGCGTGGAGACTGAACAGCATTTCTTCGAAGATTAAATTATTGATATTATTAGTATATATAGGAGTTTCGAGAATGTCAGTATGACTGACTAGTTATTCTGGCGCTGCAATATCCATACACAAAATCGGCGATCAATCGAACGCCAGGGGTGAATTTTCCAGACCACGAGCGCTTGAAATGAGATGGTGGGCGCGGTGGCATGCCAATAATTCCCGAAGCTGATCCACAGCGGAAGCACGACTCCGTGCGCCCATCATCAAGACCAGGGATCCTTGCCGCTCGACAGCCGGGCCGCCATTTCGGTCTGAAACAGCGGCGGGCCGTATGCGATCCACTCGCCATCAAACTGAAAGATCAGCGGTCTTTTGCTGCTCAGGCAGAAGTCTTTCAGCCACTCGATCGCTGCGGTCTTCGGCCGTGCTCCGACCGCGACGGCGACATGGACCGGAATTCCGCGCCACTGGAAATTGGCTGGCAACAGAATGAAGTTGGCCTGGTCGGGGCGCATCCAGTCCGGCAGGGGGCTGTTGTCCGTCAGCCATCCACATACAAAGCGCCGGCATGGATCCTCGGGTCTTTCGTCGTAGATGCGGCAGGCGTGAGCGATGCTGAACGGGCAGGGATGCCCCGGCGAAACCTCGTGTCCGCGAATGTTGATCCGGAGCCAGCCGTCGCAGCACGCGGTGCAGTCCGCGCAGGTTCTGGCAACGCTCGATTGATCAGCCGTCATTGGCGCGATCCCAAATCTTCCGTTTGCCAAGCCGCTCGGACGCTGTTCGATGCGGCAAAGCTGGAGTTTTCCGATACGGCGCGGAGGATCCTAGGTAAGGCCTTGCTCCACCGCAAACCGGATCAGATCGGAATGGCTGCGCGCGCCCAGCTTCTGCTTCAGGCGCGTGGTGTTGTTCGCCACCGTCTTGTAGGAAATGCTCATGATGTCTGCGACCTCGCCGATGGTCCTGCCGCGCGATAATAGCCGCAGGATTTCGAGTTCCCGCGGCGACAGCTGCGACGCAGGATTGGCGCGGATCGATGCCGTTGCAAACGTGACGGCTTGGGCCAGGTGCGGCGCCACGAAGTTCTGGCCGGCGGCAACGGTTTTGACGGCGGTGAGAAGCTGCCTTGGATCGTCGCTTTTCGAGACATAGCCGTTCGCGCCGAGCTCGATCGCCCGAACCACGAAGGCCGGCTCGTCATTCATGCTGAACATGATGACCTTCGCGGCGGGGTTTTCTTTGCGAATCCGGCGCAGCAGTTCGAAGCCGGACAGGTCGGGCAGGTTGATGTCGATGATCGATACATCCGGGCGGATTTCGAGATAGGCTTCCCGCCCCGACTTCTCATCCGACGCTTCGGTCAGCCGGATGCCAGGATCCTTGGCGAACAGCGAACGGCATCCGTCGAGGACGACGGGATGGTCGTCCACGATGAGAACGTCCAGGGTGCCGGAAGCCTGTTCGGAATCCGGAGTTTTCGACGCTGATTTGATCATGTCCTTGCCGGTTTGCATCTGCGTCAAACATAGTGGCATTTGCAGGCTTGGATAGAGGCCGACCTTCTCACCAAAGTGAAAAAGCGGATCATGTGGACCAACCGTTCTCTTCTTGTGCGACTGTGGCTTTTGCTCTTTGGCATGATTCTGGTGACGCTGGTGGCGAGCGTCATCCTGCTCGTGATCTATTCGCGATCGCAACTGCTGGTGGAACATGAGCCAGGCCGACGGGTGGCCGATCAGGTTGCAAAGGCCTTCAACAACGCCCTGCTGACCACCACCGATCCGAATGCGGTATTGCGCGGATTCGACGCCGGGCTTGACGATAATGAGGGCGCGGTCACCTTCGAATCCACCGCCGACGAAGCGGCAGGTCTTGCGGCCGAGACCCCGTCCACATCGAACGTCGATGGCGTGCCGTCATGGTTCGTCGCGTTGCTGGGCACACCCAGGATCTCGGACAGGTTTCCGATTTACCTGAAGGGCGAACGTTTCGGCGACCTGGTGTTCAGGGCCAGCATGTCGGCCGATATTTCCGAACGCTGGTTGACGTTCGTCGGAATTCTTACGTCGGCTGTCGTTCTTGCGGTCATCAGCTCTGTCATCGCCTATCTGACCGTGGGTGCGACGCTGCAGCCGCTGCGCGGCATCGAGGCGGGCCTGACGCAGCTGCGGGGCGGCGCCTACGACGTTCTGGTGCCATGCGCGGGGCCTCCCGAAATCCGGAAAAGTTGTCAGCAGTTGAACGAGCTTGCGGTGACCCTGTCACAACTCTCCTCTGACAATACGCGGCTGCTGCGGCGCCTGATCGTTCTCGAAGAGCAGGAGCGGCGCGATCTTTCGCGCGAACTCCATGATGAACTCGGTCCACTGCTGTTTGCCATTCGCGCCAACAGCGCGGCGCTGCTCGACGAGCGCGGCGAGACCGAACGTGATAGCCCTCCCGCAGTCAAGCTGTCCCAGGCGGTGGAAACGCTGCAGCGGACCAACCGGCGGATCCTGGACCGGTTGCGGCCAATGCATATCCAGGAATTGGGCCTGCAGCGGAGTATCGACGGCCTCGTCGAGGATGCGAAGTTGCGGGCGCCAGGCACGGCGTTCGAAGCCAGATGCGAGATCGGGCCGGCCGCCGTCGACGACGTTGTCGCCAATACGATCTATCGCACGGTGCAGGAAGCGCTGACCAATGTTCTCAAGCATGCTCATGCGCGCCACGCTCGCGTGCAGGTCCGGCGCGAACCGTTGGGCATCGTGCTGTCCGTGATCGATGACGGCATCGGTTTGCCTGAAAACCACGCCCTCGGTCGGGGTCTGACGGGCATGCGCGAGCGGGTTACGGCGCTGGGCGGAACATTCCGCCTGCAACGGACGGACACTGAAACTGTCGTGAGCTGCTTCGTTCCCGCTCAGCCACCGACCGAAACCACTGTCGTGACCTGACCGGCCAGAGAAGCACGGCCTTCCCGCCGCGAGAGACGTTGCGCCATGGTCCTCGCCCCTGCGTCAGGCCAGATCAATTCGGAAATCGGGTGGCTGGGGGCGTCGAGCGTTCCTACGATCACCCCTCGTTACTGCGATGAGGGAACCAGCCATGGCCAGATCCTATTACTCAACCGTGCTCAACCATACCGCCGACGAAGTCTGGGCCGTGATCCGCCCGTTCGATCACTATGCCTGGGCCGGTGTCGAGAGCGACACCGTGATCGAGGAGGGCAAGCGTGGCGATCAGGTCTCCGCGGTGCGTCGCGTCACCATGGGCGAGCGGGTGATCCGGCAGATCCTGCTTGGGCATTCCGATCTCGATCGCGCCTATACTTATGCCTTCTTCGATCCGGCAGCGCTGCCGGTGACGAACTACGTCGCCACCATTCGCGTGTTGCCGGTGGTCGACAACGACAAGGCGTTCGTCGAGTGGTCGGCGACGTTCGATTGCCCAGCCGACGAGCACGACCGCTGGACGCGCTATTACGAGCAGGAGGGGTTTGCCAAATGGCTGGCCGCGCTGCGCTGCTTCATGGCCAGGGACGACGCTGACCGCGATGTCAGGCGTGAAGCGGCAGCAAATCCAGTGTCGTAAGTTCGTCCCGCAGCGCGTCCGGGCTCGTGAAGTGAATGCCATGCATACCGAGATCGGTGGCGGCGGCGGCATTGCGGGCGTTGTCGTCGATATAAACCATGGTCTCCGCGACAAGGGCGTAGCGGTCCATCAGCAGGCGATAGATCGCCGGATCCGGCTTGATCAGCTTTTCCTCGCCGGACACCACGACACCGCCGAACCAGCTCATGAAGGCGAACTGCGAAGCGTGGACAAACGTCTCCTGCGACCAGTTGGTCAGGGCATAGAGCGGCGTGTTGGCATTCTTCAATTCACGGAGGATCGCGACCGTGCCGTCGATCGCGCCCGCGATGGTTTCCGGCCAGCGCTTGTGGAAAGCGTCGATCAGGTCAGCCTGGTGAGGATGCTGTTGCCTGAGCAGGGCAGTGCCCTCCGCCCAGGTGCGGCCGGCATCCTGTTGCAGCACCCAGTCCATGGTGCAGATCTCGCGCAGGAAGCGCTCCATGCCGGCTTCGTCGCCGACGAACAGCTTGCGATAGAGGTGGCGCGGATTCCAGTCGATCAGCACGCCGCCGAGATCGAACACGACAGTGGTGCGTTTGGGGCGCGGGCTCAGGGCATGCACGTGGCGTCTCCTCTCCAACCGATTCTGGGAAGGGGCAGACAACCCAAAGCCCCGCGCGACTTAAGAAGGAATGAATGGCCGCATCAAGTCCGTGACATGACGTACGCGTGACGCGGTAACCTTGATTGTTGAGGATAACGCGCGAGCCTTCAATAACCAACATCGTCGCACGCGCGGGCCTGACCTCGACGACCGGGCGAAACCGGAGCGCTGGAGCATCCAATTCTCGGCGTCACCGCTCAAAGGCGGGATGCGGAGCAAACTCGGCTCTGCCGAGTTGCGTCCCCCATAGGAGCGCAAGCCGGATATCTCTGGCTTGCGGATCAGATCCGGCCATGGTGCGCAGGCATGGCGCGCTGCGGCAAATCCCGGCCTGCCGCGCCCCCGCCACTTGCAGAAACGGCCCGGGATTCCTAAACAAGGGCTGCCGGCCCGCCCTCGCGGCGCCGTCCCCACGGAACCACGCCAAGCAAGGGAAAATGACTGACATGACGACGACTGCGGCGCAGACCCAACCCTTTCAAGCCGAAGTTGCCGAGCTCCTGCACCTGATGGTGCACTCGGTCTATTCCGAGACCGACATTTTCCTGCGGGAACTGATTTCCAACGCATCGGACGCCTGCGACAAGCTGCGCTACGAGGCGATCGCGCGGCCGGACCTGCTGGCCGAGGGCGACGCGCCCGCGATCAGGATCGCGCCGGACAAGGCAGCCGCGACACTCACCGTGCGCGACACCGGCATCGGCATGGAGCGGCAGGAGCTGATCGACAATCTCGGCACCATCGCCCGGTCCGGCACCAAGGCCTTCCTGGCCCGTCTCAACGAAAGCAAGGACGAAACCAGGAAAGGCACCGGCCTGATCGGCCAGTTCGGCGTCGGCTTCTACGCGGCCTTCATGGTGGCGGATCGCATCGTGGTCACCAGCCGCCGCGCCGGCGAGACCGAGGCGTGGGTCTGGACATCGGAAGGCGGCGCCGGCTTCGAGGTCGCGCCGGCGGATGCGGAGGCGACGGAACGCGTGACGCGCGGCACCGAGATCGTGTTGCATCTGAAGGAGGACGCAAAGAAGTATCTTGAAGCCCACGAGATCAAACGCATCGTTGGAGCCTATTCCGACAACATCCAGTTTCCGATCGAGCTGGTGCCCGAGGAGGGGGAGGCGCAGCAGATCAATTCGGCCAGCGCGCTGTGGCAGCGATCGAAATCGGAGCTCAAGGCTGAGGATTACGCCCAGGCCTATCGCACCATCAGCGGCGGCTTCGATGAACCGGCGATGACGCTGCACTACCGTGCCGAGGGCCGCTATTCCTATGCGGTGATGCTGTTCGCGCCGTCGATGAAGCCGTTCGACATGTTTGATCAGGAGCGCAAGGGCCGGGTCAAGCTCTATGTGCGGCGCGTCTTCATCACCGACGAGGCGGAACTGCTGCCGTCCTATCTGCGCTTCATCCGCGGCGTGGTCGACAGCGAAGATCTGCCGCTGAACCTCTCGCGCGAGATGCTGCAGAACAATCCGCAACTGGCGCAGATCCGCAAGGCGATCACGACGCGCGTGGTTGGCGAGCTGGAAACCACGGCGGAGAAGGACGGCGAGGCGTTCACGAAGATCTGGGATGCATTCGGCCCGGTGCTCAAGGAGGGCATCTGGGAGGACGGCGAGCGACGTGAAAAGCTGCTCGGGCTCGCGCGCTTCACCACGACGGCGGGCGAGGCGCGGACGCTGAAGCAGTATGTCGACGACTTCAAGCCGAACCAGACCGAGATCTACTATCTGGTCGGCGAAAGCCTGGAGCGGCTGAAGGCGAACCCGAAGCTCGAGGCTGCGGCCGCCCGCGGTGTCGAGGTGCTGCTGTTGTCAGACCATATCGATGCGCTATGGACCTCGGCGCCGCTCGACTTCGGCGGCAAGCCGCTGCGTTCGCTGAGCCAGGGGGATGTGGACTTCGGCCTCATTCCGCTCACCGAGGGTGAGGCGGAGAAACCCGCGAGCGACGCCGCCCACGATGACCTGATCATCGCGGCGCTGAAGCAGAACCTCGGCGAACGTGTCGCCGACGTGCGCGCCTCGCAGCGGCTCACCACCAGCGCGTCGTGCCTGGTGGCCGCCGGCCACGGACCCGATCGCGAGCTCGAACGCCTGCTGGCAAAGCAGAGCCGCGGTGTGGGCCTGAAGCCGATCCTCGAGGTCAATCTGCGTCATGCGCTCGTGGGCGCGATCGCGGATCTCTCGGCCTCGGACCCGGAAGCGGCAGAGTTGTCGCTGCTGCTGTTCGAGCAGGCGCAGATCCTTGACGGCGATCTGCCGGATGATCCCGCAGCCTTCGCCGGCCGTATCAACCGCTTCGCGTTGCGCGGGCTGGGGAAGGGTGACGCGAAGACCTGAAGCCCGCCTCGCTGCGACGTTTGGAGCTTGGCAGCGGCAACCTGAAAACGTTACGCTGCGGTGTATCGTTCCTGGGGGCGGGGCGAGCGTCCGCGCGATCATCCGGCATGGGTTTCGAGCTGTCCCTGAATTCGCTGTACAGCGGCCGCGTGAAACGAGGGCGAGATGACTGAGATCAAGATGCCGGTTGCGGACGATCGCGCCGTATGGGCCACTGTCTTCTCGTCGGACGACGTGGCCGAACCCGAAAGGGTGGACTATTTGCGGCAGCGGATGGGATCAATCTGGGGCGCGATCGATCTGCAGCGGGGAGATCCGTCCAGACTGTTTGGTGATGTTGCGAGCACGCCGTTCGCGAAGCTGAGATTCAGCCGGTTCAGCTTGCGCAACGTGCGCCTCTGCCGCAGCTCTGCGAGGGACAGAACCGCTCCATTCTATTCGATGGCCTTTCCCTTCAAAGGACGGATGATCATTCGCCAGGATGGCGGGGATTCCGTGCTGCGCCCGGGCTCCGCCTATCTTGTCCATAATGGGGAGCCCGGCGAGGCGCTGATCTCCGAAGACTATGCGACGCTCAACGTACGGATACCTGTCGAGGTTTTTCGGCATTATTCGCCGGAGTTGCCTCAGCTGCGTGAATGGCCGCTGCAACACGTCGGTATGGCCGTGCTGGTTCGGCATTTTGTGCGTGACGTGCTGCAGCAGGTGCCGACAGCATCGCCGGATGCCGCCAAATTTCTATCGGGACAGCTCTGCGATCTCGTGGCATTCCTGCTGACGGACAGCCGTGCTGCATTGGCTTCCGACAGCTCGATTTTACGGGCTCACAGAGCGCGTGCCCAGCGTTACATCGAAAAGAACTTTGATGACCTCGATCTGTCGCCGCAAAAAATCGCGGCCGCATGCGGCATATCGCTGAGCTGTCTTCACAAGATTTTTGCGGCCGCGGACCTCAGCATCATGGGCGAAACGCGTCGCATTCGCCTTGCAAGGGCGCGCATCATGCTGGCCACGCCTCAGTTCCAGGCCTGCTCGGTCTCGGACATCGGCACGCGCTGCGGCTTCAGATCGCCGCAGGATTTCTCGCGTGTGTTCCGGCAGACTTTTGGCGAGAGCCCGACGCAATACCGCACGGCCAGCGGATCGTAGGTCGGTCCAGCGTTTTGCGGCTGGATGGTCGGATGCGTCGCGACATCGAGATGCCCTGTACATTCGATGCCGTGCCATGGTGAGTCGCGTGCTGTTGGGCCGCGTTCGATCCGACGAATGCGCATCCGGCGTTAAGCAATAGGATATCGGACGTTAACACGGTCCCTTACGTACGCCTCTCCGCCCTGCAACGATGGCGCGGATGTCGTGGGCAATCGTCCGCGACGTCCGGATGATGGATCCACCGTCACCGCGACATAAAATGGGGGGAAGCGATGGGGCAGCGCATCTCGTGGCGCCCGGCAATGGCTGTGTGCGCGCAGCTTTGGTCTGCGGCGGCCTTCGGGCAAAGCGGTCAGCTTTATGTGTTCGGGGATAGTCAGTTCGATACCCGTTTCATTTGCACGCTGTCGCATTATCCGGGCAGTGCCGGGGGCTGCTCGAACGGCCTCAACACGGTTCAGTGGCTTCCGTCGACAACTGGCTTTGCCTATCAGGTTCTCAATAATCATGCCGTCGGTGGCGCCGGGACGGGACCGTCCTTTCCCGAAGCCAACGCGGGATGGCCCAGCACGGCCGATCAGGTTGCGAGCTTTACGGCGAGCGGCGGCCGTATCGGGCCGAATGACCTTGTCCTGCTCGACGGTGCGTCGAACTCGGCAATCGCGCTTGCTCTCAATCCGTCGCTGACGCCGAGCGCGCTCGCGCAAATGACCTTGAGCGAACAGGCATCGAACACGGCGAATCTGATCAATGCCGGTGCGCGCAACATCGTGGTCTACACCGCGGGAGGACCGGGTCTGGCCGCTGTGTACGCACTGGGCGTCTGGAAAGCCGCGCTGGGAACATCCGTGCCGGTCGTTCTTCCGCCGAAGATCGATCAGTACGGAGCGATGTACAATGCGGGCCTGGGAGCCGCGCTGGCGCCGTTGGCCGGCCCTGGAACGCAGATCCGGGTGTTCGATTTCTTCGAGATCTATCGCCGCAACATGCTGAATCCGGCGATGTATGGTTTTCTCCCCGGCACCTGCGCGGCCGACCCGGCCTGTGTCAATGCACCGAAGGCGGTGCAGAACCGGCATTTCTTCTTCGACCTGCACGAGACCGAGGCCGGGCATCTGCTGATGGCGCGCTATATCGGCAATCTCCTCGGGGCACAGGACGCTCTCCCGGTCCAGGCCGATCTGGCGACCTCGATCGCGACGGGATTTGCCGACAGCCTGTTCGCGCGTTTCGATGCGGCGCGTCAGATGCCTGTGCTGCCGTCATCGCGCGATGCCTTTGCCGCTGACTTGCCGCGAAAGGTTCCGCCGACCGCAAGCCCTGCGGCAGTCATCAATCCCTGGACGGTCTATGCGCAGGGCAATTATTTCGGCGGCAACCGCGACGACCGGCTTTCGGCATCCGGGCTCGGCGGCGGAGGCGGCAGCTACGGTTCCGAGAGCGGCACCATCGGGCTTGACTATCGGTTATCCCCGAGCCTCGTCGTCGGTGCGGCGCTCAATGGCGCGACCACGCGGGCCAACCTGAACCAAAGCGGGAATATCAAGATCGATAGCGTTCAGATCGCGGGTTATGTCTCGCACAATACAAGGAATTGGTTTGTCGATGCGGTGGTGGCGTACGGTGATCAAAAATTCGACATCGATCGCCCCGGCGTGATCGATACGCTGCGCGCGGCGACGAACGGCGGCACCTTCGTCGCTGCGGCCAGAGCAGGCTACCTGTTCGATCTCGACGTGGTCCGGCTCGGCCCGATCGCGGGGCTGCGTTATGCGCACACCCGTATCGGTGACTACACCGAAACCGGCGACAGCGTGCTGACGCAACACGTCGATCGCCAGATCGCCGAGCAACTGGTGGGCAGCGTCGGCGCCCAGTTCGCGCGCTCCCTGACTTTCGATAGCTCGGCGGTCAACGGCTATCTCAATCTCACCGCGGAGCGGGATCTTCTGGGCGGTACCCGCTGGATCATCAGCCAGGAAACCGTTGCGCTCGACCTGCCGATCTGGACGCCGGTCGGGCGCCAGGCCGGCACCTATGGCAGAGCCGCCGGCGGTTTCGTGGCCTCCATCCGAAACGGCCTGTCGCTGTTCGCCAATGCCACAACCACCTTTGCCAGGGCCGGTGGCAACGATCATGGCGGATCGGCCGGGCTCAAATATCAATTTTAGAACCAGCGCGGCCGATCTGGCCGATTTTCGCCTCTTCAAGGGAGACCACAGAATGAAACGACCGATGATCGCCGTTCTCGCCGCCACCGCCGCGCTGGCGGTTTCGACGACGGCGCAGGCCCAGATCTCCGACGACGTGGTGAAGATCGGCGTGCTGACCGACATGTCGAGCCTCTATGCCGATGCCACCGGCAAGGGCTCGCTGATCGCGACCCAGATGGCGGTCGAGGACTATGGCGGCAAGGTCAAGGGCAAGCCGATCGAGGTGATCTCCGGCGACCACCAGAACAAGCCCGACGTCGGCGTGGGCATCGCCCGCAACTGGTTCGACAACGAGAAGGTCGATGCCGTGTTCGACGTCCCCACCTCCTCGGTGGCGCTCGCGATCCAGCAACTGACCCGCGACCAGAACAAGATCTTCATCAATTCCGGCGGCGGCACTTCGGACCTGACCGGCGTCGCCTGCTCGCCCAACACCGTGCACTGGACCTACGACACCTATGCGCTGTCCAACGTCGCCGGACGCGCCATGGTGCAGCGGGGCGAGGATAGCTGGTTCTTCATCACCGCCGACTACGCCTTCGGCGCGGCGCTTGAACGCGACGCCTCCAACGTGGTGAAGGAAACCGGCGGCAAGGTCGTGGGCAGCGTCCGCCATCCGCTCAATTCGTCGGACTTCTCGTCCTACCTGCTGCAGGCGCAGGCCTCGAAGGCCAAGGTGGTGGCGCTGGCCAATGCCGGCGGCGACACCACCACCGCGCTGAAGCAGGCGGCTGAGTTCGGTCTGACCAAGGGTGGCCAGAAGCTGATCGCGCTGCTGTTCAACATCACCGATGCCCGTGCGATGGGGCTCAAGGACGCCCAGGGCCTGATCACCACCGATGCGTTCTACTGGGACACCGACGACGAGACCCGCGCCTTCTCCAAGCGTTTCATGCAGAAAATCGGCCGCATGCCGACCATGATCCAGGCCGGGCTCTATTCGGCGACCATGCACTATCTGAAGGCGATCGATGCCGCCGGCACCGACGACACCGCCAAGGTCATGGCGCAGATGAAGGCGACGCCGATCCACGATTTCTTCGCGCGCGACGGGCACATCCGCCAGGACGGCCGCATGGTGCACGAGATGCACCTGTTCCAGCTGAAGAAGCCCGAGGAATCCAAATCGCCCTGGGATCTCTATAAGCTGCTGGCGACGGTGCCGGGCGACCAGGCCTTCCGTCCCCTCGACAAGGGCGGCTGCCCGCTGGTCAAATAGCTGGCGGGCAAGCGTGCACTACGCCGTTGCCCGGTACTGCCTGCAGGGCCCGCAGGTCCGTGGTCCGTCCGCACCTCAAACGATCAGCCGGCCCTGGCGGTCGGCGATCGTGATCTGGGCCTCGGTCCCAGAGTTGAAGTCAAGCCGGTCGGCTTCGATGCCGTCGCTGAAGATCACGCCGTTTTCCGGCATCAGCGAGCGCAGGCGCAGCGTGTCGCCCTTGGCGAGGCTGCCGAACACCAGCCTGGTCTGCGAAACCTTGCTGGGAAACGGCTCGCGCACCGCGAAGCGCAATTCGTTGGTATCCCATGGCTGCGGGGCGTAGGGGGCCGGCGTGTCCTCGCCATAATAGGCGCTGGCCACCGCGAGCGACCCGGTCACGATGCTCTTGAACCAGGCGGTCGAGCCGAGCCCGGTGGAGACGATCAATCCGCTGGAGGATTGTTTTTCCTTCTGCTCGCCGGTCGCGATCTCGTAGATCGCCGAGGTATGGGTCCGCGCGCCGATGAACAGGTCGTTGACCGCGTGCAGCACCTGTCCGTCGGTCAGCGCGGCCCGCGCCATGGTGACGGTCTTGAACGGCCGCTTGTCCGCGGCAACGTCCCGCAGCAAGGCGGGCAGGTCGGCGGAGACGAACGGCAACAGCACGCCGTCGTAGCGGCCGGCGTCGGGATTGACGCCGATCAGTGGATGGCCATCGAGGTACTTCATGGTGTTGGCGACCACGCCGTCCTGACCCAGCGCGATCACGATGTCGGCGGGGCCGAAGATGAAATTCGGCAGGAAGCCGCGGTCCATCACCTGGTAGCGTCCCCATTGTTCGAGGACCTGCACAGTGTGCTGTCTCGCAGCCATGTAGACGTCGTGCTCGCGCTGATAGTCGCTGAAGTCCGCACCCAGGTGCTCGACATAGAATTTGGCTTGCGCCGGGGTGTGGTATCTGGCGATCAGGTCCTCGAGCCGGGTCTTTCGCGTCACCAGGACAATCTTGCGATCGGCGTTAGCGGCCACGGGGAGTCTCCCTCGGCTTGTCCAGCAGTGCCTGCAGCAGGTCGGGGGACAAATTGAGCTGCCCGATCCGCTCTGCCTTCTCGGCGATGCCGCCGAAGGCCTGGGCGATCAGCTGGTTGGGCTGCATGCCGGCCGCCGCCAGCGCCTGGATCACCTTGGTATCGACGCCTTCGAAGATCTTCATCAGCGCACCGACCCGATAGGCCTCCGCGTCCGCAAGGGTGCGGGTGTTCTCGCCGCTGAGCGCGACCAGGCTCTTGCGTTTGTCCTCGAGCGCGATATCGGCGACCATGCCGGCTTCGCGCAGCTGGTTCTGCTTGGCCACCACGCTCGCCTCGGCGTCCATCTGAGTTTCCCGGATCGCGCGTTTTTTCTGCTCGACGGCGATTTCGGTGTCCAGCTCGCTCTCGCGGATGGCGCGTTCCTGCTCCACGGCGAAGTTGCGGCGGGCGAAGATCGCCTCGTCGGCGCTTTTGAGGATGGCCTCGCGCGCCTCGGCTTCCAGCGCCTTCGCGGTGTCGGGTGACGGCTTGATGCCGCGAATGGAGACGCCGAGGATCTCAAGGCCGAGAGACGCGATATCGGCCCGGCTCTTCAACCCCGTCATGATGCTGTCGGCGATCCGGTCCGAGGCCTGCAGCGCCTCCTTCAGCGTCATGCTCTTCACCGCCTGCTGCGCGAGCACGTCCACCGCGCTCAGGATGCGCTGCGGCAGCTTTTCCGGATCGTCGGATTCGTAGGTCTTGCCGTCGGACTTCAGGGTGAAGTTCAGCATCGCGGCGGCGGCCTTCGGATCGCCGATGCGATAGGCGACCTGGCCTTGCACGGTGAGTGTCTGGAAGTCGCGCGCGGCATGCTGGAAGATGAAGGGCGCGTCGCGGCTGCCGATCGGCACCGCCACCAGCGAGGTGGTCGGACCATAATAGAAGGTGGAGAGGCCGACGCCGGCCTGCGCCACGGCGCCGCGCTTGTACATCATCAGAAACGTGGTCGGCTGGGCCTTGATGAAGCGGATACCGAACATTGCAATCTCCTTCCAATAACTAAGTTGTCCTGGCCAACTAAGTAAGTTGTACTGTACAACTAAGTTGGCTATTGTCAACACCGAACCATCAGGGAGGGGCGGCATGGTGCGAGACGACCCGGCGCGGCAGTCCAGATCGCTGAATTCTTTGGACTTTCCGCGCCCGCTGACCACCGTCGACGTGGCCATCTTCACCGTTCAGGGCGACCGGCTGCAGGTTCTGCTGGTGCGCCGCGGGGCGGAGACGGGCGAGCCGTTCCCGAACGCGTGGGTGCTGCCGGGCGGTTTCGTCGATGTCACCAGCGACAAGGATCTGGAAGGCTGTGCGCTGCGCAAGTTGCGCGAGAAGACCGGCGTGGCGAGCCCTTATCTGGAGCAGCTCGGCAGCTGGGGCAGCGCCGGCCGCGATCCGCGCGGCTGGTCGGCCACCCACGCTTACTTCGCCTTGATTCCAGCCAAGTCGATCACGCTTGCGACCGGCGCCAACGCGGCGGACGCGCAATGGTTTTCAGTTGTGGGGCACGGCGTCACGCCAAAGCTCGGCTTCGATCACGGCGAGATCCTTGAAGCGGCGGTGCAGCGGCTGCGCAGCAAGGTCGAATACACCTCGCTGCCGATCTACCTGATGCCACCGGAATTCACGCTGCCGGATCTGCAGCATGTCTATGAGATCGTGCTCGATCGCCCGCTGGAGAAAAGCGCATTCCGCACCCGGATGCTGGCTGCGGATCTGATCGAGCCCATTGCGAAAATGCGCAAGGGGCCCAATCGGCCGGCGCAGCTGTACCGGCCGAAAAGAGCAAAGTCGCCAATCGTGTTCGCGCGGCCGTTCAATCAGCCGGGATAGGGTGGGGCGATTCCATCTCGGGGATCGTTTCCATGGTGGCGCACCGGTCACCGGCGCGTCCGCACAGCGGATGCAGTGCCAGATAACTCGCACCGGCCGCGACCGTGCCGGTCAACCAGGACAGATCGACGCCGCCTGTGGCCAGCGCGAGCGGTCCCTGCATGATGGTGATCGTGCCCATCTGGAACGCCCAGGCCGCGATCAGCCCGATCGCGAAGGCAATGAGGCCTGCCCAATTCACGTCGCCATAGCGGCTTGTGCGGGGCGGCGCGTAAAGCTCCGCGATGTCGATTCGCCCGCGGCGAAGCAGGTAGAAATCGGCCAGCGTGACCCCGGCCCATGGGCTGATCCAGACCACCATGGCGACCATGAAATTATCGAAAGCGTGGGCGAAATCTCCCGATTGCAGGAAAGCAAAGAGAAACGCGCTGGCGATGACGCCGGAGACGATCGAGATCACCCACCGCGGCCAGCGAATGTCCAGCGCCAGGCTCGACAGTGCGGCCGAATAGATCACCACGATGTTGGTCGCGATCGGGCCGTGCAGCAGCACCAGAAAGACCGGCAGCGCCATCGCGCCGAACGCGGCAATGATCAATTGCGCCGGATCCGATCCCGCACCGCTGGAGGCGATCGCTGCACCAAGGAAGGCGAGCCATACCGTCGGCAGGAACATGCCCAGGAACGTCGCCCGGAAGACCTTGCCGGCGCTGAGTGACGGTCTGGTGAAGCGGGTGTAGTCCGAGGCATAGACCAGCCATGAAATACCCCAGCCGATGCCGATCGCTGTCATCAGTTGCGTCGCCGCCGCGAACGCCGGCAGGCCCGTCGCCGTTGCGGCCTGCCACTTGATGTCGATCCGCAGGACCGCCAGCGCGGTCATGACCGCCATGATCAGGAGAATGACCGGCATGGTGTAGCGCTCGAAAACCTTGATGGCGTTGAACCCCCAGGCCGCGATGCCGACCTGCAGCACCATGACCGCCGCCGCGATCAGGTATTTGAGTTCGGGGCCGGCGCTGAACCCCAGTCGGTCGAGCGCGGCCACGCAAAGATCGAGCACGATCCAGGTGTTGGTTGCCACCCATCCCATCGGCATCAGCACCTGCGCCAGCGCCGGCAAGTAGGCGCCGCGGCGGCCGAATGCGAGGCGCGCCAGCACCATTTGCGGCACGCCGGTGCGGTGACCCATCAGGCAGAACGCACCGAACAGCGCGGCGCCGAGCAGGTTGCCCACGATGACGACGGCGAACGTCTGCAGCAGGCTGAGGCCGAGCTGGATTCCCAGGGCACCCAGCACCCAGTTGATCGGTGCGATATTCGCGCCCGTCCAGATCCAGAACTGGTCGAATGGAGACGAGGTCCGGTGCGCCGCCGGCACCGGCTCGAGTCCGTGGGCATCGAAGCCGGTCACGTCATGTTCCAAAGCGCGCGTCGTGTTGATCGCCATGTTTCCCCCACATCCGGCGCATCCGTTTCGGCCGGGATGGGATATCTCAGCGACAACAGGCCTCACGCGGTAATGAGAAATGCTCAAGCCGGGATGAGACGAAGTCGAGAGTGAAGGCGGTCCACGGTTTTCGCCGGCTTTGGCACGGAACGCGGCAGTGTTTCGTGGCTTTCGCTGCGATCTGCGTTCAATGTTGAGATTTTCTCAAGCCTCCTGCCGAATTCGTCAATCGCGTCCGGCGGCGCGCTCAGCCATGGTCCGGGCAGACGTCTCAAGCAACACGCCGAGGTCCAGCATGACGACACTTCTCCACATCGATGCCAGCGCGCGGGGCGACCGCTCGCTCAGCCGCAAGCTCTCAAAGGCGTTCGTCGACCAATGGCTGGCGCGCGAGCCGGGCACGACCGTGATCTCGCGCGACGTCGGCCGCAACCCGCCGCCGTTCGTCACCGAGGACTGGGTCGCGGCCGCGTTCGCCGCAGCTGATGACCGCCGGGATGATCAGCACGAGGAGCTTCGCCTCTCAGATGAGCTGATCGGCGAGCTCGACCGCGCCAATATCATCGTGATCGGCACGCCGATGTACAATTATGGCATGCCGTCGGCGCTGAAATCGTGGTTCGACAAGGTGATCCGGATCGGCAAGACCTTCACCTTCGATCTGGCCCGCGGCGATTTTCCGCTGCAACCGATCATGAGCGGCAAGACGCTGGTCGTGCTCAGTGCGCGCGGCGAGTTCGGGTTCGGGCCGGGCGGGGTGCGCGAGAGCATGAACCACCTCGAAACTCATATCTTCACCTGCGCGCATTATCTGGGCGTGCAGGAAAGCCACCTGATCGCCATCGATTATCAGGAGTTCAATGACGATCGCCACCGGCAATCGGTCTCCGAAGCCTTTGCCGCCATTCCGTTGCTGGTCGACCAGTGTCTGGGGATCGACGATCCTGTTAAGGTCGCGGCCGAGTGACGGGCCGATTCCGGCTGCAACCAGTGGGCATGCTCCATGATCCTCAATCCCATCCCGTGGCCGAACGGGGCGCGCTGCGCCTGCGCGATCACGTTCGATGTCGATGCTGACAGCCTCATCCACATCGCCCGCCCCAGCGACAGCTTCGACCGGTTGTACCCGATCACCATGGGGCGTTACGGGCCGACCGTCGGCGTACCGCGCATTCTCGAGACCTATCGCCGCCTTGGCCTGAAGCAATCGTTCTTCATGCCGGCCTGGACCATGCAGCGTTATCCGGAGGCGGTGGAGGCGATCCTCAAGGATGGGCACGAGATCGGCCATCACGGCTATATTCATGAGGATCCGACGCAGCTATCGGGCGCGGAGCAGCGCGAGGCGTTCGAGCGCGCGCTCGCCGTCCATGTCGCGATGACGGGGCGCAAGCCGCGCGGCTATCGCGCGCCGGTGTACAATGCCAACCAGGCCACCATCGATCTCCTGATCGAGCACGGCTTCACCTACGATTCGTCGCTGATGGCCGACGACATTCCGTATCGGATGCGAACGGCTGCCGGACAGTTGTACGAGATGCCGCCGCACTGGGGATCGGACGACTGGCCGCCGTTCGCTCATTACGCGGAGATCGGCTACATGATGCCGGTCAAATCGCCCAGCGAGGGACTTGCCGCGTCGTTCGAGGAGTTCGAGGCGCAGTATGAAGCCGGCGGCTTCTGGATGGGGATATGGCATCCGTTCCTCACCGGCCGGCTGGCCCGCTGGCGCGTGGTGGAACGCTGGCTCGAGCAGGTCGTCGCCGAGCGCAAGGTATGGTTTGCCTCGTTGGAGGCGATCGCCGCCCACATCGACGGCCTGGTTGCGGCCGGCACCTATCAGATCCGCGTCGAGACGCTGCCTTACTTCACGCGGCCCGTGTCGTGATGGTGGCCGGCGCGGCGCGGAACGCCACAGCTTCCTCCCGCAACCAGTCGCTGAAGGCCGTGACCGCCCTGCGCTTGCCGGCGGCGCGAGCCTGCACCAGCCGATAGGAGAAGCCGGGCAGCGCCGGCCCGTCGATTCGGCGTAGCGTTCCCTCGCGCAACTGCTCGCCGACCAGGGCGTCGCTGCACAGCAGCGGCCCGAGGCCGCGTTCGGCGGCGTGCAGCGCCAGGGGCTCCTCGCTGAACCAGGAGATGCGAAAATCCCGGCGGCTATTGCGCGCAGTCTCCGCAAGCCATGCGGACCACGCCGGTGAATCCAGCGCGGCATTTTTCCAGCGATAGGCCAGCAGCGGGCGGGCGCCGAAATCGTCGATCACGAGGCGGGCCGTGGGCGGGCAGATCGCGCACGCGGCAACGGCGATGTAACTGTCGTTGAACAGAACGAACGGCTCATGGGTGCGGTCGGCGTGGCCGTAGCGCACCGCAAGGTCGATCCCCTCGGTGCCGGGCGTGACAACGTCCTCGGTGGCGTCGATGTGGACCACCGCGGCCGGGAAGATCGCATGGAAGCGTGGCAGCCGCGGCATCAGCCAGCGTTCTGCGAACGCTCGCGTGGTCGACACGGTGATCGCGTCGCCGCCGGCCGGCGGGCGGATCGTGGCAAAGGCGCTTGCCATATGATCGAAACCGTCGCGCAACAGCGGGAAGATCGTGTGCCCCTCTGCCGTCAGCATGACGGCGCGGCCGGAGCGTTCGAACAGTTTGCAACCGAGGATGGCTTCCAGCTGGCGGACCTGGTGGCTGATCGCCGTCACCGTGACGCAGAGTTCGTTGGCAGCCGCGGTGAAGCTCTCGTGGCGCGCGGCGGCTTCGAATGCACGGATGGCGTTGAGGGGCGGCAGCTTGCGCATGGAGTCCTCTGCTGGGTTTCGGGTGTCGCCGGCTCAGGCGATCAGGAAGTGGGCGTCCGTCGGCTTCATGTCGTTCACCGGCACCATGTCCTGCGGGCAGGCGGAGAACACCACGATCAGGTCCATCTCGGCGCGCAGCGTGACGGACTGGCCGGCCTCGCTGACCGGCGGCCGGAAGCTCAGCGCGCCATCGGCCGCCACCGGCACGTTCATGAAGAGGTTGAGGGGAGACGGCGTCGTCGGCGCTGCAAGTCCGATCGCATCGAGCGCCAGCGCCAGATTGTGCGTGCAATTGTCATGGTGGCCGGTGGCGCCGAGCTGATGGTAGCGGTGGATGTCGCAGGCGGCGATCAGGGTGTCGTGAATCCCCGGGGTGGAGTCGGCCACCAGGGTGAGGATCGGACGCCGCCGGTTGGTCACCAACGTATCGCCCACCCGCGGCATCAGCTTCAGCATCGCGGCGCGGCTGTGCTCCATGGACATGAACTCGCCGGTGTCGCCGGCGCTGAAGGCCCAGGTGTCCACCACCTGCTTGCCGTGGGTGTTCAGCACCGTCACTGTCTGGCCAGCCTTGAGGCGCGCCGCGATGCCGTGCCGCGCCGGAATGAGCTCGGCGCTCGATGGGTCGATGGTCAGCGATTCAGTCACGTCGGGCTCTCCGTGCGGGATGTTGCGGCCCGTGACTGGAGCATCCCAATCCATGCAATTCCAATAATATAAATTGCATGCATTATAGCTTATTCGTATAATCTAATGAATGAACCTCAGGCAACTTGAATGCTTTCGTGCCCTGATGCTTCACGGCACCATGACCCGGGCGGCCGACCTGCTTGGCATGTCGCAGCCCGGCATCAGCACCATGATCGCCAACCTCGAACATGCCACCGGCTTGACTTTGTTCGTGCGGCGGGGAGGGCGCCTGCAGCCCACGCCGGAAGCCAAGCTGTTCTATGTCGAGGCGGCGCGGGCACTGGACGTTGTGGAGAACACGGCCCGGCTTGCGGCCGAGATCCGCTCCGGCCGCCGCGGGCACCTGGCGATCACTGCCTATCCCAGCATTTCCATCAGCCTGTTGCCGCGCGTGCTGTCGCAGTTCGCGGAAAAACGCCCCGACTTGCAGATCAAGATCATCACCCGGAATTCGGGCACGGTGCGGGACCTGATGTCGACCCAGCAGTTCGACATCGCCATCGCGGAGCTGCCGCTGGATTATCCGACCTCGCACATGGAGGTGTTTTCCTACGAGTGCGTCTGCATGCTGCCGAAGGCGCATCCGCTGGCAAAGCTCAGGCAGGTGACGCCCGGTGATCTCGACGGCGTTCCCTTCGTCACGCTGTTCCGGGGCGACCCGATCTATCAGCAACTGGCGTCTGCGTTTTCCGGACACGGCGCGCGCTGGAACGTGGTGGCGGAAACCGAGTTCTTTTCCACCGCATGTGAACTGGTGGCGGCCGGCCGCGGTGTCGGCGTGGTCGATCCCGTCGTGAGCCGTCCGTTCACGCGGGATCTCGTTCTACGCCCGTTCAAGCCGGCGATTTCATACCAGATTGCGATCCTGTCGCCGACCCATGAAGAACTCTCTCAGGTCGCGCGGGAATTCGCCGGGGTGCTGCGTCGTCACCTGCGTGCCTAGGGCCTGGAGGCGCGCGCATCCGCATCGTGTGATTCGGATGGCGAAATGTTTCCCGGACGAGGTCACGCCGGCAGATGTTTTGGCGGCAGCTCGAGCCGGACACGCAAACCCGTCAGCTCCCCCGGAACCAGTTCGATGTCGCCGCCGTGGCGCTTGATGATGTGCTGCGCGATCGACAAGCCCAGGCCAAACCCGCCGTTGTTCTGGGATCGCGCGTCGTCGGCCTTGAAGAACGGTTCAAAGACCCTGTCGCGAAGCGCCGCGGGAATGCCGGGGCCGTCATCGGCGACCTCGATTTCGATCTTGTTGGGAGTCCCGCCGAGAGCGACCGTGACCTTGCTGCCGTGCTTGACGGCGTTCTCCACGATATTGGTGACGGCCCGCGTCAGCGCGCGGGCCTGGCACGCATACGAGAGCCGCGCCGGCCCCGTATAGGATACGGCATGGCCCATGTCGGCGAAATCCGTGCAGATCGTCTGCAGGAAACTCGGCAGGTCGATACGCGACGCCGTTTCCGAACGGGCGTCGTCGCGCAGGTACTCGAGCGTTTCGTCGAGCATGCGGCCCACCTTGGTCAGGTCGGCCAGCATCGCGGTTTTCAGCTCGTCCTGGCTGACGCGCTCGACGCGCAGGCGCAACCGCGTCAGCGGCGTCCGGAGGTCGTGGCTGATCGCCGCGAGCATCCGCATGCGGTCGTCGAGCAGCGCGCGGATGCGGGTGCGCATGTCGTTGAGCGCGTCGGTCACCTGCATGATTTCACGCGGCCCGCGCCGGCTCAGCACGTCGTTGTCCTGGGGCGAGCGGCCGAACGACGCGGCGGCGGTCGCCACCTCGGCCAGCGGCACGATGATCCAGTGCACCGCGTAGATCGACAGCAGCAGCACGGAGACCAGAACGATCATCAGCAACAGGGCCGTGGGTGTCAGGAGAATCGGCCACCAGCTGGTTTTCGGCATGGCGTCGAACACCAGCGCACGGTCGTCGTCGAGTTTTGTGACGATCTGCTTGGCCGGACCAGCCGGATATCGCATGCCTTGAAGCAGGTCGATTCCCGGTCGGGATGCCAATTGCCGCAAGGCGAAATGGGCGGTGAAGGACAGGTTGTGGTGATCCTCGGCCGGCTCCAGATCCGACAAGGCGACGCGCTCGACCTTGATTCCGGCGTGCCGGATCACCGCCAGGAGCGTGTCGGTTTCGGCGGGGGTCCTTGCCGCCCGGACCAGCCGGGTGATGTCGGCGACGCGCGAGACCGTGAAAATCGGGCTGTCGCTACGGGGCGGAGGGTTGAACAGGAACAGCGCGATCGCAGCGACGATGGCAATGCCGATCAGGACCGAGATGGCGACAAGGGCGGCGAGCTGCGTGGTAATGCCGCGCGGCGCCAGGCGCTCGGACCATCCCATCAGGCCTGCTCCACCGTCGAGGTGAACACGTAGCCACCCAGGCGAACCGTCTTGATCATCGAGCGGCCTTTCGGATCGGGCTCGATCTTCTGCCGGATACGGCTGATATGGACATCGATGCTGCGCTCGACCGGTCCGGCATGGCCGCCGTGAACCAGCTCGATCAGTTGTTCTCGCGACAGGATCCGCCCGGCATTGCGGCAGAGCGCCAGCAGCAGGTCGAATTCGGCGCTGGTCAGCGTGATCTTCACGCCGTCCGGGTCTCGGAGCTCACGGGTTGTGGGATCGATGCGCCATCCGGCAAAGGTCAGTGGCCGTGGTCGAAGCCGTGTCTGCGAGGAGCCGGCCTCGGCGCGCCGCAGCAACGCCCGGATGCGCGCGACCAGCTCGCGCGTATTGAAGGGCTTCGCCACATAGTCATCGGCGCCGAACTCCAGGCCGAGGATGCGGTCGATGTCCTCGCCGCGCGCGGTGACCATGATGATGGGAATCGAGGAGGCCGTCCTCAGCCGCAGGCAGATGCTGAGCCCATCTTCGCCGGGCAGCATGACATCGAGAACGATCAGATCGACGCTCTCGCGTTTGAGCACCGCATCCATCTCCGGAGCGGAGCCGACGAAGCAGGGCGCGAAGCCGTTCTCTTCCAGAACTTCGGTCAGCATGCGCGCAATATCGGCGTCGTCTTCGACACACAGGATGCGCGCTTTTGCAGCGGCTGAATCGGGGGGCAGGACGAGCACGCCGTCGTGTAGGGTCAGCATCGGGCCAGTTTATGGCTGCTGCGCCCACAGAACGCTGCAGTAATATGTTTTTTTGTTAAGCGGCCCGATGAAAGTTGACCGAAAAACGGTCGAAGTTGGTCGAAATATGCCACGCCGCGCCTACGATTTGACGGTGGCGCATCGGTTAGCCGACCCGCGTCACGAAAATCCTGCGTGGCTTCCCTGTGTCCCGCAGGTCGCCGGGCGGTGTGGGGAGCGAACGTATTCGCTTCCCGTCAAGCAGAGGCATTTCGGATTCAGCCTCAGAATGAAGCACCACCGCCGAACCGGAATTCCTGGACCTGGTCGTAGGTGCCCTTGGTGATCGGTATCGCGTAGTCGAAGCGCAACGGACCGAACGGCGAGGCCCAGATCAGGCCAACACCGACCGATGAGCGGACCACGTTCTGGTCGCTGTAGGTCATGGTTTCGGCAGTTTCTGCCCAGGACGTCGGTCCCTTGTAGCCCCACAGTGAACCGGCGTCGGCATAGACGGCGCCCTTCAGGCCGACCTCCTTGGGCAGAAACCAGAACGGCACCTGCAGTTCGGCCGAAGCGCCCCAGTACATGGTGCCGCCCAGTGCATCGTTGGTGGTGCCGTAGGTGATGTCGCGCGGGCCGATGCCCTGCGGTGCGAAGCCGCGAACCAGTTGCGGCCCCATCTGGAACTGATCGAGCATGCGCAGTTGCTCGTTGCCGAGCTGGTTCATGATGCCGCCCTGCAGATGGATCAGGCCGACCAGGTCGGCCACCAGCGGCTGGTAGTACTTCACGTCACCGGTCGACTTGATGTAGCTGACGTCGCCGCCGACGCCGGCGAAATCCTGCCGGAAGTCGACCAGCAGACCCGACGTCGGGTTCTTGTTGTTGTCGAGGGTGTTGAAGGTCAGGGTGTAGCCGAGCGCCGATGTGATCGCCGCGCCCTGCGACAGTTCGATGCGAACCGGCAGCGACGCCTCGCCGTCATAATAGCAGCCGAGGCCACTGGTGGAGCTGAGGTCGATGCCATGAGTGGCCGCGTAAGCGGGGGTCGGGTTGAATGCCAGGTTCGGATTGTTGGGGTTGTTGTTGCAGTTGTCGTAGGCCGAAGCCAGCCCGATCTTCTGGCTCAGGAACGAGTAGCGCAGTTGCAACGTCAAGTCCTCCCGCAGCTGGAAGCCGAGCCGTGTGTTGAAGCCATAGGACGTAGTGGAATAGGATTGGTAGCTGGTGACGTCCTGCTGCTTGTAATAGAGGTCGATACCGAGCGCGACGCGATAGTCGAGCAGATAAGGCTCGACGAACGACAGCGAAGCCCCGTTGGAATACTGCCCCGCTGTCACCGATGCCTTGGCGTACAGACCGCGGCCCAGCAGGTTGCGCTCGGAGACGCTGACTTCTCCCATGAAGCCGTCCGACGTCCCATATCCGCCGGATATCGAGAACTCACCGGTCGACTTCTCCTCGAGGTCCACATTGAGAATGACCCGGTCGCTCGACGAGCCCTGTTCGGTCGAGATTTTCACGGTCTTGAAGTAATCGAGATTCTTCAGGCGACGTTCGGCGCGATCGACCAGCGCCCGGTTGTAGGCGTCGCCTTCGGAAATGTCGAACTCGCGACGGATGACGTAATCGCGGGTGCGGGTGTTGCCGCGAATATTGATGCGCTCGATATAGTTGCGTGGGCCTTCGTCGATGGAAAATAGGATCGATACCGTGCGGCTCTCGAAATTGCGCTCGCCGCTTGGTCGTATCGTGGCGAAGGCATAGCCGCGCCGGGACGTCTCGATCGACATTTCCTCGACCGATTTTTCGATCGCCTCGGCATTGTAGACCGAGCCGGCTTTGACCTGCGACAGCGAGCTCAGCGAATTGCCGTCAAGGGTCGGAATACTGGAGCGGAACTGAACGGACCCCACGCGGTATTGCTGGCCCTCCTCGACCTTGAAGGTGACGATAAAGCCCTTGCCGGCCGGATCGTATTCCGTCAGCGCGGCGATCACCTGGACGTCGGCATAGCCGTTCTTCAGGTAGAAGCGCCGGATCAGGTCGCGATCGGCTTCGACCCGGTCGGGGTCGTAGATATCGTTACCGCCGAGGAAGCTCAGCAGATTGGACTCGCGAGTCTTGATGATGTCGCGCAATCGGTAGGACGAAAACGCACTGTTGCCGATGAAATTGATGGTCTTGACGCCGGTCTTGGTCCCCTCGGTGACTTCGAAGATCAGATCGACCCGATTGTTGGGCTGTTCGATGATCTGCGGCACGACGCGGACATCGTAGCGGCCGGAGCGGCGGTAGATCTCGGCAATGCGCTGGGCGTCGGATTGCACCATCGGCCGCGAGAATGTGCCGCGCGGCTTCGACTGGATTTCCGCCGACAGCTGATCGTCCTTGACCTTCTTGTTGCCCTCGAAGGCGACGCGGCCGATCACCTGATTTTCGATCACGGTTACGATGAGGTGGCCACTGGCCTGATTGATTTTGACGTCCTGGAACAGGCCCGTCTCGTACAGCGCCTTGAGGCCGTCGTCGATCGCGCCGCTGTCCAGGCGGCCGCCTGGACCCGGCTTGAAGTAGGAACGGATGGTCTCCGCTTCGACCCGCCGATTGCCCTCCACGACAATCGACGACGCGGTCTGCGCCGACGCCCGTGACGACACGAGTAAGCTCGTCACCATGGGAACTGCGGATAGGGCCGCTATCATCAGGGTGACGACGAAACCTTCCCTGAGTGTCCGCATTCCAGCTTTCATGGGTCCGACGACCTTTCGCTTCGTTGTGTTGATGGTGGGTCTGGGGTGACTCACGCTGACGCGTGTGTTGCCGCGCCAGGCGGTCATCAATGCGGCCTTGCGCGGTATCGCAGTTTTAAGTGTTGTTAATTTTCGTTTCTGTCTGCGAACGCCATCACGCGAAAGCCTGATATCGTGGCGATCTCGTTCATGGTCGGTGTCGAAGGACGATCGCAGTTCGAAGACGGCGCAGATGGGTCGTAGGCCCCTCGGCATAACGTGGGGGAGCGTCGAGGGGCCTGACCCAAGCCACGGTCGCTCAACAATGGCTCAAGCAACGTGATCCTGCCACGGCACCGCGTGTCGCGATTTGAAGTTTTGCTAAGTCTTGTGTCGGTGAATGTCTTCATTGCGCGCGCAAGCAGACACAAAACTTGGCAAAACGTCACACTCGGAAATCATGTTTGCCACATTGCCACCGCGGATCGCAGTGTAGATCGGATCAGCTCATGTCACCGGTTCACTTCGGTGGCAAGGAGTCAGGCCCCTTGGCGGAAAGTCGCCCCCAGCGCCCGCTGGGGGCCGTTTCCACCTCGCGGCACGCATCGCTTTCTCCTGGCTTTCCCTCGGCTCATGCCTCTGTTCGACGCCAGGCGTTTGCGATGAGCCAAAAACTCAGAACGATCCGCCTTCGCGCGGCGATGACAACTGGAGATCGCAATGAAGACAATCCTGCTGGGCAGCGTCGCGCTGATCGCGCTGGGCACGGCATCGGCTTTCGCAGCCGATCTGCCGGCGCGCACCTACACCAAGGCCCCCGTCTATGCGCCGCCGGCGCCGATCTACAACTGGACCGGCTTCTATATCGGCGGACATATCGGCGGCGCGTTCGATGGGGACTCGAGCTTCGGTAACAGTGACGGCTATTTCCTCGGCGGTGTGCAGGTCGGCGCCGATTATCAGTTCGCACCGAACTGGGTGGTCGGCGTCGAAGGTCAGTATTCCTGGGTAGACCACCGCAGCAATTCGGCCGCATTCTCAGCCGGCGGTTTCACGATCAGCGATCGCGACAGCAATCTCGGCTCGGTGACTGGCCGTCTCGGCTACACCTGGGGGCCGGCGCTGCTTTACGCCAAGGGCGGCGTCGCGTTCCGCGAAAACAACAACGTGTCCGTGAGCGACACCGCGAGCGGCCTGCCGCTGGCGTATTCGGTGAGCAACGACAATGTCGGTTACACCGTCGGTGCGGGCCTGGAATACCTCTTCCTGCCGAACTGGTCGGCCAAGGTCGAGTACATGTATTACAGTTTCGGCAACACCGACGTGACGATCCCGTCGGCCGCCACAGTCGTCAGCTACGATCACGATGTTCACACCGTGAAGGCGGGCATCAACTATCGCTTCAATTGGGGCGCCCCGTCGGGGCTCTGACTCCATCAAGATCACGCTTGTCTCCATCTTGGGGGCAAGCGTGATTGATGAGCCGGAAAGTCAAAAAATGGGCCGCGGCGCGTCGATTTGCGTGCCGCGGCCCTTTCCGGTTGTGATGCGCGCGGGGCTCCTCCAGCAATGAGGCTCGCTTGCTGCCAACGTCAAAGGGTGTCGTAATAGAGCGGAGAGTCCGGTTCGGGCCGTGCCTTGCGCTCGTCGTTGTCGTCGACAGCGAATCCCACGATCCAGGCGATTCCACTGAGCAGCGCCATTCCGGTCATCATTCCAAACATGAAGGTCATGATTACTCCATTGAAGTCTCGCGCCCGACCCGAACCGTCACTGCGGATGGTTCGATCTGCCCGACATGTCTAACCTCCGAGTCCGGTCGTCAGTGTGGCCCGCGCGGGGTCTGGATATTAAGAGTTGCTGCGTTTTGTATCGACGTCCGCAATCAATGGTCGGCGCAGGCGGTAAAGAGATCTTCGACGGATCGCTTGTGGCAGGAGGGTCTGTTTTCGTCGGCCGCGAGAAAGCGCAGCGCGAGAAGAAACGCCGCCAGGCCGATCAGTATAAGTCCGCGGGAGGTCGTCAGGACAAATTCTCTCGGTCGGGCCTCGTCTATGGTGCTGGTTTCGCGCCAGACTTCCCTTTAGCGTTCTCGCGTGTTTCGCGATTTTGTGTGTTGTTAAGTTTTATGTTTCGCATGCCTTTACGCACGAGCTGAATCGTGCACGCCGGACACGGAGACATGTTTTCGATCCTCCAACCGCGTCAGCACGAATCGATGCGTGCGGAGAAATCATCCGTTATGCGTGCATGCGACCGATGTCGTCATGTGTTGCCGAAAAGCGACGGCGCGATCGGGAAGTGACGGAAGATGTCTGCGGGAAACCCAATTAACATCTCTTAAAGCACGGCATTTGGCCAATCACCTAAGCATGACGTGATGCGACGGAGGGGGGCTCCCTCAGGGTCGCTCCGTCAGGAAGTTCGCGTCGGACGAACGCGGGCAGGCGGTTCGAGCACATTTTTCGTGCGCACTTTGGAGGTGGTAATGACTATAGCGAAGAGCTTCATGCTCGGAACCGCGGCGGGTTTGGTCGCGTTGACCGGGGCGCAGGCGGCGGACCTTCCCGTCAAGGCCAAGGCGGTTGAATATGTGAAGGTCTGTTCTCTCTATGGCGTCGGATTCTATTACATTCCCGGCACCGACACCTGCATCCGCATCGGCGGGGCGTTGCGTTTGGATACATCCTTCAACGCCACCACCTACGACGTGCCGTACTGGCAGGGCAGCGCGAACGGCGCCGGGGCCTATAACCGCAACTACTACTCGACCCGCGAACGCCTCAACCTGTTTATCGATACGCGTACTGCCACTGAGTATGGCGTTGTCCGCACCTATGCCAACCTGCAGTTTGATTTTGCGCAGGGCCGCGAAAACATCGCGGGCGGCTTTGTCGAAAACGACTTCCTGTTCATCCAGTTCGCTGGCTTCACCTTCGGTAAGGCCGTCTCGCAGTTCGATCCGCAGTGGGCGCTGGCCAAGCCGTTCATCTCCTCTGGTTTCCTTGCCGGCTCGAATAACGCAACCGGTATCGCGCAGTTGGCCTATACGGCGTCGTTCGGCGGCGGCGTGTCGGCGACGATCTCGCTCGAAGATGCGCAGCCCTACCGGTCGGCTGGCGTGGTGAACACCTCTCTCGGTGGCACCAACGCACTGCTGGGACCGTTCGGCACCTCGGCCAGCAACTACGGCACCAGCGGCAACAACTTCCAGGGCAACGCGCAGGGCGGCGATCACGTTCCGGATATCGTCGGCAACGTACGTCTCGACCAGGCGTGGGGCTCCCTGCAGGTCGCTGCGGCGGCGCACGAAGTGCATGGGACATATTATACCCCGACCGACAGCTCGAGCGGCCATCCGGATTCGACCTGGGGCTACGCGGTCAGCGGCGCATTCGAACTGAAGAACCTGCCGACCGGTGTCGGCGACAGCCTGAAGGTCGAAGCCAGCTTCGCCAATGGCGCCGCCAAATACGTGTTCGGCGGAACCTACGACACCACCGGCGCGGGCCGTTTCGCGGCGATCGGCGGCGGCGGCATGGCGTTCGGTTATGTGCTCGACGGTGTGTATGGCACCGGCACCAATATCATCAAGAGCAATGCCTGGGAAGTCAGCGGCTTCTATGAGCACTACTGGAATCCGGCGTGGCGGACGTCGGTGTTCGCGTCATACAGCGCCATCTCGTATGGCTCCAGCGGCGATGCATTGCTGCTGGCGATGGCCAATGGCGGCCGTCTCAGCACCGGCGTGACGAATGCCACGGGCAGCTTCGATTTCGCCGTGGCTCAAGTCGGTACGCGCACGGCCTGGACCCCGGTGCAAAATCTGACGCTGTCGGCCGAGTTTATCTACAGCCGGCTCAACCAAAACCTGAACGGCACCTTCACCAGCACCGTGGCCGGCACGCCGGCCGGTTCGCCGGCGGGAACGGTGTTCACGCTCAAGGATCAGAATCTCTACAACGGATCGGTTCAGATCCTGCGCAGTTTCTGAGTTCAACCAGCATGAAAGGATAAAGCACACATCATGTAGACCTCCAGAAACCTCCGGTGGTGCCCCGCCGGAGGTTTTTCATGTTCGCGAGACACGCACCCACTCAACGCTCGCTTATGTCCCCGATGCTCTCCGCCAGCTTCGCTTCGACAAAATCCATATGCGCGAGGATGGCGGCGCGGGCGGCATCCGGCGAGCGAGCGCGCACGGCGTTGAAGATGTCGGCGTGGTGTTGCCAGATCAGCGTCTGCTGCTCACGGTTGGGCACGAAGCGTTTCAGGCGGTAGAGCGCGGCAAAACCTTCGCGCAGCAGGTCCATCATGCGCATCGCCAGCGGGTTTCCGGTGGCGGCGGCCAGCGCCTGGTGAAAAGCGATGTCGTTCTGCTCCCAGGCGGTGTCGGTGACGTCGAGGCGGTGCATGGCATCCAGCCGGACCTTCATGGCGCGCAGGTGAGCGGCGCTGCGCACTTTCGCAGCTTGGCCGGCGCACCAGCCCTCCAGCGCACGGCGGATCTCGAAGAACTCCCCGATGCGATGGGCCTCTGTCCGGATCAATTCGATCAGCGGCTGCTGGATGCCGATCTGCGGCACGGTGCCGACCACGAAGCTGCCGGTGCCGTGGCGGGTCTCGACCAGGCCGACCAGTTCGGCGTGATAGATCGCCTCGCGCACGGTCTGCCGGCTGGTGCGGAACATGGCGGCAAGCTCGCGCTCCGGCGGCAGACGACTGTCGGTGGCGAAGGTGCCCTCGCGCAACATATGCGAAATCTGTGCGAACACCTGCTCTGATTTGCGACCGCCGGCCAGTGGCTGGAATGGTGCGGTGGCCGGCGCGCCCTTGATCTGGATCTTGGTTTTGGTTTTCGTTTTGGCCGTCCGCGTCGCGTCGGTGCGCGCCGTTCGGCGAGGCTTTGCCTTGGTTGGTGTCTTGGTTCGCGTTGTCGTCCGTGCCGTGGCTCGCGACCGTTGTGCCATGTCCGCTACTCCAAGGCCGGCGTTGCAAGCGCGCCGGCGCGGATGCCCAGATAGATTTCCTGCACCTGCTGGTCCGCCTCGAGATCGGCGGCCGGACCCTCCAGCACGGTGCGCCCGGTCTGCAGCACATAGGCATAGTCTGCAAGATCCAGCGCCAGCGGAATCGATTGCTCGGCCAGCAGCAGGGTCAGCCCTTCGCTGCGCAATCGGTGCAGGTTGTCATAGAGCGTCTCCACGATAGCCGGCGCCAGCCCGAGGCTGGGCTCGTCGAGCATCAGCAGTTTCGGATCGCTCATCAGCGCGCGGCCCATCGCCAGCATCTGCCGCTCGCCGCCGGACAGCGTACCGGCGGATTGATGCCGCCGTTCCGCCAGCCGCGGAAACAGGTCGTAGACACGCTCGAACAGCGTCGGTGTCCGCGCCCGGTTGGCGAGGGCTGTGGCGCCCAGCCGCAGGTTCTGCTCGACAGTTTGCGTCACGAACAGTCTCCAGCCTTCCGGCGACAGCGCCAGTCCCCTGGCGACGATGGCGTAGGCGGGCCGCCCATCGATCGTTTCGCCTTGCCAGCTGATCGACCCGCTGCTCGGCGGCACCAGGCCGGCGATGGCATTGAGGGTGGTGGTCTTGCCGGCGCCGTTGGAGCCGAGCAGCGCGACCACCTTGCCGATCTCGACCTCGAGCGAGACGTCGGCGACGCCGACGACGTCGCCATAACGAACTTCGAGATTCTTGACGCTGAGCTTTGTCATTCTGCTCACCGCCGCCGCTTGCGGTGGCCGCGGCCGAGATAGGCCTCGATCACCGCCTCGTCGTTCACCACCTCGGTGGGCTTGCCCTGCGCGATCACATGACCCTGGTTGAACACGATGATGCGCTGTGCCAGCGTCATGATCACTTCCATGATGTGTTCGACGATCACCACCGTGACGCCGGTGGCATGAATGGTGCGCACGAGTTCGATCGCCTTGTGCAGTTCGGTCGGCGTCAATCCCGCCAGCGCCTCGTCGAGCAGCATCAGCCTGGGACGGCTTGCGAGCACGCGGGCGATCTCCAGCCGCTTGCGTCCAGGTGTGCCCAGGGATCGCGCCCGGGTTGCGCGCAGCTCCGTCATGCCGGTGAGCTCGATCACGTCCAGCGCGCGATCACGTGCCTCGTTGCGATGCGGATGCCGCAGGAAGGCGCCGACCATGACGTTCTCCAGCACGGTCATGTCCTCGAACGTCGCCGGCACCTGGAAGGTGCGGCCGATGCCGGCGCGGGCGTGCGCTTCGGCGCTGGCCGTGGTGAGGTCGGTGCCATCGAATGTCACGGTGCCGCCGCTCGGTAGCGTGTCACCGGCGAGGCAGTTGAAGAAGGTGGACTTGCCGGCGCCATTGGGACCGATCAGGCCGATCAGTTCGCCTGGCGTGACGGTCAGATCGGCGCCGCGCACCGCGTGGAAACTGCCGAACGCCTTGGAGATGTTGCGCGCCTCAAGCAGCATGGCGCGGTCTCCCCAGAATCCTGGCTTGCAGCGATCGCAGCCGCGTGGTGAGCCGGGGCGAGATCCGCATCCACATCTCGGACAGCCCGCCGGGTTCGAACCGCGCCAGCAGCACGATGATGCCGCCATAAAGAATGTAGGTGAGACCGGAACCGCCGCCGCCGAACCAGGTGTTGGTCGCGATCTGCAGCGGGATCAGGATGAGGGCGCCGACCAGCGGGCCGAACAGCGTGCCCGCGCCCCCCAGCGCGGCGATGATCACCATCTGCACGGAGACGAGAATGCCGACGCCGCTTTCCGGATCGACGAAACCGGTCTTGAACGCGTAGAGCGAGCCGCAGACCGAGGTGAACAGCGCACTCAGCAGCAGCGCTTTCAGCTTGGTGGTGCGCACCGGCACGCCGAGGCTGGCGGCAGCGCGCTCGCCCGACTTGATGGCGCGCAGGTAGTAGCCGAAGCGGCTGCGTTGCAATTCGTAGGTGACGAACAGCAGCAGCCCCAGCACGGCGAGGAAGATATAGTAATAGGGCACTTCGCTGCGAAAGGTCAGGTCCCACCAGCCGCGTCCCACGGCCGGTCCTTGCAGGCCGATTGCCGCGCCGGCGAAGTCCCAGGTGCCGAGGAAAATGCGGATCAGCTCGGCGGCTGCGATGGTCGCCATGCTGAAATAATGTCCGCGCAGGCGAAATGTCGGCAGTCCGATCAAGATGGCGACGACCAGGCTCAGCACGATCGCGATCGGCAGCCCGGCCAGCGGCGGCCAGCCCCAGCGGGTGTAGACCAGCAGCGGCAGATAGGCGCCGATGCCGAAGAAGATGCCGTGTCCGACCGAGACCTGCCCGGCATAGCCGCCGACGATATTCCACGCCGACGCCGAAATCGCGGCGAGCAGAACCGCGACCCCGACGTCGAGATGGAACGCGCCGCTGAAGATCAGCGGATAGACCAGGAAGGCGGCGGCGAGGAGGGCGACGGGAAGCTTCACGTGCGAATCCTTTCCATCACGCCTTCCCCATCAGGCCCTGCGGCCGCAGCCAGAGCAGCGCCACGAACAGGGCGTAGACCACGATGTCCTTGTAGATCGGTCCCAGCCAGTAGGCCGACAGCGCCTGGATCAGGCCGATGATCAATCCGGCATAGAGTGCGCCGGGGACGCTGCCGAAACCGCCCAGCGTCACCACTACGAACGCGGTGAGGCCAAAGGTTTCGCCGACCGAGGGGGACCAGGGGTAGGAGATCGCCATCAGGGCGCCGGCGATGCCAGCGCTGGCCGCGGCAAGCCCCCACGCAAGTGCCTGCATGCGGTCCGGGCGGATGCCCATCAGCATCGCGGCGTTGCGGTCTTCCGCCACCGCGAGCAGCTTGCTGCCGATCACTGTGCGGGTCAGCACCAGATGCAGCGCGAGTGTCAGGGCAATGGCGACGGCGCCGGCGACGAGCTGCGCCACCGGCATCAGGATGCCGCCGATCCTGAGCGTGCCGCTCAGCACCGTCGGCGGCAGCGACACGACATTTGCCGAGAACACCCAGAACGCCGCATAGCGCAGCAACAGCGCCAGCCCGAAGGTGGAGAGGATCTGCGCCAGCATCGGCCCGCGCACCACATGCCGGATCAGCGAGACATAAACCAGGATGCCGAGCGCAAACAGCGCGCCTGCGCCGGCCACGCCGAACACGGCGGGTCCGCCCCCCAGCCATGTGGCGGTGAGCAACGCCGCGTACATGCCGAGCATGACGAATTCGCCATGGGCGAAGTTGATGAAATTCATCATGCCCCAGATCAGCGTGAGGCCGGATGAAAACAACGCATAGATCGCCCCGAGCAGGAGGCCGCCGACGATCACCTGGAGAAGGAGCATGGGGCAATCCGTGCGTGATGAAGAGCTCCATCCATCTCGATCCTACGACGGACGATTGCTTTGCCCGGCTCCCTCTCCCCTTGTGGGGGAGGGGCGGGGAGGGGGGTATGCCGCGCGCTGATAGGAGAGAGGTCGCGCAGAGCAGTCTGTCTCGCGCGTGAAAGATCTGTCGTGGCCCCCCTCCCTAACCCTCCCCCACAAGGGGGGAGGGAACGGTTCACTGCCGGAGGGAAGCAATCTCGTTGAACAAATGAGGTGCTCATTCTTATGCGCCTCACTTCCACCCCTGCATCGGCCATTCCAGCTTCGCGGCGGCGGACTTGTCCGGCCACACCAGCTGGTAGGCCTTGTCCTTGAGCTGGATCAGGTAGGTGGCGGCGAGCACGTTCTGGCCGGTGGCGTCGAACTTGACGCCGTCATAGCCCATCATCAGTTGTTCGGGCTTGAGATCGGTCGTGATCAGCGCGGCGCGGATCCTTTCCGGATCGGTCGAGCCGGCGCGGTTCAGCGCGTCGGCGAGCGTGAGCATGGCCTGCAGGTTACGCGCGCTGGTGTCGTCGAGATCGCGACCGGTCTTGGCCTTGTACATCTCGTTGATCTTGTAGGTCGTGGAGCCGGGCTTGCCGATATCCCATGAGCTGCGGTTCATGACCCCCTGCGCGATGTCGGCGACCGCGGGAATGAAGGAGGGATCGGAGAAACCGGAATCGTCGCCGATCACCATCGGCGGCTTGTAGTCGAGGTTCTTCATGGTCTTCATGTAGAGAATGGCGTCGGAGGTGTAGCTGATGAAGATCACGACATCCGGCTGCTTCTCCTTCAGCTGTAGCACCTGGGCGCTGACGTCGGTCGAGCTCGCGCTGTAGGGCACACGGATCGCCACCGCGAGGCCGGCCTTCTTCGCCGCGGCTTCGACCGCGTCGGCGACCGATGTGCCGTAGTCGGTGTTCTCGTTGACCACCGCGATCGACTTGATCGCCTTGCCCTGCTTGTTCATATCATCAATGAAGCGCATGTAGCCCGTGGCGAAGTCGCTGGCGATCGGCGTGGTGCGGAAGGTCCACTTGAAGCCGCGGGTGGTGACGTTGAGGGCCGCGGAATCGCCGACCATCATCGGGATGCCGTAACGTTCGGCCACCGCCGTCGCCGTGAGGGTGCAGGAGGACTGGTAGGTGCCGAACAGCACGTTGACCTTGTCCTGCGTCACCAACCGCAGCGCCTGCTGCTGCGCCACCGACGGATTGCCCTGGTGGTCGACAAAGATCAGCTCGAGCTTGGCGCCGCCCATGTTCGGCAGGCCTTCGCCGGCTGCGAGCGGGATATTGGATAGCTCCGGATGATTGTTGTTGACGATGTCGGCGGCTACCTCGGCGGCGGCCTTGGAGGCTTGTCCGGCGGAGGCGGCATTGCCGGTGAGCGGCCAGAGAATGCCGATCTTGACGGTCTCGGCTGACATCGCCGATGTGGTGAAACCGAGCGCGCTGAAAATGGATGCGGCAAGCGTTGCCGCCATCGCAAGCGATGGTGCTTTCACGTCGTCCTCCCCTTGGACCGGTGTGTCCGGTCGTTGCGTTCGCCGTTGTTACGGCTTTTCTTGTTGCGGTCTTTTGCGGTCGTGGTGGTCGTCGCGCAGATCAGGATCGTTTGTCGTGCAGCTTATGTGTGCTGGGGCGTCTCGAGAGTCGTCCGGGATCGTTTCCTCGAACACCTGCCCCGTTTTTTCTGCAGTTCGCCGATTGTCGAACGTCGGATCGGCGGCTACGTTTCCTTGGTCAGATGTCTGACCACTGTGAAATGCGACGGGGCTGTTGTCAACGCGCAACCGGGACCGGTGAGAACACCAGCAAGAAACAAGGGACTTGTCGCCATGACCTACAACGTCACCACCATCACGTTGCGGCCCGGCACCGCCGCCCAGGCGCTGGCCCAGATCAAGGCGCACGTGATGGCGCCAGCGAAGCCGTCCGGCGAATTGCTCGCCTGCTGGACCTCCGACATCGGCGCGTTGAACCAGATCCTGCTGATTCATCGTGCGGGGAGCGCCGAGCAGGCACTGGCCCATCGCGCCGATCTGGTGCTTTCAGACGATCCGTTCGGCTGCAGGGATGTCATGACGCGGTTGCAGACCGACACCTATCGGTTGCTGCCGTTTCTCGGTGCGATCGAGACGGGAGCGGTCGGGCCGGTGTTCGAGGTGCGAACCTATGAGGTGAAGGCTGGCGGCATGGCGCCGACCATCGAGCTGTGGCGCAAGGCGGTGCCGGACCGGGTGAAGCTCTCGCCGCTGCTCGCCGGGCTCTACAGCGTCAGCGGCGTCGCCGCGCGCTTCATGCACGTCTGGCCCTATGCCAGCCTCGATGAGCGGGCGCGATTGCGCGCGAAGGCGGTGGCCGAGGGCATCTGGCCGCCACCGGGCGGCCCGGCGCATCTTCAGGTGATGCAGTCCGATATCTATCTTCCGGCGGATTTTTCACCGCTGCGGTAACGGTTATTGTCCCCAGCCGCAGATGCCGCCGCTGCGGCAGGGCCAAGTTTGAACGTGTGTCTGGGCTCTCCGGGGCGGAGCGTACGCCTGCGCATCGAGCGGATTGCCGTGCCGGCGTGCGGCGGCTTGCCGGGTGCGCGAATGGACCGTGGCGGCCGTCCGCGTCGACGCGCCTCGGGATGAGGTTGCCGTCCGTGATGGCGACGCCGCTTTCGATGCGCCGGCACTGGATGTTTGCGCGGGCGGGGCCGACGTGTCGGACATGTCCTTGTCTGGGGTCTGGCTGGCGGTTTGTGTTGCCGTCCCGGCGAGCGCCTTCGAGGCCGCCCGCGCCATGTCCTGGGTCGGGGTCGGCAGGGTGTCCGTCTTGGCTTCAATGCCGAGCGGCTCAAAGCGCGCTTTTGGACCGAGCGGAATCGGCGACAGCAAAGCCTTCGAAAGATCCAGTGTCAGGAATGCGTCAGGCCGGTAGCGCACCGCGCTGCCTGCGCCGGTTGTGGTGAGGTCGTCGGCACGCGCATGAGCGCACAGCACAAGCGCCGAAAGGAGAGACGCCGCGCACGCAGCGATGCTCCGGCTTCGCAAAGCCGTCTTCTTCGTGGTCATTCGCTGCATCGCAACACCCTCACAACTCCATCCTCCCCTCCCTGAACAGATGATGTCCGGAACGCGGACTTGCCAGAGGTTGCGCGGACTCGTTTCCGGCGAGGCAGGTCGGCGCAGCCTTCGGCCCAAGCTTAACGCGTGAGCAGGGTTGAGGTTTCGTGGTGGCACCAGCGTTTTTGCGGATGCACGGCGGCCTTTGAATGCCGCCCAGCAATGCGAAAGGGCGGCCATGCATGGCCGCCCGTCCGGAATGTCGCTCTCGTCAGCGGCGAGTCATCGTTACCAGCGGTGGCCCCAACCGCCCCAACCACGGTGGCCCCAGCCCCAGCCGCCACCGTAGCCATAGCCGCCATAGAAGCGCGGGGCATAGCCATAGCCGTAGTACCGGGGACCGCCATAATACCCGTAGGCGCCGTAATAGTTCGGCCGCCACCAGCAGCGGCCCCAGGCGTTACAAACGTAGCGAACCTGCTCGGCAGCCGCGCCGTCCCTGACGTCGGACTGCGCACCTTGCAGCCCGTTGGGCATCGCGGATGCGGCGCCGCTCGTCAGCGCCATCCCGGCGGTTGCCGCGACGGCCAACAAAGCCATTCTTGCCTTCATGATCATCTCCCAATTTCCAAGTCTGAAGTCCAGGTTTCTTGAAGGTTCTTGAATTTCAAGTTTCTTGAGTTCGGTGTTTTCAGCACGCTCAATTCCACCGCTTGCAGGACTTTGCGGTCATGGATTGCGGTCTCGGAACGTTGCGTTTTGAACATGGCAAAGTGTTGATTTATCAGACGTGAACAGCGCGTTCATGTCGCTAACCATGCGTTCATCCGGCATGGAACAAAACCGCGACGCCGTGGTTATATATGCGACCCGATGCGGGAGAACTCAGCCGATGAACGGCTCTTCGCGGACGAGGCTCGATGGCAATCCGATCGCCTATGCCCTGTTGGGTGTCGCGGTGGTGGCCGGCATCATGATGGTTGCGGCCGTCTATTATCTGCAGGCGATGTCATAGGAAATGCCCTTTCGCGGCAAAAACGGCCCCGGATCAGGGGCCGTTTCCGTGCGTTGCGCGCAAAAGTTTAACAGCGCCGATATTTACCAATGACGATGGTGGCGCTTGATGACGACGACCCTGCGGTCGTGGTGGCGATGCCAGCCGTGATCGCGATGCATGCGCATTTCGGCATGGGCGCCGTAGTCGCGATCGCGCTTGATCACCACCGTCTCCGCGCTGGCAAGCGTCGGCGCCGCAACGGCGAGGGTGAGTGCGGTGGCAATAACATAACCAATCGTCTTCATGTGCTTCTCCTCCAGTGGAATCGTTCCAATAACTGCGGGATCACAACGTGTGCATGCCCCAGCCGTTCCTGAACGCGCACGGGAAAATTCTGAACATCCATTCATGATGCAAGCGAGGAGCGCCATCATCCGCTCACTGCGGATCGGTGCTGCCGATCAGCCGTGCGACTGCGCCGCTGCACGCGCAAAGCGCAATGTGAACTGTGCGCCGCCGGAGGACAGATTCTCCACCGCGATGGTCGCGCCATGGTCCTCGATGACGCCGCGCACGATCGAGAGGCCGAGGCCCGCGCCGTCGGCGCGCTGCCGGTTGCCGCGCCAGAAACGCTGGAAGATCAGTTCACGCTCGCCGGGCGGAATGCCGGGCCCACTGTCGCGCACGCGGACCGAGCCGTCGTCGCCGACGACAATCTCCACGGTGGTGCCGCGTCCGGTATGACGAATCGCGTTCTCGGCGAGGTTGCGGATCGCCCGCCGCAGCATCTCGGCGTTGCCCTTGACCGACACCGTGGTGGTGACGCCTTTCAGTGCGATATCCTTGTCGGCGGCAAGCGCCAGCGGCGCCATCGATTCCACCACTTCGGAGCAGACCGCGTGCAGGTCGGCGGTCTCGGAGGGATCGACCACCAGCGTGTCGAGCTCGGCGATCTCGAGCAGTTGCCCGACGATCCGGCTCATGCCTTCGATGTCGCGGTGCAGATCGGAGGTGGCGGCGCGGTCGCCCAGCGTATCCAGTCGTGTGCGCAGAATGGTGAGTGGCGTGCGCAATTCGTGTGCGGCATCGGCGGTAAACTGGCGCTGGACATGAAAGCCGGCCTCGAGCCGGTCGAAAGCCTGATTGACGGCCGTGACCAACGGCAGAATTTCGCTTGGAATCTGCTCGATCGGCAGCCGGATATCGGTGCGCGCGGGGCCGATGTTCTCGGCCTCTTCGGAGGCCCTCAGCAGCGGGATGATGGCGCGACGGAAGATGATGATGTCGGTCGCCAGCAGCAGCAGCAGGATCGGAATCGTGATCCATCCGACACGGCGAAAGAAATTCGCGATGATGTCGTCGGTAATGACGTCGCGATGGGCGAGGTCTTCCGCGACGCGGACCCGCACGGTTTGTCCGGCAATCTGTTTATGCACGCTGGCGCCGGCGATCATGCTTCCGCTGCTGCTTTCACCCTGGAACGCCTGATCGGAGAAGGCGGTGCCGTCGGGCAGAATCGGCTTGCGGTCGCTGCGTGATGAAAACAGCACGCGTCCTGCCGCATCGACCACATCATAAGCATAACGCCCGTAGGCTTCGGAATACTGGTCGCGGAGGCTGGCGGGCAGCACCAGCGCCAGCTTGCCGTCGGGCGTCGCCGTCAGCTCACGCGCCACCGCATCGGCCTGGTCGCGCATTGCGACGCGATGCAATTGGCTGATCTCCGAATTCAGCAGAAAGAACAACACCAGCGGCAGCACGATCGCAGTCAGCGCCACGGCCATGATGTGCAGGAAGACGATCCGGGACGTCAGAGATTTGAAGCGGATCACGCTACTTGATCTCCGACATCAGATAACCGACGCCGCGAACGGTGTGGATCGAGATCCGGGCGCCGGTATCGGCGAGCTGCTTCCTCAGCCGGAACACATAGACCTCGACCGCATTGGAGCCGACGTCGCCGGAGAGTCCGAAGATATGGTCCTCGACGTTCTTCTTGGGTACCACGCGGCCCTGCCGCCGCAGCAGGATTTCCAGCACCGAGGTTTCGCGTGCGGAGAATACGTGCGGTGTGCCATCGATGAAGACCTGGCGGCTTTCGGTGTCGTAGACGAGGTTGGCGAGCTGCAGTGAAGAGCCGAGCAACTGTCCGGGCCGGCGCAGGATCGCTTCCAGCCGCGCCACCAGTTCCTCCAGCGCAAACGGCTTGACCAGATAGTCGTCGGCGCCGCTGCGCAGGCCGCTGACGCGGTCGTTCACGCCACCGCGCGCGGTCAGCACCAGCACCGGCAGCGGGTCGCTGCGATGACGCATCTCGCGCAGCACCGAGAGGCCGTCGCTGTCGGGCAGGCCGAGATCGAGGATCATGGCGGCATAGCTGATGCTGCTCACGGCGTCGCGCGCCTCGCTCGCGGTGTTCACCACATCGGCCTCGTATCCGGCGGCCGACAGGCCTTTCGCAAGCAGCCCGGAGAGCTCGATATTATCCTCGACAATCAGCAGGCGCATGAGGGTCCATCTGGGCTGAAGAAAGATCCGGTCGTCGTCACAACGGCCTATATTACGCCCCGCTGAACGCAACGGGCATTTTTTTGGGTCGGGACTGCTGTCCGTATCGTGTTTTCCGACCGTCTTCCAGCTGCGGCATGCGTCGAAGGCCGGTGACCCGCCGGCTTGTAAGGTGCATGTAAGCTTGCGCGAGCGGGCCGCGCTGGCGGCCATTATATGCTCAGGTCTTACGTATCGACGTCCTGGGCCTGCCGGGCCGCGTCGGATGGGTCGGAAAATTGGGACCGCAGGCGGTACCCGACGCCGGATTCGGTCAACAGCAGGCGGGGGCGATTGGGATCGGCTTCGATTTTCTGTCTCAGCTTGCGGACCAGGATCCGCAGATACTGGATGTTGTCGCGCTGGTTGCCGCTCCAGATGTCCTTGAGCAGTTGATCGTGCGTGACGACCAGCCCGACGTGGGTCGCCAGCACGTGTAGCAGGCGATACTCCTTCCGCGTCAGTTTGATCTGTACGCCGCCCACCGTGACGCTGCGCGCGACCAGATTGATGGACAGCGGACCCGCCACCACAACGGGACTTTCGGTCCTGCTCTTGAAATACCGTCGCAGAGCCGCCTCGCTGCGCGCGAGCAGTTCGGCGATGCCGAACGGCTTGACCACGTAGTCGTCCGCTCCGGATTTGAGCAGGCGGACCTTTTCTGCCTCGTCGGACTCGATCGAGAGCATGATCACGGGCGTGTTCGACCAGCCGCGAATCTGCTCCAGCACGTCGCTGCCCTCGATGTCGGGCAATCCCAGGTCGAGTATCACCAGATCGGGCTTGCCGAACATTGCGGACTTGAGGCCGTCCGCGCCGGTTTCCGCCTCCAGCACCGCATAACCATGCAACTCGAAGCCGGCGCGGAGGAAGCGCCTGATCTTCGGCTCGTCGTCGACAATGAGGACCGTGTTGACAGGCTTACTCATGACCCGCCGTCGCAAGGCCGGGAGTGGTCTGCCGTACCACCGGCAAAAACAGCGAGGCAATGGTGCCGGGCCGCGTGCCCCGGTTGATGATTTCGAGGGTGCCGCCGTTCGCCTTGATAAACGCCGACGCAATCCAGAGTCCGAGACCGAAACCCGGCACGGTGTTGAGATGACGCTGGCCCCGGAAAGACCGGCGGCCCAACTGGCTTTTTTCTTCCGGCGTCAGGCCTGCGCCCTCGTCAAGAACCGAGAATCCGATGCGGCTGGCCTCTGATCGTACAACAATGGCGATGGTGGAGCCGGTGGGTGAATACTTGGCTGCATTGTCCAGGAGCTGCCCGCAGGCCTCTTCGACCAGGACGGAGTCAGCCTTGACCAGGGGCAGATCACCTTCGAATTCCACCTGGATGCGATGCTGGCTGAGCCGTCGCGTCCGGCGTTCGAGCGCCGCGTTGATGATGTCGGCGGGATCGGTCCATTCCAGGCGGGGCCTGACGCCTTCGCTGGTCACGCGCGAGGCATTGACCAGGTTCTGCAGGAAACCATCGAGTTGGGTGGCTTCGTCATGAATCCCGTCGATCAGCGAATGAATCATCCGGTCGCCATGAAGCGCCGGCGTCGCGTTCAGGACGCTGGCGGCGCCGAGAATGGATGCAAGCGGCGTCCGCAGCTCATGCGAGACAATTCCGTGCAGGGCGTCTTTCAGAAGATCCGCTTGCAGCCTCAGGCGGGCCTCATCCATGGCCCGGCCGATATCGATCCGCTGAAGCGTGAGCGCAGCCTCTTCGATGATCTCCTCGATCCGTTGCATGTTCTGTTCGATCAGTCCGTCGGCGTTGTTCCCGACATCGACGGCAATGACGCCATGGTTGATGGACTCCGAGGACACGGCCTTGAGAAGCCAGAACGTCTGCGAGAGGCCATCGAAGGGCCTGCGGGTCTGCAGATCGTTGGTGGTGATCATCACCATGGCCTCGCGCCTGATGTCGCCGGGAATGGCGGTGCCGTCGAGGGAGCGGACGTCGATATCGTCGGACGAGGCGACGAACGCCGCCCGCTGTCCCAGAGCAGTGGACACGTAACTGTGTATCGCGAGCACCAGATCCTGCGCGGTGAAGCACAGCGCCAGCTGCCGGGAAAATTCGTAGAGGCTGTGAATATGCCGCTCGCTCCGCCGCAACGAATTGGCCTCGCGCCGGACGCTCGAGGCCAGCTTGCTGGTGATGAATGCGACAAACAGAAACAGCAGCAGGTCCACCGCCTCGTCGGGATTGTCGACTCGCAGGCTGTAATAGGGGACGTAGAAAAAGAAATCGGCTGCGGCAGCACCGGCGGTCGAGGCGACGGCGGCCGGCCAGAACCCCCATCGGGTTGCCGCGATGACGACCGGTATCAGGTAGATGACCGAAACGAGGCTGAGGGGGACGATCTTGTTGAGCAGCAGCAGCCCGATGGTCGCGATGCCGACAAGCATGGCGGTCGCCAGCAGAGACAGGGCGTTCGCGCGCGCGCGCCGCCAGACATGCCGCTGGGCATGGGAAGATATACCGTCGGGATGGCCGGCGATGCCTGCGCTCGCTCTGGTGGCCTTTTCAAGGGTCAATGACTGGTTCTCGCTGCGGGACATAGCCTGTCGCTCGCGTCGATTCCACCAAGGGGCGAAGCCGTGCGTGCGTCGGGCTTGAAACAAGCTTTCAATTACGCATGATCTTGCAGGCGGTGCAGTCAAGACAAATCGAGGTGCCGGATCGATCGTTGGATTCTTGCTGTCGATCGATCGCGTGCGGCAAACTGCTCGATGTCTGTCCTGACGTTACCTTGAACTGCCCCGGCAATGGCGTTGTCGCCCGAACAGGCATATAGAATCCATACTTGAAGCAATCCCGGTATATATAAAAATAATAGGAATATTGCCGGTGGGCGCGAGACCGTCGGTACGATGGGCGCATCCATCGTCAAACGGCAGGACGAGAGCCTCCTCAAGACTCGTGCGAATTTCGAGCAGCCAACGCCGCGCCTGTATCTGGCCGACAGACTGGATCTTGCGCGCGGCAGGCCTGCATGATCTCCCTGAACGACAGCAAGCCGGCGCGAGTGACGTCGACGGGCTTGAGGCCGACCGGTAGACCGGCGTCATTCGCGCAAGGGGGCATGCCGGAGACCGATGCCGGCGCGAGCGCAATCGCTGCGGCGGGGCTGTCGTAACGTGGGGGATAGAGATAATGCTCCATCAGCCAGGTCCGCGCACCGGGGATGCTCTCTTCCAGCAGCGCGATGGCCCTGACCTTGGCGGCGGGAAGAACGGCGCTCCAATTCGCATACTCGCGCGCCAGGATTTCCAGCGACAGGACTTCGGTCGCGATGATGACAAACAGGCCATTGGCCTTGCGCGCGCTTCGCGTGGTGCTGGCCTTCTTGAACGCCTCGCTGAGGTTGCGATGCTTCTCGATGAATCCACCCAGGCCGGCTTTCCAGAGCATGTCAGGCAGGCATGCGTATCCGTGCATGGCGTGATAGGTCTGGATCAGGCTGCGACACTGCGATCGCAGGATGTCGGGGATGAAGCCGAACTCCGGTCCCGGACCATGCGCGGGCGGCGCTGCGTCCGGCGTATCGGAGCTGGCATGTAACGTCACGTTCATTCGATTGCCCCGCAACGGCTCGGCGATTTGTGGTCACCTGATGCGGGCACTGTAGTGAGTCATCGGATATGTATTCGATGTAATTTTTTCGCCAAAACCATAGAGAAAAAATAGCATTTCTTGTCGGCATCGGATGGTGCGGACCGTGCGAGGTGCGCCGATGGTGCGCCTGGACGACACGCGACGACACAACGCGCTTTGCGAGCCCGCCTTGTACTGAACTGGGGAGCCGCGTTGTTTCCTGAACATCGGGATGGCGCGATGCGCTGGCACAAAGGTGTCAGAACTCGGTCCTGATCAAGACGCAGCGTGTCGCAATGCTGCTGCCGCTCTCGCTCGCAATTTGGGCAGCGCCGCGAGCAATCGACTTGTTCGTATGCAATCGCGGTCAATCATCGCGATGCGGATATCTTTTTTTAATGTTTCTCGACGCTGGGACGTATCGATTTTTTCTCATGCGACTCGGACAACTGACCTTACCGATTTTTAGGAATCGAAGCGGCGCCGGAATGGGGAGGCGCTGCAACAACGGGGTTGGTCATGAAAAAGCTTCTTTTGGCGGGCGCCTCAGTGGCTGCGCTGATCGTATCGGCAAATGCACAGGCGGCGGATCTCAGCACCACAATGCCATTGAAGGCGTCGGGGTCCTGCGATCCCTACAAGAATTACTCTTGTCTGGACGCCTATCTCGGCGACGACGTGGTCACGCGTTTCCTGCGATATTATCAGCTCGAATGGGGGCACGACTCCGCGCCGTCGGATCCGAAGGCGCCCGCAGGGCGTCGCGCCGAATGGCCTGCGACACCACAGAGCACGCCGCCAATGCCGTTTACCGAATGGCCCTATGGCGGGTCGACCAATCTCGGGGTGACCCGGCCGGCGTCGGTCGACAGCCCGCTGATGAACGCGATCGCGCACACGCCGGTCGGCGAAGCGCTGGGGGCTTCCAACATCCAGATCTATGGCTGGGTCGATGGAGGCGGCAATCTCAGCACCAATTCGGTCAAGCCGGGCGGCAATGCGCCTGCCGCTTACAGCTATACGCCCAACACCATTCAGCTCGATCAGGCCGTGATCTATGTCGAGCGCCTGCCGGACACGGTGCAGCGCGATCACATCGACTGGGGCTTTCGTATCTCCGCGATCTATGGCGAGAACTATCGCTACACCACGGCCTACGGACTGTTCAGCAACCAGCTGCTGAAGAACAACGCGGTCAACGGCTTCGACATGCCCATGTTGTATGGCGAGGTGTTCATTCCGCAGGTGCTGGAGGGCCTCAATATTCGCGTCGGCCGCTTCATCTCGATTCCGGACATCGAAGCGCAGCTCGCGCCGAACAACTATATGTATTCGCATTCGATGACATATTCGTTCGACAACTACACCAACACCGGCGTCGAAGCGACGCTGGCGGCCACCAGGAATATCATCTTGCAGCTCGGCGTGGTGACGGGCACCGAGGCGATGCCGTGGCATGTGGGGCAGCGCATTCCGAACCCGTTCCCGAACCCGGTGTATCCGGACTCGACCATGTTGAAGGATCCCGGCGCGCAGGCGTCCCTTGTTGCGGGCATTCGCCTGACCAGCGACAGCGGCAACGACAGCATCAATCTTGTCGCCAATGGCATCAACGACGGCAAGTGGGGATACAACAATCTTCAGTGGTACGGCGGCACGTATTACCACAAGTTCAACGATCAATGGCATCTCTCGGTGGAGGTCTACACCCTGTCCCAGAGGCAGGTGCTGAATGCCGCCGATCCGCTCGGCATTGCGGCCAATAGCGGCTATCCGTTCGGCGTGCAGCAGATGCCGTTCAACTCGCCGTTCCTCGCACAGTGCAGCAACCCGACCGAGCTGACGTGTACGGCCCGCAGCGTCGCGGCTCTCGCCTATCTCAACTACAAGTTCTCGCCGCTGGATAACCTCTCGTTCCGCGGCGAATACTTCGACGATCAGCAGGGCCAGCGCACCGGGACCAAGACCCGTTATGTCGAGGCCGGCATCGGCGTACAGCACTGGTTCTCGCCGCAGATCGAGATGCGCCCGGAGGTCAGTTACTACCGTTCGCTCGATGCGCCGGCGTTCAACGGCAACTCCAACGCCGGAATTCTGCCGAACAAGAACTATGCGGTGATCGGGTCCGCGGACGTCATCGTCCACTTCTGATGATCCGGGACGCCGGCGGCATGCGCCGGCGCCTCCGTCGTTCCCACGATCTCCCGAACAACAGAGGACATCATGTCGAAACTTCTTTTCAGCACCGTTGCGCTTGTTGCGCTCGGTGCCGCGTCCGTGGCATCCGCCGCCGATCTTGCCACGCGCCCCTACACCAAGGCGCCGCCAATCTCCCCGGCCTATGACTGGACGGGCTACTACATCGGCGTGTTCGGCGGCGGCGGCTTCAGCAACCACGACATCACCAGCGCGGCCGGCTCCGCCAATTATGGCTCCGGTGGCGGCGGCATCGGCGGCGTCGATATCGGCTACAACTGGCAGAGCGGCAGTTACGTGTTCGGCCTCGAAGGCGATGTCGCCTGGGCCGGCATCAAGAGCAGCGATGCTTTCGCACTGGGCCCGAACGACGAGACCTCGCTGCGCTGGGCGGCGACGATCCGCGCGCGCAGCGGCATCGCCATCGACCGGTTTCTGCTGTTTTTCACCGGCGGCTGGGCCTACGGCGATCAGCGGCACGTCAACACCGATCCCGTGTTGGGCGGCGTCGACAGCTTCACCGTCAACTCCAGCGGATGGACCGCGGGCGCCGGCCTCGAATATGCCTTCACGCAAAACCTGATCGGCAAGTTCGAATACCGCTACTACGACTTCGGCAACTTCACCCGTGGCGGCAATCCTCTGACGCCCAACGGACAGCTGCCCTACAAGGTCGACAGCACCTATTCGAGTTTGCTGCTCGGCGTGAACTACAAGTTCGGCGGCCCGGTCGTCGCCCGTTATTGAAGATGAGTTCCTGAGTGAAGGTCCAAGAGCCGCGAGGCCCGACGTCCGACAAACGTTGGGCCTCGCGGGAATCGCCGGAGGCTGACGAGCGATGGCTTGGGTTGCTTCAAAATTCCACGAGGTCAGACGGAGGGGATCGATGACCGTTACAACAGTCGTGCGGAAGGCCGGAGCCATCGTTGCAGCCGCCATGCTGATCGGCATGCTGGCCGGCTGTGTCAGCGACATGGGGCCGACAGCGACCTCGCAATCCAGCGGCGACGGTCCGCAGATGCGCTATTACGGCGGACCGAAATCACCGATGTGGCCGGCCCAGTAGTTCAGCCGCGCCGCTGCGGCAGGCCGATACCGGGCGGTGCCGCGCGGGCCGGCAGGGATGTCCCATTCGTGGGGATTGGTTAACCAGCGAAGATCGATTTCCCTGCTTCCGCGGGTGTGTCGTCGTGTCGCATGTCAGCTCTGCAGCGCGCTGCGCCGAGGCTGTCGACGCCGCCTTTTGTGACGGTCTGTTGGCGGCGAAAGCGTGGGGCGTCGATGCAACTGCTAACGAAGAATCCAGGCCAGACCGCTCGCTACCGGGCTTTGTAAGGTGGGTGTAAGCTGGCTTTGCTAACGAGTTCCACGACGCGGCCCCGTCGCTCACGACGGTCAGAGCAGAGCGTCAAATCTCAAAGGTTCGCTCAGCATGTATCCGGCGAAGACCACTTCGGGAGATCGCCTCGATGCCCATCCGCTTTAAGGATCCAATCGTGCTCAAACGGGCTGCGATCGTCGCAGTAGCGGCCGTCTGCGCGGTGTCGATCGGCGCGTGGTTGTTGATGCGCGCCGGCGACATTCCGTCCGCCAAGGCAGAGCAGACCGCGGCCAAGACCCAGGTCAATGTCGACCAGCAGTCTGTCGACGTGTCCGAGAAGCAGGTGGAGGCCTTCAAGGTTGCTCCGGTTGATGCGCGCCAATTCAAGGTTATGAAGAATTCGGTCGGATCGATCGACTTCAACCAGAATATGCTGGTGCAGTCATACACGCCCAATGCGGGCAGGATCGTCGATACGTTCTTCAACGTCGGCGATGAGGTCAAGAAAGGCCAGCCGCTGTTCACCATCGACAGCCCCGATCTGCTGACCGCGGAGTCCGCGCTGCTCGCCAGTGCCGGCGTGCTCGAACTTCAGACCCGGACGCTGGCGCGCGTCAAACAGCTTTTGAAGACCGGCGGCGGAGCCCAGAAGGATGTGGACCAGGCGACCTCCGATCAGCAGACCGCCGAGGGTAATTTCAAGGCCGCGCGTGACGCGGTGCGCATCTTCGGCAAGACGGACGCGGAGGTCGACCGTATCCTGGCGGACCGCAAGGTCGATTCCATCCTGATCGTGCCGAGCCCGATCGATGGTCGCGTGATCACCCGCAATGCGGCGCCCGGATTGTATGTGCAGCCCGGCAATGCGCCGGCGCCGTTCTCGCTGGCCGATGTGTCGACCATGTGGATGCTCGCCTATGTCATCGAAAACGATGCGCCGGCCTACAAGCTGGGACAGCCGGTCGAGGTCAGGGTGCCCGCTTATCCCGATACCATATTCCGGGGGCGCGTCACGACGCTGGGCCTGAATATCGATCCGAACTCGCATCGCCAGCTGGTACGCTCGGTGATCGACGATCCGATGCATCGGCTGCGGGCCGGGATGCTGGCGAGCTTCACCATCGAAACCGCGGATCCCATGCAATCCCCCGCGGTTCCGCTGGAGGCCATCGTGCGCGAAGGTGACGGAACCATGACGGTGTGGGTGACGACGGACCGCCGCCGTTTCGAGCGACGCAGCGTCAAGATCGGTCTGGAGCAGGCCGGATGGCGCCAGATCCTCGACGGGCTCAAGCCCGGTGAGCTGGTGGCGACGACAGGCGCGATCTTCCTGAGCAACAAGTTTGCCAACGCGACGTCAGGCTCATGATCCGGTGCGGGGCGGCACCATGCGCGGGATGCTACAGCCGTCTGAGGGCTTGCGGAATCGTGCGTGGTCTGCGGAGGCGCAGCCCTGATCCCGCCGCAACGGTTTCGCGCGGCCTCTTTCATTCGATCGCATCACCTCGAAAGTAGCGTACAGCCTTGATCAAGAGCATCCTTGCGTTCGGTCTGACCCGAAGCGCCATCATCGTGCTGGGTCTGGCGGTATTTTGCGCCGCCGGCTTTGTCGCGTTCACCAAGCTCAACATCGAGGCTTATCCCAATCCTGCGCCGGTCATCCTGGAGATCACCGCGCAGGCGGCCGGTCTCTCCGCCGAGGAGATGGAGAAATATTACACGATCCCGATGGAGGTCGGCCTCTATCCGACGCCGGGCGTGGTCAACATCCGCTCGACCTCGTTCTACGGGCTGTCGTTCGTCCGCGTCACCTTCAAGTACGGCGTGGACTACTACTTCGCGCTGACCCAGGCGGCCAACAGCATCCAGCAGAACATCAACCTGCCGGGCAACCTGGTGCCGCAGATCCAGCAGTCCAGCCTGGTCGGCGAGATCTATCGTTATCAGCTGGTCGGGCCGCCGAATTTCGGCCTCACCAACCTGCGGACGTTGCAGGATTATGTGGTCGCGCGGCGGCTGATGACGCTTCCGGGCGTGGTGCAGATCAATGCCTGGGGCGGCACCACCAAGCAATTCAATGTCGATGCCGATCTGCAGAAGCTCGAGGCCTACAACATCACCGTGCCGCAACTGGTGCAGGCGCTCGGCAATGCCAATGTCAATGTCGGCGGGCGGGAGATTTCGATCGGCCAGCAGTCCGTCAACATCCGCGGCATCGGGCTGATCGACAGCGGCGGCGCCGACGACGTCACCAAGGGTTATCACGTCGAGGATATCGAAAATATCGTCCTCACCCAATCGGGCGGCCTTCCGATCCAGATCAAGAACGTCGCCAAGGTCTCCGTCGGCTACGTGCCGCGGCTTGGCATTGCGGGCAAGGATCGGGATGACGACGTTGCCGCCGCGATTGTCGTGATGGGGCGCACCCAGCACACCAATGACATCATCCCCAAGGTGGAGCAGGAAGTCGCCAAGCTGAACAGCGACGGCAGCCTGCCGCCCGGGGTGAAGATCGTATCCTATTACGACCGCAGTTCGCTGGTGGACGTCACCACCCACACGGTGCTGCACAACCTGATCTTCGGCTGCATCCTGGTGTTCTTCATCCAGTGGGTGTTCCTGGGCGACCTGCGCAGCGCGTTGATCGTGAGTGCGAACATTCCCTTCGCCCTGTTCTTCGCCATCATCATCCTGGTGCTGCAGGGCGAGGACGCCAACCTGCTGTCGCTCGGCGCCGTCGATTTCGGCATCATCGTCGATTCCGCCGTCATCATGATGGAAAACATCTTCCGCAACTTCCAGTCGCCGCCGGAAAACCGGCTGCGCATCCTGCAGCACCTGGCGCAAGGGTACTGGGGGACCGATCCGACCGGGCCATCGCGCGGCGACGCACCCGCGCCGCGCTGGAGCGAGCGGTTGCGCATGATCTTCGTCAGCGCGCTCCAGGTGGACAAGGCGGTGTTTTTCACCGCCGCCATCACCGTCACCGCCTTCGTGCCGCTGTTCACCATGCAGGGCGTGGAAGGCCAGATCTTCGGCCCGATGGCGCGCACCTATGGATATGCGCTTGCCGGCGCCCTGCTGGCGACATTCACGGTGACGCCGGTGCTGGCGTCGCTGTTGCTGCCCAAGAAGATCGAGGAGACCGAAACGGTGATCGTTCGCGCCCTGCGCGCGGCTTATACGCCGGTGCTGCGCTGGTCGCTCGGCCACGTCAAGGTGGCGGTGATTGCCGGTTTGATCTTCCTCGGCCTCAGCGGACTTGCGGCGAGCCGGCTGGGCAGCGAATTCCTGCCGGCGCTGGAAGAAGGCAATTTCTGGATCCGCGCGGCGATGCCATCCACCATGTCGCTGGAGGCCGGGACCGAGCCGACGCGGAAGATGCGGGAGATCCTGCTGCGTCATCCGGAGGTGCTCACCGTGGTGTCGCAGCACGGCCGCCCCGACAACGGCAGCGACGCGTCGGCGTTCTCCAATGTCGAGCTGTTCGCGCCGATCAAGCCGTTCGATCAGTGGCCGGCGGGCCTCACCAAGGAAAAGCTCACCGAGCAGTTGCAGAAGGAGTTCGACGAGGAGCTGCCGGGCGTCGTCTTCAATTTCTCGCAATATATCCAGGACAACGTCGAGGAGGCGCTCTCCGGTGTGAAGGGGGCGAATTCGGTCAAGATCGTCGGGCCGAATCTGGAGGTGCTCGAACAGCTCGCGACCAAGGTGATGGACGAGATGGGCAAGGTCAAAGGTGTCGCCGATCTCGGCATCTTCCGGCTGCTCGGGCAGCCCAACCTCAACATCAAGATCGATCGCGAAAAGGCGGCGCGTTACGGCCTCAATACCGGCGATGTCACCACGGTGGTGCAGGCGGCGCTCGGCGGCACCAACGCGACCACGGTGCTGGAAGGCGACCGGTCGTTCGGCGTCGTGGTGCGGCTGGATCCCAAGTTCCGGCAGAGCATCGATGCCGTCAGCGACATCAAGGTGGCCTACCAGACCCCCGCCGGGACCAATGCGTACATCCCCCTGAGCGAACTCGCCAGCATCACGCTCGATACCGGCGCATCCTTCATCTATCGCGAGCGCAGCCAGCGCTATATTCCGATCAAGTTCAGCGTGCGCGGCCGCGATCTCGGCAGCACGGTGGCGGAGGCGCAGCAGCGGGTGGCGCAGGCGATCCAGCTGCCGACCGGCTACAGCCTGATCTGGTCCGGTGAGTTCGACAACCTGCAGGCGGCGAAGGCGCGCCTGATGATCGTGGTGCCGATCACCCTGCTGCTGATTTTCGCACTGCTCTACAGCCTGTTCAATTCGCTGCGCGACAGCCTGCTGGCGCTTGCCGGCATTCCCTTCGCCATCGGCGGCGGATTGATCGCGCTGTTCGTCGCGGGGCTCGATTTCAGCATTTCGGCGGCGATCGGCTTCATCTCGCTGTTCGGCGTGGCGGTGATGGACGGCATCCTCAACATCACCTACTTCCGGGAGTTGCGGGCGTCGGGCATGAGCATCGCGGAGGCGGTGTTCAACGGCTCCGAACAGCGGATGCGGCCGATGCTGATGACGGCGCTCTCCGCCGGCGTCGGCCTGTTCCCCGCGGCGTTGTCCCATGGCATCGGCAGCCAGGTGCAGCGGCCGCTTGCCACCGTCGTGGTCGGCGGTATGTTCATCGGGCCGCTGTTGCTGCTGGTGGTGGCGCCGGCGCTGCGCAAGATCTTCCTGTCGCGTGAGCCGGCACCGGTGCACGATGATGCGGAGGCCGAGCCCGGCGATGCTGCGCCGGCCGGGGAGGGGAAGTGATGTCGATGGGCGGGCGAGCGAAAAGAGATCCCGCGGCGCTCATGTGCCGCGTGCTCGGCGTCGGCACGCTCGGCATGACCCTTGGCATTGCGCTGGCAGGCTGCGCGGTGGGACCGAATTTTTCCTCGCCGCCGGCGCCGGATGTGAATCGTTATACGCCGGAGGCGCTGGCATCGCCTCGTCCGGAGTCCGCCGCGCCGAAGGTCGCATCGCAACATTTCGTCACTGGCGCGGACATCTCCACCCGGTGGTGGGCAGCGTTTCGGTCGCAGCCGCTCAATGACCTGATCCGGCTGTCGGTTGAGCACAATCCGTCGTTGCAGGCGGCGGAAGCAGCGATCCGGGTCGCCCAGTTCAACGCACTGGCGCAGCGTGGCCTGTTCTTCCCCCAGGTCGGCGTGAACTACACCGGCAACGACCAGCAGCTGGCGACCACGCCCACGCAATCGCCGGACCGCTACACCCTGCAGACCGCGCAGTTGACCGTCAGTTTCGTGCCCGACATCTGGGGGCAGAACATCCGCAACGTCGAAAGCCTCGACGCCCAGACCGAGCAGCAGCAGTTCCAGCTCGAGGCAGCCTACCTGACGCTCTCTGCCAACGTGGTCACCGCCGCGATCCAGGAGGCGTCGCTGCGCGGCCAGATCGCCGCCACCCAGCGTATCATCAAGATCGAGCGTGATATCCTCGGCATCCTGAAGAACCAGTTCAATGCCGGCCAGGCCGCGCAGGTCGACGTGCTGACGCAGGAAGCGGCGCTGGCCCAGGCCGAGCAGACACTGCCGCCGCTGCAGAAGCAGCTCGCCGTGCAACGCGACCTGCTCACCGCGCTGGCGGGGCACTTCTCCGCGGATGAGATCCTGCAGAAGTTCGATCTGGCGGGCCTCAAGCTGCCCGCAAACCTTCCGGTCAGCCTGCCGAGCACCATGGTGCGGCAGCGGCCGGATGTGCGGGCGGCGGAGGCCGCGATGCATTCGGCCAGTGCGCTGGTCGGCGTTTCCATTGCCGCGCGGCTGCCCAACATCACGCTGTCGGCCAATCCCGGCGTCAGCGCGGCGTCCTTCGCGCAGATGTTCACGCCGGGCACGGCATTCTATACCGTCGCGGCGAGCGCGACGCAGTCCGTGTTCGACGGCATGACGCTCTACCACAAGCAGAAGGCGGCAGAGGCGGCGCTGGATCAGGCCGATGCGCTGTACCGCCAGGCGGTGATCACGGCGATGCAGAATGTCGCCGACGCGCTGCGCAGCCTGCAGGCCGATGCCCGCGCGGTGCAGGCAGCGATCAAGACCGAAAACGCGGCCAAGGCGAGCCTTGATATCATTCAGAAGCAGTTGACCCTGGGGCAGATCAACCAGGTGACGGTGCTCAACGCGCAGCAGGTGTATTTCAATGCCGCGATCAGCCGCGTGCAGGCCGAAGCCACTCGCCTGTCGGACACCGCGGCGCTGTTCATGGCGCTGGGTGGCGGCTGGCCGGCCGATTGCGGAACACCGGACTGGCGCAAATGCGTGTTCGAGCCGCCGGTGCAGCGCGAGGCGATGAATTCCGCGATGCCGGCAACGACCGGGCGATAACGCTCGCGGTATCTCGCGCGATCATCACGCGCTGCGCGATCCCGGCCATGCGATCACCTGGCCGGACATCACCAGGCGGTTGCGGCCGAGGTCCTTGGCGGCATAAAGCGCCCGGTCGGCCGCCTCGATCAGCGACGCCGGTTCGGCGTTTCCGGTGGGCACGTTGCAGGAGCCGCCGAGGCTTGCGCTGACGCGTCGCGACGGCAGGTTCTTGGCATGGGGGATCGCCAGCGCGTGCAGCGCCGCGCGGATGTCGTCGCCGACCAGCACGCAGCCCTCGGCCTCGGTGCCGGGCATCAGCAGCACGAACTCCTCGCCACCGTAGCGGGCGGCGAGGTCGCCGGGCCGTCGCGCATGCGCCGCCAGCACCTGCGCCACCGCACGCAGGCAGTCGTCGCCGGCCTGATGACCGTACTGGTCGTTGAAGGCCTTGAAATGGTCGACGTCGATCATCAGCAGCGACAGCGGCGTGCCGTCGCGCCGCGCCCGCGCCCATTCCTCGCTCAGCCGTTCGTCGAAGTGGCGGCGGTTGGCGATGCCGGTCAGGCCGTCGAGAATGGCGAGCGCGGCGAGCTTGTCCTCCAGGTCCTTGTGCTCGGTCATGTCGCGGGAGATCGCCACCACGCCGTTGACGCTGCCATTGTCGGCTGCGCGGGTGATGCGCAGCGCGCTCTCGACCCAGATCTCGCCCTTTTCGCGGTGACGGGTGCGATAGATGATGCGGGCTTCCTCGATCTGGCCGCTCTTCAGCGCGGTGACGGTGCCACGCACCCGCGGCATATCCTCGGCATTGACGCCGGCGAGCGCCAGCGTGCCGATCAGTTGCGCCGGCTCCCAGCCGACCACCCGTGCGCACGACGGCGACACGTAGAGGATGTGCTCCTCGGGCCCGATGCGCATCACCATGTCGCTGGACTGTTCGGCCAGCAGGCGGAAGTCGGCTTCCTTGGCGAGCAGAGCGGCGGCCATGCGCTGGCGTTGCAGCAGCTGTCGCACCAGCAGAAAACCGGTGAGGGCGATCAGCATCACGAGACCGAGCACCACGGCCATGTGCATCAGCGCTTCATGACGCCACGCCACCAGCACGTCGTTTTGCGCCTGTGTTGCCAGCACCATGACCGGATAACGGCTGCTCAGCCGGTAGAAGCTCAGGCGCTGCAGGCCGTCGAGCGGCGAGACGAAGTAGTAGACGCTGGCGGCGGGCCGGCTCTTCAGGTCGCGGAACAGCGGCGTGTGCGACATGTCGCGGCCGACGAAACTGCCGTCATCCAGGCTGCGCGCGAGCATGATGCCGTCGGTCGAGAGCAACGCCACCGAACCGTTCGGCCCGATGTCGAATTGCCGGTAGAACTGCGCGAAGTAATCCACGTCGATGGTGACGAGGGCGACGCCGGCGAAACTGCCGTCCGGATGATTGAAGCGGCGCGAGGCGGTGAGGATCCACTGTCCGCCGGAGCGGCTGCGCACCGGGCGGCCGATCAGGGTGCTCCGTGACGGCGAGGTGCGGTGCTGCTGGAAATAGTCGCGATCGCTGTTGTTGAGCGCGGCGAGGTTGTCGACCTGTTCGGTGGCGGCGAGCCAGCGGCCGGTGTCGTCGTAGACGAAAATGCCGCGCACGCGCCCCGATGGATTGCGGCGCTTGAGGAAGATCTGGACCTTGGCCATCGCCGCTGGCCCGGTGCCTTCGAGCTCGAGCTGGTTGACGAGCACGGTGAGGGTGTTGTCGGTCAGCTCGAAGGTGTCGTCGACATGCTGGGTGAGCGAACGCGCCAGGTTCGCCATGTCAGTTTCGGCGTTGAGCAGATAGGTTTGTCGGGACTCCCATTCGCGCCAGCCGCTGAGCGCCAGGATGGCGATGCATGCGAGCGCGACAAAGCCAGCGACAAGCAGCGGCAGAGGTGTGGGGCCGGGATCGCGGCCGAGGCGGACCATGAGCGTTCTCCGATCGGGTGAAGTTCGCACAGCCGGCCTTAATGCGGTATTGCCGTCACCACGTACCATCGCGCTTGGCTAATGGCGCGCTACCGGGAACCCGCAGCGGACCCACTCGATTTGCAGCTTCGGCGAGAAACAGAGAATGCTTTCCGGGGCAACACGCGTGGAGGTTGTGCCACGCTGTCCCAGCATCGCTGAAGTGTTAACCATGCCGGGGCATGGGTGCGGGCGCTGTCACGCGTCGCACGGCACGGATATGCGTCTCGGGGCAGTCAAGGAAAGTTGATCGCAGGGAGCGATCTGATCAGGGGCGATGTTACCAGCTGCCGCGGAACAGACCGCCGAAGAACGACGGTGGTGAAGCCTGGGCAATGCGCGCGGGCTGCATGCCAGGCTGCATGTTGCGCCGCTGTGTATCACTACGCGCGACCCTGACCTTGGGCTTCTTCGGCACAACGGCCGCGACGGCGGCCGGCTTGGCCTGCTGCTCCGTCATCTGTGCGAACGAGTCACGCGGTGCCGCCTGTGCGACAGCGCCGTTGACCGGACGGATCTGGGCGAGCGCGACATCGGTCGGCGGCACGATGGTCGGCAGGCTGGTGTCGATCACGACCCGCTCGGGTCCTTTTTGCGTCGCTGTGATCCGGATTGTCGATTTGTCGATGCCCGTGGCCTGCTGCTGCGGCAGCTCAGGCGGCTGCGGCAGATAGATGTTCAGAGCGAACAGCAGCGCAAGCAGCGCTCCACCGACACCGAAAAAATAACGAACCAGGGGCATCACACACCACTAAGGGAACTTGACGAAGTTTGGCCTCGACAGACGACTGATCTGGAACATCGATCTGAACTTTGGATTCAGATCTTGGACCAAACGCTTGCTCTGAGATCAGTACGAAACACCACGCCCACAAGGCCACCTTACGGCTAACTCGTGTCAATTCCCTGCGAGAGCGATTGTTCCGCTGCGTAGCGTTAACGTGATTGAGAACGCTGACAGTTGCGCTTCTCGGTGTGTCATCCGATCGGTGGAAAAGGTTCAAAAAGGTCGAAAACGTTGCTGATCTGCGGCAGAAGCGAGGCGCTGTTCGATGCGATGCGCAGCGATTGGGCGGCATTCGTTACGGCTTATTTCCTGGGCAGGAGCCCAGCGGTGTGATGCTGACGGGAGAGCGGTATCAACCTGCTTCCGTGACCAGGCGCGGCGCTTTGGCAAGCACGCCGGCCTTGCAAGCGCGCCGGTCTTGATTGTCCACAGACGTAGCGTCCGGCCTCATCGTCCTATCCGGCCCGTCGTGCGCGGCGATGATCGGCACGCTCCTCCGCAAGGCTCTCGCGGTCATCCGCAAGCTGTTCGATCACCGCGCTCTGCACGCGGTCGCGCCATTCGTGTTCCAGCCGGTGATAGATCCGCAGATACAGCGTGTCGCCTTCATCGAGGGTGACGGGCTTGCGTTCGAATGCGGGGAGTGTGCGCCCGGCATGCGCGGCGGCGAGCGTATCGTGGGGCGTGTGCTGCAACCGCCGCGCGCCGTCCAGGGCGATGGCTCCGATCGTCCACTCGCCGTCGCGATGATAGGAAATCTCCGCGACGCCCGCGATGTCGCCGGCCTCGAAGCCGCGGTCGATCACCAGCGGCAGCTCCTCGAATTGGAAAGTCAGTGTTCGGTTCACCGTGCGCTCTCTCGCATTGCCAGTTGCGACGGGATCAGCATCACTGATAAATCAGTTATTCGCAACAAATAAATAAGTGCCGGTGGGTAACTGAAATAAGGGGTAACCGAAAAGGGGGTAACTGAAATCCACGGTCGAGAGTTTCGACCGATCTCGGAGCCTACGGCAGTGTTGCCGTGGCGTAGCGGCGAAAGCCGTCGCGTTCGCCGAGCCGCGTCACATAGCGCCGCACCGCCGGCAACGCCGCGTGGGCGAACGGTGTCGAAAAATAGCGATGCACCGACAGTCCCAGCACGATATCGGCGAGGGTGAACGCGGACCCGGTGACAAAGCCGCCCGTATCCGCAAGCTGGTCGTCCAGGATCTGCATCTTGGCCGTCCATCTGGCGATGCTGCCGGCAACCGTGGCGGCATCGGCAAAGGCGGAATTCTTGCGGGCCAGAACGTGAAAGGCCGGGCCCCAGGTGCCGTTGAGGTCGGTCGCCTGCCAGTCCATCCACATCTCCACCCGTGCGCGGCGATGCGGCTCGGCCGGCAGCAGTTCGCCGGTTCCGCGCCTCGTCACGAGATAACGGCAGATGGTGTTGGATTCCCACAGCACGCCATTCTCATCCAAGATCACCGGCACCTGGCCATTGGGATTGAGCTCGAGAAAGTCCGGCACGCTGGCCGGTGCGGAGGGGCCGGCCCAGCTGGCGTCATGATCGAACGGCTCGTTCAATTCGGTGAGTGTCCACAGCACTTTGCGGACGTTGATCGAGGATGTTCGGCCGAGCACGCGCAGCATTTTGGGTCCTGGTCGGGGAAGGCGGATGACAATGGCGCGCCATATCCTCGCTGCCAAGGTCGTATTAAGGTGCATTCACGTCACAGGGTATCCCCGATTGTGCTTCGGCGAACAAGAGTCACCCTTCGCGCGACCATGATCGGGATTTGCTGTCGAGATCTCGCTGATCACGCCGATGTGTGAAGCCGGCAGGGAATAGCGGATCAGAGTCGGGGTTACCCTGCGCGCCGGACGTCCGTCCGGCTTTCGGAGAAAAATCATGACCCAAAACATGCGGCGCATTTTTGCTGGCCTGGCGGCAGGCGTCATCGTCCTGGCCGCCTCTGCTCACGTCCAGGCACAAACGCAAGCCACGGTTCGCGTGCGTGGCACGGTGGAGCGGGCCGAAGGCCCGGATTTTTTGATCATGACCCGGGAAGGCACGGAGGTGAAACTGGCGCTGACGGATCATCCGCTGTTCGTTGCGATCGTGAAGTCGACGATGGCGGACATCAAGCCCGGCATGTTCGTCGGCGCCACGGGGATGACCCAGGCCGACGGCAGCCAGAAGGCCATCGAAGTGCACATCTTTCCGGAATCGATGCGCGGCACCGGTGAAGGCCACTACGATTGGGATCTCAAACCGCAAAGCAAGATGACCAACGCCAATGTCGACAAGACCGAAACCGTCGCCGGCGTCGAGGGGCAGCTGCTGTCGGTCAAGTACAAGGACGGCGAGAAGAAGGTGCTGGTGACGCCCGAGACCGTGGTCGTCACCTTTACGGCCGGCGACAAGGACGATCTCAAGCCGGGAACCAAGGTGTTCATCGGCGCCGCCAAGAAGTTGCCCGATGGCTCGCTGCAGACCCCGCGCATCACCTACGGCAAGGATGGTTTGAACCCGCCGATGTAACCGCTCCTAGGGCGCGCGTAAAACCGTACCCATGGTTGGAGAAATCGCGCTAACATGGCCCGATCGGGTTGTCTCCGGATCGGGTGGCGCGCCATGACGATCGAGCGGTGCATCAACGACTACAACGTCTCCGACGTCATCTTCGAGGAGGGCTCGAGCGGCCGCGAACTGTTCGTGGTGCTCGATGGCACGGTCGATATCGTCAAGGACACGGCCGCCGGCCGGACCCTGGTCGTCAGCCTCGGCAAGGGAGAATTTTTCGGCGAGATGGCGGTGATCGACGGGTCCGCGCGCTCCGCGACCGCGGTCGCGGCTTCGCCGGGGACACGGGTGATGCGGATCAACCACGCCCGCTTCGTCTACCTGGTCAGCCAGCAGCCGGCCTTCGCGCTCATGGTGATGGATGCGCTCAGCAAGCGGCTGCGCAATTCCAATGCGATCAACTTCAAGGCGGCGGCGTCATGATCGACATGCCGGAGAGCAAGGCCGGCGGCCGCAGGCCGAGCCCGTTTGCGGTGCTCAGCGACAATGAGGTCTGCTCGCTGATCCAGGCGGCGCCGGACGTCTACCAGATCCGCTTCAAGAATCGCGCCGCGAACGCCTATCTGGTGCGTGGCAGCAAGCGCACCATCCTGATCGATGTCGGGCTGTCGTCGAATTTCGAACACCTGAAGGCGTCGATCGAACATGTCGGCTGCACCATCGACGCGATCGACATGGTGGTGCTCAGCCATGAGCATCTCGACCATGTCGGCGCCGCGTTTCACTTCGGCGGGCGGACGCTGATCGCGGCGCATCGCCTGGCCGCCAACAAGATCATGCTGCGCGACGATTTTTCGATGCTGCGCAAGATGTTCAACGAGCCGAATGTGCCGATCGATGTCGATCTCTGGCTGGAGGAAGGCAACCTGATCGACCTCGGGAACTTCCGTTTGAATGTGATGTATACCCCCGGTCACACCTCGGCCTGCATCAGCCTGTTCGACCAGGACAAGGGACTCCTGTTCGCCGCCGACACCCTGATGCCGGGCGGTGTCATGGGAGGTGTGTTCGGATCGGGCAGCATCAGCGATTACATCCAGTCGCTGGAGCGGTTGAAAGGACTGAATGCGAAGGTCCTGCTGTCCGGGCACGGCCGGCTGTCCGACGCGCCGCTTGACGATGTGCGGATTGCGCTGCAGCGGTCGCATGCGCTGCTGTCCGACACCGCGCAACTGTTCGATGCGCTGGACGCGCGCTCCAATTTCGAGCCGATCATGCAATCGGTGCGCGATCTCAACAAGCTGGACGACAGCTAAAGGGTGATGAATTTACGTTGAATCAACTCCGTCATCCTGAGGCGGCCATTCGCAGAATGGCCCTCGAAGGACGACGGCCGCTGACTCTCGGGCCGTCGTCCTTCGAGGGCCGCGCTACGCACGGCCCCCTCAGAGGCTGTGAATCTATGTGATTTGGCACGTTTCTGTTTGCGGACC
>JBGMOD010000024.1:0-2411 GCA_041424235.1 Hyphomicrobiales bacterium
GTCAGCTTCTTCCAGCTGTTTACGCCCACGGTATGGATCATGTTGTTATAGACGTTTCCCCACAGACACGATATAATCGCCGGGTTGCACGCGCCAGTTGAAATATCTCGTCGAGGGAGCCGGTATCTGGCTTCGCTGGAAAACGCTCAATAGCCGGAAGCTCAATTCGCGGGCGCTTCGATGTCGGCGCAGTTGGTTCGCCCGGACATCACGCAGTCCTGCATCTTGCTGGCGGCCGTCAGTTCGCGCGCCAGCCACACGCCCACCACCAGCAGCACCACGGCGATCCCCAGACCCACCAGTGCGCCGCGCCGGTTGCCGCTCTCGTCATTATCGCTCATGGATGCGCGACCTCAGGTGGCAGGGCTTGGGGCCCTGGTGTTGTCGTGATGATGTCCGCGCGGCCCTGCGACATGCGACGTGACAGTCAGAAGCAGAGATTGGTGACGAGGTTTCCGCGCTTGTCCTTGATTGCGTAAGGACACTCCGCACGCCTGAGCGCGGCCCTTGCATCTTCATTGCCGAGCGCCGCCGCCTTCTCATAGTAGGCTTTTGCTGCAGCAGTGTCCTGCGCACCCCCGCGGCCGCTCTGGGCAAATGCGCCCATCCGCTCCAGCGCCCCGGCATGCCCCTGCGCGGCGGCCTTCTCGAACAGGCTCCGCGCGGCCACGTCATCCTTGGCGCCACCAATGCCCTCCGCCATCATCATGCCGAGCTGATACTGCGCCTCGGCATTGGTCTCCGCCGACCTCGCTAGCAAGGCGCGGGCCCGCACCGGATCCGCCGGCGCGCCGCCGCCCTTGGAGAGCGCCGCGAGATTGGTGACACCGCGCGCATTGCCGGCTTCCGCCGCACGCTCGAACAGTTTGCGCGCCTGGGCCTCGTCCTGGGCGACGCCGGCGCCGGTGGCGTACATAACGCCGAGTTCAACCATGGCCGAGGTGCTGCCCTTGTCGGCCGCCCTGCGATAAGCCGCGACGGCCTCAGCTCCCTGCCGGTTGGCAGTATAGGCGCGGCCGAGCTGATACATCGCCCGGCGTGATCCACCCGACGCCACCCGGCAGAACTTGATCGCGGTGGCGACATCGGACGCAGCAATCTCCGCAACACCCTTGACGTCGGCCGGCTTGTCCGGGTCGGAGGGATCGGCGGCGAGCCGGTCGCACAACACGAGGTCGGCCGATTGCGCGTAGGACAACGAAGGAACCGCACTCATCAGCGCCAACACGATGACCGGGATGGCGACGGACGCAGAGCGAGATCGTTGTGTCATGAGGCACGTCTGGTTTTCGGCACGCCGCCGCGTTGCGACACGCGAACCTTAAGTCCGCGCGCGGGGCGCTGCAATGGCGCGACAACACCATCGGGATACGACGACCATGATCCCGCTCAAACAACAACGGCGCCCCTGCGGGCGCCGCTGTCAGGCTCATCTGGTCACGTTGGCTTGATCGCCGATCCGTGTGCCGTCAGACTTAGTGCGCGGTCAGACCCGGCACTTCATCCGCATCGGGCTTCGGCGGACGCGAAGTGTCCTCCTCCCACACGATCGGCTGCGGCTGGCGGACCAGCGCATTCTTGATCACTTCATCCATGCGCGAGACCGGAATGATATCCAGGCCGCCCTTGATGGCGTCCGAGATCTCGGTCAGGTCCTTGGCGTTCTCGTCGGGGATCAGCACCGTCTTGATGCCGCCCCGCGCCGCCGCCAGCAGCTTCTCCTTCAAGCCGCCGATCGGGAGCACCCGTCCGCGCAAGGTGATTTCGCCAGTCATGGCGATGTCGTGCCGGATCGGAATGCCGGTCAGCACCGAGACGATGGTGGTCGCCATCGCCACGCCGGCCGACGGTCCGTCCTTGGGCGTCGCGCCTTCCGGCACGTGCACGTGGATGTCGCGGCGGTCGAACAGCGGCGGTTCGATGCCGAAGGTGATCGCGCGCGAGCGGACATAGGACGCCGCCGCCGAGATCGATTCCTTCATCACATCGCGCAGGTTACCCGTCACCGTCATGCGGCCCTTGCCGGGCATCATGACGCTTTCGATGGTGAGCAGCTCGCCGCCGACATCCGTCCACGCCAGACCCGTCACGACGCCAACCTGGTCGTCGCTCTCGATCTCGCCGTAGCGATACTTCGGCACGCCGAGGAACTCCTCGATCACCGCTTCGGTCACCTTCACCGACTTCTTCTTCGAGATCATCAGCTCCTTCACCGCCTTGCGGGCGAGTGTCGAAAGCTCACGCTCGAGATTACGCACGCCCGCTTCGCGGGTGTAGCGGCGGATCATCAGCAACAGCGCCTCGTCGTCGATCGAGAACTCCTTGGAGTTCAGACCGTGCTTGGCGATCGCGTTCGGGATGAGATGCTTGCGGGCGATCTCAACCTTCTCGTTCTCGGTGTAGCCGGCGAT
>JBGMOD010000025.1:0-19160 GCA_041424235.1 Hyphomicrobiales bacterium
CCGTCGTCGAGCACCTGCAGCAGCACGTTGAACACATCCGGATGCGCCTTCTCGATCTCGTCGAACAGCACGACCTGATAAGGCCGCCGTCGCACCGCTTCGGTGAGCGCACCGCCCTCGTCATAACCGACATAGCCCGGAGGCGCGCCGATCAGACGCGCCACCGAATGCTTTTCCATGTACTCGGACATGTCCATGCGCACGAGCGCCGTCTCGTCGTCGAACAGGTACTCGGCCAACGCCTTGGTCAGCTCGGTCTTGCCGACGCCGGTGGGGCCCAGGAACATGAACGAGCCGATCGGCCGGTGCGGATCCTGCAGTCCGGCCCGCGCGCGGCGCACGGCGGTTGCCACGGCACGCACGGCCTCAGCCTGCCCGATGACGCGCCTGGCGAGGCTCTCCTCCATCTTGAGCAGCTTCTCCTTCTCGCCTTCGAGCATCTTGTCGACCGGCACACCGGTCCAGCGCGACACCACCTGGGCCACGTGGTCGGCGGTCACGGCCTCCTCAACCATGGCGCCATTGCCCTCGCTGGCCTCGATCGCGGCCAGCCGCTTCTCAAGGTCCGGAATCCGGCCATAGGCCAGTTCGCCGGCGCGCTGGAATTCGCCGCGGCGCTGCGCGTCGGCGAGTTCGACACGGTACTGGTCGAGCTCGCTCTTCAGCTTCTGGGCGTCCGACAGCTTGCCTTTTTCGGCACTCCAGCGCGACGTGAGGTCGGCCGAGCGTTTTTCCAGGTCCGCAAGGTCGACCTCCAGCGTCTGCAGGCGGCTCCTGGAGCCCGCATCGCTTTCCTTCTTCAGCGCTTCCTGCTCGATCTTCAGCCGAATGATCTCGCGATCGATGGTATCGAGCTCTTCCGGCTTGGAATCGACCTGCATTTTCAGCCGCGCCGCCGCCTCGTCGACAAGGTCGATGGCCTTGTCGGGCAGGAAACGGTCGGTGATGTAGCGGTTCGACAGGGTTGCCGCCGCCACGATAGCGCTGTCGGTGATGCGGACGCCGTGATGCTGCTCGTATTTGTCCTTCAGGCCGCGCAGGATCGAGATGGTATCCTCGACGCTCGGTTCGGACACGAACACCGGCTGGAATCGCCGTGCCAGCGCCGCATCCTTCTCGACATGCTTGCGGTACTCATCGAGCGTGGTGGCGCCGATGCAATGCAGCTCGCCCCGCGCCAGCGCCGGCTTGAGCAGGTTCGACGCATCCATCGCGCCATCCGCCTTGCCCGCCCCGATCAGGGTGTGCATTTCGTCGATGAACAGGATGATGCCGCCTTCGGCCGACGTCACCTCCTGCAGCACTGCCTTCAGCCGCTCCTCGAACTCGCCGCGGTATTTCGCACCGGCGATCAGAGCACCAAGATCCAGCGACAGCAGCTTCTTGTCCTTCAGGCTCTCCGGCACGTCGCCGTTGAGGATGCGCAGCGCCAGGCCTTCGACGATGGCGGTCTTGCCGACGCCGGGCTCGCCGATCAGCACGGGGTTGTTCTTGGTCCGGCGCGACAGCACCTGGATGGTGCGGCGAATTTCCTCGTCGCGGCCGATCACCGGGTCGAGCTTGCCGTCCCGCGCCGCCTGGGTCAGGTCGCGGGCGTATTTCTTCAGCGCATCATAGGCGTTTTCCGCCGACGCGCTGTCGGCGGTGCGGCCCTTGCGGAGCGCATTGATCGCGGCGTTGAGGTTTTGCGGGGTGACGCCGCCCCGCTTCAGCAGCGCGCCGGCATCGCTGTCCTTGTCCAGCGCGAGTGCCAGCAGCAGCCGTTCCACGGTGACGAAGCTGTCGCCGGCTTTCTCGGCCGCCTGTTCGGCGGTATCGAACAACCGCGCGGTTGCCGGAGCGAGGTAGATCTGCCCCGCACCACTGCCCGAGACCTTGGGCATTTTGGCCAGTGCGGCCTCGGTCGCGCTCAGGATAGCGCGGGAATTGCCGCCTGAGCGGTCGATCAAACCGCCGGCCAGTCCTTCATTGTCGTCCAGCAGGACTTTCAGCAGATGCAGCGGGGTAAACTGCTGATGCCCCTCGCGCAGCGCCAGTGATTGAGCAGACTGGATGAAGCCGCGCGCTCGTTCGGTGTACTTCTCAATATTCATAATGGGTCCTTCCCTCGGCCTGCCGCGAACGCCCCGTAGGCACATTCCCGGCATCGTCATTGGGTTTCCCCGGGCGTCGTTGATGTCCGTCAACACGCCCGTGGTCGTCAGGTCGGTCTGGTATTGCCCCGATCCTGCCCTGATGTGGGAGCGGATACCAGCAAACGGAAGGGGTTAGCCGGCATTTTCGGCGAATTTCGGCGCCGGTTCTGGCGCTTCGAATCGGGAAGGATTAGAGAACGGGCATGACGGAAACTGGCACGCTCGATAAAATTTACCGCTATCCAGTGAAGGGCCTCTCCCCGGAACCGATGGCCCGCACCCTGTTGCAGGCCGGCCAGACCCTGCCGGCAGACCGGCGTTATGCCATCGAAAACGGCCCCAGCGGGTTCGATCCCGCGGCCCCGCAATACTTTCCCAAGATCAAATTCCTGATGCTGATGCGGAACGAGCGGCTGGCGGCGCTGGAAACCCGCTATGACGAGGCCAGCCACGTCCTGACCATCTGCCATCACAGGGAGGAGGTCGCCCGCGGTAATCTGGAGACCGAAAACGGCCGCGCCGCCATCGAGAAATTCTTCGCCACCACTTTCGCCAAGGACCTGCGGGGCCCGCCGAGGGTGCTGTTCTCACCCGGTCACAGCTTTTCGGACGTCTCCCGCAAGGTGGTGTCGATCATCAACCTCGCAAGCGTGGCCGACCTCGAAACCATCGTCGGCCAGCCGGTGCATCCGTTGCGGTTCCGGGGCAATCTCTATGTCGCCGGGTGGCCGGCCTGGCACGAGTTCACGCTGCTGGGGCAGACGCTCGCGATCGGCGATGCACGGCTGAAGGTGCACAAGCGGATCGTGCGATGCGCGGCGGTGAATGTCGACCCGCTGACGGGGCTGCGCGACCTCAACCTGCCGCACGATATGATGCGCCATTACGGTCACGATGATTGCGGCGTCTATGCCGATGTGATCGCCGATGGCGAGATTGCCGCCGGCGATCAGATCTCGATCGTCAGGTCCGACGCGTCAGCTTGACGGCAGGACGTAGGCGTAGATGCGGCCGCGCGGATAGACCGACTCGGCGACGCGACGGCTGTGATTGCCTGACACCACGATCGGGTTGCCCTTGGCATCGATGCCGCTGACGATACCGACGTGACCGCCACCGCGGCGGCTCATCACGGCGATGGCGCCGACCTGCGGCCCGGAAATACGCTGGCCATAGCTCGCGAACGAGCGCGCCATGTCGGAGCCGGTGCCCTTATGGCCCGAGCGCTGCAGCACCATGTTCATGAATCGCGCGCACCAGAGGCTGCTGCGGCCGGTGGGATTGCCACCGATGTAGCGGCGCGCCTCGGCAACGACATCCGATCCGCCGAAGCCCGGAGCCGGACCTGCGAATGCCGGATTCTCCCACGGGGAGGCCGAGGCTTCGGACTGCGGAGCGCGCAGACGCCGCGCGTGCCGGTAATGCCGCGCCGTGTGGTGATGCCGAACATGATGGGAATGGGCATGAGCGTGACGGCCTGCGCCGTGCGAGGGCCTCGCCGAGGCCGGTGTCGCGAGAGCGACGATTGCCACCGAACACAACGCAAGTGCGACGTGCCGCAGCGGCAGGCGAAACGTACCAACTTCAGTCATTCATAATCCTCAGTGACACCCCTTCCCCCGACGGCCCGAAAAAGGGCCGCCATCCGCGCGCGAAAGACGAATGTGGTGTGACCTCAGCAAGGCGCGATATGGCCGTGAGGGACCCATTTCGTGGAGATGTCGCGATGATAATGTGACGCTGAGGTGATGCGGATTGCCGCGCAATCGCCGGAAAACCTAAGCAATTCTTAACGCGCGCACTGATCGACAAGATCGGAAACCATCGACGCAAGGAAACACCTCCCTGCGCCGATTTTCTTTTGCGATGTTTCGCTTAAGCTCCGCGGCGGCTAAGTAGAAATACGCCCTGCTCGCCGAACATATTCCAGAACCACCACGGCGCATTCAGGCGAAGCGGACGCCCGTATGGGTTGAGCGCGACGGCTCGTTCCATCTTGACGTTGATCTCGTCACAGAGCTGGACGAAATCCTTGATGGTGCAGAAGTGGATATTGGGCGTGTCGTACCATGTCGCGGGAAGATTCTCGGTGCGCGGCATCTGGCCCTTGACCAGCAATTGCAGCCGCATCTTCCAGTGCCCGAAGTTCGGGAACGAAACGATCGCGCGTCGCCCGATCCGCAGCATGTGTTCGAGCACGACACGCGGCTGCCGCGTTGCCTGCAGTGTCTGCGAGAGGATCACATAATCGAAGGAATCATCCGGATAGTCGACGAGATCGGTGTCGGCATCGCCCTGAATCACGGCAAGGCCTTTGGCGACGCAGCGGTTGACGCCCTCGCGCGACAGTTCGATGCCGCGGCCATCGACGCCGCGGCTTTCCAGCAGGCGCAGAAGATCGCCCTCGCCGCAGCCGACATCGAGCACGCGCGATCCCTGCTCGACCATCTGCGCCACCAGCAGGTGATCGCCGCGATAATTGTCTGCGCCTTGCTGCGGAGCCGCCGAGAGCGACCACGCATGATCGTGCGTCGTCATGCGCCCGCCTCCGTCTTGCGCAAGCCGCGCGTCACCGCGGCCGAGTCCAGGAATGCACGAACGATGTCGGTGAACTCCGGCACGTCCAGCAGAAACGCATCGTGGCCCTTGTCGGTTTCGATCTCCGCGAACGACACCCGCGCACCGCCGGCATTGAGCGCATGCACGACGTCGCGCGATTCCGAAGTCGGATACAGCCAGTCGCTGGTGAACGAGATCACGCAGAACCGCGTGCTCGTCCCCTTGTACGCCGCGGCCAGCGCGCCGCCATGATCGGCGGCGATGTCGAAATAGTCGCAGGCCCGCGTCAGGTAGAGATAGCTGTTGGCATCGAACCGCTCGACGAAGGTCGAGCCCTGATGCCGCAGATAACTCTCCACTTCGAAATCCGCATCGAACGAGAAAGTCGGCATCTGCCGGTCCTGCAGTCGCCGGCCGAACTTGCGATGCAGGGCCGCGTCAGACAGATAGGTGATATGCGCGGCCATCCGCGCGACGCCGAGCCCGCGATGCGGACGCACGCCCTGCTCGAAATAACGCCCGTCGCACCAGTCCGGATCGGCCATCACCGCCTGGCGCCCGACCTCGTGGAACGCGATGTTCTGCGCCGAGTGACGCGTCGCGCAGGCGATCGGCATCGCCGAGAACACCCGCTGCGGATACGCCGCCGCCCATTGCAGCGCCTGCATGCCGCCCATCGAGCCGCCGACGACCGCAAACAGTGTATCGATGCCGAGAGAATCGATCAGCATCGCCTGCGCACGAACCATGTCCGGAATGGTGATGACCGGAAAATCCAGCCCCCACGGCTTGCCGGTTGCGGGATTGGTCGACGCCGGACCGGTGCTGCCGAGGCAGCCGCCCAGCACATTCGAGCTGATGACGAAGTAGTTGTCGGTGTCGATCGGCTTGCCCGGGCCGATCATGATCTCCCACCATCCCGGCTTGCCGGTGATCGGGTTCACGTTTGCGGCATGCTGATCGCCGGTCAGCGCATGGCAGATCAGGATGGCGTTGGAGCGATCCGCGTTGAGCCGGCCATAGGCCTGGTAGGCGATCTGGAACGGCGCGAGATCGACGCCGCAGTCGAGACGGAGCGGCTTGTCGGTGCCGAGCACGGCAACCAGCGAGGTCGGGTGATCCGCCTCGCGCGTGTGCTCCTGCGGCTTCACCGTTTGCCCAGGAAACGCTTGCACATTAACCATTCGAGTACCCGGCCTCCTCGCGAGGTTCACCGCGTGGCGGGGGACAGGCGGCATTCGCAAACTCGGACATCGTGTCTCCCAGACCAACAACCAAGGTCGGGTCATAAAAAAACCGGCCTGAACAATCGTTCGGCCGGGATCACTTGTGTCCCCGGCCTGTTTAGCGAGTTGTTTAACGTGGCTGCAAGCCGGCCGGCTCAAATGACCACGGAATAGGCTACGGTCTTAGTCCCGTGCGGGCTTTTCGTCAAGACGAGTGCCGGACCGGCCCTGCCCCCGCGGCGGCGGCCCCCCGCCGAAACCATCGATGTTTTCTTTGCTTTCGCGCACCGTCTTACCTATCAATGCCCCATCCAGCCTTGCAGATTTGACCGATCCGGGCTGCCTTGCAGGGCCATCGAGGCCGCTGCGTGTTAGGGTTTTGAAGATGTCCAAATCGCCCCCCGCGCCGCCGATGCTCCAGGAGTTGCGCCGAGAAATCGACAGCATCGACGAGCAGGTGCACACCCTGTTGATGCAGCGCGGCGACATCATCGACCGGCTGATCTCGGTGAAGCAGACCCAGGAGGTCGGCTCGGCGTTTCGCCCCGCCCGCGAGGCGGACATGATGAAGCGGCTGGTGCAGCGCCATCGCGGCATCCTGCCGCTCGACACCGTCGAGAGCATCTGGCGCGTGATCATCTCCACTTTCACCTACGTCCAGGCGCCGTTCTCGGTGCATGCCGATCTGTCGCCAGGCGATTCCGCGATGCGCGATTCCGCCCGGTTCCATTTCGGCTTCACGGTGCCGTTCGTCTCGCACTTCAGCGCCGATGCGGCGGTGGAGGCGGTGGCAAAATCCAAGGGCGACCTGGCGCTGGTGTCGGCCACCTCCAGCCGCGCGCCGTGGTGGCTGCAACTGGAGGCCGCCGGTGTGCCCAAGATCATCGCGCGCCTTCCCTTCGTCGAGCGCGCCGACCATCCGGCGGCTCTGCCGGTGTTCGTGATCTCGCGGGTTGCCGACGATGCCATGGTCACCGATGTGGGGATGTGGAGCATCCGCGTCTCCGGCTGGAACGCGGAAGTGGCCCGCGCGCTGTCGCCGCTGGCGGAGGTCGTGGCGGTGCCGGACGGCACCTTCGACGGCGCCGCCCTGCTGGCCTCGGTGACCGGCCAGAACACCATCGACAAGCTCAGGGCGACGCTGATCGCAGCCGGTGCATCGGTGCGCTCGGCCGCCCTCGTCGGCAGCCACGCAACGCGCTATACGGTGACCCCGAATGGTGCGGCTTCGCCAGGCTGAACATAACAGCTGAAATCCGCAGACCGCCGAAATCAAAGAGTTTTTCTGGAGTCCGATCCGATGTCCCGTCCCGTGCCGAAGCCCGGCATCCTCGATATTGCGCCCTATGTCGCCGGCAAGAGCGGCGCGGGCCTGAGCGGCCGCGTGTTCAAGCTGTCGGCCAACGAGACGCCGTTCGGGCCATCACCCAAGGCGATCGAGGCCTACAAGGCCGCCGCGACCCATCTCGAGGATTATCCGGAAGGCTCCTCGCGGGTGCTGCGCGAGGCGATCGGCCGCAGGTTCGGGCTCGATCCCGATCGCATCATCTGCGGCGCCGGCTCCGACGAAATCCTGAATTTCCTCGCCCACGTCTATCTCGGCCCCGGCGACGAGGCGATCCACACCGCGCACGGCTTCCTGGTCTATCCGATCGCGACCATGAGCAACGGCGCGACCAACGTCATCGTGCCCGAGACCGACTTCACGGCCAATGTCGACGACATCCTCAAGGCGGTGACGCCGCGCACCAAGCTCGTGTGGCTCGCCAACCCGAACAACCCGACCGGCACGTATCTCCCGTTCGACGAGGTCAAGCGCCTGCGCAAGGGCCTGCCCTCGAACGTGCTGCTGGTGCTGGATGCCGCCTACAGCGACTACGTCTCGCGCAACGACTATGAGTGCGGGATCGAGCTCGTCGCCACCACCGACAATACGGTGATGACGCAGACGTTCTCCAAGATCTACGGCCTCGCTTCGCTGCGGATCGGCTGGATGTACGGGCCCGAGCATATCGTCGACGCTGTCAACCGCATCCGCGGCCCCTTCAATGTCGGCACGCCGGCCATGCTGGCCGGTGTCGCCGCGATCGCGGATACCGAACACTACGAAATGTCGCGCGCCCACAATGAACGCTGGCTTGCGCTGCTCACCGAAGAGATCGGCAAGCTCGGCCTGAAGGTGACGCCGAGCGTCGGCAATTTCGTCCTGATTCACTTCCCGCTCGACAAGGGCAAGACCGCCGACGAAGCCGACGTGTTCCTCACCCAGCGCGGCCTGATCCTGCGCGCCCTGAAGAACTACAAGCTGCCGCACTCGCTGCGGATGACCATCGGCACCGAGGAAGCCAACCGCCTGGTGATCGAAGCGCTCAAAGAATTCATGGGGCGCTGAGGTGAACACAACACCTCAGTTTCCACGCATCGCGCTGATCGGCCTCGGCCTGATCGGGTCGTCGATCGCGCACGCCGTGCGCCAGCTCGGCCTGGCCGGCGAACTGGTCGCCACCGATGCCTCGGCCGAGGTTCGCGCCCGTGCAACCGAATTGAAGCTTGGGGATCGGATCGCGGTGTCCAACGCGGACGCCGTCCAAGACGCTGACCTGGTGATCGCCAGCGTGCCGGTCGGCGTGTGCGCCGATGTCGCGCAGGAGATAGCGCCGCACCTCAAACCCGGCGCGATCGTCTCCGATGTCGGATCGGTCAAGGGCTCGGTGCTGCGCGCGATGGCGCCGCACCTGCCCGATACGGTTCATTTCATTCCGGCGCATCCGGTGGCAGGCACGGAAAACTCCGGTCCCGATGCCGGCTTCGCCGAGCTGTTCATCAACCGCTGGTGCATCCTCACGCCGCCCGAGGGGACCGATCCCGCAGCGGTCGACAAGCTTGCCACGTTCTGGCGAACGCTCGGCGCCAATGTCGAGGTGATGACCGCCGATCACCATGACCTGGTGCTGGCCGTGACCAGCCACCTGCCGCATTTGATCGCCTACACCATCGTCGGCACCGCGGATGAACTGGAAGACGTGACCCGCTCCGAGGTGCTGAAATTCTCCGCCGGCGGGTTCCGCGATTTCACCCGCATCGCCGCGTCCGATCCGACCATGTGGCGGGACGTATTCCTGACCAACAAGGATGCGGTGCTGGAAATGCTGGGGGCGTTCCAGGAGGATCTGTCGAAACTGACCCGCGCGATCCGCCGCGGCGATGGCGACGCGCTGTTCGAGCACTTCACTCGCACCCGCGCCATCCGGCGCGGCATTGTCAGCCTGGGCCAGGAGACCGCGAGCCCCGACTTCGGCCGTCCGCATGGTCCACTGCCGAAAGCTAACGACAAGCCCTGAGATAACTGCAAAGACAAGGCCGGACGCGCCCGAAGGAGAGAACGCGTCCGGCCGTGGCGTTCGTTGCGCTCAGCCGATCGGCAGCGCAACGAACTTGGTCGTCTCGGCGGTTTTCACCCGCATCAGCACGTCATGCTTGCCGGCGGACTTCGCCTCGGTGAGCGCCTTGCGCACATCACTCACATTGCCGACGGACTTGCCGCCGACATCGAGAATGACATCGCCGGACTGGAAACCGTGCTCGGCGGCCGGACCATCCGGCTCGACCGCGGTGACCACGACGCCCTTGCCGCCTGCACCGGCGACATCGCTGGCGGGCGCGAGGGCAAGCCCGAGATGGGGTGCGTTGCCGGTCTGGACATTATCCTGGCTGCCGGCATTGGCCTGACGCTGGTTCGGCATCTCGGCCAGCACCACGTTCACTGACTTCGCTTCGCCTTTGCGCAGCACATCGAGCTTGATCGAGCTGCCGGGCGCCATGGTCGCGATCTTGCGGGCGAGATCCCGCGAGTCCTTCACCGGCGTTCCGTTCAACGCGGTGATGATGTCGCCGGAGGCGATATCCGCCTTGGCCGCTGGGCTGCCGGGCTGCGGTTCGTCGACCATCGCACCTTCGGCCTGCTTCATACCGAGGCTGTCGGCAATGCCGCGGGTCACAGGCTGCACCTGAACGCCGAGCCATCCGCGGGTCACGACGCCTTTGTCCTTCAACTGGGCAACGACCATCTTGGCGGTGGTCGCGGGAATGTCGAAGCCGATGCCGACCGAACCACCCGACGGCGAATAGATCGCAGTGTTCACGCCGATCACATTGCCGCTGAGGTCGAAGGCCGGGCCGCCGGAATTGCCCTTGTTGATCGGCGCATCGATCTGGATGTAGTCGTCATAGGGACCGGAGCCGATGTCGCGGCCACGCGCGGACACGATGCCGGCGGTGACAGTGCCGCCAAGGCCGAACGGATTGCCAACGGCCACGACCCAGTCGCCAACCCGCGGCGGACCGCGATCCTCGAAATTCACGTAGGCAAAGTCGGACTTGCCGTCGACCTTGATCAGAGCGAGGTCGGTCTTGGCGTCGGTGCCGATCACCCGCGCGGTGTAGGTCGCGCCGTCATCGGTCGTCACCTGCACGGATTTGGCGTGGTCGACCACATGGTTATTGGTGACGGCGTAACCATCCGCGGAAATGAAGAAGCCCGAGCCGACACCGGTGATCATCTGGTGACGTTGCGGCCGGCCGCGCTGCGCATCATCGAAACCATACTGGTGGAAGAACTGTTCGAACGGCGAACCCTGCATGAACGGCGGCTGGCCTTGCTCGTCCGAGTTCGAGCTCAGTTCCGCGGGATTCGCTGTTTCGTCCATCTGCACGCGCACCGAAATCACCGCGGGTTTCACCTTGGCGACCAGATCGGCGAAGCCCGGCGCTTGCGGCTGGCTATCGGCGGCCAGCGCGCTCGACGTCCAGCTCGGCAGCGTCAGCGGGCCATAGGTCGCGCCACCTGCGACCACGGCAGCGCCGAGGCAGGCAACGGACGCCAGCAGGGCCAGGCGCCGCGGTGAACGGGTTTTCCGGGTATTCGAGAGATTGTTGTTGTCGTCAGTCATCGTTGTCGCTCCAGGACAAAAGGCCGCCCCCGTTCTCCTGAAGTGTAAGCATGCGACGTTACGACGTCCTGTCGGGGACGTTAATTCGCGGAAAGTGTTCGCATCTCGATGGCGTGCCGGCCGCGCTCACACTGGTGTGAGGCGCGACCGTTGCGATCAACGGGCCGTCATCAATACAAGGGCGGCGTCTGCGCGACCTGCAGCGGCCCCAGGAAGATCGCGCCATCGACGAACTTGAGCGGCACCGCGATCGCCTTGCGGCCCTCCAGCGTGGTCGGCTGTCCCAGCATATTGATCCCTGCGGCGATGCCGGCATTGGCGTTCTTGCGCGCGAGATTGCCGAGGCCTGGGATCATTTTGTCCAGCGCACCGATCACATTGTTGACGTCGCTGGCCTTGACGCCCGGCGCCATCTTGTCGATCGCCGATTGCGACACGCCCTGGTCGAGCAGACGGTCGAGCCCGAGCGCGGGAATGATCTTCTCGAGCCCGGCGACCGTCATCTCAAGCTGGCCATCAAGCTTGCCGTTGGCATTGATGCTCAGCGAGCCGGCCGCGAGCGATAGCAGGTCGCCCTGCTCGACGCGGGACTGGGTGATGTCGATGCGACCGCCGGCCGCCTGGATCTCGCGGAAGCGGACCGGCCATGGCTTCGGCGAGAGATCCTTGAGGCCGCGAATCTGCCCGCGAATATCGGCATTGAACGGCTCCTGCAGCACGGCGTGCACGCCTTGGACGCTGGCACCGTTGAGTTGCAGCACCGTCTCGATCACCGGGTTGTCCGCCACTGAGCCTTCCGCAAGGCGGGCGTGGAATTCCATGTGGTTGGCGCGAATCAGCGGCACTTGCTGGTCGCCGCTCATCCGGTCGAGCGCCGGATTGTCGAAGTCAAATGAGGTGCGCTGTGGCGAAAACGGCAGGCCGACCACGCTGGCGCGGCCCTTGCTCCAGTTCGCGACAAACGACGGCTGCTGGCCGATGTCGGTGAATGTCACCGGCCCGGTGAATTCGGCGATGATCAGGCTCGGGTCATAGATCTGCGCGATCACGAAAATGTCAGCGAGCCGTGCGGTGATCGGCGTCCGCGACGCGGCCTGTTCGGCGGTCTGCGACACCAGCGAGACGCTGGCGCCATTGCAATGCACTTCCAGCCGGAACGGAAAGCCTCCGACCGAACGGTTGGTGCAATCATAGATCCGGCCGGATTTGGCCTCGCGGGCGCGCCAGCCGTCGAGCGCATCGTCGATTTTCGAGGCCGCATAGAACCAGAATCCGCTCCATCCCGCGGCCAGGACAAGCACCAGGATCGGCATGGCATAGAGCCCCCAGCGGGAGCGGCGGCGGCGCGGCGGCTGTTCGATATCGGACATCGAGGACCTTGATCACGACATTGGGAGCATTTTCGGGCAGGCGAAGCCGCCCGTATCGGGGGATACCCTTATCGGGAAACAGCTGCCAGCTAAATGGCATTGAACTCCAGATCACCCCATGACACAGAAGATCAAGGGCGTGTGGACTGGAGCTATTTCCGCCCCCATTTGGAACGGAATAGCTCCAGCATTTCATTTTGACGCGTTTTCTTGACGCGAACCGGTCTCCACTTCGCTGGAAAACGCTTTGAATGACGGCAAAAACCCTCTCCGACTCCGATTTTAGCGAAGGCGATCTGTGGGTCTTCGGGTACGGCTCGCTGATCTGGAAACCGGGCTTCGACTTCCTTGAGCAGGTTCCGGCGCGGCTGATCGGAGAACATCGGGCACTCTGCATCTACTCGCTGGTGCACCGTGGCACGCCGGAAAAGCCGGGCCTGGTGCTCGGGCTCGACCGCGGTGGCGCCTGCCAGGGCATCGCCTTCCGCGTGGCCGGCGCACAACGCAAGGCCACCGTCGCCTACCTGCGCGAGCGCGAGCAGGTGACCAGTGTTTATCGCGAGGTGATGCGATCGGTCTGGCTGAAGAATCATGCCCAGCAGAGAGTCAGCGCGCTGGCTTACGTGTCCGACCGCGGCCACGACCAGTACGCCGGACGCCTCAGCCTGGAGCAGCAGCTCCATCATGTGCGTCAGGGGCATGGCGCCTACGGAGCGAACATCGAGTATGTGCTGGCGACGGTGAAGGCGCTGGAAAGCCATGGCATCCACGACGCGCCGCTGCACCAGCTGGCGCTGCGGCTGCGCGGCGACGCCGGCATCCACCGCGGCGAATGAGCGCAGCCGCCGGGATCAGGCCGCGCGCCGATCAGACCGAGGACGGTTGTTTCGCCGCCGGCATCGGCCGGCCGAAAAGCCTAGCCTGCTCCTCGCGGGTTTCCTGCACGATCCGGTCGGTCGCGGTTTCGATCACCGTGGAGACCTGCTTGAGGAATTCATCGCGCGGCAATCCCGGTGGCAGCACGTCGAGAAACTCGACAATGATGGTGCCGGGATAACGCATGAAGGTGCGGCGCGGCCAGCACAGGCCGGAATTGAGCGCCACCGGCAGGCACGGCACTTCGCAATCCACGTAGATCTGGCCGACACCGAATTTATAGCGCGGTTCGGCGCCGACCGGGCGGCGCGTGCCTTCCGGAAAAATAATCAGCTGGCGCCCGCGCTGCACTTCGTCATGCGCGGCTTTCGCCATCTCCAGCAGCGCCCGGCCACCGGCTCTGCGATTGACCCCGATCATGTCGGCCTTGCTGAGATACCAGCCGAAGAACGGAAGCCATTTCAGTTCGCGCTTGAGGATATAGAGCGGCTGATCGAAAAACTGCAGCAACGCGAAGGTTTCCCAGATCGACTGATGCTTCGCGGCAACCAGCAGCGGCCCCTGCGGGATCTTCTCGACGCCGCGGTATTCGACCTTGGTGTTGCAGATCACCCGCATCAGCCAGATGCTGGTGAGGCCCCAGTTCTTCGCGATCCAAAGGATGCCCCAGCGCGGCATCAGATAGGTGGGAATGCCGATCAGCACCCACACCACCAGCAGGATGTAGAACAGGATGTTGAAAACCAGAGATCGCAGGAAAATCGAAACCATCGGCATTCCACTCAATTAACCGATGCCGCCGACCTGCGCGCCAGTTCGCGAGCCTGCGATGCGTCGTCGGACGCAACCATCGTTCCCAGTCCTAGTTTATCCAGCCTCACCCGCACCTCGGCGAAGACGTATTTGGCATACTCCAATAGCAAGAGCCGCATCGCGGCGCCACTCGTCCACCATGGCTCGTCGTTCCATTTGTCGCCGACCACCGGGAACGGAATCAGCGCAACATCCGGCATGGCGTGCGACAGTTCCACGATCGCGCGCGGCATGTGGTAATTCGACGTCACCACGATCAACGAGCGGAAGCCACGCTGCCGCACCCAGCGCCGGGTTTCCACCGCATTGCTGCGCGTGTTGACGGCAGAGCGGTCGAGATCGACACAGCAGCCGAGCAGCGGCTGGCTGTCCGGAAGCGAGCGCTGGATGTCGGAGGCGCCGATGGTGGGATGCACGCCGGAAATCAACAGCCGTTTGCCGTAGCCGACCGACAGCAGCTCCATTGCGTCGGACACCCGCGAGGAGCCGCCGGTCAACACCACGATGCCGTCGGCATCGCGCGACGGCTTGACCTCGGTGACCGGGAGCTGCGCCAGAAACACCAGAAAGCCGATCACGCAGGCCGCAATCCCCGCAAGCGCCATCGCCAGCACAAGCCGCAGCGGCCGCCGTCGGACCGGCGTGGGCGATGGTGAAGAATGTTCGGCACTCAGCGTCATGATAAGATTCGTTCGGCCCCCCAGCCTCATTTCCGCCCCTGCCCACCGGCCTGCTCGAGGCCCGATGTCAGAGCTGGCATCCCCTGCCAATTCCCTCGCTCGTATCCCAACTCTCCAGTGGCTCGATCCGGGGTGTCCAGCCCCGGCGTCGAGGCTGTCTCCCGGCCTCCTGGCGAGCCGTCCCCGAGTCTCGCCCCGCCCGTTCGAGCCGGTTCCAAGTCTAGCGCAAATTCCGGCTTTGCTGCGACGAAAGATGCGCCTCGCGAGAAGGGCTCAATCGATGTCTTCCAACGTCGCAAATAGCGTGCGGCGAGAGGCCCAGCCGGTGATGACGGCAATCAGCGCCGCTTGCGCCAGCAGGATCAGATATCCCGACGGGCGGAGGGAAAACGTCCCCAGCAACGCCGCGAACTGGTCACCCACCGGCGTGCCGGAGAACCAGGCGCCGATGGACTCCGAGAAGCCGAACAGCAGCATGGCCGCCACCACGCCGATCAAGCCGCCTTCGCAGCCGAGCAGCAGGAAATGCCGCAGGAAGCGGTTGGCGATGTAGCGATCTCCGGCGCCGACGAAATGCAGCACTTCGACAATCGGGCGGTTCGCCGCCATCGCCCCGCGGGTGGCAAACGAAACCGAAATGATAGTCGCAACGATGACGAGCAGGAGGATGCCGATGCCCGCCAGCACCGTCGCCCCCGTGGTCGAGCGCATGCGCTCGATCCAGGCGCGATGATCATCGACACTCGCCGAGGGGGCCACCTGCGTCACCCTGCCGCGCAGGGCGGCGAGGTCGAGCCCTCCGTCCGGCGCCACCCGCGCGATGATCACCCGCGGCACCGGCAGATCATTGAGCGACAGTCCGGTGCCGAGCCACGGCTCGAGCAGCTTCGCCGATTCGTCGCTGGTGAACGGCCGCACGCTCACGATGCCCGGCTGCGATTGCACGGCATCCACCACCGCGCGCGTATCTTTCTCGAGATCGCGGCCCTGCACCGGCCGCAACTGGATGGTGATTTCGCTGGCCACGTCGGATTGCCATTCGGCGGCGGACGCCCGCACCAGCAGCACTGCACCCGTGGTCAGCGATGCCAGGAACGTCATGATGGCCACCACCGCCACCAGCGCGCGCCCGGAGATCGATGCGCGCGGCACGATGGGCGACGCATTGCGCGCCTTCGCCGGCAAGCGCGGGCGCTCGTCGGACCCCATATCCATCATGCTGTGGCGATCGCCGCCGGTCCTACTCATAGATATGCAGCCGTCCCTCGTGCAGCACCATTCGCCGCGCGTCGTACTGGTCCATCAGCCCGATATCGTGGGTAGCGATCACGACGGCGGTGCCGGATCTGTTGAGCTCGATGAACAGCCGCAGCAGCCGCCGGCCCAGCGTCGGGTCGACGTTGCCGGTCGGCTCGTCCGCCAGCAGCAGCAGCGGGCGTGCGATCACCGCGCGCGCGATCGCGGCGCGCTGCTTCTCGCCGCCGGACAGGATCGGCGGCAGCGCGTCCATGCGCTCGCCAAGCCCGACCCAGCGCAAGAGATCGATGACCTCCTTGCGGTAGCTCGATTCGGACCGGCCCATGACCCGGAACGGCAGCGCCACGTTCTCATAGGTCGTCATGTGGTCGAGCAGGCGGAAGTCCTGCAGCACGATGCCGATGCGCTTGCGCAGATCGGCGATGGCATCCTTGCCGAGCAGGGAGACGTCGTTGCCGAACAGGTTGACCAGGCCGCGGGTAGGCCGCAGCGACAGGAACAAGAGCCGCAGCAATGAGGTTTTCCCCGCCCCCGACGGACCGGTCAGGAACTGGAAGGAATGCGCGGGGATCTGAAAATTGAGGTCGCGCAGAACCTCTGGGCCGAGCCCATAGCGCAAACCGACATTTTCGAACCGGACCAAGGTCAGCTCCGTTCGACATCAGCTCTTCGACAGCAGAACATGGTTCACTCCGCTGTAAAAAGCCTTTGAACTCAAAACTTTGCGCGCCCTTCCAGGGTGTCCCGAACGGCGCGGCAGACCCCGTTTTCCGACGGCGCCCGCAAGAGGTTGTGCGACCGTTATGGTTTCCGATTCGTTAACGGACCGATGCTAACGTTTCAACGCCATCCTTGCGGTGCCAGGTTCCATGCAGATCGTTTGCCCCCATTGTACGACATCCTACGCAGTCGACCCCGCCACATTCGGGACGGCCGGGCGCACCGTTCGCTGCGCACGCTGCAAGGAAACCTGGGTCGCCTATCCCGAGGAGGTCGCCCCCGCCTATGCACTGGACACCGCGTCCGATGACGGCGCGGGAGATTGGGGCGAAGCCCTGGGATCGTCCGCCGGCCACGCCGAGCCGCAGCATGACATTCCAGTCGTTGAAAGCCCGTCGATTTCCAGCGATTTGCCAGACGATACCGATCGGGCCTCGGATCGGATGCCAGCGGAAGACGCGGAATGGACCACGCTAGCGCGGGAGGACCACGCCCCCACCGAGCGTCCGGAGCGGCAATCCCTGCTGTCCCGTCTCGGCTTGCCAGCGCTGTCGCTCGGCCCGCTGGCGCGCCGCCGCCTGCCGTTCGGCCTTCCGATCGCCTGCGGCGCCATGGGCGCGCTGGCGCTCGGTCTCGTGATCTGGCGCGCCGACATCGTGCGGCTGCTGCCGCAAACCGCCACGTTCTTCAAGGTGGTCGGCCTGGGCGTCAATCTGCGCGGGCTGGCCTTCGAGGACGTCAAGATTTCCACCGAACTCGTCGACAACAAGCCGGTGCTGATCATCGAAGGCAATATCGTCGGCATCACCAAGAAACCGGTCGAAATCCCTCGATTGCGTTTTCTGGTCCGCGATGCCAGCGGCACCGAGATCTATGCCTGGAATGCGGTGCTCGAACAGCCGGCGCTGAAACCCGGCGAAAAGGCCTGGTTCAAATCACGTCTCGCCTCGCCGCCACCGGAAGGCCGCGAAATCGCTGTACGCTTCTTCAACAAGCGCGATATCGCGACCGGCGGCGCCTAGCTTCGTTCCGGGCGGCATGCCGACCGGCGGCGCCTGTTCAGTTTGCGGAATCTAAAGCATGCAGAATTTGGATCATTCTCCGATGTCCCGTGTCCTGATCGCCGATGACGAAGATTCAATGCGCTCCCTGGTCGCACGCGCCATCGCCATGGACGGCCACGAGATCGTCACCGCCGAGGACGGCGCCGAGGCGCTGGAAATCCTGAGCCGCGAAAACGGCGGCTTCGATCTGCTGCTGTCCGACATCAAGATGCCGATCATGGACGGCATCGCGCTGGCACTGACCGCGGCGCGCGATTTTCCCGACGTGACCATTCTGCTGATGACCGGTTTTGCCGACCAGCGCGAGCGCGCCTCCGGCCTCGATGCCATCGTGCACGACGTGGTGACGAAGCCGTTTTCGGTGGCCGATATTCGCGGCGCGGTGGCCAGGGCCTTGGCGTCACGCAAGCCGGGGCATTAACAAGCGGCGTCTCCGAGCCCCACGGGGGCGGTGATTGCGGCCTTCAGCTCAGCCAGACGCGCCCTGATCAGCCGCTCGTAGTCGTTGAGCGATATGGTTCGATCCTCGGCACGCAGGAGGCCGCGGGAGACCGGGACCAGAAGATCGCCCCTGTTGGTGCCACGCAGCACATCAAGGGCTGCGGGATCTCCCCCTTGCGGTCCGAGCCCCGGCGCAAGGATGATGGCATTGGGAAGCAACTGACGCAGCCGTTGCCCTTCATGTGGAAAGGTCGCTCCGATGACGGCGCCCACCGGCGTGAGCCCGGAGCCCGTCGTGCACACGCCGCCAATGGACGTGATCAGGTCGGCAAGCCGCTCCGACATCGAGCGATTGCCTGACATGCGATCCTGCAACCAGCCGGCGCCGGGATTGGATGTCCGGCACAGCACCAGAAGGCCCTTGCCGTATCTGCGAACACAATCGACGAACGGCTCCAGGGTATCGGGGCCGAGCATGGGATTGACGGTCAGGCAATCGGCCTCGAAGTCACCGCTGCCTCCGGCATGATCCGGGGTCAGATACGCGCGCGCATAGGCCGCCGCCGTCGAACCGATGTCACCGCGCTTGGCGTCGAGAATGACGCCCATGCCGGCGGAGCGCGCTCGTTTCATGGCGGACGACAACGCACTCATACCGGCGAGTCCGTAGGCCTCGAAAAACGCCGATTGAAATTTGACGAAGCCGACGTCACCGATGATCACATCGAGCACGAAGTCGAGATAGCGGGGCAGCCAGCCCGTTCCATCAGCACCGGATTCGAAGGCCGCCGGCACGTCCGCCAGCCAGGGATCGATCCCGGCGACGATTTCCCCATGCTCTCCGACATTGGCATCGACGATTTCGGTCCAGGCCTTGCTGGTCTCAGTCTTAGGGACTGCCATGCCGAATCTCCCACTCCGAGGCGGTGTGGGAGAGCTATATATCATGTTTTGGAATTGTCTAATTTTTAAGACTGGCCGGAAAGAACGGCGCCACGTCAAGACGCAATGCCGCGCTCAGTAATCCTTGAGCAGGCGCTCGATGTAATCGAGCTCGATTTGCGGCCGCT
>JBGMOD010000026.1:0-115225 GCA_041424235.1 Hyphomicrobiales bacterium
CGAAGGATGCACGGCCGATTCTACTGAGTCATTGGCCGTCGTCCTTCGAGGGCCGCGCTGCGCACGGCCGCCTCAGGATGACGGATTACGTTGAGCGAACCATGTCTAATCCCGCTCTAACGTCGGAACCCGGCTGCGGGATGCGGAGCCGCCAAGCGCGCGCGTCCGGATCCGAACAGTTTCTCCCGCAGCGTTCCCGGTTGATACGCCTTCTTGTAACGCCCGCGTCGCGTTAGTTCCGGCACCAGAAGATCGGCGATATCCTCGAAACTTTCGGGCGAGACGGCGAAAGCGACATTGAGGCCATCCACCCCGGTCTGTTCAACCCAGGCCTCGATTTCGTCGGCGACTTTCTCCGGCGTGCCGACCAGCACGGGGCCAATGCCGCCGATGCCGACATGCTCGGCGATCTCGCGCACCGTCCACACCCGATCGGGATCGGCGCGGCTGATATTGTCCATGGCCGAACGCCCAGCCTCGTTCTGGACATGGCGGACCTCCTGGTCGAGATCGTAGGTCGAGAAATCGACGCCGGTCCAGCCGGACATCAGGGTGAGGGCGCCTTCGGGATTGATGTGGCGGCGATACTCGGCGTGCTTTGCCGCGGCTTCGGCTTCGGTTCGGCCGAGGATGACGGTCATCATGCTGAAAATGAGAATCTCAGCGGGATTGCGGCCGGCCTCAGCGGCAAGCGTGCGGATCGCCGAGACCCGCGCCGCGATGATCTTGGCCGAGGGGCCGGACATGAACACACATTCCGCGTGCCGCGCGGCGAAAACCCGCCCGCGGGGCGAGGTGCCGGCCTGATACAGCAACGGCGTGCGTTGCGGCGAGGGCTCGCTGAGATGGATCGCATCCAGCCGGTAATTTTCGCCCTCATGATGGACACGATGCACCTTCGAGGGATCGGTAAAGATGCCGCTGGTTCGGTCGCGCAGTACGGCATCATCCTGCCAGCTTCCTTCCCAGAGCTTGTAGACGACCTCCATGTATTCGTCCGCCACGTCGTAACGGTCGTCATGCCCCTTCTGGTTATCCTTGCCCATGCCGCGCGCGGCGCTGTCCAGATATCCTGTCACCACGTTCCAGCCGATGCGCCCCTCAGTGAGATGGTCCAGTGTCGACATGCGTCGGGCGAAGGGATACGGCGGCTCGTAGGACAGCGTGCACGTCACGCCGAAGCCGAGATTTTCGGTCACGGCCGCCATCGCCGAGACCAGCAGCATCGGATCATTGACCGGCACCTGTGCCGCGTTGCGCAAGGCCGCGTCCGCGGTGCCGCCATAGACGTCGTAGATGCCGAGAACATCGGCCAGAAACAATCCGTCAAACCGTCCGCGTTCCAGGGTGCGCGCGAGGTGCAGCCAGTAGGGCAGGCGGTTGTAGTCGCTGGAGCGGTCCCGCGGATGGGTCCAGAGGCCCGGCGATTGATGTCCGACGCAGTTCATTGCGAACGCGTTGAGACGGATTTCCTGTGCCACGATCGATAACCTTACGGGGGTGGTTGCTGTGGCGAGGTAACCTCATTCGGCCTCGCGTTGCAATCGCCGGTGCCATGGAACGGATGGCGAAGCCCATATCCGTAGAAACGTTCTGTGCGATGTCGCTCACAGGAAAGCTTCATCCAAAACCCGGCTGATATCTGAAATTGCCAGGGGAGACAGGGTACGCGACCATGGCTCCGTTCCTGCGTCGTCGATATCAAACCATCGAGCGAACGCGTTGCGGAGAGAATGGTTCATGGCTGCTGCTTCCCATCGCGCGGAAAGATTGTCCGGCGCTTCAGGTTCTGTCGAATTCGACGCGGATGTGCTGGTGCTGGGCGGTGGCCCCGCCGGGACGTGGGCGGCCATCAGCGCCGCAAATCGTGGCGCGCGAGTTGTGCTGGCCGACAAGGGGTTTTGCGGAACGTCGGGGGCGACGGCGGCGGCCGGCACCGGGGTCTGGTATGTCGATCCCGATCCGGCGCAGCGCGAGGCGGCGATGGCCAATCGCGAGAAGATGGGCGGGTATCTGCAGGATCGCCGCTGGATGGCGCGGGTGCTAGATCGCACCTATGTCCAAAGCAACCAACTGGCCGACTGGGGCTATCCATATCCGGTCGATCAGCATGGCAACGCGCAGCGCAATTCGCTGCAGGGCCCGGAATACATGCGCTTGATGCGCAAGCGCACCAAGCAGGCGGGCGTGACGATCCTCGATCACAGCCCGGCCTTGGAGTTGCTGCGCGATGATGACGGCGCGGTTGCCGGCGCGACCGGGGTGCGCCGTCAGAAAGACGATCGCTGGACCGTGCGCGCCCGGGCCGTGGTGATCGCAACCGGTGGCTGCGCTTTCCTCAGCAAGACGCTGGGGTCGAACGTGCTGACCGGCGACGGATATCTGATGGCAGCCGAGGTCGGCGCCGAACTCACCAGCATGGAATTCTCCAATCCGTATGCGATTTCGACCGCCTTCGGGTCCGTGACCAAGACACTCTTGTTCGGCTGGGCGACCTTCACCTACGAAGACGGCCAGGTCGTGCCGGGCGCGGCCTCGAAGGGCGGTCGTTCGGCGATTGCGCGGGCGCTGTCGTCCGGGCCGGTGTACGCGCAACTCGACAAGGCCGATCGCGAAACCCAGGCCGCGATGCGGCTGTCGCAGCCGAACTTCTTTCTGCCGTTCGACCGCACCGGGATCGATCCGTTTGCTCAGCGTTTTCCGGTGACGCTGCGGCTCGAAGGCACGGTGCGCGGAACCGGTGGTCTGCGCATTATCGACGACAGCTGCGCCACCAGCGTGCCCGGGCTCTACGCGGCCGGCGATGCGGCAACACGCGAGCTGATCTGCGGCGGCTTCACCGGCGGCGGCAGTCACAATGCGGCATGGGCGATGTCGTCAGGATTTTGGGCGGGGCAGGGGGCGGCTGATCATGCGCGGCACGCGAGCAACGGACGGGCGGTGTCGCTCTCGCGTGCCGGCATGGTTGGTTTTCGCAGCGGGAGCGGCAGGGCCTTCGATCCCGCTGGTCTGGCGAAGGCGGTTCAGAATGAGGTTTTCCCGTACGAGCTGAATTATTTTCGCGATGCAAGCCGGCTCGATGCATCGCTTGCCCGGCTGGACTCGCTCTGGTCGGCGGTGTTCGATACGCAGGCGGCGTCCGACGCGAACGTCTTGCGCGCGCGCGAAAGCGCCGCGATGCTGGCGACGGCGCGCTGGATGTATCGCAGCGCGCTCGCGCGCCAGGAAAGCCGCGGCATGCATCGTCGTGACGATTTTCCGCAGCAGGACGATCGGCAGCGCCACTACATCACGACGGGCGGGCTGGACGATGTCTGGACCGCGGTGCGCCCGCACGCGGCGGCGGCTTTCGCGGAGGCCGCGGAATGATCGAAGTCATCGATGCCGAGCGCTGCACCTCCTGCGACATCTGCGTGAGCGTGTGCCCGACCAATGTGTTCGACAAGACCGGCGGCATTCCCATCATCGCACGCCAGAGCGACTGCCAGACCTGTTTCCTGTGCGAATTGTACTGCCCGGAAGACGCCCTGTTTGTATCGCCGTTTGCCGATACCCCGCAGACGATCGATGTGGTCGCCTTGAAGGAGAGCGGCCGATTGGGTAGCTATCGCCGCGCGGTCGGCTGGACCGACGAGACCCGCGACCGCCGGGGCCTCGACCGCAGTTATCTGCTGTTCGGTCACTGATCCGCAGGCGACTTATTGATAGACTGTAGCATCGCAACTGAGCGGTTCCGGAGGAGGGGAGAAGCACCTCACCCACCGTTGTCATCACCGGGCTTGTCCCGGTGATCTCGCTTAGGAAGGCAGTGCGTCCCTAAGCGGGGTTGCCGGGAGAGGCCCGGCAACGACAAGGCAGTTGAAGTCTCACGGAACGGTTCTGTGAATCACCAACTGGCCGGCAACACCTTCAGGCCGCGCAGCACGAAGGTCGGTCGCCAGTCCGGATTGTCGGCGTTGTCGAGCTTGAGATCCGGCAGCCGCCGCAGCAGCGTGGCGATGGCGATCTCGGCCTCGATCCGCGCCAGCTGCGCGCCGAGACAGAAGTGAATGCCGCCGCCGAACGACAGCGGGCGCACATTCGGCCTGGTGATGTCGAGGCGATCGGGGCGGTCGGGATAGACCGAGGGATCGCGATTGGCCGAGCCCAGCAGGCAGAGCACGTTCTCCCCCTTTGGAATCCGCTTGCCGCCGAGGTCGTCGATATCCTCCAGCGCCACGCGCCCGGTCGACTGCACCGACGAATCGTAGCGCAGGAATTCCTCGACGGCGTTGGTAATGAGCGCGGGATTGGCCTTGAGCAGGGCCAATTGATCGGGGTTGCGATGCAGGGCGAGCAGCCCGTTTCCGATCAGGTTGACGGTGGTTTCGTGCCCGGCGCCGAACAGCAGGATGATGTTGGCGGTCAATTCCTCGTTGGTGAGCTTGTTGCCGTCTTCCTCGGCATGCACCAGCTGGCTGGTCAGGTCGTCGCCGGGGTTGCGCCGCCGCAGTTCGAACAGCTGGCGGAAATACATCTGGGCCAATTCATTGCCCGCGTTGGCCTCCTTGATTTCGGCCGGGGTCAGCGGCACCGGATCGAGCAGGCGTCCGCCGTCGCGTGAACTCTTGTAGAAGGTCTCGCGATGCTCCTCGGGGATCCCAAGCATGTCGCAGATGATGGTCACCGGCAGCCGGAACGCGAAATCCTCGATCAGGTCCATGTGCCCCTCGGGCACGATCCGGTCGAGCGTTTCGTCGACGATCTGCTGGATGCGCGGACGCATGTCTTCGACCCGGCGCGCGGTGAACGCCTTCACAACCAGGCCGCGCAACCGGGTGTGATCCGGCGGATCCTGCACCAGCATCCAGTGCCGCATGCTGCGATAGACCGGTTCTTCCAGGATCTGCGCGCCGCTGCGCCGAGTCATCCGATCGACGAAGTCCTTGCCGAAGCGTTTGTCGCGAAGCACTAGGCTGACATCGGCATGCCGGCTTGCGAGATACATCCCGAGCGGTGTCAGGTGCATCGGATCGGTGGTGCGCAGTCGCTCATAGGTCGGATAGGGATCGCGGATGAAATCCGGCGAGAGCGGATTGAAAAGCGGTTCTGCCTTCGCAGACTGAAGATGCTCGTTCATGGGCGCCTCGCAGCAGGGATCGTTGAATTGCGTCGATGCTACGTCCTCCGGACTCGCGATGCAAAAGGGTGATCTGACAATCTGTCGTCCCGATATTATGACATAGTCGCCAAAAAGATGATATTTTACAAAGGGATGGAGCGGTGGCAAACGCGATGCCTGCGTCAAACAGTCAAAGAAAATCGGCGCGCGCTATTGAGCTCGGTTCGCTTCATGCCGCGCCGTTGATCCATTCGGCCAACTGCGGGTCGAGTGCCGGCGCGATGAATTGCCACTGCGTGTCGGCTTCAAGAATGGCGGGAGCGGAGACCACCGCGGGGATGTTACCGGCGTCGATGAGAATCGTGTTTGGCGGAATCGAGAAGCCGAACCCTGCGGCTTTCAGCAGGGCTTCCTTGAGCGTCCAGTAGCGGAGAAACAGCCGGGAGCGCAAAGCCGCCGGTGCGCGTGCCACGACCGCGCGTTCGTCTGCCGCGAGGACAAGCTCGCTGATCTCGCCCAGATGGTCCAACTCTCGCAACGGTTCTAGATCCACGCCGATTGGTTCGCGCGCGATGGCAACGGTGACGGCTTCGCGGGCATGGCTGATACTGAACTGCAGTCCTGGCGTGTCTGCGAGCATCGGCTTGCCAAGCGTGGATGACAGGAAGCGGAGATCATCCGGCTTCTGGTTCAGCGCGCTTCCAAGCAGCAGGCGTGCGCCGGCATGGGATGCGGCAAAGGAGCGCCTGTCGGTGTCATGGACCAGCCGCAATGCGCGATCGATCTCGGCCGCGTCCAGCACCGCTGACGCCTGCGCAAGATCGAGCCCGGTGTGATTGCTATCCGCTTCTGCACGATGCTCGGAGATCATCGCCATCCACAGTGCGATCTCGCCGGATTGCAGCTCATCGGCAAGATCACGGGTTTCCGGATGCGGGAGCCACCGAAGCTGTCGCGGAGTGCTGGGCACGGCTTCCGGTTTGATTGCAATCGCCCAGGCGAACGCCTTGCTTGCTTCCGTGGCTGAAAGCGATGCGGCGAAACCGCGGACGCCGGCATCCTGATGCCTGCTCATGGATGGTCTTTGGAGCGCGTGCGCCGAGATGTCACATGCGATACACGTGCCGTCAGCGATTGGCGGGTTTGAGCTGTCGAGTCCATATTCATGTATGCCAGCCGTGCAAGGCAACCGATTGAATTCGCTGCAGCGCCGATGGCAGACTGCTGATACGGCACACATAACACAGGAGGAGGCGCCATGGCATACGATCGTTCGAGCGTGGAAGCCGTGATCAATCTCTATTTCGATGGGCTGTACGAAGCCGACGCGGATAAATTGGGGGCTGCCTTTCATCCGTCGGCGGACCTGCGCTGGCGCGAGAACAGCGAACTGCAGGTGCTGACCGTTCCCGATTGGCTCGATCGCGTGAAAAAACGCCCATCGGGCAAGGAGAGCGGACAATCTCGCGAGGACTTTATTGTCACGATTGACCGATCCGATGAGGGGACGGCCTTTGTCAAGGTTCGCTGCCAGTTACCGCCGCGATACTTCACTGACTATCTGGTGGCGATGAAACTGCGGGATGGCTGGCAGATCGTGTCCAAGTCCTATCGGTACGATGTGAAGGACTAAGCGCGGATTCCGAGATCGACTTTCAGGCGGAAGCCGCGCCGGGACAGCCGATGATATCGTTGTCCCGGCGCGGCTTTATTGTCGGGTGCGTCTTGCCGCAGATTCACCGCGACATCATCGCTTCGGTGGTGTGCCGCGATCCGGAGCCCCAGCGAACAACGGACTGCGGCAGCTCCAGGTCGAAATGATTGCGGCCGAGCAGCGCATTGACGATCGCAGCACTGCGCCATGCCATCAGGCTCAACTGGGAATCCGCGATGCCGTGGCTGTAGCGGCCGGCATTGAGCGCGAAAATCCGGTTCTGGCGCGGCCCGTCCCAGGCCGCGGAATAATCATCGGCCAGAACCAGGCGTCCGCCGCGATCGACACTGATGCGGTCCTGCAACGGCGCGATGGCGTCCGGCAGCTTGAACTTGTAGCCGGTCGCAAGCACCAGGACATCGGCGAAGACGATCTCGATGCCGCCGTCGAAGCCGTTGCGGACGATCAGGCGGTATCCGTCCTGCTGCCGGTCCACCTGGATCACGTCGCGGTTCGGCATCAGCTCGACATCGTTGTCGCCGCCTTCGATATGTCGCAGAGTGTAGAGGCGGCGGTAGATCGCAGTGATGGTCGACAGCGACAGGCCGTCGCTGGTCAGGATGTGGGTGTCAAGGGCCGTCAGTTTCCGGTCGTCGCTCAATTGACGATAGGCATCGACATATTCGGGCGAGAACACCTGGTTGGAAAACGGGGTATCGTTGATCGGTTCGAAATTGTGCCGGCGGCTGATCCATTTCAGTTCCTTCGGCAGCGGGTCGCGCGACAACAGGTGCTGAACGATCTCGCCGCCGCTCTGTCCGCCGCCGATCACCGCGATCCGGTCACCTTTGATGGTCGACAGGCGTTCGGTTGCCTCAGAACAATGAAAACAGCGATCGCCCTTCAGGGATGAAGCCCAGGTCGGCACGAACGGGGACGATCCGACGCCGAGCGCGATGTTGCGCGCGCGGTGGCGCTCCATGTCGGTCGAAACCACGAAAGCATGGCCGTCGTGGCTGATCTCGCGGACATCCGTGCCGAAGGTCAGGCTGGGCAGTTCCCCTGCCACCCATTCGAAGTAGCGGGCGAATTCCCGGCGCGGAACCGCATCGTACTGGGCATTGAGGAAGGTGAACAACCGCTTGTGGGCAACCAGATAGGCAACAAACGACCAGGGGCTGGTCGGATTGGTCGAGGTCACGAGATCTTTCAGGAATGACGATTGCAGTTCGACATCGGGCAGCATCATGCCGGGGTGCCAGTCGAACCGGGGGCGTCGTTCGAAGAACCGTTCGTTGAGCTCGGACACGCTGTCGAGCTGCGCGGCGAGGCTGAGGTTGAAGGGGCCGATGCCGATTCCCGCCAGATCGAGAGGATCGGAGGCATCGGAAGTGCGCGTGCGACTGGCTTCGCTCATCGTCGTTGTATTCCCTTGCAAGATGCAATCTGTCGGAGGCGTGGAGGTTGCTTCAGTTGCGCGTCCGCCGCCGGAGTGGAGTGTCGTCGGTTCCGATGCCCGCGACCGCCTCGTTGATCCGGTGGGCGAAGCGGCTGTGGAACGCGCTGGAGCCGATCACGTGGAGATGGGTGGTGCCGGCGATGATCTCGGCCGGATTGGCGAAGCGTGAATACTGCCGCCAGTCGATCAGGTTGAGGCCGCGATGCAGGCTGTCTTCCGCGGTCCAGGAATGGATCGGGCAATCATGCGGCAGCATCTTGTGGCGGCGGAAGATCAGTGCGTTGTCGATCAGGATCCAGAACGTATGCTCGCGGCTGCTGATGTCGGGGCCGTCGGTGGGAAGTTCTTCTTCCTCGTTGCCGATGAAGCGCAGGAACTGTTCGTAGGTGAGGGCATCCATCGATGCCAGCAGGCGATCCCACTCGCTGCGCATGCGGGTGCGAGCAAGCCATTCGGTCACCTGGGCCTGCAGCATGTCGCGTTCGCCCGGGGCAAACTGCGGCACGGCGCCGAGTGCGAATTCGCTGCCGATTTCGCAGACGTCGATCATGCCGACTAGGCGCAGGTCGATGTCGTTGCCGAGCATGCGGGCGGCCTGATAGGCGAGCAGTCCGCCCCATGACCAGCCAAGGAACACGCAGGGGCGGCCGCGGCTCTCGCGGCGGATATGGTCGACATAGCGCCCGGTGATCTCCTCGACGGTCCCGTTGAGGGTTTTTTCTTCCGATAGCGAGTAGCAGATGAAGCCGGTGGCTGGTTGCTCCGGCCCAAGGAAGTCGACCAGCTTGACATATTCGCGGGTGCTGACGAGCAGGCCGGGAAAACAATAGAGCATCGGCTTGCTGCCGGAGGCCCGCAGCGTGATCACCTGGCTGCCGACCGCGTCGCCGCCCTTCTCGACACACGCAGCGAGGCTTCGCACCGTGGGATTGTTGAAAAGATCGGCGATGGTGGTGCGCACCTGTGGCCGTTGGCGCCGGAGCCGGGCCAGAATCCGGATGGCGGCGAGCGAATGGCCGCCGATCTCGAAGAACTGGTGGGTGACGCCAATGGCGGTGATGCCGAGGATATCGCGCCAGATGTCGAGCAGCTCGGTTTCCAGTTCGGTCGCCGGCGGCACGGCTTCCGTCATCCGTCGCACGGGTGCCGGCAGTGCGGCACGATCGAGCTTGCTGTTGGGATTGATGGGCAGCCGCTCCAGAGGAACGATCGCGCTTGGGATCATATAATCGGGCAGTTTGCTGCCTATGGCCCGGCGCAGCTCGTCGGGATCGAGCGCGGTACCGGCTTCCGGGACCACGTAGGCCACGAGGCTCGGTTGCCCGTCGTCGTTGCGCAGCAGTGCGACACATTCGCCAACACCAGGCTGGTCCACAAGCGCAGCCTCGATTTCGCCGAGTTCGATGCGGAAGCCGCGGAGCTTGACCTGATGGTCGACACGGCCGACGAATTCGACAGCGCCGTCCTCGCGCCAGCGGGTGAGGTCGCCGGAGCGATAGAGCCGTCCGCCGTCTGCGCAGAACGGGTCCGGCACGAAACGATCCGCGGTGGTGCCGGGGCGCCCCACATAGCCGCGCGCGACGCCTTCGCCGCCGAGATAGAGTTCGCCGGTGACCCCGATCGGACAAGGGTTCATGTCCGGATCAAGCACGTAGACACGGCGCCGTCCGACGGCCCAGCCGATCGGTGCATAGGTTCCCTCGAACCGGGTGCCGGGACGCACCTTCCACACCATTGGCGTCATGATGGTCTCGGTCGGGCCGTAGCCGTTGATCAGCCACTTCGCAGGCAGCGAACGGGTCAAAAGGTCGAATGTGGTCTGCGCCAATCCTTCGCCGCCGAAGGAATAAAGCCGCAGCGGCGGTGCCTCGCCACTGATGTCGGCCCATTCCGCCAGTTGCTGCATGTAGGTCGTGGGAATGCTGGCGTTGTTGGCGCCATGGGCGCGCATCGCGGCCAGCGTTTCTTCCGGCGTCCAGAGCACCTGATCCGGCAGGATGATGCTGCCGCCGACCATCAGCGGCACCATCCAGCGCTCGTGTCCGCCATCGGAGCTGAAGGGCAGGAAAGGCAGTTCGCGCGATTCCTCCGACATTTCGTAGATACGCGCCGTGCTCTGGCAGTGGTGCGTCAGCGGGCCGTGTTCGACCGCAACGCCCTTCGGCATGCCGGTCGAACCCGAGGTGTACATGACGTAAGCGAGCTGATCGTGATGGATGGAGACGGGCGGCGGGGTCTGCGGTTCGGCAGAGAGGTCGAGCCTGTCGAGTTCGAGGATGACAGCGTCGATATCGGCCGGGATGCGGTCGCGCAGCCAGCTGTTGGTCACGATGACCTTGACGCCGGCGTCGCGGAAGATGTGATGGTTGCGCGCGGGCGGCTGATCCGGCTCGACCGGAATATAGGCGCCGCCGGCCTTGAGCACGGCAAGAATGGCGGCAATGGTTTCCGGCGAGCGTTTCACCAGCACGGCAACGCAGACCTCCGGGCCGGTTCCGGCAGCAAGCAGACGGTGGGCGAGCTGATTGGCGCGCCGCTCCAGCTCGGCATGGCTCCAGCGCTGGTCTGCATAGATGATCGCGGTCTTGTCTGGTGTCCGGGTCGCATGTTCTGCGATCCATTCATGGACGGGGCGATCGTCGTCGACGGCCTCGTCATGGTAGGGAGCCGACAGCCGATCGAGTTCGTCGGCGTTCACCAGGGCGATGTCGCGCAGGCGGATGCCGCCATCGGCGGTGACCGCTTCCAGGATACGCGCGAAATGCTCCGCGGCGCGCCCCAGCAGGGCGCCGTCGTAGAGCTCTTCGGAGGCCTCGATCACGGCATCGATGCGATCGATGTCGGAGGCCATTGTCAGCACGAGGTCGGCGTCGCCGCGCGATGTCAGCGGCAGCACGGAGGTGATCGGCACGCTGGCCGGGGCCGGGGATCGCTCGATCAGCGCCGTGCGATGCTCGAACAGTGACGCGATGAATGTGCCGCGCATGTCCTGGTCGTCGCGCCACAGCTCCTGAGCCAGGCGTTCGATCGGCAGGTGGTGCCGCTCACTCTCGCCATGGCGGTCGCGAACATGCCGGGCGGCCTCGGTGAAGGTCATCGCCGGGGATAGGTCGAGACGCAGCGGCACCACGTCCTCAAGCCTGCCGACGATGCCGGCATGGCTGGAATCCGAGCGGCCGTCGCGGATCGCACCCGATCGCAGTGTGAACTGGCCACCATAACGCGCCAGCAGCACATTGAACGCGGTCAGCAGGATCAACGGTTCCGAGAGGCCGGAGGTTTTGGCCAAGGCCGCGATGCCTTGATGCAGATCCTTGCCGATGGTGAACCGATGCTGCTGGCGCAATCCGGTGGCGCCGCCACTGAGGCTGCCCTTCATCGGCAGGGAGGCGCAGGTGCGCTCCTCAGTGAAGGTCGCCTGCCAGTAGGCGAGCGCCTCGTCATAGGCCGGCGAACGCAGCCACTGCTGCTCGGCCAAGGCGCGCGTCAGGCCGGCATCGATCACGGTATCACTGCGCGTGCCAGAAAGCGCTACCGACAGGTCGCGCGCCAGGATGCCGAGAGAGGCGGAATCGCAGATGATCGGGTGCAAGGCCATGGCGACGACATGATCGTCATCGCCGAGCGTGATCACAAGTGCGCGTGCAGCATTGTCGGTTTCCAGATCGAACGCCGGCGCGGCAAAGGCATCGATGGCGCGGGACAGCGCTTTGTCTTGCGGCCCGGCCGTGGTTGCAACAATGTCCAGATGCTGCACATGCAGGGTGCCCGTCGCGGCCTGCTCGACACGTCCGCCGGCAAAGCGCTGGAACCGCATCCGCAGCGCCGGATGACGTTCGGCAATGCGATCGAGTGCGGCAACCAAGGCCGTGGCCGCGGTGGGGCCTCGCCATCGCAGGGCGAGCACCTGAGTCGGAAAAACGTTGCGATTGCCGATCTGGCCGAGCGACCAGATGCGTTTTTGAGCCAGCGTCAGGGGATAGCTATAGGCACCGGCATGGTCGATGCCAGTGAGCTGCACGATGTTGCTTGTCATGGGTCTCTTACGCTGCTGTGGGCTGCTGGAGAATGTCGCGCCGGGACGGTGCCAAGATCATCGTCGCTGCTGGTCCGCGGCGGCTGACACGCCGTCCATCACACGGCCCCAGCCTGCCGGACGCGGGTCACGCCAGACGGTTTCGATGTGGGTGAGGCACGCGTTATGCGAACCGGAGTAAGGAGTGATGAACCAGTGCGGCGGCACGGGGCGGCCCTGGCACCAGACCGAGTAACGGCCTTCACCGTCTCTCACCACATGCCAAACGTCGTCGTTATCCATGGAACCTCTCGCGATTGACCTTCGTAAGACGAAAGGCGCTCATCGCGATTTAGTCCTCACTGCGAAAAAATTTTCGGCGAGCCGACTAAATCAGGCAAGGCGCCACTCGTCATTGTGATGAAACCGCCGGCCGGCCGAGCGGAAGTAATCGCAGAACGGATCCCTTTGACATGAATGCCTTGGCTTCAATCGCGTCTCGTCGTGACCGTCCATCGTTCAAGGCCGGTTCGGGGAGCTTGATGTCGGTGGATTTAAGCGGCGATCGGATCAATGTTCGTGCCCCCGATGGAACCGGAAGCGCCTTTCGCCTGATCTCCGACGGCGAAGGTTTGCGCCTTCATGTGCCGGCCGGCTCCGCGGAGCAATGGTTGCCCGCGCTCTGCGCTGCGATCGAAATGCTCACTGCCGGTGAGCGAACGGTCCGCCTTGCGCTCGACTGCGACGATGGCGCTTTTGCGGCACGCCTGATCCGGGAAGGGGTTGCGCTCCATCACGGAGAGATGTTGTTGGCCGAGCCGGCACTGCTGTGGCAGCAGCCGCAATTCTGGCTGCCGCAGGTGGAGCCTTTTGGCGGTCATCCGCAATTGCACGTGCTGTCCGGCGGACAGCGCCACCCGCGCCGCGCGCCGAAACCCACCGACGTCTGTTATGCGCGCTTCATCCCATGGCTCGGCCAGGTCCTGTCGTTTCGCGTGGTGGATGTGGAGCGCGATCTCGGCCTCTATCATCGCTGGATGAACGATCCGCGCGTCAATGTCATATGGGAGGACGGTGGTGATCTCGCCCGGCATCACCGTGATCTCGAAGAGCGAACCGCCGATCCGCATGTCCTGCCGCTGATCGGTTGCGCCGACGGCGTGCCGTTCGGTTATTTCGAGGTCTATTGGGCCAAGGAGAACCGGATCGGCCCGCACTATGACGCGGGCGACTACGATCGGGGCTGGCACGTGGCGATCGGGGAAGATGCATTTCGCGGGCGGGCCTGGATCACGGCTTGGCTGCCGTCGCTGATGCACTTCATTTTCCTCGACGATATCCGCACCCAGCGGATCGTCGGCGAGCCGAAGGCGAGCCATGCCCAGCAGATCCGCAATCTCGACCGCGCCGGTTTCGCCAAGGTGAAATATTTCGATTTGCCGCATAAACGAGCGCTGCTGGTCATGCTGCTGCGCGAGCGTTTCTTCGCGGATCGATTATGGGCACCGGAGCCAAACGCAGATACGCCGGCAGCGTCATGACGATATCAGCTGCAGAGACTTCGCCGTCTCCCGGGTTTGCCGCCCCGCTTGACCTTGGGGGGCGCGATGTCCGGCGAACGATCATCCGGCTGGCTCTTCCCACCGTCGCCGGCTTGTCGATCAACGCACTGCATCACACCATCAATGCGGTCTTTGTCGGAATGGTCGGTGCCCATGCGATGGCCGCGATCACGGTCGTGCTGCCGCTGCTCATCGTGGTGGCCGCCATCGGTGAGGGGCTGGGCGTGGGCGCCGCCGCAACAATCGGACGGCTGCTCGGCAAGGGTACGCTCGGGCGTGCGAGCGTCACTGCTTCGACGGTACTGATGCTGGCGGTGCCGGTCGGCCTGACGCTGACTGCCACCATTCTCCTCCTGCGTCAGCCGCTGCTGGTTCTGTTCGGCGCAACGGCGGAAACGCGGCCGATGGCCGAGATCTATCTCGGCATCATGGCCTTCGGCGCCACGTTGACGCTGCTGCAGATCCTTTCGGATTTTGTCGCCATCGCGGAGGGCAACACCCGGTTCAGCATGTGGACGCTGCTCGGGGGCTTCTCGCTGAATATCGTGCTCGATCCGATCCTGATCTTCTGGCTCGATTTTGGGATCGCCGGTGCGGCCATTGCGACCATCCTGTCGCAACTCGCGGTGCTTGCGGCCTATGCCGCCTATTTTCGCGGGCGGGCAGGGCGGGTTCATGTAACGTTTCGGCTCGCCCATCTTCAGCGGCGTATTCTGCAGCCGGTCGTCGCCATGGGATTGCCGACAACGCTGTCGAGTATTCTCACGTCGGTCGCCTTCGCCATGGTCTATCGGCAGGCCGGTGCTTTCGGCGGCGACACGGCGATTGCCGCCCTCGGCATCGCGTTGCGGCTTCTGACACTTGGGTCATTGCCGTTGCTCGGATTCACGCTTGGTGCGCAGCCCGTGCTCAGCTTTGCCTGGGGCGCTGGAGACCGCGATCGCGTGCTCTCGGCGATCCGCTTCATGCTTCCGGCGACGTCGGTCTTTGCATTGCTGTACGGATCGGCGGTCATTCTGTTCGCGGCTCCGATTGCAGGCTTCTTTACGGCAGATCCCTCCGTGCAATCGATGGCCGTCGATGTCATCATTGCAATCCACGTCTCGTTTTTGCTGATTGCGCCCCGAATGGTGGTTCTCGTGCTGCTGCAGGCCATGGGGCAGGCCCGCCTCGCGGCATTTATCGTCTTGGCGCCGCAAGGCTATCTGCTGATTCCGCTTCTTGCCGTCCTGACGCCGTGGCTCGGCCTCAACGGCATCGTGGCGAGCCTGGTCGCCGCAGCGGTCCTGACAAGTCTTCTGGCCGTGGCGCTGCTGATCCCGATCCTGCGGAATCTGTCACGCGACCGGCTGCCGTTGCCTCAAGCCGCCGATCTCATGAGGACACATTGACCGATATCTCTCTTCTCGCATCCGGCAAGGGTGATCTCTGCCGCGCCATCATGGGCGAGTTGCCGGAATGGTTCGACCAGCCCGAGGCGAACGCGGCCTGTGCAGGCATTGTCGAGCAGTTGCCGCTGCTGGCCTGCCACCACGACGGCATCGTGGCCGGTTTCACCGCGCTTCAGCCGCATCCACCATCGGCCATGGAAATCTTCGTGATGGCGGTGCGCCGTCAATTCCATCGCCGGGGCATTGGTCATCGACTGATCGCGGCGGCGGAAGACGTCGCCCGGGATGCCGGTTGCCGCCTGCTGACGGTGAAGACGCTGGCACCGAGGCAGAGGGAAGAGCCTCAGTATGCCGCGACCCGCGCCTTCTACGAAGGCAATGGATTTATCCGCGCGGAGATTTTCCCCAAACTCTGGCACGAGGATTTTCCGTGCCTGTTCCTGGTCAAGCCGATCGATAGGAGATTGTTATGAACAAGCATGTGGCGTCCGCAGCCGTGACCGCGGTCGATCAGGATCTGATCGCGGCATCCACGGCCCTGTTCGCACCGATCGAGCCGGTGCCGTTCAATGCCGCGTCCTCGCCGATCTTCCAGACCTCGCTGTTCACCTTTGACAGCTATGCCGGGATCGAAGCGGTCTTTGCCGGGCGCTCGGAGGATTTCATCTATTCGCGCGGCAACAATCCGACTGTCGCCGAGTTCGAGAGCCTGATCGCGACACTTGAGGGCGCCGAGGCCGCGCGTGGTTTTTCCAGCGGGACGGGTGCCATTACGGCCGCGCTGCTGGCATTCGTCGAAGGCGGCGATCGCATCGTTGCGGTGCGCAACGTCTATAACGATGTGTTCTGCCTGTTCAACAAGCTGCTCGGCAAGTTCGGCGTGACGGTGGACTATGTCGATGCGAGCGATCCCGAGCAAGTCGCGGCCGTATTGCCGGGCGCGAAACTGCTCTACCTCGAAAATCCGACTTCGATGGTGTTCGAGGTGCAGGACATTGCGGCGCTGGCGGCGTTGGCGCGGCAACACGGCGTCATTACCATGATCGACAATTCCTGGGCGACGCCGCTGTTCCAGAAACCGATCCTGCATGGCGTGGATCTCGTGATTCACGCCGCCTCGAAATATCTTGGCGGCCACAGCGACACGGTTGCGGGCGTTGTCGCGGGCTCGAAGGCGCACATCGCTGAGATTAACCGCCTGACCTATCCCTATCTCGGCGCCAAGCTTTCGCCGTTCGAGGCCTGGCTGTTGCTGCGCGGCATGCGCACGCTGCCGTTGCGGATGGCGCAGCACATGAAGAGCGGTCTCGTGCTCGCCGAGCGTCTCGGCAATCATCCTGCGGTCGCGCGCGTACGTCATCCGGCGCTGATGGATCACCCGGGCAGGGCCTCCTTGACTGGATTCGGCGGCCTGTTTGCCTTCGACGTGGCGGAGACGATCGATGTGCCGGCGTTTGCAGATGCCCTGGCGCATATCCGGCTCGGTGTCAGCTGGGGTGGCCCGGAGACCTTGATCGTGCCCGCGCAGGTCGCGTTGCAACTGCCGCCGGAGTCGAACTCTTTTGTCCGCTTTGGCGTCAGCGACCGCACGATTCGTTTTGCGGTGGGCCTTGAGGGTCCGGATCTGCTGTGGCGCGATCTCGATCAGGCGCTGGAGCGAAGCTGGCGCTGACGGTTGCAATCGCCGCATGAGCCTCTGTCCACATCGGAAGAGCCTTCTCGGGCGCCGGGATCGTGTGTGTTTTTGTCGCACTTCCGGATGTCATACGATTTTTATTGCGGGCGATTTCTTCATTGCCGGCTGCTTAGTCGGAATTTCCAGCGCGCGATCTTTTCGAGTGATGGAAGCGCGCTGCGTGCGGCTCCGTGCAGTTTAGAGTCGTTTTAAACTTTTCCGGCGCACTCGTTTTGAATCATTCCAATATTGCGCAGTGTTTTCGTTTCAACCGATTCTATTTTCCACGTGTGGAATTTTCATCACCCCGTCGATAGAAGTCCGCATCAATCGATACGCGCAACGAACAGCAAATGCGCGGCTCGATCGATATCAGCTTGAACAGTATGGGGATCATTTGGTGGGCACTGTTTCGTCGCGGGGCAAGCGTCGCTTGCTTGGAACAACGGCTGTGATCAATGCAGCACTGCTTGGCTCGGTCATGTTTGTGCCGGTGGGGGCCGGTATCTCCGGCGCACAGGCGCAAACTGGTGCCTCGCAGAACAACGGAAGCGCGCTTCCCGCGGTGACGGTCGACGAGCCGAGTGCGCCGAAGAAGCGCGGGACCGTTGCCTCCAACCAGCGCGCACGCTCATCGCGTGCCGTAGCGGCGAACCGGCGCGGCAACACAGCGGCTGTTCAGAGTCCGGCGCCACAGTCACAATCTGCCGGACGCGCAACCGGCACCACGACCGGTTATGTTGCGACCAACAGCACCGCGGGCACCAAGACCAACACGCCGCTGATCGAAACGCCGCAATCGATTTCGGTCGTGACCCGCAAGGAGCTCGATGACCGTAACGTTCAGACGCTGAAGGATGCGGTCAACTACACGCCTGGCGTGACGACCTCCGCGTTCGGATACGATCCTCGCTTCGATAGCTTTTATATCCGTGGCTTCGACGTGACCTACACGGGCATCTATCGGGACGGTCTGCGACAGGGTGGCGGCAACTTTGCCATTCCCAAGATCGAACCTTACGGTCTGGACAGCGCGACCATCCTCCGAGGACCGGCCTCGGGTCTTTATGGCCTAGGCTCCCCCGGTGGCATCGTCGATGTCACGACCAAGCGGCCGACAATGACGCCGTTTGGTGAAGTGCAGTTGCAGGTCGGCAACTATGATCGTTACCAGGGCAGTTTTGATATCGGCGGCCCAGTGCCCGGCAGCGACCAATTGTATTACCGGCTGACGGGTTTGCTTCGCGACGCGAAGACCTGGTTTCCCGGCAATGACGACAATCGCGCCTATATTGCGCCGGCCCTGACCTGGAAGCCGGACGCGGATACCTCGTTCACGGTCCTGGGGGAATATCAAACCAGCCGCACCGCCGCGAGCATCGGCAATTACCGCACAGCCGATGGCAAACTGACGGACATCTACTCGAACGATCCGGCTTTCAGCTCCATGGATCAGAAACAGTACCGCATCGGTTATGCGTTCGAGCGCAACGTCAATGAGATGTGGACTGTGCGGCAGAATTTTCGGTTCTATCAGGTCGACACGGACTCGAAATACATCCAGATCGATTCCATCGACACCAGCACCAATACCGCGTCGCGTTCCGCCTGGCGGATCCTGGATAATTTCAGCACTGTAACCCTCGATAACCAGGCCGAAGCCAAGTTCATGCTTGGTTCGGTCAAGAACACGGTCCTCTTCGGTGTTGACTACAGCCACTCCTATTACACCGACAAGATCGGCTTCGGACCGGCGCCTGATCTCAACCTGACGACCATGAACTACGGCGCCCAGGCGATTGCCACGCCGGCATTTTCGATCTTCACCAAACAGTCGACCGACGAGGTGGGCGTCTACGCGCAGGAGCAGGCCAGGTTCGGAGGATTCATTCTGACCCTCAATGGCCGTCAGAGCTGGGTGTCCCAGAGCACGACAACCACTCTGGACGGATCGCCGGTGACGCAGAAGCCTTCGGCTTTCACCGGGCGCGCGGGCCTCAGCTACCTCTTTGACAATGGTGTTGCACCCTATGTCAGCTACGCCACGTCGTTCAGCCCGCAAACCGGCGTCGATTCGGCGGGATCAACGTTCAAGCCGACCACCGGCGAGCAAACGGAAGCGGGCATCAAGTATCAGATGCCCAACCTTCCGCTGCTACTGACCGCCGCGGTCTTCGACATCAAGCAGGACAACGTCCTGCGCACCGATCCAAGCAACCAGGCTTTCCAGGCGGCCACCGGACAGGTCGAGTCCAAGGGCGTGGAGCTCGAGGCGAAGCTGGCGCTCAAGCAGGGCCTCGATTTCACCGCCGCCTACACGCATCTTAACGTCGTGATTACCCAGGGAAATCCGGATACCACTGGCAACCAGCTGTCCGGCATTCCGCGGAATTCGTTCGCGACCTTCGGCAAGTACACGTTCCAGTCCGGCAATCCGCTGGAAGGGCTGGGGTTGGGTCTGGGTGCGCGGTACATCGGCACAAACTTCGGCGACGACCAGAACACGTTCTTGAATTCGGCGACGACGTTGTTCGATGCCGTGATCGATTATGACCTCGGCAAATTCGACCGGAAATTCGTGGGAACCTACATGCGGGTGAACGCCACCAATCTCTTCGACAAGCACTATACGACCTGCCAGTCCGGTTACTGTTATGCCGCCGAACGGCGCCAGGTGATCGGCAGCTTGAGCTATCGCTGGTAGCCGTCGTCTCCGACTTTCCGCTTTCACTGCCTTGTGCCTGCGCCACGGCGCCGGCCTTACCGCGAAACCTGATCAACGGATGACGTCATGTCGAACGTATCTTGTGTGGCGGAGCGAGGCGGACTGCTGGAGGTGCTTATCTGCAACCGGCGCCGGCTGGTTGCGATCGCGGCGCGCATTCTGGCGTCGGAAGAGCTGGCCGAAGACGTCGTGCAGGACGCGATGCTGAAGGCGTGTGATCTCGCCGGGCTCTGCCTGAACTGCCCGCAGAGTTTTGCCAGCCGTATGGTGCGCAATCTGGCGATTGATCGGGTGAGGCGGCGGCGCTGGGAGTTGCGCCATGTTTTGCCGCCGGAGGGCCTCGATGCCGTCGAGGCGCCGCTCGTCGATGCCCAGGGAGCGCTGGAGGGCTGCGAAGCCCTGCGCGTCGTGCTGGCGGCGCTGGATGAACTGCCGGAGCGGACGCGCCGCGTATTCACGGCGCACCGGCTCGACGGTGTACCGCAGAAGACGCTGGCTGCCCAATTCGGTGTATCGCCGACCCTTATTAATTTCATGATCCGCGATGCGCAACGGCATTGCCTTGCGCGTCTTGTCGCTCACGACCACGGTCAGGCGGCTGGCGTTGCACCGCAGACTCTCAAAGCCGCCTGAGGAGCGTTTAATGGCCTTCGCCACGAAGACACGCATGGATGAAAAGCCGGCGCCGATCGCGGATACGGTGCAATTCGATCTCGACCCTCGCAACGGCGGTGAGGCCTATCGGATCTTCCTGTGCTGCCCGAAGGGCGAACCGCCGGATGGCGGTTGGCCCATTCTCTATCTGCTTGACGGAAATGCGGTGATCGGCACGGCTGTCGATGCGCTTCGGGTCCAGAGCGCCTATCCGCTGGGCACGGGAATCTCACCCGGCGTGCTGGTTGCCATCGGCTATCCGACGGAAGGGGCCTACGACAGCGTGCGCCGATCCTGGGACATGGGTCCACCGCCGGGCCAGTTGTATCCGCCGCATCATCCCGGCGGCCCCGATGTCCGCACGGGTGGCGCCGACGAATTCCTCGCCTTCATCGAAGACGAGCTGAAGCCCGAGATCGCGGACCGTGTCGCGGTGGATACCACGCGCCAGGCGATCTTCGGTCACTCCTTCGGCGGCCTTTTTGTCCTGCACGCGCTCTTCAATCGGCCGGACGCGTTCTCGACCTGGATCGCGATCAGCCCTGCGATCTGGTGGGAGGGGGCGGGCATTCTGAAGGCCGCCGAGCGGTTCGAGGCGATGCGGATGCCGCTGGCGGGACGTGTTCTTGTCGCGGCAGGCGAGTATGAGCAACGGCTCGCGCCCTTCCAGGAGGGAGCTGTGGATGCGGCGTCGCGTGTCGCGGGACATGCCGAAAGCCGCATCGTCGACAACTCGCGCGCCATGGCGGAGCGCCTGTCAGGGATCTCTGGCCTGGATGCCGAGTTCGAGTTGTATCGCGGGGAAACCCACATGTCGGTACTGCCCGCGGCGGTCAATTCCGCTGTGCGCTTCGCGTTCGGCCCGAAGGCGTTTGCAGCCGTCCGTATCTGACTTTGCCTCTTCAGGCGTTATATCCCGCTGCCCTTTATCTCGATGAGCACATTCTTGTATTGCCAGTCGCTGATATTGACGAGTTCGTGCGGAATTCCAGCTTCGCGCCACAGCACTTCGCCGGGGTTCTCATTGGTTTCGCGTTCACGGCCGTCGTCGAAGGTCATGATGTTCTTGCCCTTGGTGAGCGGAACGATCACATACGGCAAATGATGCTGATGCCAGGGTTGTCGCGCACCGGGCTCCAGGCTGACGCTCCAGATCCGAACATGATCGTTCTCGAACAGGATCTTGTCTCCGATGGGGCCGAGTTGTCTGTCGGAAGAGGGTGCAGAGCTCATGTTCGGTTTCCGTGTTGTTGCGAGAGGTTACGATCGGACTTTACGAGCCGGATTTGGGACGAACAATCCGATGGTGGATCCCGTCGATCGTCGCATGGTCGATCGGGACAATCGCCGCGATGTGATCATCGGGGCGAACGATGACGGCGGTGTCGAGCGCGCAGCCCAGGCGCTCCCGCAGCGCATCTCCGACATCGAAGAAGGCGCGCTCCCGCAGGCCTGAATCGAGGGGAGCATCCCAGCGCGACACGATGATGTGCCTGAGGCCGGGTTTGTCCGCCGGAAGAGTGGGGCGTCGCCGCACGTCGGCGAAGTGCAGCACAAGAAAAGTGTCGTCGATCAGCTGGTGCAGCCGGACCGGCTCTCCGTTTGGTCCGTGGAGGGAGAAATCGGGAATGCGATCGCCGATCCGGGCCCGGTCTTGTCCGGTCTTCACCATCGACCAGTCGCCGGACTGGTCAACGTCCAGCCGAACGCCCAGCATGGTGCGTGTAATGGCGTTGGCCCAGGCGTCGCCGGACATCGCTTTCACCTGGTCCCGTTGCCCCAGCATGTACTTGCGCCCGGCCTCCGCCATCTCGCCGGATCCGCGCGCCGCGACCGGCTGTTGTTCCCGGCCGTAGCCGTCGAGCAGGCTGTCGTCGGCCCAGCCTCGCGCGACCCAGGCGAGCCGCCAGGGCAGGCTGATCGCGTCGAGGATGCCGGTGTTGAGACCAAGCGCCCACATCGGGGTGATGAGGTGCGCGGCATCTCCCATCAGGAAGGTTCGCCCCGAACGCCAAGTCGTGGCGATGCGGTGATGGATGCGGTAGATGATGGTGTTGAGGATTTCGAGATCGTCCACGGGACCGATGAACTTCAGCACCTTTTGCCGGAGTTCGTCCTGGTTGGGTTCGGGAACATCGGGCGGCAACGGGAACAGGAAACGCCAGCAATGCGGCTGGCGAACCAGAATCATCCATTCATCAGGATCGGCAAAATAGGCGAGATAGGGATAATCGCGCGGATTGCGAACATCCAGGTCCACCTTGATGTCGACCAGCAGGTTTCGCGCGGCCAGCGACTCGCCCTCAACCGGGATGTCGAGCATGGATCGGATCGTGCTCCGTCCGCCGTCGCAGGCGAGCAGATAGGAGCCTTCAACCTCGCGCGGCCCGTCCGGCGTCTCGAAGGTGGCAACCACCGAATCCACCGCCCCGGAGAAGCCGGTTAGTTTGTGCCGGAGATGAGCGGCGCCCGGAGACCTCTTTTCGATGGCATGGTGCAGGATGGGTTCGAGATGATGCTGGGGCAGGTTGATGACGAATGGATACCGTGTCTCTTGTGCCAGCAGATCGGTGCGAACCGACGGTCTTGCCGTGTTGGTGGCCCGCTCGACGTCGCCAATTTCATCAACACGGAGCGCCTTGGAGAGGACGTCTCCGGCGACGCCATAACGGCGGAACGCTTCCAGGGTTCGGGTCAGGATCGTCCCGGCTTTGGTATCGCTCGACAGGCTGCCGTCTTCCTCGAACAACTGGTACGGCAGGCCGTAGAAATCGAGTGCCAGTGCGGTCGTCAGCCCGACCGGACCGGCGCCGACGATGAGAATTGGCTTCATGGGCGTTCCTCCGCCTGTGGGTCGGAGGCCGGATAAACGGTATCGCGGCTGAGCAGCGATGCCGTCATGGTGGCGGCGTCGGACAGCAGAAACATCAGGGGCCCCACGACATCTTCCGGCTCGCCGACGCCCGTCGAGGCCTTCCAGCGTTCGTTGTCTTCGCCGGCGTTCGCTGCCCGGTATTGCGGCGTATCGATCACGCCGGGCGCGATGAGGTTGAAACGGACGCGATGTCCGGCGACTTCCTTTGCGGCGCTCTTGACGAAGGCGATCAGTGCGCCCTTGCTTGCGGCGTAGGCGGATGCCTGCGGCCAACCCTGGTGCGCGAGCCCGGAGGAAAAGGCCACGATGCTGCCACTGCGGCGTGCGACCATGCCACCGATGACGGCCTGATAGCACCAGACCACGCCATCGAGATTGATCTGCAGCACCCGACGCCATTGCTCCGGATCCATGTCGTGAACCGAGATGCGTGGCTGGATCGCGGCGCAGCAGACAAGGCCGTCGATCTTGCCGAACTGTTGTTCGATCGCACCGAAGGCGGACGCGACCGCAGCGCGATCGCCGACATCGAGATAGCGCGACGAGATGTTGGGGTGGTCGGTCGCGACCGCGTCGAGACCAGGGCGATCGACGTCGAGAACGACAACCTGCCCCCCTGCGGCGGCCGCGGCGCGGGCAAGCGCACGACCGATCCCGTTTGCCCCGCCGGTGATCACGATGACCCCGCCCTTGAAGTCGAAGTTTGCACGCATGAGAACGAGACCTTCAGATGTGTTTGAGCCAGATCTGTTTCGACCGGTTGGCTTGCTGATCAAAATTCAATGCTTTTGGGTCACTGGAGGCAACCACGGTTTTGCGAGTATTTCCACGAATTCGACCAGCAGGTAGGCGACGACGCCCAGCATGGAGAGGGCGAAAAGCGCGGCAAACGCCAGCGGGGTGTCGAGCTGCGAGGTCGCGCTGAGCAGCAGAAAGCCCAGCCCTTCGCTCGAGCTGACGAATTCGCCGATCACAGCCCCGATCACCGCAAGGGTCATGGCGACCTTTGCGCCGGTAAAGACGAACGGAAGTGCGGCGGGAAACTGGACCTTGAGGAAGATTTGCGTGCGCGATGCGCGCAGGCTCTGGGCCAGCTCCAGCAGTTCCTTTGGTGTCGCCCGCAAACCAGCCGTGGTGTCGACAATGATTGGAAAGAAGGCAACGAGCCAGACAATCGCCAGTTTGGATTCGATCCCGGTGCCGAGCCAGATCATGATGATAGGGGCGAGGGCAACCTTCGGAACCGACTGCAGCGCGACCAGAAGAGGATAGAACATCAGATTGAGAGGGCGGGAGTTGGCAATGGCCACCGCAATCGGCAAGCCGACCAGCATTGCCAGCAGGAAACCTCCCACGGTCTCCTTCAGCGTGATCCAGCCCTCGCTGACCAAAAGCCCGCCATGGCTCAGCAAGGCGTTGAGCACCTTGTCCGGCGTCGGAAGCACCACGGTGGCGAGGTTGCCGACCCTGCAGGCGAGCGCCCACAGCACGATGATCAGAACGATCCCCGCGACCGGGTAAGCTGTATTCGAGATCGATTGCCTGGTCATGATGCGTGGCCTGAAACCGCCGGTTCTGCGGGGAGAACACCCAGGGCTTCGCTGGCCTGGCGTTCGAGTGTGACGAATTCGTCCGTGAAGCGCGTTTTCTGCGACCGCGGGTAGGGGAGATCGATCGCGATCTCCCTGGCTACCCGCGCAGGCCGTTTGCTGAACACAAGGACCTTGTCTGACACGTAGATCGCCTCGGTGATGGAGTGCGTGACGAACAGGACGGTCGCGCCGGTCTCCTGCCGTATGCGAAGCAGCAGATCGTTCATTTCGAGGCGGGTCAGTTCGTCGAGTGCGCCGAACGGCTCGTCCATCAACAGAAGCTTCGGGCGATGGACCAGTGCCCGGCAGAGCGCCACGCGCTGCTGCATGCCGCCCGAAAGCTGGTGCGGCCGCGATTCGGTGAAAGCCGAAAGCCCGACAAGCTCGAGCAGTTCATTGGCGCGTTGCCGTGCGGATGAATCGCGCTGGCGAAGGATTTCGATTGGAAACATGACGTTGTCGAGCACGCTGCGCCAGGGCATCAGGCTCGGGCTCTGGAAAACGAAGCCGTAGTTGCCGACCGGCCCGTCCACGTCGAGGTTGCCGATCGTCACGGCTCCGGATGTCTTCGGGATCAGACCTGCGATGATCCGCAGCAGTGTCGTCTTGCCGCAGCCGCTCGGTCCGAGAAAGGAGATCAGTTGGCCCTCCTCGAAGTCGAAGCTCGTTTCATCCAGAGCCACGACCGGCTCCTGCTTGCGTGACCGCGTTTGAGCGGAAGCGAAGACTTTTCTGACGTTTCTGACCGATCCGAAAGGCATTGTTCGCTCATCACCCCCGCAACATCGCCCGCAGGCCGGTTGGCCCGAAACTTGCGTCGATCCGCTGTCTCTTGCCGGGGCAAGGACCCGAGAAATCTGTGTACATTCATGTGAAATATCTTATGATATCTCATGTGTCAAACAAGCCGTGCCGGCACGGCGGTGGCGCGATTTCCTTCTTCTTTTCCTGTTGTCAGCGAGGCTTACGGATGTTCAGGCGGCTTGCGATATCGGTGTTATCTGCCGTGTGTTTGATGCCATTTTCGGCGCAGGCGCAGGACCGCGACGTCAAGTTCGCATTGGACTTCATCAGCCTCGGCCGGCATGCGCCCTGGTACGTTGCCTTGGGCAAGGGGTACTACAAGGAAGAGGGTTTGAACGTTTCGATCCTGCCGTCCAAGGGGACGGCGGATGCCATTCGTTCGGTGGCGACGGGGACCACCGAGTTCGGCTTCATCGACATTCCGAGCCTTGTCGCGGCGGGCAGCAATGCCTCGGCCGTGAAGATCGTCGCCGTGAACTACCAGAAACCGCCGTATTGCATTTTCAGCCTCAACCCGGGCGCCGATATCGACAGCCCGAAGAAGCTTTTGAACTTCGAACTGGGGTCAAGTACGGCGTCGTTCGTCCCCAAGATCTGGGCGGCTTTCATGGAAATGAACGGCGTCGACAGCAAGACGATGAAGGTCGTCAATATCGATGCGTCGTCCCGCGTGCCCATGCTGGTGACCCGCAAGGTGCAATCGATCGACTTGTTTGTCATGAGCGAGCCGTCGATCAAGCGCGCGGTGCCGGATGCCAAGCCGGTGTGTCTGTTTGCCGGAGATTTCGGACTTGAGATCTATGCCAATTCCATCGGTGTCCAGGAAGATTTCCTGAAGGCGAATCCCGACATCGTCAAAAAATTCGTTCGGGCGTCCCTGCGGGGATGGAAATATACCCTGGACAATCCGGAGGAGGCCGCCAAAATCGAACTGCAATACGTCAAGGCGCTGGATCCGCAAATCGTTGTCGAGGAGATCAATATCCTGCGTCGTGTTGCGCTGTCCGATGACGTCGCAAAGCATGGTTACGGTTATGTGTCTCCGGAAAGAATGAAGGCCACTGTCGACTTCATCAACAAGAATATCGACGTCGCCGGGGAGAAGTTGTCGGCCGACCGGATCTATGTCCCGGGCTATTTGCCCGAGAGCCCGATCCTGCCTTGATGTGCGCTGGTTCAATGAAGTCCGTGATGAAGCGCATGTCGTGGCCGCTGCCGCCGTATAACGGGCGGGCCGTGCCGTTGTGGAGGCGCCAGTTGCGCCGGTTAGTCCTGCATTCGGCGACATTGGCGGCGATCGCTGTGCTGGTGGCGGGGATGTCGAGCACGGCGCTTCGGACGCAGGCGTTTCCGGACCACCAGTTGACCATTATCTCGCCCTATCAGGCGGGCGGCACCAGCGACATCATTGCGCGCCTGCTGGCGAGACGGCTCGGTGAGATCTGGCAGCATCCGGTGGTGGTTGAGAACCGGCCGGGCGCCAACGGCGGGATCGGCGTCAATGCGGTGGTGCATGCCCCGGCGGATGGCCACACACTGCTTGCGGTCGCGTCCAGCGCGCTGGTGCTGAATCCGCTGCTGTATCGCAATCTCGGCTACGAAACCGTGCGCGATCTCGCACCGATCACCCGCACCGGGTTCGTGCCGAACGTCATTGTCGTCAATCCCACCGTGCCGGCGAATGATCTGAAGGCGCTGATCGCGCTGGCAAAGGCAAAACCCGGAGCGTTGAATTTCGCCTCTCAAGGCATTGGATCGAACGGGCATCTGACCGGTTTGATGTTCGCGCAGCGGGCGGGGATCGACATTGTCCACATTCCCTACAAGGGCAGCATGCCTGCGGTGACCGATCTTCTCGGTGGGCAGGTGCAGCTGATGTTCGATAATCTGCCGACCGTTCTCGAGCAGGTGCGGTCGGGAAAGCTGAGAGCCCTCGGGGTGACGGCACGGCAGCGCTCATCCCTGCTTCCCAATGTGCCGACAGTCGATGAAACCGCGCTACCGGGCTTCGACAGCACCGCCTGGTTTGCAGTGCTGGTGGCGAAAGGCACGCCGGAGCGGCTGCGGACGGCGATCGAAGCCGCTGTGGTCGGTGTCTTGAACGAGCCGGAGAGCCGGGAGAAGCTTGCGGCGGTCGGAATCTCGGTGACGGGCGAGGGGTCGGGAGAGCTTGCGCATCGAATCGAAGTGGAGACCACAGTCTGGAAAGACGTGATTACAAAAGCCGACATTAAAATCGAATAGTCCGGGTCGTTCCGCTCCCGAAAGATTCAGTCGACACTGCCGTCGATACCCAGGAATTCCTTGCCATGAAGATCGCTCTCGACGTCCACGCCCATCTCATCCCCGTTCGCACGGGAGAGCTGTTTCGTTTTGAGGGCGTCACATGGGACGGCAATGCCGAGAAGCTGAGCATCGATGGGCATGCCGTGGGGATCAAGAACCTGTTTCATGCGGACCGCTTGCTGTCATGGATGGACACTCATGGAATCGCGCACGCATGGGTGTCGATCCCTCCGCCGGCCTATCGACCGCACCTGGCTGCAGGCGAGGCTGCTGCCTGGACCAGGGCGCTGAATGATGGCTTGGCGGCGATGGTCGGGGACTACGCGTCGCGGATATCGCCGTTGCTGCATCTCCCGGTGGAGCATCCATCGGTCGCCGCACGGACGGTCCTCGACGGCATCGCCGGCAAGCATGCGCGCTTCGCGATGTCGGCCGGTGGTGCAAAGTGCGTTTTGTCCGAGCCCGACTATCATCCGCTCTGGCAGGCGCTCAATTCCGTGTCTGCTTTTCTGTTTCTGCATCCGGGTGAGGGGTGCGATGCACGCCTCGACCCATTCTATCTGCATAATCTGCTCGGGAATCCGACGGAGACGGCGATCGCCGCCTCGCATCTCGTCCTCGCCGGAGTGATGGAGCGGTATCCGGACATGACGGTCTGTCTCGCGCATGCCGGTGGAACGACCGCGGCGCTGGCAGGCCGTCTGGAGCAAGGTTTCGCGACGGCGCGGCCGGGCGTCGATCTCAAGCTGGAGTCGCCGAAGCGTGCGCTGCGCCGATTCTGCGTCGACTGTATCGCGCACGATACGCACGCTCTTGATCTGGCCGGAGAGGTGTTCGGAGCCGAACGGCTTCTGTTCGGCTCCGATTGGCCATTTCCGATGGGACTGCTGGAGCCGCGGCAGCAGCTCGCCGGTTTGGCGCCCGAACGGCTGAAGGCGATCTGGTGCGACAATCCCGAAGCCATCAATCAAAAGACAGGGCGATGAGTTCGCGCAACCCGGGAAAGGGTCAACAGGAAGCTGCGCAAGCTAGCTCGACTGGATTCGATGCGTCTGATATTGTTGAAGATATTCAGTATCATATCGAAGCCGGAGTGACGTCAAAAGCTATGGCCAAGGTCCAGAACAAGGCCCAGAACAAGACATCGAAGGCAGCGGCCAAGGCACGCGCCGGCAAGGAGCCCAAGCATGACGGTGGTGCACCGTCGTCGCTCACCGAACAGGCCTATCAGGCCATCAAGGAAAAGGTGATTACGCTCTACTTCCTGCCCGGCCAGTATCTGAACGAAGGCGCGATCTGCAAATTGCTGAATCTGGGGCGGACGCCGGTTCACCAGGCATTGCAGCGCCTTCAGCTCGAAGGGTTGATCGATGTCGTTCCGCGCAAGGGCGTGATCATCCAGCCCGATTCGATCAGCCAGGTCCTCGAATTCCTCGATGCACGGCTTGCGGTCGAGGGCGAGATCGCCCGTCTCGCGGCCGAACGCGCCACCGAAACGGATTCGAAGGAACTGCAGCAGATCCTGGACGATCGCAGCCGCAGCGACAACGGAGCAAGCGCGATCGACGCTTTTGTCGAGTGCGATCGTGCGTTCCACAGCAAGGTCAGTGAGATCTCCCGCAACCGCGTGCTCGGCGACTTTGCCAAATCGCTGCATGAGCGATGCACGCGATCCTGGTATCTGCATCTGTGGCAGACATTGGATACGGAAGGTTCCGACAAGCAGCACCGTCGCATCCTGAAAGCGATCAAGGCTCATGATGGCGACGGGGCGACCAAGGCGATGCGCGAGCATCTGACCAGCCTCAGGGAACGCGTGGCGAGCCTCCAGAACTCCACCGCGCGAGGCATGTGGCACGCAAATCGTGCACGGCACGATATCTCTGGATAAGCGGGGCCTGCCGGCTGTGTGAGGGGCGCGGCCGCACGGGCGTCTAGAGCGGGATGAATTGAGGTTGAATCAACTCCGTCATCCTGAGGTGCGAGCCTTGCGGTGCACTTGCACCGCTGGGCGAGCCTCGAAGGATGCAGGGCCGATTCTACTGAAGCATTTGCCGTCGTCCTTCGAGGGCCGCGCTGCGCACGGCCATCTCAGGATGACGGATTACATTGAGCGAACCTTATCTCATCATGCTCTCGCGTCTGCCGAAGCCCGACGTTCTGGTCGCGGGATTCCTCAGTTTTAAGCTCTTTCAGCATGTTCCGTCGGTCCTTCAAAATGACGGCGGCTGCGTCTCTTTTTGAAAGACATCATGTGAAATATCATGTAATAACCAGCGCGTGGCAAACAGATCCGAGTTCAAGAATTGAGGAAATGCCGATGAATCTTCCTGGTGGCGCGCCGAGCCTCGATGAAATTCTGATTCAATCCGCGACGATGCCTTGGCGCGAAAAATCGTTGAAGGGCGTGCACGAGAAAATGCTGTGGCGAAATGAGGAGACCGGAGCATCTGTCGCTCTGATCAAGTTCGACAAGGGCGCGAGCATTCCGGAGCCGCACCTGCATGCGTCAAATCAGATGATGTACTGCTTGTCCGGGCACTACGAATACACCAGAACGGGGGTCGCGCTCAAAGCGGGGAGTTTCTACTGCAACCCCAAGGGCAATGTGCACGGGCCCACGCTCGCGCATGAAGAAACCATCGTCATCGAGATCTACGATGGTCCGCACTATCCGGTGAAACCGTCATGGTACGCTGACGAGCGGGATGCTCATTGACAACGCGACGGGCCGTATTCCGATGAGCAGCTCCATCTCCGTCGCAGCCGCCGACTACGTCGATTTCGTGGGCAGGCTGCTGATCGCCGCCGGCACGCCGCAGGCGCATGCGTGCATTGTCGCGACCGCGCTGGTCGACGCCGACATCGAAGGCCTTGGCTCGCACGGAACCATGCTGCTTCCGATGTATCTCGACCGGATCTTGTCCGGTTCGATTTCACCGGGCACCGAAGGCCTGGTCATTTCCGATACGGGAACACGAATCGTTCTGGATGCGCAAAATGGCCTCGGACATGTGGTCGCGGAGCGCGCGACGAAACTCGTCATTGCCGGCGCACGGGCACATGGTCTCGCCGCAGTGGCGGTGCGTAATGCCTTCCATTTCGGCGCGGCCGGCCGCTTCGCGCGGGCGATGGCGCTGGACGGCTGCATCGGCCTTGTGATGGCCAATACACGGCCGTTGCTTCCGGCGCCGGGCGGCGCGGAACGCGTGGTCGGCAATAATCCGGTCGCCATCGCCGTTCCCTCCGACGGTGACCCGGTTGTCCTCGATCTCGCATTGAGCGCCGGCGCCATGGGTAAGATCCGCCTGGCCGAAAAGCAGAATCGGCCAATCCCGGAAGGCTGGGCTTCGACAGCCGACGGTCTTCCCACCACCGATGCCTCGGAGGCCATCAAAGGCATGCTGCTTCCCGCGGCAGGTGCGAAAGGCTTCGGGCTTGCCGTGCTCATCGACATGATCGTTGGAGGACTTTCGGCGGGCGCCATCGGTGACGAGGTCCAGCCGCTCTACGGAGATCTGTCGAAACCCTACGGGTGTTCGAATCTGTTTCTCGCCATCGACATCGAGGGCTTTCGTCCGCTGGAAGCCTTTACCGGCGCGGTTGCGACATTCACTGGAAAGATCCGACAATCCCGCCGCGTTCCGGGCGCGGAGGCGGTTCGCCTGCCGGGCGATCGTGCAGCGCGAGCGCATGCCGGGTTCAGCGGCACATGCGAGATCGCGGTCGCCACGATCGCCGCCCTGCGGGAGAGTGCGCGCCGGCTCAATATCGACATTCCCAATCAATTGTCCTGACAGGAGACATCGATGCCAAAGAAGAAGATCACCAGTGAGAAATTACGCCAGCCGAACGGGCACTTTTCCCAGGCGACCACCATCGAAGCGCGCGGGCGCCTCGTCTTCATCTCGGGAATGACATCGCGGCGCGCCGACGGATCGATTGCCGGAATCGGCAATGTCGAGGAGCAGACACGCCAGGTTTGCGAGAACCTGAAGGCGGCGGTCGAACAGGCGGGCGGAACCCTCGACGATATCTGTCGGGTCGATGTCTATGTCCGCAATATGGAGCACTTTGACGCGATTCATAAGGTTCGCCGCGAGTATTTCACCGGCATCGCGCCGGCTTCGACCATGGTCGAGATCTGCAAGATGACCTCGCCGGACTATCTGATCGAAATCAACGCCATCGCCGTTCTGGCGGATTGAGCAGGAAAGCAGCCCCATGCGATTTGCCAGCGTCCATCTGGATGGCCGAAACCGTCCCGGCGTCGTTGCCGGCGACGAGATCGCTCTCTTCGAACCATCCGTGACGGACCTGGTGTCCTTCCTGGCCGCGGATGCCGCCACCCGCGCGTCCGCCGTTCGCACGGCTCTCGACATCGGTGTGCGCCTGCCGCAGGCTGCCGCGCATCTGGCTGCTCCCATCCATCGCTTCCGGCGCGATGTTCTCTGCACGGGCTGGAACTACTGGGACCATTTCGAGGAGGGGCGGGGCAAGCGGGAAGGCCAGGAGGTCGACAAGCCGAAGGCGCCGACGTTCTTTACGAAATCCCCCGACGTGGTGATCGGTCCGACTGATCCCATCGCGTTCGATCCCCGCATCTCGGCGAAATGGGACTATGAAGCCGAGCTCGCGGTGGTGATCGGGCGCACTGGACGCAGCATTCCGCGCAAGGCTGCCTGGGATCATATTTTTGCGGTTTGCCTCGCCAACGACATCTCGCAACGGGACTTGCAGCGTCGCCACGGCGGCCAGTGGCTCAAGGGCAAGAGCATCGACCAGACCATGCCGCTGGGACCGGTGCTGGTGACACCCGACGAACTCGATATTCCGCGCATCCGGTTGCAGTGCGAGGTCAACGGACAGAGATTGCAGGATGCGGTGATCGCGCAGATGGCATTCCCGATTGACGAGTTGATCGCGGAACTGTCGTTCGGAATGACACTTCATGCCGGCGATGTCATCCTGACGGGCACGCCCAGCGGCGTCGGCAACGCGCGCGAGCCGCAACTCTTCTTGAAGGCCGGCGACGAGGTCGTTGTTCGCGGCGCAGGCATCGGCGAGCTGCGCAACAAGCTGGTTTTGAAAGATCTCGCGGAGGGATCCGACGTCAAATTGGACTGAAAAAACGGGCCTGAATTGGAAAGCGCACGTGAGGCGTGCGCCGGGTTCCTCAGGATTGCTTCTCGACGCTTGGCCGTGAGCGGACGGCGGCGTGGCTAATGGTATTGCAAATTCCCTTGTTTTGAGCCCTCATGACTCCGGGTGAACCAACGTTCCTGCGGAGTGGGTCGTGAGAAATCCGTACGAGATTCTCGGCGTTGCCCCGACGGCGCCTTCGGCCGATATCCAGAAGGCCTACCGGAAGCTGGCGAAAAAGCTGCATCCGGATCTCAATCCCGGTGACAAGGCGGCCGAGGAGAAATTCAAGGAGGTCGCGGGGGCCTACGATCTGCTCGGCGATGCCGAGAAGCGCAAACGCTTCGATGCCGGCGAGATCGACGCGACGGGGGCCGAGCGAGCGCAGCAACACTTCTATCGCGATTATGCCACGTCGGATCAGGGACATCCGTACGCGGACAGTTCCGGTTACAGTGATTTCATGGAATCGGAGGATTCGTTTGCCGAGCTGCTGAGACGCAGTGAAAGGGCGCGGGCGAACCGGCGTGGACGGGATCTGCACTATCACCTGCCGATCGACTTTGCCGACTCGATCAGGGGCGCGAACACGCGCCTGACCTTGCCGGATGGTGGCACTCTTGACGTGACAATTCCACCGGGTCTGGTCGACGGGCAGATCCTCCGTCTGCGTGGCAAGGGAGCTCCCGGCGTCGGCGAAGGCGGCCCCGGTGATGCCTTGATCGAGGTGGAGGTCCTGCCGGACCATCGCTTCCAGCGCGAGGGCGACGACATCTCGCTGGAATTGCCGGTCTCCCTGTCCGAAGCGGTGCTCGGCGGACGGATTCGCGTTCCCACGCCGACCGGCGATGTCACCATGACGGTGCCGAAGGGATCGAACACGGGCACGACCCTGCGTCTGAAGGGCAAGGGTGCGCCCCGGCGCGACGGCGGCAGCGGAGATCAGTTCGTGAAGCTGAAAGTGGTCTTGCCCAAAGGCCCGGACCCGGACCTCGAGGTGTTCGTGTCGAACTGGGACAAAGGAAAGGCGTTCAACCCGCGCGAGGAGGGCACATCATGATCATGAACAAGCAGCAGTTCCTGAGCAGCGCGGGCCTTCAGGTGCAGACGCTGGAGTTCTGGCTCGAGCAGCAGTGGCTGATTCCGGATCAGACGTCCGCGGAAGTCACGTTCTCCGACACCGACGTGGCGCGGGCGCACCTGATCCGCGACCTGAAAGGCGACTTTGGAGTCAACGACGAAGGGATCGATGTCATTCTCCATCTGGTTGATCAGCTCCATGGCCTGCGCCAGGCCCTTGAGCAGTTGCGCAACGATACTCCGCGGCCCTCGCGCTAGGACTTGGCAAGGCAGGTGAACGACGGGCCGCGCCGATTCGGGAGACGACGATGATTGGAAAAGCGACACCGCTTGCACACGGCCAGATCGATGGCCTCATCCTCCAGGCTCTGGTGCGGAAACTTATCGAAAAAGGCGTGCTGTCGCCGGACGACGTCCGCGCCCTGCTGTTCGATGCGGCAACACATCTGGATCTGGTCGGCAGCAATCTGACACCGGAAGCGGCCCGTGTCATTGTCGAGGAAGATCTGGCGCAGCGTTCCTTGGCCGATGATCGATGACAACGATTGTGCGGCGGTCGAAATCGAAGTCTTCCAGCAGACATCTTGTCGTGACAGGGTCGACGGGCAGCCTCCGTGTGATAGTCTCAGGGGGTGTTTGGCTGCGCGAGTGACGCGGAAGCTGAAGGCGCGAGGCGCCGTTCCGCGGTAAGCGAGGAGACGCACGATGACCCCAAAGGAACTTGCCGACGCGCTCGAAAAGGTCGACGAAGAGGCCTTTGCTTCATTCCTGTTGGAATACGAGCTCAACCACGATGATGGGCCAAGGCAGGTCAAACAGATGATCATCGATGCGCTTCGTTTCTCCGATGAGCATGGGCTGCGTGCATCGCGTCCGCCGCTCGATGACGCGGATTAGGTCAGGTCGCCCAGGCCGAGGTCATTGAGGCCTAGGGACGGCGAGGAGGTTCGCCTTCGCCGGCGACAGGACCTCAGCCCGGCGTTGGCGCGCCGTCCATGCACGGCATCCGGTTGGGGCCGCGGATGCGCCCGCTGGCCGCCCCCATTCAAGCAAAAACTGCAAAACTGCTTCGTGAACTTCCGCCAAGTGAAGCTATTGCACCGGCAATTCAATCCAAAGATGCTGCTGCAAAATATCACAAGGGGGAAACGATGCTTGATACGTACTTTGAGCTCAAGGAGCGCGGCACGTCCGTGCGGACAGAGGTCGTGGCCGGGGTCACCACCTTTCTGACGATGTCCTACATCATTTTTGTGAACCCGGAGATCCTGTCCTCGACCGGCATGGATCGCAACGCGGTGTTCGTGGCTACCTGCCTCGCGGCGGCGCTGGGGTCGCTGATCATGGCGCTGGTGGCGAAATGGCCGATCGGCATGGCGCCCGGCATGGGGCTCAATGCGTTCTTCGCCTTCACGGTCGTCGGCGCCATGGGCTTTTCCTGGCAGCAGGCGCTTGGTGCGGTCTTTATCTCCGGTCTCGTTTTCGTCGCGCTCACGGTCAGCGGCATCCGCAGCTGGCTGATCGAGGGCATTCCGCAGTCCATGCGCAGCGCCATCGCCGCCGGTGTCGGTTTGTTTCTGGCCATCATCGCGTTGAAGAATTCGGGCATCGTGGTCGCCAACAAGGCCACCTACGTGTCGCTCGGGGACATCACCCAGACCGGCCCGCTGCTCGCGATACTCGGCTTCTTCATCATCGCGGGTCTCGATGGCCTGAAAGTCCGCGGTGCCATCCTGATCGGCATCCTCGTGATCACGGTGCTGTCGATGGCGCTCGGCGTCAGCAAGTTCGACGGCGTGATGTCGATGCCGCCCAGCATCCTGCCGACCTTTCTGCAACTGGATATCGTTGGTGCGCTGCACAGCGGACTTCTGCATGTGATCCTGGTGTTCGTGCTGGTGGAGGTCTTCGATGCCACCGGCACCCTGATCGGGGTCGCCAAGCGCGCCGGCCTGATCGGCGAGGGTAAGCCGAGCCGCCTCGGGCGGGCGCTCTTGGCCGATAGCACGGCCATCGTTGCCGGTTCGCTGCTGGGCACCAGCAGCACCACGGCCTATGTGGAAAGCGCATCGGGGGTGCAGGCCGGCGGACGCACCGGGCTGACCGCACTGGTCGTGGCCGTGTTGTTCCTCGCGGCACTGCTGTTCTCGCCGCTGGCCGGCTCGGTGCCGGCCTACGCCACCGCGCCGGCGCTGCTCTATGTCGCCGGCCTGATGCTGCGTGAACTGGTCGAGATCAAGTGGGAGGACGTCACCGATGCGGCGCCGGCCGCCTTGACCGCGCTGATGATGCCCTTCACCTACTCCATCGCCAACGGCCTCGCGTTCGGCTTCATCAGCTACGCGGTGCTCAAGACGATCACTGGACGGGTCCGCGAGGTCCATGCCGCGACATGGCTCGTGGCCGCGCTCTTCGTCGTGCGCTTTGCTCTGGTTGCCGGCTAGCGCGAGGCTCTGCCGGTTTGCTATGAATGAGGCGAACCCTGCAACAAAGATGGGATGGCCGTTCAATGAACAAACGATTGATTGACGTTCTTCTCTCACGGCGGACTGTCCTGATCGGCGCGGCGGCTTCAGCCGTCGCGCCGAAGGCGGTGATGGCCGATGAGGGCGTCAGGTACGGTCCGCCACCACACGCGAAGGGACCTGCGGTCTTTCTCGATTATGACCAGGTGGAGCTGGATGCGGCCTATGACCAGACGGTCTACGAGCCGAACATTGCCCAGCTCGGCGCGCGCTTCAAATCCAACAGCGAATTGGTTCGTGCCCGGATCGGGCAGCCGCAGCGCCTGGCCTACGGCCCCTCCAGCTTTGAAAAGCTGGACATCTACAAGACGGCTAAGCCGGGTGCGCCGATCTTCATGCACATTCATGGCGGCGAATGGCGCTTCGGCTCTGCCAGTGAGAGCGCATTTCCGGCCGAGACGTTCATCGGTGCCGGAGCGCACTTCGTGGTGCCCGATTATCAACTGGTGCAGGAGGCCGGCGGCAGCCTGATGCCGATGGCCGACCAGATGCGGCGTGCGGTGGCCTGGATTTACCGGAATGCCGCAAGTTTCGGCGGCGACCCGAACCGTCTCTATGTTGCAGGCCATTCCGCCGGCGGTCACCTCGCCGCCGTGGTGCTGACCACCGACTGGGCAAAGGAGTTCGGCTTGCCGGCCGATACGATCAAGGGCGGCATCTGTATCAGCGGCATGTACGACTTGAAGCCGGTCAGGCTGTCATTCCGGCGCAACTACATCAAGTTCGACGATGAGCTGGAGCAGGCCCTCAGCCCGCAGCGGCATCTCGACAAGCTGACAACGCCCTTGATCGTGGCCTACGGGACCTTCGAGACGCCTGAATTCCAGCGACAGGGCCGGGATTTCGCGGCCGCCGTGAAAGCCGCCGGAAAACCGGTGCAGCTCGTCGTCGGCGAAAACTATGCGCACATGGAAATGATGGAGAGCCTCGCCAATCCCTACGGGCTGATGGGCCGTGAAGCACTTCGGATGATGAAGCTCGCCTGAATCGCGTTCGCATGGATGGCAGGCACTTGCGCGCCGGCCGCCGGCGCGTCATCGCTTGCGATGCTATCGCGCATCTTTCCACTCACCACCCAAAAAAGAAGCCATGATCTCTCTGCGAGATCATGGCGAGTTTGGGACCTCTGCGCCGGTCAGAACTTGACCGAGACGCCTGAATACAACGACTTTTCCGTGCAGCTCTTGTTGTTGACGCCCGCCGCGGTGAAGCAGACGCCGTTGGTGGGATTGCTGTCGTCGAGACCGAACTTGTTCTCCCAGTAGCGGTAAGCCACCCAGACATCGACGAAGTGGGTGTACTTCGGGCCCCACATCAGCTTGCTGGCGTCGAAGGTCAGGCGGATCGGCTCGCTGTTGATTTCGGTCCGGGTCTTGTTGCTCGCGGGCACGGTGAAGCCACCGTAGGTGCCGTCGCCTTTCGGCCCGTAGAAGCCGGCGCGGCCGCTGACGGCAAAGTATTGCAGGTTCTCTGGCAGGAAGCCGAGATCCATGTAGTAGTTGATTTCGACGGCCCAGGTGCCGTGGAAATGGGTGTTGCCGTCAGGCAGGCCTGTGAACCCGGCCGGCATGAAGCCGGGGGTCAGGAACGAGTTGTGATTCCATTCCTGGTAATACAGCGGTGCGACGTTGAAAAAACCCTTGTAGGGCAGGTCGAACGCGAACTGCAGGCCGGCAACAAAGTCCTTTTTCGCCGGTGCCAGGAACTGGTTCTCCGTCTCCACATCGGCACCGATCTCGAACGAGATGTTGTTCAGCGGGCCGACCGAGAATGCCTTGGTGTTGAAGATCTGGTTCCAGCCGAAGGTGCTGCGAACCAGGCCGTAGAATTCCGTCGCGCCCGCGCAGGCATTCGGCACCCCGACGGTCGGAAGACATGGCGATGCTGGGTCCCGGCTGTCTGATTTCAGCAGATCGAGATTGATGAAGTTGGTGCCGTAGGCCCAGACGTCGAAATGGGTGAATGCGAGAACCTGCTTTGCGGTCTTGTCCGCCGCACCGGGAGCTGTGGCCGTAAACTGATAGGCGTAGGTCAGTCGGTTGTCGTTGACGAAGAAGAACGGAAGGTCCGGCACCGGCTTGGCCTTGACCGGCATGGTGGTGAGATCGGCGGCAAACGCGGATCCTGCGGTGGCGATCGTGAGCCCCACGGCAAGCGAGATGGATTTGTATGACATCGAGCTGTTCCCCCAAAAAGTTGCGATATCTGTCGTTGCATCAGATGAAATGTCTGACGTTGAAATCGGCGTTCACAAAAAGTCACTGGGATGCGCGGGCCGTCCTCCGGGCGGCGGCTTGGCTGAAATTGGTGGCGGGTCGCGGCCTCACGCCACCCGTCGGTCGATCCGGGTTTGGGCCGTCGCGATGTCGGCAGCAAACACGGTAATGAGTTCGGCGGCCGCCAGCGCCGCGATGACGGCGGGCCGCTTGTCCCGCACCGCGCGACCACCGATCGGGCAGGTGATGCGGCTGATCTCGCGCTCCGCGATGCCCTGCTGGCGAAAGGCCGCCTCGAAACGCTTGTGCTTGGTGCGGGATCCGATGATGCCGAGATAACCGAAATCCGCCCGCTCCAGCACGTCGGTTGCGATCAGCGCGTCGAGGGTGTGGCTGTGGGTCATGATCAGGTAGGCCGCACGGGTCGGCGCGGCCTCGACTTCCGCGGTGGTGCGATCGGTCACCACATTGGTGACGCCAGGAGCCTCGAAACCGGCGAACTCCGCGGCGCGGCCGTCGATCAACCGGACGGTGAACGGCAGCGGCGCGAGGGCCGCAGCCAATGCGCGGCCGACAAAACCGGCGCCGAAGATCAGGACATGGGGGTAGGTCGCGCGCGCGGCGGTCTCGGTGGCGTTCAATTCGGTCACCGTCTGCATATCGGCGCGCTCGATCAGCAGCGTCACGTGCCCGCCGCAGCACTGGCCGATCGCCGGGCCGAGCGGAATGCTCATCTCGCGTCGCTTGTGGCCGGAGGCGAGCAGCGCGCGGGCTTCCGCAATGACGATCCACTCGAAATGGCCGCCGCCGATCGTGCCGTCGACGCGGTCCGCGGTCACCAGCATGGTGGCGCCGGCCTCGCGCGGTGTCGAACCACGGGCCTCGACAATGACAACGCTGGCGACGGGCACGCCGCTAACCAAATAAGTTGACAATGTTTCAGCCAGGCCCGTTGTCATTCGGCAGCCTCGCGTTTGGCGCGCGACGTGGCCGCGCGCAACCGTTCGACGGCGTCGAGCACGCGCTCCGGCGTTGCCGGCGCATCAAGCTGCGGGCAGATGCGATAATCGGCGACACTGGCGACGGCATCGGAAATGGCGTGAAGCGCTGATATGCCGAGCGGGAACGGCGGCTCGCCCACCGCCTTGGAGCGGAACACGGTCTCCTCGCGATTGGGGCTGTCGTACAACGACACGTTGAAGATGCGCGGGCGGTCGCTGCAGGCTGGAATCTTGTAGGTGGACGGAGCATGGGTGCGCAGCCGGCCCTTGGCGTCCCACCACAGTTCCTCGGTGGTGAGCCAGCCGGCGCCCTGGACGTACGCGCCTTCGATCTGTCCGATATCAAGGATCGGATTCAACGAGCGGCCGCAGTCGTGCAGGATGTCGACGCGTTCGAGGCGATACTCGCCCGTGAGCATGTCGACGGCCACTTCGGTGCAGGCTGCGCCGTAGGCGAAATAGTAGAAGGGGTGGCCGCGGCCGGCCTTGCGATCCCAGTGGATTTTTGGCGTCTTGTAGAATCCGGTGGCCGAGAGCTGGACGCGTGCCAGATAGGCCTGCTTCACTACGTCGGCAAAGGCGACTTCCTCGTCCCCGATCCGCAGCCGGTTCGGCAGGAACGTGATCTGCTCCCGAGGCACGCCCCATTTCGTTGCGGCGAACTCGGTCAGCCGCTCCTTGATGGTGAACGCGGCGGCCTCTGCCGCCTTGCCGTTGAGATCGGCGCCGGAGGAGGCCGCGGTCGGCGAGGTGTTCGGCACCTTGGCGGTGGTGGTGGCGGTGATCTTGATCCGCTCGACATCGATCTGCAGCACCTCGGCGACCACCTGGGCGACCTTGATGTAGAGGCCCTGGCCCATCTCGGTGCCGCCGTGATTGATCTGCACGCTGCCGTCCGTATAGACCAGCAGCAGCGCGCCGGCCTGGTTCGACGACGTCAGCGTGAAGGAAATGCCGAACTTCACCGGCGTCAGCGCGATGCCGCGCTTGATCACCGGGCTTTTGGCATTGGCCGAGCGAATGGCGTTGCGGCGTGCCTGGTAATCGCAGTCGGACTCAAGTTTCTCCACCACTTCGAGAGCAATGTTGTCCTCGACGGTCTGATGGTAGGGCGTCACGTTGCGGTCGGTGGTGCCGTAGAAATTGCGTTTGCGCACGGTCAGCGGATCGAGCCCGGTGGCATAGGCGATCTCTTCGATCAGCCGTTCCGCGCCGACGATGCCTTGCGGGCCGCCGAAGCCACGGAATGCGGTGTTGGACACGGTGTTGGTCTTCAGCGGTTCAGACACCGCCCGCACCGCCGGATAGAAGTAGCAATTGTCGGCATGAAACAGCGCGCGGTCGGTGACCGGCCCGGACAGGTCGGACGACCAGCCGCAACGCGCGGCGAAGGTCATGTCGACGCCGTGAATGCGGCCTTCGCCGTCGAATCCCACATCATAATCGACGGTGAAATCGTGCCGCTTGCCGGTGGTGATCATGTCGTCGTCGCGGTCGGGACGAATTTTCGCTGCGCGTTTCAGCCGCTTGGCGACCAGCGCCGCGTAGCAGGCAAAGGCGCTGCACTGGGTTTCCTTGCCTCCGAAGCCGCCGCCCATGCGGCGGACCTCGATGGTGACGGCATGGGCCGGCACGCCCAGCGTCACCGCCACCATGTGCTGCACTTCGGTGGGGTTCTGGGTCGAGGAGAACACGGTGACATCGTCTTCTTCACCGGGGATGGCGAGCGCCACCTGGCTCTCCAGGTAAAAGTGCTCCTGGCCGCCCATGGAGATGCGGCCAGTCAGCCGCCGTGGCGCCGCGGCCAGCGCGGCTGCGGCGTCGCCGCGCGCCAGCGTCATCGGGGCCGTGACCATCTGTCCGATCACTTTGGCGGCGTCGATATCGATGACGACCGGCAGATCCTCGTAGGTGATCGCAGCGAGGCGCACGGCCGCGCGGGCTTGCAGGCGCGAGCGGGCCGCGACCATGAACACCGGCTGCCCCAGGAATTCCACGCGATCGGTGGCGAGCAGGGGCTCGTCGTACAGGTGGGTCGGGCTGACGTCGTTTTCGCCGGGGATGTCGGTCGCGGTGTACACGGCCACCACGCCGGGGGCGGCGCGCACTTTGGCCAGATCGATGTCGACGATACGGGCATGGGCTCGCTCGCTGAGACCGAGATAGACATGCAGCAGGCCCTCGGGCTCGGGCATGTCGTCGATGTAGACGGCTTCACCGGTGACGTGGCGGCGGGCGCTGTCATGGGTCAGCGACACATGCGCTCCGCCACGCAGCGGGGTCTGTTCAGGCTTGTGCTCAGGCTTGGACTTAAGCTCGGACATGAGCAATCGCCTTGTCTCCGACCAGCCGTGTTTCGACGTCGGGATGCATCAGTTCGAAGTGGAGCCGCTCGATCAGGTTCTGCGCGCTTCGCAGCCGGTAACTCGCGCTGGCTCGCATGTCGGTGAGCGGTGTGAAATCCTCCGCCAGCGCGGATTTGGCGGCGGCCACTGCCGCCGTGTCGAAGATCCGGCCGCGCAGCGCGGCCTCGGTGGCGACCGCCCGCTTCGGCGTTGCCGCCATGCCGCCGAAGGCAATGCGCACATCGTCGATGTGGTTGCCGTCGAGCCGGACCAGGAAGGCGCCCATCACGGCGGAGATGTCCTGGTCGAACCGCTTGGAGATCTTGTAGGCGCGGTAGCGGTTCGCAGCGTCGGGTTTGGGCACGGTGATGCGTTCGACGAACTCGCCGGGGCGGCGATCCTGCTTGCCGTAGGCGATGAAAAAATCCTCCAGCGGCAGGGCGCGCCGCTCCGTCCCGCGACGCAGATGCAATGTCGCGCCAAGCGCGATCAGGGCCGGCGAGGCGTCACCGATCGGCGAGCCGTTGGCGATGTTCCCGCCGATGGTGCCGACATTGCGGATCGGGGTCGAGGCGAGGCGGCGGACCAGTTCGCCCAGATCAGGATAGTGACGGGCAAGGACGGTCTGGGCCTCGCTGTAGGTGACGCCGGCGCCGATCTCGATGGTCTCGCCGCTGTCGTCCAGCCGGCGCAATTCGCCGACACGGCCGATCCACACCAAGGTGGGAAGCTTGCGCATGTGTTTGGTGATCCACAGGCCGACATCGGTCGATCCCGCGACAATCGTGGCCTGGGGATTGGCGAGCAGGACGTCGGCGAGCGCATCGGTGGTGGCGGGAGCGTAGAAAGTGCCGCTCTCGTCGCCGATCCGGACCGTCTCCTGGTCCTGCAATGCGTTCAGCCGTGCCAGGGTGTCCGCTGCGCGCCGATCGAAGTGGTCGGTGGCAGGCTTCGCGCAGGCATGCTCGGCAGCCCGCACGATCGGCGCGTAGCCGGTGCAGCGGCAGAGATTGCCGGACAGCGCATCATCGATCGCCTGTTCGCCGGGCGCGTTGCCGCAGGTCTTGTGGAATGCGAACAGCGACATCACGAAACCGGGCGTGCAGAAGCCGCATTGCGAGCCATGATGGTCAACCATCGCGGCCTGCACGGGATGCAGGGTTCCGTCGTCGTTTTTCAGGTGCTCGACGGTGAGAAGCTGGCAGCCATCGAGGGTGCCGATCGGCTGGATGCAGGCATTGACGGCGCGGTAAATCAGCCGGCCGTGCTCCGGCCGCACCACCACCACGGTGCACGCGCCGCAATCGCCCTCGTTGCAGCCTTCCTTGGTTCCGACATGGCGCTGGGTGAGCCGCAGCCAATCGAGCACCGTCGTGGTCGGCGTTATGCGGTCGATCTCGAGGAGCTCATCACCGAACAGGAAACGAATGCGTGGTCTCACGTCAGTCCTCCATCGGGAATCAGCTGCCCCGGTAGGTGCTGTAGCCATAGGGGGAGATCAGCAGCGGCACGTGGTAGTGCGCGGCCGCGTCCGCGATGCCGAAGCGGATCGGGATGTCGTCGAGAAAAGCCGGTTCCGGCAGATCGCCGTGCGCGCGGCGCAGATACGCGCCGGCGTGAAAGACGAGCTCATAGCGCCCCGGTGCCATGGTGTTGCCGGCCAGCAGCGGCACATCACAGCGTCCGTCGTGATTGGTTTGGGTATCGGTGAGGACAATGCGGCCGTCGCCATCAAGACGGGACAGAACAACGCGCAGCCCCGCCGCCGGGCGTCCGCTGGCGGTGTCGAGTACATGCGTCGTCAGGCGTCCGCCATCGTGCTGGCTGACCATGCAGTCCCCCCGTGTCGTGCGTCTTCTCGATTGTCGATGCGAGGAGGGATACTGGCATGGAAGCCGGCCGACGACTTGTCACCGGCTTCGGAAACATCTTGCGAATTTCTCGAAAGAACAACGGGCCGCCGGGCGAATACTGTCCGGCAATTCTCCAGGGGAAACGCCCAGCAATGAAGACCACGATCGACTATCCGCGCGACCTTGTTGGTCACGGCCAGCATCCGCCGCGCGTGACCTGGCCCGGCAATGCCCGCATCGCGGTGCAGATCGTCCTCAATTACGAGGAAGGCGGCGAGAACTGCATTCTGCATGGCGATGCCGCATCCGAGGCGTTTCTCTCGGAGATCGTCGGTGCGCAGCCCTGGCCGGCGCAGCGCCACCTGAACATGGAGTCGATCTACGAGTATGGCGCGCGGGCCGGGTTCTGGCGCCTGCAGCGGCTGTTTATCCGGCGCAACATCCCGATCACCGTTTATGGCGTGGCGACCGCGTTGGCCCGCGCGCCGGCGGTTGCGGCCGCGATGCGCGGCGCGGGCTGGGAAATCGCCAGCCACGGCTACAAATGGATCGAGTACAAGGATTCTCCCGCGGCCGAGGAGCGCGCGCATCTTCATCGCGCCATCGATCTGCACACGGAGGTGACAGGCGAACGCCCGCTCGGCTGGTATCTCGGCCGCTGTTCGGAGCACACCACGGCGCTGGTGATGGAGGAGGGTGGCTTCCTTTATTCCTCCGATTCGTATGCCGACGACCTGCCGTACTGGATCGAGGGGCAGCATGGTCCGCATCTGATCGTGCCCTATACACTCGATGCCAACGACATGCGCTTCGCCACCGCGCAGGGCTTCAATGCCGGCGATCAGTTCTTCAACTACCTGAAAGATTCCTTCGACGTGCTCTACGCCGAAGGTGAAGACGCGCCGAAGATGCTGTCGATCGGGCTGCATTGCCGCCTGATCGGCCGGCCGGGACGGGTCGCGGCGCTGATGCGCTTTCTCGACTATGTCGCTGCGCACGAGCGGGTGTGGGTGGCGCGCCGCATCGATATCGCCCGCCACTGGATTCGGCATCACCCGCCGGCCGGCGGCCTGCACCCGAGCCGTATGTCGCGGGCGCTGTTCGTCGAAAGCTTCGGCGATGTTTTCGAGCATTCGCCCGAGATCGCAGAGACGGCGCATCGCGGCGGCCTCACGACCGCGGACGATACTGCCGAAGGCCTGCATGCCACCCTGACGGCCGTGATGCGAAAGCTGCCGGCGGCGCGTCAGCGTGCACTGATCGACGCCCATCCGGACCTTGCGGGGCGGCTGGCACTGGCGGGAGAACTGACCGCCGATTCCACCAAGGAGCAGAGCGGCGCCGGGCTCGGCAGCCTGACCCCGGTGGAACTTGCGGAATTCACCGCCCTCAACGACAGCTACCGGGCTCGTTTCGGCTTTCCGTTCATCCTGGCTGTGAAGGGACACGACAAGGCCGCTATTCTCGCCATCTTCAAAGCCCGCCTCCGCAATGAGGCCGAGGCAGAATTCCATGAAGCGCTGCGCCAGATCGAGCGCATTGCCCTGTTTCGTCTGAAGGAGCGCCTGCCGTGACCCTGCCTTTTCCCCACAGCGTCGAACGTGTGCTGCGCGGCCGTGTGCTGAGCTTTCATGCCGATCCACGCCTCGTCGGTCCCGAGCGCAGTCATCGCTATATCGAAGACGGCCTGGTGGTGATCGCCGAGGGGCGGATCGCGGCGGTCGGCGAGGCGAAGGACTTGCTGCGCCACATCAGCCCCGGCGTTCCCATCGATGACCATGCGGGGCGCTTGATCCTGCCGGGTTTCATCGACACCCACATCCACTATCCGCAGACGCGGGTGATCGCCTCCTATGGCGAACAGCTGCTGGAATGGTTGCAGAAATACACCTTTGTCGAAGAGCAGAAACTGCGCCAGCAGGGCCATGCCGCGCATGTCGCCGACTTCTTCTTCGACGAGTTGATGCGCCAGGGCACCACGACGGCGGTGGTCTATTGCTCGGTCCATCCGGAATCGGTCGAGGCGTTTTTTGCCGAGAGCGCGCGGCGCGGTACCCGCATGATCGCCGGCAAGGTGATGATGGACCGCAACGCGCCCGAAGGCCTGAGGGACACCGCCGACAGCGGTTATCAGGAAAGCCGCGCCTTGCTGCAGAAATGGCACGGCAACGGCCGGCAGCTCTATGCCATCACCCCGCGGTTCGCGATCACCTCGACGCCGGAACAGCTCGAGGCGGCCGGCACGCTCGCGCGCGAATTCCCGGATGCCTATGTCCAGACCCATCTCGGCGAGAACCTGGCGGAGATCGAACTGGTGAAGCAGCTTTTCCCCTCGGCCAAGACCTATACCGACGTTTACGCCCGCCATGATCTGCTGGGGCCGAAATCGATCTTCGGCCACTGCATCTATCTTGAGGAGAGCGAGGTCGAGGCGCTGGCCGAGAGCCGCAGCATCGCGGCGTTCTGCCCGACCTCGAACCTGTTCCTGGGATCGGGGCTGTTCAACATGGAACGGCTGCAGCAGCGGGAGAAGCCGGTGCGGGTGGGGATCGCGACCGATGTCGGCGGCGGCACCAGCTATTCGATGCTGCAGACCGCCAACGAGGCTTACAAGATTCTCCAGATGCAGGGCCAGCGCTGGCCGGTGCTGCAGGCGTTCTACGCGATGACGCGCGGCAATGCGGCCGTGCTCGGGCTGGAGGATCGTATCGGCAGCCTGGAGCGGGGCCGCGAGGCCGACATGGTGGTGCTGGATGCGCGGGCGACACCGGCGATGGCGCATCGCATGGAGTGCATCGACGGCAATCTGGCCGAGGAGCTGTTCCTGCTCATGATCCTGGGCGACGACCGTTGCGTCACGGAGACCTATGTCGCCGGCAAGCCCATGAAGTCGAAACAGCCGGAGCGCCGCTCAAAGCTTCTTGCCGACGTGACCTAGCTGCTTGGAGACGTGGCGGCGGATGCCCTCGACGCTCATGTCGACGAATGATTTGACCCGCGAGGGCAGCATCTTGCGGGTCGGATAGAGCACGCCCAGCGTGACCGATTGCGGCGGCGTGTCGGGCAGCACCGTTTCCAGGCGGCCCGCCGCAATGTGTTCGGCCACCTCGTACAGCGGCATCATGACAATGCCCTGATCTGCCAGCGCCCACTCGATCAGCACATCGCTGTCGTCGGCATCGAGCTGGCCGGAGACCGGCAGCGTCGTCGGTTCATGGTCCACCGTCAGTGTCCAGCGAAACTGCTGCGAGCCGGGAAAGCGCAGCAGCAGGCAGCTGTGTTGCAGCAACTCGGCCGGCGCTTTCGGCAGGCCGCGTTTTTTCAGGTAGATCGGCGAGGCGCACAGCACGCGCTCGATGTCGGCGACCTTGCGCAGGGTGAAGGTTGAATCGCGCAGCTGCGCCAGCCGGATCGCGACATCGACCGATTCCTGCACCAGGTCGAGCAGGTGGTCGGACAAGCGCAGGTGCACGTCGGTCTCGGTGTGCTGCTCCCGATACGTCGCCGCGAGCGACGAGATCACCCGCCGGCCGAGGCCAAGGGGTGCTGTGACCTTCAGGGTGCCGCGCGGCGTCGCGCCGGCTTCGGTCACGCTGACCTCGGCGCGCTCCACCGACTCGATGATGTCGAGACAGCGCTCATAGAACACGCGCCCCGCCTCGGTGAGGTTCATCCGGCGGGTGGTGCGGCTGACCAGCCTGCAGTTCAGGTGGGTTTCCAGGGCCTGAACCCGATAACTGATCACCGAAGGCGACATGCGCAGGCTGCGTCCGGCCGCGGAAAAGCTGCCGGATTCGGCCGCCCGCATGAAAATCCTGATGTTTTCGAGGGAGATCACGGGCACCTCCGATTTGTCGAATATCCAGAAAGATATTCCCGAAATCCCTAAAGGTGCAACCGCCACGATCCGGTTAGGGTCTCCTGAATGGTGACAAGGACCGGGAGGGGACGATGATCCCTTACATGCTGGAATGGGGAAGTCTGCTGCTGCGGTGGCTGCATGTGGTGGCGGCGATGGCCTGGATCGGCGCGTCGTTCTTCTTCATGCACCTCGATGCCAGCCTCAAGCCGTCGTCGGATATTCCTTCGGGCAAGGGCGGCGCCAGCTGGCAGGTGCATGGCGGCGGCTTCTACGAAATGCGCAAGTATCTGGTCGCGCCGGAGTACATGCCGGAGGAGCTGACCTGGCACAAATGGCAGGCCTACACCACCTGGCTCTCCGGCTTCGTGCTGCTGGCCTGGATCTATTACGCCCAGTCCAACCTCTATCTGATCAATCCCGATGTGATGCCACTCACGCCGCTGCAGGCGTCGGCGCTCGGCATCGGCGCGCTGGCGCTGGGCTGGCTGCTCTATGACCAGCTCTGCAAGTCACCGCTCGGCAAGAACGAAAACCTGCTCGGTATTCTCGGGCTGGTGGTCATCGTCGGCGCCAGCTTCGGCTTCACCCAGGTGTTCAGCGGCCGCGGCGCGTTGATCCATGTCGGCGCCCTGATGGCGACCTGGATGGCGGGCAATGTGTTCCTGATCATCATTCCCAACCAGCGCAAGGTCGTTGCCTCGCTGATGGCTGGCGAGACGCCCGACCCGGCGCTTGGCAAACAGGCGAAGCAGCGCTCGACCCACAACAATTACCTGACGCTGCCGGTGGTTCTGCTGATGATGTCGAGCCACTACCCGGTGCTCTACGCCAACTCGGCGGTGATCCCTCCGATCGTGTTCCTGATCACCATCTCTGGCGCGTTGATCCGCCATTTCTACAACATCCGCCATTCCGATCACGCCAAGTCGCCCTGGTGGGCCTGGGCCGCGGTGGCGATGGCGCTGTGGTTCACCTTCTGGGTGGCGATGGCGTCCTCGCCGAGCGGGCGTGAACAACTGGGACTGACGGCAGCGGCCAGCGTGCCGGCGGCAACGGCGCATGTTGCGCCACCCGCCAATGTCGTCGACATCGTGACGTCACGCTGCGCGATGTGCCATGCGGCGGAGCCGGTCTGGGATGGTGTCCAGATCGCGCCGAAGGCGGTATTCCTCGATACCCCCGCCAACATCGCCCGCCAGGCCGACGCCATCAACATGCAGGCCGTGCTCAGCCGCGCGATGCCGCCGAACAACCTCACCGCCATGACCGAGGACGAACGCCTCGCGGTGGCGACCTGGATTCGCAGCAAGACCAAGTGAGTTGACGGGTGGCCTCAATGCTCGACCTTTCCAAGCCGACATCTGTCGATACATCTCCCGATAAATTACTCGACACATCTCTTGGCGCCCGCGTGATGGAGCGGCTGGCCGCGCTCGCCGTCTTCTCGGATGAGCCTGATGCGTTGACCCGGCTGTACCTCTCGCCGGCTCATCGGCGGGCGGCCGATGCCTTGCGGGACTGGTTTCGTGCCTTCGGCGTCGAGGCGACGGTCGACGCCGTCGGCAACGTGGTGGCGCGCTACGAGGGCGAAATCCCGGGCGCGCCGGCGCTGATTGTGGGCTCGCACATCGATACGGTGCGCAATGCCGGCGCCTATGACGGCAATCTCGGCGTGGTTGCGGCGCTGACCGTGGTCGAGCAGTTGGCGCGTCGAGGCGAGCGGCTGCCGTTCGCCATCGAAGTGGTGGCGTTCGGGGACGAGGAGGGGGTGCGCTTTCCCATTACACTCTCCGGATCGCGGGCGCTCGCCGGTACCTTCGATTCTGCGGCGCTCGATACACGTGATCAGGACGGCATGTCGCTGCGCGAGGCCTTGACCGCCTTCGGTTGCGATCCGCGCCAGATCGGTGCGGCGGCGCGCGATCCCAGACAGGTGCTGGGCTTCCTCGAACTGCACATCGAACAGGGCCCGGTGCTGGAGAGCGAAAATCTGCCGGTGGGCATCGTCACCGCCATCAATGGCGCGACTCGCCTTGCGGTGGAGATGCGCGGCACCGCCGGCCATGCCGGAACGGTGCCGATGGTCTTGCGGCGCGATGCGCTGGCCTGTGCCGCCGCCGCGATGACCATCATCGAGGATCTCGCCCGCTCGCAAACCGGCCTGGTGGCCACCGTCGGCCGGATCGATGCGCGCCCCGGCGCCGTCAATGTCATCCCCGGCGAGGTCTCCTTCACCATCGATGTGCGCTCGCCCGACGATGCACAGCGCGGCCGCGCGGTGGCTGACATCCGCGCCCGGCTGGACGCGCTGGCGCATGCGCGCGGGATTGCGCTGACAATCGCCACCACCCATGAAGCCTCCGCCTGCGTCTGCCATCCGTTGGTGGTGGCGCAGATCGAACACGCCGTGGTTCGCCAGGGTGTGCGGCCGCTGCGGCTGCCGTCGGGCGCCGGTCACGACGCCATGGCAATGGCGTCGCTCGGCCCGGTGGGCATGCTGTTCGTGCGCTGCGAAGGCGGTGTCAGCCACAATCCGGCCGAGCGGATCACGGTGGACGACGCCGACATGGCGATGCGCGTGCTGCTCGATGTCATCAGGCACTTCCGCCCGATGTCGGCTCGCTGATTTGAAGACAGGAGATTTCGGAATGACCGTCACCATCGATGGCCGCACACTGATCGGCGACCAGGTTGCCAGCGTCGCCCGCGCGAGGGATGGGAATTTCGCGACTGCGGCGCTCGACGCCGCCGCGCGGGCGCGCATCGTGGACGCTCGCGCCTACATCGACGCCAACTTCATGCGCGACGACGCGCCGCTGATGTACTCCTTCAACACCGGCGTCGGGCTGTTCAAGGACCAGCGCGTGCTGATGTCGGAGATGGCCGAATACCAGATGAAGACGGTCTACGCCCATGCCACCGGGATCGGCGAGCCGTTCGCTGAGGATGTGACGCGCGCGACCATGCTGTTGCGCGCCAACGCGTTCGCCTCCAACTACTCCGGTCCGCGCGTCGCCGTCGTCGATCGTCTGCTGGATTGCCTCAATGCCGGTCTGCATCCCGTGATCCCACAGAAGGGGTCGGTTGGGGCATCCGGCGATCTGGCGCCGCTGGCGCATCTATCGGCGGCGATCTGCGGCTTTCCCGAGGCCGAGATGGTTTATCGCGGCAAGCGTTTGCCGGCCCGCGCCGCGCTGCAGGAGGCGGGCTTCGCGCCGGATTTCCCGCTCTCCGCCAAGGATGCGTCGGCCCTGATCAACGGCTCGACGGTGTCGCTTGCGCTCGCCGTCCTGGCGCTTGAGGATGCCCGGCGCATTCTCAAGCATGCCGACATTGCGATGACGCTGTCGCTCGAATGCATGCGCGGCGAACTCGCCGCCTTCGATCCCCGGGTGCATGCCGCCCGGCCGCATGCCGGGCAGGCGGTGTCCGCGGCAAATATCAGGCGGATTGCGGCCGGTTCGCAGCGCTGTTCGGAAGCGGCGCGGATGACCATCTATCCGGACGAAAACCGTGTGCCCGGCAAGCCGCCGGCGCCGCGGGTGCAGGACGTTTATTCACTGCGCTGCGCGCCGCAGGTGCATGGCCCGATGCGCGATGCGCTGGCCTATATCGGCAATGTCATCGGCACCGAAATCAATTCCGCCACCGACAATCCGCTGATCTTCGACGACGGCGCCGGCGGTTACACCTGCATCTCCGGTGGGCACTTCCACGGCCAGTATGTGGCGCAGGTAATGGACTTGCTGGCCATCGCGGCGACCGATCTCGGCTCGATCAGCGAGCGGCGCCTGGCGCGTCTGGTCGATCCGACCATGAGCTACGGCCTGCCGCGGAACCTGCTGGCCGGCAAGCGCGGGCTCAACACCGGCTACGCCACCGTGCAGTGCTCGATGTCGGCACTGGTGATGGAGAACCGCACGCTGTCCGCACCCGGGTCGGTGGATTCGATTCCCGGCAAGTCGAACGCGGAAGACCACGTGTCGAACTCGACCTGGTGCGGCCGCAAGGCCCGCACCGTGGTCGAGAATGTCGAACAGATCGTCGCCTGCGAAATCCTGATGGCCGGGCAGGCGCTGTCGCTGATCGGCGAGCATGCGCGCGAACATCCGATCGGCCGCGGCAGCCAGGCCGCGCTGGACGCTTTGCGCGAGGTGATCAAGCCGGCGCTGGCCGGCGACCGCTGGTATCACCATGAGATGGTCGATGCCCTGGCGCTGGTGCGCTCGGGCGTCATGGTCGACGCCGTCGAGGCTGCGGTGGGTCCGCTGGGGTAAGCCGCGCGATCACGATCAATCGTCGGGGCTCGGTCAGGTCGGAGACGGCGCATGGTGGCGCCTTCTTCACCTCCCGGCCTTCGCGACCGTCTTCGTCTCGCCTGCCGGCTGAATTCACAATTCCATTCTATTTACTTTCAGTGGTTTCGCTTCATCTTTCGACCGTCGGCGCGCACAGACGCCGCTGCTGCGATCGCGCAGTATTCGCCGGGATTGGATGATGATGAGCCGTCGACACAGCGAGCTTCCGGTGATCGCCCGTGATCGCTCACGACGCGGCTTTCTCCGCGCGGCCATGCTGGGCATGGTCGCGGCATCGTGGCCGCAGGCCCGCGCCGCATCGCAGGTTGATTTCACCGGCGTGACCTTGCGGATCGCCGAATTCAAGGGTGGCGATTATGCGCTGCTGAAGGCCGCCGGGCTCGACAACACGCCATACAAACTTGATGTGCGGGATTTTTCCTCCGGCAATGTCATCGCCGAGGCGATCAACGCGGAAGCGCTCGATGCCGGAAGCATGAGCGAGATTCCCCCGGTCTTCGCTGCGGCGAGCGGGGCGAGCATCAAGATCGTCGCAACCAGCAAGGATGACGTGAACTGGCAGGTCGTCCTTGTTCCCAAGGACAGCCCGATTAATTCGATCGCGGATTTGAAGGGAAAGCGCGTCGGCTACGTGCGGGCGACGACAGCGCATTACTATCTCGCGAAAATGCTTGCAGCCGTGGGATTGTCGTTCAACGACATCGTTGCGGTGGCGTTGTCGCCGGTCGAAGGGCAATCGGCCTTCAATCGCGGGTCGCTCGATGCGTGGGCGATCTATGGCTACAATGTCCCGTTCTCGCTGAAAGACGGCGCACGCGTTCTGAAGACCGCGCAGGGGTATCTGTCCGGCAACTATGTCTATACCGCGAGCCCCGCGGCGCTGCAGGACGAGAAGCGTTCCGCGGCGCTCGCCGACCTGTTGCTGCGGATGCGCCAGGCCTATGTCTGGCGGGAAGCCAATCTCGGAAAATGGGCCGATACGCTGTCGGCCACCATCAGCGTGCCGCGCGATATCGTCTACGAGGTGATGATGAAGGCGTCCCGTCGGCGCGATCTCTTTCCGATCGTCGATGCCGATATCGCGTCCGCTCAGAACGTCGCTGATACCTTTCGCGAGCTCGGCGTCCTTGCGAAGCCGGTGGATGTGGCGCCGCTTTATGATCGGCGCTTCAGCGAGGTTCTGGCGCGCCCCCTGTCATAGGAAAAACCGGTTCAAGAGATAATTCTCACCGCGTTTTTGGGCCGCGCCGCGCGAACGTTGCAAAGCTCGCGAGCTCTTTAAAATTACAATCTCGCAAAATCATCGTAGCGTTTCACTCCGCTCGCTTTGACAGTGAAGCGACGGCGGATCACGGCAGCATCAATTCGACCGGTGTGATGAATCAATTGCATGTAGGCCTTGGAAGCAGCGCGACCGGCGTCAGGGCGCCGGTGATCGTCAATCAACTTGGGCCGGAGGTCCGCGCCGCGATTGCGGATCACTGGTCGCATCCCCTGATCATCGACCATCCGGCGGGGCGGTCGCCCTGGGATCTTCCTGATGACGCGGACGTGCTTTTCACACGGCCGTTTGCCGGTTGGGACAAGGCGCCGGCGATCAAGCCTGCGGGATGGCCGTTCGCGCTGCGCTGGATCCAGACCGCATCTACCGGAGTCGATTTCTTTCCGCCATGGCTGCTGGATGGGCCGGCGGTGACGACAGGACGCGGAATTTCGGCGATTCCGATCGCGGAGTATGTGCTGGCGGCGGTTCTCGGATTTGAGAAACGCCTGGACAAGGTCCGCCCGCTAGGTGCGGCGGATTGGGGACGCGGCTCGCTCGGTTCGCTCTCCGGCAAGGTGATCGGCATCGCCGGTTTCGGCTCGATCGGGCGGGCGGTGGCTGAACGCGCGTTGGCCTTCGGCATGGCGGTCAAGGTGTTGCGCCGGTCCAGCTGGCAGGATCCGGAGCCCGGCATCGAACCGGTGACCAGCATCGAAGCCCTCGTGGAAAGCGTGGATCACCTTGTTCTGGCGCTTCCCGCCACATCGAAGACCACCCATCTGATCGATGCCGGCGTGCTGGCCCACGCGAGACGATCGCTGCATCTGATCAATGTCGCGCGGGGCAGGATCATCGACCAGCCCGCATTGCTGCGTGCGCTGGATGCGGGGCAACTGGCCGGCGCCACCCTCGACGTGACGGACCCCGAACCGCCGCCCGACGGCGATCCGATCTATCGCCATCCGAAAATCGTTCTCACCCCGCATATCTCCTGGACCGGAGGCGACAACGGCAAGCGCCTGGCGGAGAAGGTGGCGGCCAATCTCGACGCCTATGTGCGCGGCGCGCCGCTTGCGGACATCTTCGACAAAAACCTGGAATACTGAAAAGAGGAGAGCGACCATGAATCAGCTCGTTGAAAAGCCGAAGAAGTATGCGCTGGTCGAACGCCCGCCGGCTGCGTCGTTCGAGGAGGAGCGGCTGCATCGCAAGCAGCGGTTGGCCGCGACCTTCCGGCTGTTCTCGCGCTACGGGTTCGACCAGGGGCTGGCCGGTCATGTGACCGTGCGCGATCCGGAGTTTCCGGATCGCTTCTGGATCAATGCGCTGTCCAGGTTCTTCGGCCAGATCAAGGTCTCCGACCTGCAACTGGTCGATCACGAGGGGAACATCCTGATCGGCGACAAGCCGATCAACCAGGCCGGCTTTGTGATTCATTCCGCGATCCATGCGGCTCATCCAGGGGTGATCGCCGCGGCTCACACCCATTCGACCTATGGCAAGGCCTGGTCGTCGCTGGGACGGCTGCTCGATCCGCTGACACAGGATTCCTGTGCGTTCTATGAAGACCACGTGCTGTTCGATCCGTTCTCCGGCGTGGTGCTCGAGGCGGACGAGGGCCGCAAGATTGCCGAGGCGCTCGGATCAAAAAAGGCGGCGATTCTGCAGAATCACGGCTTGCTCACGGTGGGGCCGACCATCGAGGCGACGGCGTGGTGGTACATCGCCATGGACAATGCCGCGCGGACGCAACTGCTGGCCGAGGCGGCTGGGCCGCCCAAGCCGATTGCCCACGACATCGCCAAACTGACGGCATCCCAGGTCGGCACGCACAAGGGCGGTTATTTCAGCTTCCAGCCGTTGTGGGATTGGATCGTGGCGGCCGAACCCGATCTGCTCGACTGAGGTGACACGCGCCGCCGACGATATCGTTCTGACCAGCGACGTGCTGGTGATCGGCGGCGGCATGGCCGGCGCGTGGGCCGCGGCCGCCGCGGCCAGGGCCGGCGCGTCCGTGATCCTCGCCGACAAGGGCTATTGCGGAACCAGCGGCGTCACGGCCACCGCGGGCCCCGGGCACTGGTGGGTGCCGCCCGATCCGCCGGAGGCGCGGCCATCAGCCATTCGCGCGCGGGCCGAGGCCGGGTTTGGCCTGTGCGATCCCTATTGGATGGCGCGCGTGCTGGCGCTGACCTGGGACGTGCTGCCGACGCTTGCAAGATATTACAATTTTCCCAGGGACGATCAGGGCGTCGTGCAATTTCGCGGGCTTCGCGGCCCGGAGTATCTGCGGGCGCTGCGCCATCAGATTGTCGATCTCGGAGTCACCATCCTCGATCAAAGCCCGGTTCTCGAACTGCTGAAACGATCCGACGGATCGATCGGAGGCGCGCGCGGGTTTCGCCGGCAGCAGGATCATGCAGCTTATCGGGTGGTGGCCGGCGCCACCGTGCTGGCGACCGGAGGCACCAGCTTTCTGTCCCATCTGCTGGGTTCGCGCACCAACACCGGCGACGGCTACCTGATGGCGGCGGAAGCGGGGGCCGAGTTGTCCGGGATGGAATTCACGGCGGCCTATACCATTGCACCCCGGCATTCCACCATGACGCGGACGATGTCCTATGCCTTCGCGACGTATTACGATGCGGATGGGCGCGAGATTCCGACGTCGGGACCTGACCAGACCCGCACGGTGGCGAAAGCCTTGCTGAAGGGCCCCGTGTTGTGCTCGCCGCATCGCATGCCGCAGGATATTCGCGCGCACCTGCCGACGATTTCGCCGAACCTGATGCTGCCGTTCGCCCGCTGGGGAATAGATCCGTTCAATGACCGGTTCGAGGTGACGCTGCACACGGACGGCACCATTCGCGGAACCGGCGGCGTGCAGGTGGTGTCAGATAGCTGCGCGACCTCGGTGCCCGGCCTCTATGTCGCCGGTGACGTGGCGACGCGGGAGCTTGTTGCCGGCGCGACCTCTGGCGGCGGGGCGCAGAACTCGGCGTGGGCATTGTCATCGGCCCATTGGGCGGGGCGTGGCGCCGCGGCCTTTGCGCGGGAGCGCTCGCGCAGCGAAAGCCTGCTGCCGATCGGCGAGGCCGGATTGCGGCCGCTGAAATCCGCCCGCGCGATCGATCTTCGCGCCGTCGTCCAGTCCGTCAAGGACGAGATGCATCCCTATGACAAGAATCTGTTTCGTTCCGGTGCGAAGCTGCAGCGTTCGCGCCAGGCGCTTGATGAAGTTTGGGCAGAGCTGCGCACCCATGCGGGTGGCGAGGCGGGAGATTCGCTCAAGGCACGCGAAGCCGCGGCGCTGGTTGCGAGCGCGCGCTGGTCGCTCACAGCGGCGCTGGCGCGGGACGAAAGCAGGGGAATGCATCAACGCGAGGACCGGTTGGGCATGAGTCCGCATTTTGCCCGTCGTATCGCCGTCGGCGGTTTAGACACGATCCGGACGAACGTCGCGCGCGAGCCGATCACAGGTCGCGAGCCGCAGCTGGAGGGCACGCCATGATCGAACTCGTCGTGGCCGAGCGATGCTTGGCGTGCAACGCCTGCGTCGAGGTCTGTCCCACCAATGTCTTCGACACCAGCGCGACTGGAATTCCCGTCATCGCACGGCAGGAGGATTGCCAGACCTGCTTCATGTGCGAGCTGTACTGCAAGTCCGATGCGCTCTATGTCGCGCCCGACTGCGAGCAGCCGACGCCGGTCGACGCCTCGGCCATCGTGGCCTCCGGCCTGCTTGGACAATTCCGGCGGGATTCCGGCTGGGATGAATGGAGCGAGGACTATCCCAACGAGCATTGGCGGATGGATGGTGTGTTTCGCCGGGCAAGGGAGCTGGCATCCGTTGCAGTCGAGTCTTCCACTGACGACGGTCGGACGTCATCGTCTTGAACGGCAGGGAATAGCCGCCGTGTCTTGCTCTGAGTTGCGGAAAGAACATTCTGCGTCGTCGCCTGATTAGGCTGTGCTTGTCGTTTTCTTCCCGGCCCAATTGATAAAGGCGCTTGATCTCATCACCATGTTGTCTCTGCCCCAGCGCGATCGACGCCATGACGGAGACGACGATGACCTTCAAGTTCAAAGACGTGTTCACCGGGACGCAATCCGCACTGGGAGCCGATCCGGCGCAGGCGCAAGCGGCGTTCCATGCGCAGAGCCGGCTCGGCGATGGACTCAACAGCACCGTGACGATCCGACAGTTCAGCGTCGGTGTCGACGAACCGCCCGGCCTCGGCGGCCAGGACACGGCCCCCAATCCGGTGGAATACATTCTGGCGGCCTTGGGGTCCTGCCAGGAAATTACCTATCGTCTTTATGCCGATGCTCTCGGAATTCCGCTGAACGGTGTTTCAGTTCAATTGACCGGCACCATCGATCTGCGAGGCTTTTTCAATGTCGACGAGAGCGTGCGGTCCGGGTACCAGGGCATCGAAGCCGAGGTGATCCTGGACAGTCCGGCATCCGAAGCGGATCTGGCGCGCCTGAAGGAGATCGTCGACCGTCACTGTCCGGTGCTGGACATCCTGCGTAATCCGACGCCGGTGCGGCTCTCGCTGCGTTCAGCCGGGCTGAATGCCGCCGCCGGATGATGTCGGGCGTATTCGAAAAGATTCAGCGGTTTACCGGCGAGACTGAAGCAAACGCCGGGCCTGCTTCAGATGCGGCATGTCCAGCATCTGTCCGTCTAGGCCCACGGTTCCGGTCGAAGCGCCTTCGAACGCCGTCACCACGCGTTGCGCCCAAGCGATCTCCTGGTCGGAGGGCGTGAACGCGCTGTTGATGATTTCGACCTGGTCGGGATGAATGGCCATCATGCCGTAAAAGCCGTCGCGCCGCGCTTGCGTGGCGTAGGCCTGCAGTCCCGTGCGGTCGCGAAAATCCGGGTAGACCGTTTCGACCGCAACAACATTGGCCGCGGTCGCGCCTGCCAGGCACAAGGAGCGGGCCATCTGGTAGGTGAACGCCAGCCGTCCATCTTCGCCGCGATTGGTGCTTGCGCCCAATGCAGCGGCAAGATCCTCGGCGCCCCATGTCAGCCCGAACAGCCGTGCGCTCGATCCCTCGTAACTTCCCAGGGAGAAGAGCGCCTGCGGCGTTTCCGTTGCGACGGGCAGGATCTTGACATGCCCCGCGGGGATATCGAACGCACGTTCCAGCGCGTCCAGGTAATGGGAGAGCGTCGTCACGTCACGGCCGGAACAGACCTTCGGCAGCATGATGCCATCGGGCCGGCCGGCGATGATCGCCGCGAGATCGGCCAGGGCATGCGGCGTGTCGAGCGGATTGATCCGGACCCAGAGTTGCTGGCCCGAGCGGGGCAATCGTGCGGACAGAAAATCACGAAGGTGCACCCGCGCGTCCGGCTTGTTGGGCTCGGCCACGGAGTCCTCAAGATCGAGGATCAGGGCGTCGGCCGGTCCGGCTGCGCCTTTTTCCATCTTCCGGGGACTGTCTCCCGGAGTGAACAGGAATGATCGTAGCGTCATGACGAACTCCCGTCTGCTCAACGGCTGAACCGGTTCGCAGCAAAGCTGTCGAACGTTAGTTCATTGACGCGGAACCAGAAAGTCTCTTCGCGACGATAGGCGTTCCAGGCATCGAACAGCTTCTTGAAGCGCGGGTCTTTGGCGTTCAGCTCGGTATAGAGCTGTTCCGCGGCATCGAACGTGGCATTCAGGACGTCGCGTGAGAAAAGTCGAACCTTGGCGCCGGAGGCAACAAGGCACCGAAGTGCGGCCGGGTTGTCATGATCGTATTTGGCCAGCATCCAGTTGTTGACCGTAGCGGCGGCGCTTTCGACCGCGGCCTTGTAGCTGGCCGGCAGCGGATCCCACAGCTTCTCGCCGACATACAGGGAAACCTGCGCTGATCCTTCGGCCCAGCCGGGCGCGTAATAATACTGCGCGACGCGCTGCAGACCGAGGCGTTCGTCGTCACGGGGCCCCACCCATTCGGCGGCATCGATGGTGCCGCGCTCCAGCGCCGGATAGACGTCGGCTGCTCCGATCTGCTGCGTCACGACGCCGAGTTTGGCCAGCACCTGTCCCGCCAGGCCGCCGGTTCGGAATTTAAGTCCCTGGAAATCCTCGGCTTTGTTGATTTCCTTGCGAAACCATCCCGCCATCTGCGCGCCGGTGTTGCCGGCGGGAAAAACCCGGATGCCGTAGGTCGAGAACACCTCCTGGACCAGGGCGGCGCCTCCGCCATGGCTCATCCAGGCGTTCTGCTGCCGGGCGTTGAGGCCGAAGGGCAGGCAGGTGTCGAAAGCCAGTGCCGGCTCCTTGCCGACATAATAATAGCTGGCGGAGTGCCCCATCTCCACCGTGCCGTTTTGAACGGCGTCGAGTACGGCCAGCGCCGGCACCACCTCGCCGGCGGCGAACACCTGGATATCGAACTTGCCGTCGGTCAGATCGCTGACGATCTTGGCCAGCATCCTGCAGCCGCCATCGAGGGTGTCGAGACTCTTTGGATAACTCGTCACCATCCGCCACTTCAGTGCCGGCTGGGATTGCGCGATGGCCGGTGACGCGACCACGGTCGCGGCACCCGCGGCGGACAAGATTGCTTTTCGACGCGACAACAGTGCCGTTGGTAGATTCCCCATGCTGATCCCCTCCCGTTTGTTTTTTTGATGGAGCCTTTCGCGCAACAGACGCGGCGGCTCGCTGGTTCAGTTCGGTCGTATCGTCCGCGGATGCATCACCCCTCGGCGGCGGGGCGCCGGCGCATGAAGGCCGTCCGGATACAGTTGGCCACCTCCTGGTTTCGCTGGTTGAAGGCCTTGTGCTTGAAGGTCACGAGGCCGGCGTCGGGCCGTGATCCGCTGGCGCGCACCGCCTCAACTGTGGTGACGACATGGATGGAGTCGCCATGGAACACCGGCGCGGGAAAATTGACGTCGGTCATGCCGAGATTGGCGATCGTGGTGCGCAGCGTGGTGTCGTGCACGGAGATCCCGATCATCAGGCCGAGGGTGAACAGCGAGTTGACCAGGGGCTTGCCGAATTCGGTTTCGGCGGCGAAATGGAAATCGATGTGCAAGGGTTGCGGGTTGAGGGTCATGTTGGAAAACAACATGTTGTCCATCTCCGTGACCGTCCGGGTGATCGGATGATTGAAGGTCTGGCCCACCGAAAATTCTTCAAACCATAATCCGGGCATGATCGCTCCCCTATGATGTCAACGATTCCGTCAGGTCGACGGAGATAATCAAGGCATTGGCCGTCACCGTCTCGCCACGGGTGGCCGCGATGCGGGCGACGCGACCGGCCGCGGGCGCCTTCAGATCCGTGAACAGCTTCATGGATTCGAGCACGGCGAGGGTTTGTCCTGCGGACACATCGTCCCCCACGGCCACCATGATGTCGGCGACCAGGCCCGGCATCGGTGCCAGGATGCTGGAGCCGTCTCCGGCATTGGTTTGCGCGGCCGTGTCGAGTGCAGCTTCAGCCGACGGGCGAATTTCAAAGCTGGCCTCGACGGAGCGGGCCCGAATGGCGACGCGGCGTCCGTCAACCGCGAACGCAAAGCGGTGCGACTGGCCGTCGACCACGGCTGTCAGGATCATGCCGTCGACGGAGGCGTCGATCGTCACATCGCCATCGGCATCGCTGACCACGAAATGATGTGGCCCGCCGGTGACCTTCACCTCGACGCTTTCGTCTTCGGAAGCCACCGAGACATGCACGACGCTGCGCCGCCCTGCATCCGCGAGCAAGCGGAAGCCGGACAAGGTTGACCAGGGGGGGGCCTGCGCGTCCCGTGGTTCCTGACCGAACCATCGCACGATCGCCGCCAGGCGACGCGCCAGGCGGACGTCCTCATCAGTCGGCCGCCAGCCATCGGGCCAATTGTCGTCGATCAAGCGGGTCGTCGCGCGCCCTTCGACAAATTCCGGCGTTCGGGTGGCATCGATCAGAAAAGCGCGATTGGTGGCCGGGCCAAGGACGGTCAGCTCATCAAGCGTCGTCCTGAGCCGGGCGAGAGCCTGGGGACGGTCGACGCCGGTGGCGATGACCTTCGCCAGCAGGCTGTCATAGTGGAGACCGATCTCGGTCCCGGTCGCCACGCCGCTGTCGATGCGAATGCCGCGCGGCGGTGACCACAATCCGATCCGTCCGGTATCGGGTCTGAAACCCTTGTCGGCGCGCTCGGCCGTGACGCGCGCCTGGATCGCGTGCCCGTGGCTGTGGATGTTGTTTTGCTGGAACGGCAGCGGCTCGCCTGCGGCGACCCTTAATTGCCATTCGACGAGATCGAGGCCGGTGATTTCCTCCGTGACCGTATGCTCGACCTGGAGGCGGGTGTTCATCTCCAGGAAGAAGAACTCCTCCGTCGCGGCATCGACGATGAATTCCATCGTGCCCACGGAATCGTAGCCGATCGCGGTTGCGAGCTTCACGGCGTGGCGGTGCAGGGCGGCGCGGGTGGCATCCGACAGGTTCGGCGCGGGAGCCTCTTCCAGGAGCTTCTGGTGGTGGCGCTGAACCGAACAATCCCGCTCGAACAGGTGAACCAGGTGCCCGTGCTTGTCGCCGAGCACCTGCACCTCGATGTGGCGCGGACGCGTGACGAGTTTTTCGAGCAGCAGCCGTCCGTCGCCGAACGCCGCCTCGGCCTCGCGGCGCGCCGTTGCCAGTGCCGCCGGCAACGCATCCAGCGCGGCGACGGGGCGCATGCCCTTTCCGCCGCCACCGGCCGTGGCCTTGATCATCACCGGAAAGCCGATCAGCCGGGACTGTTCAATCAGCGCGGCGTCGCTTTGATCGTCGCCATGATAACCAGGAACCACGGGCACGCCGCTGGAGACAGCAAGCCGCTTGGCTTCGATCTTCGAGCCCATCGCGGCGATGGCCTCGAGGTGCGGGCCCACCCAGACAATGTTGTTGCTTCGGCACAGACGCGGCAGTTCGGTCTTCTCGGACAGAAAGCCATAGCCGGGGTGGATGGCGTCCGCGCCGCTCGTTCGTGCGGCCGCGATGATGGCGTCGGCGCGCAGATAGCTGTCGCGTGCCGGGGCGGGGCCGATGGGGATCGCCACATCGGCCAACGCTACATGCATGGCGTTGCGGTCCGCCTCCGAATAAACCGCGATCGTCCGCAGGCCCAGGCGTTTGGCGGTTCGAATGATGCGAACCGCGATCTCGCCGCGATTGGCGATCAGGAGAGAGTTGAACATGCTGGGGCTCACATCCGGTAGACGGGGCGGGGCGACGTGTCGCGTGGCTCGTCCGCCGACAGGGCAAGGCACAGTCCGAGAACATCTCGGGTCTGGGCCGGCTCGATGATGCCGTCGTCCCAGAGGCGGGCGGTGGCGTAATAAGGATCGCTTTGCTGCTCGAACTGCGCGCGCGTGCGTTGGTCCAGGTCGGCGAGCGCGGCTTCGCCGGCGGCCCCCTTGAGGCTCTGGCGGCGCAGTTCCGTGACCACGGTGGCCGCCACCTCCGGGCTCATGGTGGCGATGCGCGCGTTCGGCCATGAGAACAGGAAACGCGGCCTGAAGCCGCGTCCGCACATGCCGTAATTGCCGGCGCCGTAGGAGCCACCGATCAGCACCGTGTATTTCGGCACGCGCGCGTTGGAGACCGCGTAGACGAGTTTGGCCGAGTGCTTGGCGATCCCCGCGCGCTCCGCGTCCGTGCCCACCATGAAGCCGGTGATGTTCTGCAGGAACAGCAGTGGGATATGGCGCTGGTCGCACAGCTCGATGAAATGCGCGCCTTTCACTGCGGAGTCGGAAAACAGCACGCCGTTGTTGGCGAGGATGCCGACGGGAAAGCCATGGATCCGCGCGAACACCGTGACAAGCGACGATCCGTAGGCCGGCTTGAATTCCTGGAAGCTGCTGCCGTCCACGATCCGGCTGATGACGGCGTGCACGTCGTAGGGCTTCTTGAGGTCGACCGGCACCAGCGATGTGAGCTGATCCGGATTGTCCACCGGGGGACTCGGAGGGAACGGCGGCCGCGCCACCTGGCGCAGCGCACCAAGGCCAAGAATGATCTCGCGCACGCGGCCGAGCGCCTCCGTCTCGGTGCCGGCGACATGGTCGCTGACACCGGACACCGTGGCGTGCATGTCGGCGCCGCCGAGGGTTTCGCCATCGACGATTTCGTTGATCGCGGCTTTGACAATGGGAGGGCCGCCGAGATGAATCCGCCCGGTGCCGCGCACCATTACGACCTGGTCGGAGAGGGCGGGAATGTAGGCGCCACCGGCGGTACAGCCGCCGAACACGGCCGAGATCTGCGGGATGCCCGCGGCCGACATCCGGCACTGGTTGTAGAACGTGCCGCCGAAGTGGTCGCGGTCGGGAAACACACGGTTCTGCTCGGGAAGAAATGCGCCGCCGCAGTCGACCAAATAGACGCAGGGCAGGCGATGCTGTTCGGCTATTTCCTGCGCCCTTAAATGCTTGCGAACGGTTTCCGCGAAAAACGAACCGCCTTTGACCGTGGCGTCGTTGGCGATGACCATGCACGGCGTGCCATGCACCAGGCCTATTCCCGTGACGATCCCCGCCGAGGGAAGCTCTCCGCCGTACAGGCCGTAGGCCGCCAGCGGCGACAGTTCGAGGAAGGGGCTTGCCGCATCGAGCAGCAGGTCGATGCGGTCGCGAACCGGGATTTTTCCACGCGCACGATGCCGTTCCACAAGCGCCGCGCCGCCGCCTTCCAGCATCGATCGATGTCGGTCTCGCAGTGTTTCGATCAGTGCCTCGAATTGCAGCGCGGGCATCCCGCCATCCTTTCACGTGAAACAATTCCGGGCGGCTTGCCGCCGCTCCGTCGGCGAGATATACCTAACAATCGTTAGGCAGGGAAGCGGGGAAATCGGAAATGGCGCTTGTCGGGGCGACGTATCAGGAGGTCTGCGCGAACTTCCGGTGGGAGATCCCGGCGGCCTTCAATATCGCGGATGCGATCTGCGACCGGCATGTCGGTTCGAACCGCACGGCGCTGGTGGTCGAAGCCGCCGATGGCCGCATGATGGACATGAGTTTCGAGCATTTGCAGGATCGCTCGCGGCGGCTGGCGAATGCGATGGCCGCGCTCGGCGTCACCCGCGGCGATCGCATCGGCATTCTGCTGCCGCAGTGTTCCGAGGCGCTGATCGCGCATCTGGCGGCCTATCGGCTGGGTGCGATCGCGCTGCCGCTGTTCACGCTGTTCGGCCCGGAAGCCATCGCGTATCGCCTCAACGACAGCGGCGCCAAGGTCGCGGTCTCCAACGCCGGTGGCATCGAGAAGCTGCTCGCGATCGCGGACCAGCTTGTGGCGCCTCCGATCCTGATCTCCATCGATGAACGCCGCGACGCCCGGGTGCGCGAATGGGAGAAACTGATCGACGCCGCCTCAAGCGACCATCAGCGGGTCGACACCGCCGCAGAGGATCCGGCCATCATCGTCTATACATCGGGCACCACGGGCAATCCGAAGGGCGTGCTGCATGCCCATCGCATCCTGCTCGGGCATCTTCCGGGCGTCGAATTGCCGCATGACTTCTTCCCGCAGCCGGGCGACCGGATGTGGACGCCCGCGGATTGGGCCTGGGCCGGCGGCCTGATGGATGTGCTGCTGCCGTCGCTGTTCCACGGCGTGCCGGTCGTCGCCAAGCGACTGCAGAAATTCGATCCCGAAGAGGCCTTCGCCCTGATGGCGTCGCTCGGCGTCCGCAACGCCTTCATGCCGCCGACCGCCCTGAAGATGATGCGCCAGGTCGAGGCGCCGCAAACGAAATTTCGGTACGCGCTGCGCAGCGTGGCGAGTGGCGGAGAGCGGCTCGGCCAGGAGATGCTGGCGTGGGGGCGGGAGACCTTCGGTGTCACCATCAACGAGTTCTACGGCCAGACCGAAGCCAATTTGACGATCGGCAGTTGCGCATCGATCATGCCCGTGAAAGACGGTTCCATGGGGCGCGCCATTCCCGGGCATGTCGTCGAGGTGCTGGACGACGAAGGCCGGCCGGTGCCGCCCGGCACACCCGGCACGATCGCGGTCAAGACTCCGGATCCGGTGTTTTTCCTGCGTTACTGGAACAAGCCCGGCGCGACCCGGGAGAAGTTCAACAACGAATGGCTCCTGACCGGCGATGTCGGTCACCGGGACGAGGAAGGCTATTTCTGGTTCCACGGCCGCAATGACGACGTCATTATCTCCGGTGGCTATCGCATCGGGCCGACCGAGATCGAGGATTGCCTGATGCGGCATCCGGCCGTGGCCATGGTTGCCGTGGTCGGCGTTCCCGACAAGGTGCGCGGCGAAGTGGTGAAGGCGTTCATCGTTCCGCGGGACGGATTTTCGATCGATGATACGCTGCGGGCGGACGTCCAGAGCTACGTCAAATCCCGGTTGTCGGCGCACGAATATCCAAGGCAGATCGAATTCCGGACCGAGCTTCCGATGACCATCACCGGCAAGATCCGCAGGATGGAGTTGCGTGCGGAAGCGCAGGCCGCGCCATGATGGTTTCGACGGTTCGCAAGAGGAATGATTGATGGGGCGGCTTTTCGACGAGTTCAAGACGGGGCAGCGTTTCGAGACGCCGGGGCGCACCATCACCGAGGCGGATATCGGCACGTTTGCCGGCCTCACCGGCGACTACAATCCCGTGCATACGGACGAGGTGTTCGCGGCCGAGACGGAGTTCGGCGGCCGAATCGCCCACGGGCCGATGGGGATCGGGCTGGCGTTTGGCCTAGCGTCGCGTCTCGATCTGATCGACGGGACCGTGATTGCGCTTCTCGGCGTGGCCTGGGACTTCAAGGCGCCGGTCCGGCCGGGCGATACGGTGAAGGCGCAAATCGAGGTCACGGGCACCCGCGCCGTCAAGCATCCGGACCGGGGGCTGCTTGAGCTGGCGTTTATCCTGCTTGATCAACGCGGCACGATTGTGCAAACCGGTTCGGCACGTCTGTTGATGAGGCGGACGCTGCACCCGAAGGCCAGATGGGGCGTGATGGATTCCGAGAGGCCCAGAAATTGAGCGGACAATGACACGGGCGGTCAAAAAATCGGCGCAGGCGGCGCGTGTCGATACGGCCGCGCGTGACCGGCGCAAGCCGGCGGTGGCCGAGCCGGTGCCGGAGCGTGTCGGATCCGCCAGCCAGATCCTGGATACGGCCGCGCGGCTGATGCGCGAGAAGGGCTATGAAGCGACCACGATCCGCGCCATTGCCCTGGAAGTCGGCATCAAGGCGGGCAGCATCTATCACCACTTTCCCTCGAAGGACGATATCGTTCAAAAGGTCGTCGATGAAGGTGTCAGGGTGGTGTACGAGGCGGTGGTCGGTGCGCTTGCCGCTTTGCCGCCCAAATCAACCCCGCGCAAGCGTCTCGAAACCGCTGTTCGCGCTCATCTGCTGTCGTCGCTGGAGCACAGCGATTATACCTCGGCCAGCATCAGGGCCTTCGCGTTCCTGCCGCCGAAGGTGCGCGAGGAATGCCGCCTCGAACGCAAGAAATACGAGGACGTCTGGCGCAAGATCATCAAGGATCTGGCCGACACCGGCGCCATTCATCCCTCCATATCGCAGGATTCGGTTCGCCTGATGTTGCTGGGCGCGGTGAACTGGGCGGGGGAATGGTATCGCCCCGGCCGGCTCAGCATCGACAAGATCGCGCGCGATTTCGCCGCCAGCATTTTCCCGAACGCGTGACATGCGCCATCGTGAGAATTGCCACGCGCCGGGATTGAAAATCAGCCGGCCTTGACTGCCGTCAGCACAGCCTGAACCGCGGCCTGATCTTCCAGTCCTGCGGTATCGCCCCGCACCACACCGGTTTCGGCCGCCTCGCGCAGCAGGCGCCGCATGATCTTGCCGGCGCGGGTCTTGGGCAGGGCCGTTGAAACGTAGACCCGGCCCAGGCGTGCGATGCCGCCGATCGCGCGCTCCACAGCCGCGGCGACGCCGGCCTTCACCGCCGCCGGATCGGCGCCGGGCCGCAGCGTAAGAAAAGCCACCGGCACTGTGCCTCGCACCTGATCGTTCACGCCGACCACCGCGACTTCGGCGACACCCGGTTCGGTCGCCGCCGCGCTCTCGATCTCCATGGTGCTGATGCGATGGGCCGCGACATTGATCACGTCGTCGGTGCGTCCGAGCACCCAGATCTGCCCGTCCGCATCCATCACCGCTTCGTCGGAGGTGGCGTATCGGCTGGCGAAACGGGTGAAGTAGGCGGTGCGGTAACGCTCCTCGTCATCCCAGATCGTGCGGGCCAGTGTCGGGAAGGGGGCGGTCAGGACCAGGTTGCCGCGCGTGCCCGCCGGCACGGGCTGGCCGGCATCGTCCACCACCGCGCAGGCGTGGCCGGGCACCGGCGTTCCGCAGCTTCCGGGCTTGAGCGCGTCCACCCCGTAGACGGGATATGTCCAGGTCGATCCGGTTTCCGTCTGGCCGTAGGCATTGACCACCGGCACATCGAACATGCGCTGTGTCCATTCGGCGGTGTCGGGATCCAGCGGTTCGCCCTGGGTCGTGATTAGGCGCATGTTGTGTGGCATGCGCGACTTCACCACGTCGTCGCCGGCCGCCCGCAGCATCCGCAGGCCGGTCGGCGCGACCAGGATCTTGGTCACGCCGTGCCGCTTGGCGCTGTCCAGGATCCGTGTGTGATCGGGGTAATCAAGCGCGCCCTCATAACAAAACAGGGTGGCGCCGTGCGCAAGCCCACCGGTCACGGCCTGAATGGGAAAGGTGAGCCAGCCGACGTCAGCGGCACACCAGTAGACGTCATCCAGCTCCGGGCCGACCTGCCATTGCACATTGGCCCACGTGCCGACCAGGAAGCCCGCGGTGCTGTGGACCACGCCCTTCGGCTTGCTCTCGGTGCCCGAGGTGAAAATCAGGAACGCAGGTTCGTTCGCCTCCATCTTTTCGCAGGGACAGTCGGTCGACTGCGCATCCAGCAGGGTTCGCCAGTCGCTCTCGTTGGCCTCGAGGTTCGGCTGCGCGCCGGTGCGGTTGACCACCACCGTGTGACGCAGCAGCGGCGTGTCCTTGCGCGCCGTGCGGAGATTGCCAAGCAGCGGCACGGTGCGGCCGCGGCGATAGGAGCCATCGGCCGTGATCACGACGGCGGCACGCGAGGCCTGCAGGCGAAGACGGATCGCTTCCGGAGCAAAGCCGCTGAACAGCACGGTATGGATGGCGCCGATCCGGTTGCAGGCGTGAATGGCGACAAAGGTTTCCGGCAGGTTCGGCAGGTGGATCGCCACCACATCGCCGCGGCCGACCCCCAGTGACTTGAGCGCGTTGGCACATCGGCTGACGTCGTCGCGCAGTTCGCGATAGGTGAGGCGGCGGACCTCTCCGGGTTCGCCTTCCCAGATGATGGCGTTGCGATCGGCCCGGGTCGGGTCTTCCGCATGTCGATCGACGCAATTGTCGGCGACATTGAGCTGGCCGCCGACATAATAACGGGCTTTTCCGAAGCCGCCCTCGCTCAACCGGTCCCAGGGGCGCTGCCAGCGCATCCGCTGACCCACCCATTCCCAATAGCCATCGGAGCCGCCGCTGCGCTCTTTGGCCCTGGCTTCATCCAGCAACGCGGCTTGGCGCGCAACGCGCCAGCGGTCGGGCAACGCAAGCAACGGAGTGGCAGTCAGCGCGTCCACGGCGTCCATGATGGTTCCTCCCAATACGCCCGCGTTTGCCGCAGGTCGTCAGATCCCGGGTCTACTGCGTCGTTTGCGACATGGTTCCTCGATCGGAAACGATAGCCGTCCATCAGGATGTGACGGGTCCGATCGAAAAATCCAGTGCATTCGTTGCACAGGCAGTCTACCTAACGTATGTTAGGGTGATCAAGCAACAAACCGGACGCGTGGTCAAGTCGTGCCGCGATCCGATCGATGGGGAAGCAGATGGACGAGGCGACCATGCGGGGACATATGACGGGCCGATCGCCTTTCTTCTCCGAAGATCACGAAATGCTGCGCGACCAGGTTCGCCGCTTTGTCGAGGAAGAGATCAAGCCGCACGGAGAGGCCTGGGAGCAGCAGGGATTCGTTCCGCGGGAGGTGTTGCGGCGGATGGGATCGCTCGGCTTTTTCGGCATCCGGTATCCCGAGGCGTATGGCGGATCGAACATGGACACGCTCGGGAGCGTGGTTTTGGCCGAGGAACTGGGGCGCTCGACCTTCTCGGGCGTGGCGATCACGGCGCTGGTGCACACCGATATGGCATCGGTGCACGTGTTCAACGCCGGGACCGATGCGCAGAAGGCGCGCTGGATGAACAAGATCATCGCCGGTGAGGCGATCTGCGCCGTCGCCGTGACCGAGCCGGACGCGGGATCGGACGTCAAAGGCATTCGCACCACGGCGCGCAGGACCGAAGCCGGTTATGTCCTCAACGGCACCAAGATGTTCATCACCAACGGTGTTCACGCCGATCTTTACTGCGTCGCCGCCAAGACCGGCGATGTCGGCGGCGGCAGCAAGGCCGTGACCATGTTCCTGATCGAAAAGGGGACGCCGGGGTTTCGTGTCGGTCGTGCGCTCGACAAGCACGGCTGGCGTTCGTCGGATACCGCCGAGCTCATTTTCGAGAATTGCCTGGTGCCGCATGATGCGGTGCTCGGCGAGGAGGGCCGCGGATTCTACGCCATTATGCGCAATTTCCAGAACGAGCGCACAGTGATCGGCGCCATGGCCATGGGCGAGGCGCAGGCCGCGCTCGATCTGACCGTCGCTTATCTCAAGACACGCAAGGCGTTCGGCGCGCCGCTGTGGGACAAGCAGGCCATACGGCAGCGCATCGCATCGCGCGCAGCCGAGGTCGAAGCCGGCCGGCAACTGGTCTATTCCGCCGCCTGGCGCGATGCGCAGGGACACGATGTGACGCGCGAAGTGTCCATGGTGAAGGCTTATTGCGGCGAACTGGTCAATGCGGTGATGTACGACTGCCTGCAGTTCCACGGCGGAATGGGCTTCATGCGCGAAAGCGCGATCGAGCGCATGGCGCGCGATGCCCGTGTGCAGGCGATCGGGGGCGGCGCCACGGAAGTCATGCTTGAAGAAGTGGCCAAGCGGCTCTGAGGACCCAAACCATGGATGCCGCGACCACGCCGGCGATATCGCTGGACGACAAGTATCTCACCGACGAAGGGCGCATCTATCTCACCGGCGTGCAGGCCCTGGTTCGCCTGCCGATGATCCAGCGGCGCATCGATCGCGCAGCCGGATTGAACACCGCGGGCTTCATCTCGGGTTATCGCGGATCGCCGCTGGGCACCTATGACCGCGAACTGTGGTCGGCGAAGCGACACCTGGACGCGGAGAACATCGTCTTCCAGCCCGGCCTGAACGAGGATCTGGCCGCGACCAGTGTCTGGGGCAGCCAGCAGATCGGCCTGTCGCCGGGCGCAACCCGCGACGGGGTGTTTGCGGTCTGGTACGCAAAAAGTCCCGGCGTCGATCGCTCGGGTGACGTGCTCAAGCATGCCAACGCCGCCGGCACTGCGCCGCACGGCGGGGTGCTGGCGATTGCGGGCGATGACCATGCCTGCAAGTCGGCGAGCCTGCCGTCGCAATCGGATTATGCGTTTCTCGATGCCTCGATTCCGGTTCTGCATCCCGCCAATGTGGAGGAGGTGCTTCGCTTTGGGCTGATCGGCTGGGCGATGTCGCGCGCGACCGGGCTCTGGGTCGGCATGAAGGCGCTGGCCGACACCATGGATTCGTCGGCAACCGTCGAACTCGCTCGCGCCATGCCGACGATCGTCAGGCCCGACAACGGCTCAACCGATGTGTCGATCCGATGGCCCGACAGCCCGCTGGAGCAGGAGCGCCGCCTGTTCGACATTCGCCTGCCGGCCGCGATCGCCTTTGGTCGCGCGAATGGGCTGAACCGGGTGATTTCCGATCCCGGCATCGGGCGCCGCCGCCTGGTGATCATGGCGGTCGGCAAATCCCGCCTCGATGTCACGCAGGCGCTGACGATGCTCGGCATCGCGTCCGATGAACTGGAAAACCTCGGACTGGGAGTTTGCGCAATCGGCATGCCGTGGCCGCTCGATCCGCAGTTCGTGCGCGATTGTTGCACCGGGGCCGACGAGGTCCTGGTGATCGAGGAGAAGCGGCCGCTGGTCGAGGACCAGGTGGCCCGGATTCTTCTCGCCCTCGATGCTGCGCGGCGACCGACATTGGCAGGGAAGCTCGACGAAAGCGGCAAGCCGCTGTTGTCTCCGCGCGCCGCCTTCACCGCGGATCATCTGGCCAAAGTGATCGGCGAACGGCTCGCACGCCTGGGACTGTCTGACAGGCTGGCGCCGCGCCTTGCCGCACTTCAGGACGAGACGCGGGAGGTGGCGCCGGCCCTCGCCAAGCGGCTTCCGTATTTCTGTTCCGGTTGTCCGCACAACCGCTCCACGGTGGTGCCCGAAGGCAGCCGGGCGCTTGCGGGCATCGGCTGCCACTACATGGCGCAGTGGATGGATCGCAACACCACCACGTTCACCCAGATGGGCGGCGAGGGTGCGAGCTGGATTGGGCAGGCGCCGTTCACCAGCACCAAGCATGTGTTCGTCAATCTCGGCGACGGCACTTATGCGCACTCCGGGCTGCTGGCCATTCGGGCCGCGATCGCGAGCGGCGTCACGATGACCTACAAGATCCTCTACAATGACGCCGTGGCCATGACCGGCGGGCAGACCGCGGAGGGCGGCTTCAGCGTGGCGCAGATCGCGCGCCAGCTCGCGGCCGAGGGCGTGCGCGCCATTCGGATTGTCGCGGAAGAACCGGAGCGTCACCACGGGCAGGTCATGCCGCCGGGGGTGGTCATCGATCCCCGCGATCGCCTGGAGTCGGTCCAGCGCGCATTGCGGGAGACCAAGGGGGTCTCCGTCCTGATTTACGATCAGATCTGTGCCGCGGAAAAGCGCCGTCGTCGCAAACGGGGACAGATGGCCGATGCCGGCAAACGCATTGTCATCAATGAAGCCGTCTGTGAAGGATGCGGCGACTGCGGCCGGGTGTCGAACTGTGTGTCGATCGTTCCCAGTGAAACCGAATTCGGTCGAAAACGTCAGGTCGATCAGACCTCCTGCAATCAGGATGCGACCTGCGTTGACGGATTTTGCCCGAGCTTTGTCACCATCGAGGGCGGTGTTCCCCGCAAGCCGCAAACAGGCCTGACGCAAGCGCCCGATGTTCCGGCGCCCATGCTGGATCTGGCGCGTCCGGCCAACCTGCTGATTGGCGGCATCGGCGGGACGGGCATCGTCACCATCGGCGCGATCCTCGGCATGGCGGCGCATCTCGATGCCCGCGGCATCTCGGTGATGGACCAGATCGGGCTCGCCCAGAAGGGCGGTGAAGTGACGACGCATATCCGGATCACGGCAAGTTCCGACGCGATGGGCCCGGTGCGTTTTGCGCCGGGCGAAGCCGAGACGCTGATCGGCTGTGACCTCGCCGTCGCATCGAGCCCGGAGGCGCTGTCGCTGTTGTCCAAAGATGCGGTCGCGATCGTTAATGACCATGTGGTGATGACCGGCGAGTTCACGACACATCCCGACGTGGTGTTCCCCGATATCCTGATGAAGCGCCGGATCGAAGATCTTGCGGCCGCGCGCTTCGTTGACCTTTCGAACCTTGCCACGCGGCTGCTGGGTGACGCTGTCGGCGCCAACATGATGGCGCTCGGCATGGCTTGGCAGATGGGGCGGGTGCCGGTGCGCGAGGCCTCCATCCTGCGTGCGATCGAGCTGAACGGCGCAGCGATTGTCATGAACAAGGCAGCCTTCGCATGGGGGCGCGCGATCGCGCATGATCCCGGCAGGATCGAATTGCCATCGGGTTCGGTGGCGCCGCCGCCGGCGACAACGTTGCAGGCGATCGTCGACGTGCGTGCAGCGGACCTTACCCGCTATCAGGACGAACGGTTGGCGCAGCGGTTTCGCGTTCTCGTCGGCCAGGCGGCGGATGCCGAGCAGCGTGTTATTCCCGGTTCGACGAAACTCGCTGAGGCCGTCGCGCGCGCGTTTCACAAGCTGCTGGCCTACAAGGATGAGTACGAGGTCGCGCGGCTTCACGTGGACACCGGTTTTCTGGCCCGGCTTGCACGGGATTTTGACGGCGGCGCGGTTTCCTTTCACCTGGCGCCGCCCTTGTTCGCACGACGCGATCCCGTCACCGGCCATCCCCGCAAGATGCGTTTTGGCCCCTGGGTGATCCCGCTGTTCAGGCTGCTGGCGCGGTTGAAGTTCCTGCGTGGCGGTTGGGCGGATCCGTTCGGGTATACCGCGGAGCGGCGATCCGAACGGCGGATGATCGATGCATACGAGTCGCTGATCGCCGCGCGCATTGGTCCGGAACTCACGGTGCTGAATCACGATATTGCTATCGACATCGCCCAGCTGCCCCTCTCGATCCGCGGGTTCGGTCATGTCAAGGTGGCCGCCGAAGATGATGCAAGCAAGCGTTTGGCCTTTCTGCTGGAGCGCTGGTCCGGCGAGGCGCCGATTTCGGAGGCCGCGGAATAAACACTCCGCGGGCCCCTCCAACAAACGCGTGATCGCAAAAAAACTGCGACCTGGGAGGATGTGCCGTGTGGATCTCAAAACGGACCGCGGTCTGCGTGCTTGGCGTCCTGGCCGTTTTCGGCGCGGCCGATGCGCAGGCCGCATCTCCCGCACCGGACTCGATCGAGGGCCATCTTGCTGCCGGCAAGAACGCCGCCGGGGGGCGTGACAACACGCCGGATTTCTATGGCCTGGTCACCGCACTCTGTGTCGCGCCGCAGAACGCGCCGCCGCGGCTGGATGCGCCGGCGCCGACAATTGATCCCGATCGGGCCAGCGCATATCTCAAGCCGAAGCAGGCGTTCGACGATCTGTACTGGATGGGCACGCCGTCCCGTTCGACCTGGGCGCTGACCACCAGCGACGGAATCATCCTGTACGACACCCAGGGCGTCTATGACGCGGAGGATGTCATTGTCGGGGGCCTGAAACAGCTTGGCCTTGATCCCGCCCAGGTGAAGTACGTCATCGTCTCCCATGCCCATGCCAACGAGGTTGGCGGCGCCAGGCTGATGCAGGAGCGTTATGGCGCGCATATCGTCATGGGTGCGGGTGACTGGGATCTGGTCGAGCAATCGGTCAACGGTTTTCCGACCGGCAAGCCGAAACGCGATATCGTGGCCACCGACAAGATGGCGATCACGCTCGGCGGCAGAACGGTAACGCTGTATCTGACGCCGGGGCATACACCGGGAACGATTTCAGGCATCTTTCAGGTTCACGACCACGGCAAGCCGCTGATGGTGGCTTATTCCGGTGGCACTGAATTCAATTTCCAGAACGATGTTGCGCATTTCGACGCCTATCTCGCCTCGGAGCGGAAATTCGCAGCCATCGCCGCGGCGGCCGGGGCCACGGTCATGCTGGGAAACCAGTCGGAGTTCGATGGCGCCGCGCTCAAGCTCCGGGCGCTGGCGGATCGACGCCCCGGCGAGGCGCATCCTCTCGATGTCGGTGCGACCGCGGTGGCGCGCTATTTCAAGATCGAAGACGAGTGCGCGCAGGCGGTCCGCCTCAGGCTGCTCGCCGGCCAGCCCGATGCCGGCCACCGGGGGCAGTAAGTCTGTGCCAGACTAGAGCGGGATGAATTGAGGTTGAAATCAACTCCGTCATCCTGAGGTGCGAGCGCAGCGAGCCTCGAAGGATGCTCGGCCCGGGCCGTCGTCCTTCGAGGGCCGCGCTGCGCACGGCCACCTCAGGATGACGGATTACATTGAGCGAACCTGATCTCATCCCGCTCTAGAACTTCGAACTCAGGACTGACCTCAATCAGCCGGTCAGTCACTTGCGAGTGTTGACAGCCAGTTGAGCGGCGAACGCCCGCTGGTAGGCGGGCCGCGCTTCGCCGCGAGCGACATAGGCGGCCAGGGTCGGAAATTCATTCAGAATGCCCGATGGTCTCAACCTGAGCAGCACCGACACCATCATCAGGTCGCCCGCGCTGAACGCGCCATCGAGCCAGTCGGAATCGCCCAGGCGGGCGGACAGTTGTTTCAGTCGATCGCGGATGCGATCCGCAACCAGCGGCAAACGCTCCTTGCTCCAGGGCTTGTCGCCTTCCATGATCCTGACGGTGACGAGGTCGAGGATCGGCGGCTCCACGGTGTTGAGCGCCGCAAACATCCAGCTGATCGCCCGCGCCCGGGCATTGGCCTCGTCCGGCAGCAGGCCAGGGTGTCGCTCCGCGAGATGGAGCACAATCGCGCCTGTTTCGAACAACGCGAGTTCACCTTCCTCATAGGTCGGAATCTGACCGAACGGATGACGCGCCAGATGCGTAGGCTCTTTCATCGCAGCGAATGACACCAGACGGACTTCGCAGAGCTGGCCCACTTCCTCAAGCGCCCAGCGCACACGCGTATCGCGCGCCAGCCCCTTGCCGCCATCGGGCGAGCGTTCAAAGGCGGTAATGGTGATGGTCATCGTGGGGCTCCCTGGCGCATGATGGGATAAGGTTCAGTCAATGTAATCCGTCATCCTGAGGCGGCCGTGCGCAGCGCGGCCCTCGAAGGACGACGGCCAATGCTTAGCTAGAATTGGCCGAGCATCCTTCGAGGCTCGCCCAGCGGTGCAAATGCACCGCAAGGCTCGCACCTCAGGATGACGGAGTTGATTCAACCTCAATTCATCCTGCTCTATTCAAAATCATCGGCTGTTATCTTTTGGCTCGGTCCATGAGTCCAGACCTCGAGGTCAATACAAGTCCGTCCGTCGCGGCATGAACGGATGCGGGTCTTTGCTGTCGAGCGGACGAGCAGGAGGAGGACCGCGGTGCGTCACCGCGCCGGGAAATTCAGCTCCACGCCGATGCCGTCGGGATCGTAGAGGAAAAACTGCGTGTCGCCGGTGCGCGGTACGATCTGCTCGCGGAACGTGACATTCTTTGATTGCAGCCGCTTGCGAATGCCGTCGGGGTCGGTGGCGGCGAAAGCGATGTGGTCGAGCCGGCCGGTGTGGTCGAGCTTCGCCTCGGTGCCGCGCACCACGATGCCTTCGCGCGGCTCACGCTGGCCCATCAGGTGCACGGTGGCGACGCCGCCGGAATAGAGCCAATAGCCCGGAAAATTCAGCGGTGGCCGCTCGCCGTTCTCCAGTCCCAGGACGTCGCAATAGAAATTCCTGGTGCGCTCCAGGTCGGAGGGCTCGATGGTGTAGTGCTGCAGGGTTCCGAGTGGCATGCGTGTTCTCCTTTCATCCTTTTTTCGGAGCATGATCTTTTCGGAAAACTGGTATCCAATTTTCCGGATCATGCTCTAAACAAACCTGAGGTCGGCGTCGGCGCCCATCATCCAGGCGCCGACGGTTTCGAAATGGCTGGGCCGACCCTGCACCTGCTGGGTCACGGTGTGCATGTCGCGGAAGCGGCGCTCCAGCGGATGGCTCTCGAAGATCGCGGTCGCGCCGGCGGCGTTGTAGGCGAAGTCGACGGCCTCGCGTGCCTTCTGGATCGCATTGGTCGATGCCATGCGGATGGTCATGCGCTGTTCGATGGTGATTGTCGCCCCGGCTGACAGCTCCTGCCAGATCCCGGCCATGGTCTGCAGCACGAAGCCGCGCGCGGCGCGCAGATTGACCTCGGCCTGGGCGAGGCCGGATTGCACCACCGCATTGTCGCGCATCGGGCTCTTCTGGCCGAACGGGATCTTGTTGCGCGCCACGTCGATGAAGCTGTTGAGCGCGCCGCGGGCGATGCCGCAGGCGACACCGGCGAAGCCGACCTGAAAGCAGGTGCCTGAGCTGATGCGATACAGTGGTCCGCTCTCGCGGCATTCCTGCTCGAAGTTGCGGGTGATCGAATGGTCGGCGCGAACGAACACGTCATTCAGTGCGAACTGGTCGCTCGCGGTGCCGCGCAGGCCGACGGTGGTCCAGACATCGCTCCATTGCACCTCGTCAGCGCGCACCAGCATGGTGCGCTCCTGCTGCTTGCCGTCGTTATCGAGTTTGGGCGAGCCGTCGGCCTGAAAGATCGGGCAATGGGCGCCAAGCCAGGTCGCATGGCGGCCGCCGGAGTTGAAGGCCCACGCGCCGGTGACTCTATAACCGCCTTCGCATTCGACCGCCTTGACCTTGGGGCCAGGCCCCCAGGCGAGCACCGCACGCGGATCGTTGCCGAAGATCGCTTGCGCCACTGGCAAATCAAGATAGGCCGCGGACATCGCGCAGCCGCCGGCCTGGCCCAGGCACCAGGCAACGGACGCATCGGCTTCGGCGATGGTCTCCATGACGCGAAAGAACGTCATGGGATCGGTTTCCAATCCGTTCGAGGAGCGCGGCAGCAGCAGGCGAAACAATTCAGCGCCATGCAGCGTATCGAGCAGGGCTTGCGGCAGCCGGCGTGTGGCCTCGACCTCATTGGCCGCCGCGGCCACGGCTGGTTGAATGGCCTTCGCGCGGGCGATCACGGCCTGGTCGCCCGCGATGTCAGCCGGCGCGGGGATCTGCGTCTTCACGGCGTCCCTCAAGGCAATCCTCTGGACGCGAGTGTCAGGGCAGGATCGCGTGCCGGCACGCGCAATTCGCTGTCGATCTGCTCGATCGATTTGCCCCGGGTTTCCAGCCCGAAGACATAATAGACAATCCCGGTCATCAGGAACCAGCAGCCGAGATAGACGAACGCCAGCGGAATTTGCGGCAGCGGCACGTCGGGCTTGAGATAATTGTTCGACCCCACGATCAGCGCGAGGCCGACGGGGCCGATGATCTTGCCGATGCCGCCGAAGCCATAGGCCGATCCCATGCCAGAGGTCCGCAGGTGCGAGGGCCAGATCTCTGCCGCATACGGCCCGACAATGGCGAAGCCGCCGTCGGCGAAGAAATACGTCACCGCCAGAATCAGCCAGAACGCCGAGACGCCGAACAGCATGGCGTCGTAATTGTAGCCGGCCACGATGGTCAGGACGCCGGCGCCGAAGCCCAGGAGGCCACCGGCATTGCGGCGTCCCATCAGCTCGGAGAAAAACGAGAACGAGATCCGGCCGACGAAACCGAACACGGTGAGCAGGATCATCATCTTCGCGGCCTGCTGCGGCGAGACCTTCAGCAGCAGCACGAACAGCGAGGGGGCCCAGAGCGTGATGCCGTAGACGCCGGTCTGTGCGCCGGCATTGCCGAGCCAGGACACCAGCAGGCTGCGTGGATACTTGAACAGGTCGAGCCAGTTCGAGGTGATCACCGGGCCGGCGTCCGCGGCCGTTGGCATCGGCAGCGTCGAGGGCTCGACCTGCAGTGCCCATCCCAGGGACGCGCGGGCCTCCTCGTAACGGCCCTGGCGGCAGAGCCAGCGCGGCGATTCCGGCACCCAGATGCGCACCAGCAGCACCAGTGCCGCGGGCAGCACACCCAGCGCGAACAACAGCCGCCACTGGTCGCTGCTGACAAAGGCGCCGAGCACAGCGCCCAGCCCCGTGCCCAGCGGGATCACGCAGGTGACGAGGCCGCCGACCCAGCCGCGCTTGGAGGAGGGCATGAACTCCTGCACCAGCGGCAGGTCCACGCAATAAAGCCCGCCGACGCCGACGCCCACGAAGAAGCGCATCACGGAGAGATAGATCCAGCCATTGTCCGGCGTGAAATAGAGCAGGCCGGTCGCCACGGAGAAGTTGAGCACGGTGGCGATAAAGACCTTGCGGCGGCCGATGCGGTCCGCGAGCCATCCCCATGCAAAGGCGCCGATGATGGCGCCGATGCCGGAACTCATCAGGACGATGGCGGATTGGCCGAAGGTCAGCTTCCATGGTCCGATCAGGAAGGCGAGCACGAAGCCGATCAGGAAGTAGTCGAAGAATTCCAGCGCATCGCCGATGATGGCCGCGGCAAGGATCTTGATTTGATTGCCGGTCAGACGCGCCTGTCGATCGAGGATCTCGAACATGGCGTTTTCCCCTGGCGCATGTTCTTTTTCGGGGCGGGCATCGCGCCTGTGCACCGCCACTGTCACAAATGCTACGCCTTCCGCACCGGGAACGGAAGAGTGTGATTTCTTTGCTGTTCGCAGGCCTCATGGTTTGGCGGGGGTGGGACGACGCCACATGTTCGCCCCGTCCTGTCATGCCGGTTCGGGTTCCAGCAATGGGTCCGAATGAAAGGGCGGGGATTGGCCGTCACCATGAGGCCGCAGCGGCCCAGGCCAGGTGAGCAGGGGCTGATCCGCAATTTCTCTGGATCGACCTCGAGAACGGCAGCGTCTATGACAACAGTCGCATCGAGGAGAAACACCATGTGGCGTTTTTTGATCGCACTCGTCCTGCTCGGCATCGTGAACACGGGCTTTGCCGGGGCTGAGACATCCAGCCCGGCGATGGGGTCTTCCGAGCGCAAGGCCATCCTTGATGTCGCGCGCCAGCCGGCACAGGCGCGGCTTCATCAGGACGTTCAGTTCCAGGTTCGGCAGTTCAATGTCGTTGCCGGGTGGGCCTTTGTGCACGCGGTGATGCAGCGGCCGGATGGTCGTCCCATCGACTACAGCAGGACACCGGATGCAGAAGCGGCGCGCCATGGTGGAAAATCGAACCGTTTCGCCGCCTTGCTCAGGCAGCAGGGTGAGGGATGGAAAGTCGTGGCTTATGCCGTCGGGCCGACGGATGTCGCTTGGGAGGGCTGGAGCAAGGAGTACAGCGCACCTTCGGAGCTGTTCGGCATGCCGACCGCTTCGCCCCGGCCCGACGATCATGGGGTGGATGGGATCAGGCAGTGGTGGGAGCAGAATGGCTTGTGTCGCGGGTTGCCTGGAGACGATCCGCGCTCGCAGGCAGCCTGTGCGCAGCGAGAAAAGCTCCAGGTCGAATTGCAGCGAATTGGCTGGTGTTTTGGCAAGCCGGGGGAGATCGGTGCCCAGATGCAATGGCACCGCTGCGGACCGGACTCGTCCCGCAACTGACCGCGCGCTCAATCGGCCGTTGCGTTTCAACCGACATTGTGCGGAATCGCTCATGGTCGCCTGGTGCACAGACCAATCCCGCGGAATCCCTTTCAACAGCCGCGCGGTGGCTTGTCACGGCAAGCAGAGCGGCCTGGAATTGTTTGTCGGCTGACGGCGCCTCCATCGAGGGAAAAATGGTCTATACAATTTGTTTCGGTCATTCGATTGCGCAGGTTCAGGAAGACGCCGCAACGGCGGCCGACGCACTCGACAGGATGGCCGAACTGGCAAACAGTGGCGCGGTGGGATTGCAAGTGTTCGATGCTGAGGGACGGGAGCTCGATCAAGCCGCCCTGCAAGATCGCGCGAAGCTGGAATCCGGAGCAGATTGACGACCTCTCCGCAGGTGCTGGCCTTTGAAGCCGGATTACATTGACCGAACCTTGTTTTATCATGCTCTGGTTCGGCGTGCTGCCCTGGGCGCTGCGGGAAAGATATCTTGAGAGCGCAACAATGAAGATATCGATGTCAACGACAGCGGTTGGAGGCGCGCTTGCGATCGGGCTTCTCACCTCTGCGGTCGGCACGCAGGTAGCGCTCTGCGGAACATTGCTGCTTGAGTTGCCGCCGGCCAGCGCTGGCTGGAGCATCAAGGAGACCGCGGATGGCGCGACCCTGCAGAAGCATATTCCGCCACGGCGCGCCGGCGACCGCGGCGGTGGCGCGCTCATCCAGATCGTTGCACCGGTTCAGTTCTCCTCCGCGAATGATTTTACCGCGGGGATGGGCAAACTTACCGCCGCGTTGCCCGAACTCGCGCGCGAGCATCCCCTTCGGCTGTTGCGTGGTGTGACCATCAATGGCGACCAGATGGTGGTGGAAGAGCGGTGCTGCGCGCGGCGCAATGACATCAGCATGGCGGAGACCGTTGTCGGCATCCAGGGCAGAGGTCGGCAGGCCTTTGCATTGCTGACCGAATTGAATCTTGATGGCGATGATCAGAAGGGTGTCGAGAACGAGTTTGAGAGGCTCATACGATCCTGGCGGCTCGACTCCGGCGACAAGGTTTTCGGTCTTGCCGGCGGCAAGGATGATGCCGGCCTCGAAGGGATCTATACCTACTTTGTCAGTGGTGTGCGGCCGAATGGCTTCGGTTCGATGACCATGTATGCGCAGAACAAGATCGCGATGTTTGATCCGTCTGGCCTGATCAGTCACGACATTCCGCCGCCCGGTCAGAATGTTGCGGGTTTTTGCCGTGACAAGCTCTTCAACTGTGCGATCTACCGGCTTCTCGGCGGTGGGGTGTTGCGCAAGCCGGACCGCATCGAGATTCTGGAGCCCTCCAATGTTTACGGGATGTTCGCGAGACATGAAGAGCCGCTCGTCCGCGACGGAAACGATCTGAAGATCGGCGCCATGTCCTACCGCCGCTTGCCACCCTTGGCGAAGGGGACGCGGCTCTCTGGAACCTGGCGTTACAGCTACGCGGCGGGAGGAAACTCTGTCGGCACGTCTGGCGCGGTGGCCGTCGAGCGGCGGCTGACACTTGCGGCGGATGGCCGTTTTTCCCGGACGGGCTGGGGCGGTGCGTCTGTCACGAGCGAATCCGGGGGAGCAAAAACCGGTGTGACATCATCGCACGATCTTCCGGCCCAGGCCGGGCGCTACGAGATCGACGGCTATCATCTTGCGCTGACGGGGGACGATGGCGCGAGGGAAAGCGTCAGCATCTTTGAATCGCAGCAGGGCTCCGATCAGATGCTCACGATCGATGGAGGAAACTATCTCAAGCAGTGAACATCACGCCAGGCAATCGCGCAGCGAATGGTGCAGAGGTGTGGCCGATGGCACGGCTGCGGACAGCGGGCGATGACAGCTGTTCGCGGCGCGGTGGAAATTCTGGTGGAGCGAAGCGGCCTTCCCGCTCCGATCCCTTGCCGCCTTCAGAGGCTGGGCGCTCGGCGGGTGCCGCACGACAGTCGTCTGTCGTGATTGGTTCGAGCAGGAGTTCAAGCATTTTCAATTAGTTGGAGCAGGGCGCCGTCTGGGCAGGCATTGCCGTCGGAGACTGCGGCCCCTCTCAGCGGGGGATAACCTGCGCTCGGTTAGATGGCTGTCACAGTTCCGATATAAGTAAATATCCACCCTGGCGCCCATCCCGTCCCGCGATCCGCGCGACAGGTGATCCCAAGGCTTTTGTGATCAGAGGCTTTTGTGATCAGGCTTGTGTGATCGATAGGCGGAGCGAGGGTCGTGGATGTTGCGGACACCGCCGGCCGAAGCAGGGCAATGACGGCAATCAGGCTATATCACTTATATTATAATGTCGGTGCAGGCCTGTCGGCCGGCCTTGGAACCGCCGCATCGGGCTTTCGCAATTTGAGACGACGGCGCCTTCTCATGCTGTGCGCGGTCCTGGCGCTGGCCGGAATATGTGTCGCCGCAGCCGAGGATCGCCAGACCGCCAATCCGGGCACGCCGATCACGTTCCATATTCCGGCGCAGCCGTTGGCCAACGCGTTGCAGGCTTATGGCGAGAAGGCCGGTGTCCAGGTTCTTTATGAGAGCAATTCCGCGATTGGCCGGAAGTCGTCGGCGGTTGACGGAGACTATGTTGCCGAGGATGCGCTCAACCTGCTGCTGACAGGCACGGACCTGAGGGTTCAATACATTCGGCCGGATGCCATTACGCTTGCGCTTCCGTCTGCGGTGGCCGACACGCCTCCTGCCAGCCCGCTGATGACAGCGGATTTGTCCTTGGGAACGCTGCGGGTGCGTGCTCCCAGTGATGGCGATGAAATGGCGCGTTTCCGCGACTACAGCGAGAGCGTCCAGATCGACGTTCAAAAGGCGCTGCAAAAGAATGCCAAGACCCGTGCCGGAAGCTATCGGGCAACCGTCGACCTCTGGATCGATCCGTCGCGCACGGTTCAGCGAACGGAGCTGTTTCGCTCGACCGGGGATGAGGACCGCGATGCAGCCGTGGCCACCGCGATCCGCGGTCTCACGATCAGCCGGCCGGTGCCGGTGAACCTGCCGCAACCCGTCCGAGTCGTGATCGTGGTGAAGCCGCTGCAATGACCCTCACTCAGCCCAGCGGACGAGGTGATGCGCTCCGGATCGTTCCCGCCGCCGCTGCTCTTCATCTCGATGACCCACGTGCATGGTCCGCGGGCGAGGTGCTTCGGCTGCTTTTGGTGCCGCTGATCACCACTGTGCTGTTCGTCGGTGGAATCTATTGGGTCCGGCTGCAATTGCCGGCTGGTCCGGCAATGGGGCGCGATCAGGCTTCGGTTGTACAGGTTCACCTTCTTCCGCGTCCGACGCCCGCGCCGATCCCGGTGGCGCCGGCGTCCGAGCCGGCTACTGCGAGCGTGGCGAGCCGGACGGACGTCCCGCTCGATGAACCCGATCCGATGTCCGTCGATGCGGCCGCGATGCCGCCGGCGCGGGCATCGACACCGGCCGAGACGTCCGTTCCCAGCGCCCGCCCGACGCCATCGCCGGCGGATGCGCCTCCGAGCAGCGCGACCGTCAGATTCCAGCAGGCGCTGCTGCGCCATGTGGCGCGCTATCAGCACTATCCGAACGCGGCGCGATTAGGCCGGCTGCACGGATCGGTCGAAACGCTGTTTTCCATGCGGCGGGACGGCACGGTTCTCGGGGTCTGGGTCAAAACCAGTTCCGGACAGGCCGTGCTCGACAAGGAGGCGGTGGACGCGATCCGCCGCGCCCAGCCGCTGCCCTCAATTCCCTCCGAGTTGCCGGAGCGCCTGAACATCCAGGTGACGCTGATGTTCGAGCCGTCCTGAGGCGATGGACCCGGGGCTCGTGTGCTGAACGCGAAGTTCGTGCGATTTCGCGGCGGACGCGTTCACGACCTTCGGATTTGGGACACGAGGTGTCACCCAAAATCCGCGTTCGTCTTTGATTCCAGCACCATCCACCTACCGTCATAAATATGTAGTCCGCCGTCGATACGAAATGGACGGCCCGAAAAGCAGCGCAAGCTGCGGGGCCGGCGTGTGGGGGCCCGCGAAACGTGGCTGATACCAACCGAGTGCGGTTACGCGGCCAGCTTGTCGAGAACTATGGGGGTCTCGTCAGGAAGCTGACACGCCGTCTGGGCTCATCGGACTTCGCTCACGAAGCGCTGCACGAAGCGTTTCTGCGGCTGGATCGCGTGACGGAAGCCGAGCCGGTTCGCAGCCCCGCCGACTATATTTTTCGCACCGCGATCAACATCGCGAAGGATCGTCAGAAAGCGCAGAACTATCGCGTCAGTGCCTCGGAGATCGAGGCGCTGCTCGATATTTGCGACGAGCGGCCCGATCCGGCAAGGGTCGTCGAGGCGCGCTCGGAGATCGAAGCCTTCAAACGCGCATTGGCCGAATTGCCGGCCCGGCCCCGCGAAGTGCTTCGCAGCGTTTCGATCGAAGGAAGGTCGCCGCAGGATGTCGCCGCAGAGCTCGGCGTCAGCGTGCGAACCATCGAGAACGATCTGAAGCTGGCCCTGAGCCGTTGCGCGGATTGTCTCGATCGAACATTGATCCGGCGCCTCGGGGGCCCGCGTCCGCGTTCGTGAACGGATTGCTTGCGAATATTGATTGCAGATGATGTCCGGCTTGATCCGCCGGCTTCCGTCCTAGTCGTGTTTGTTGTAAGAGCGGCGTCCGGTCGTGGCCGGGTGCGGCAAAGTATTTTACAGGACTTTCGAGTTTTTTCTTCGGGATAGGCCCTTTCCAGTCGTCTGTGCAATAGGACCCTCTTGCAAGAGTACCTATGGGCGTGATCCAGGCGACGTGTCGGAGGGAGGGCGGGGACCGGTCGAGGCTCGTTGCGGCCGTCATGGTCGCCGGGCGTGTGCGCGCCACGTTGAAGCATCCGGTCTCGAGCGGAATCATTTATATGTCATCGGGGCGCCCCCGGATCCGAACTGGAGGTTTTGATTTGGCGAGTGTGGCAATGAGCGATCGATCGTGACCGTGCCGACCCGCACATCCGAAACCGACCCGCTGTTGGACGAGGCCCTTGACTGGGTTGTTCGGCTGAAAACGGGCGCGCCGACACGGGCGGATGTCGACGCGTTGCAGCGCTGGCGTCAGCTGAGCCCGGCGCACGAGGAGGCTTTCAGGGCGGCGGCCCGGCTTTTCCGCAGCGCCAAGGCTGCGGCCCAGGAGCTGGCAGACGAGCGGGCTGATGAGGGCGCAACCGCAGGTAATGTGTTCGCGCCACCGCAACGGCCGCGTCATCTCGCGCGCCGCGCTGTTTTGGGTGGGGCGATTGCGGCATCGGTGGGCTTTGTCATCGTCCGTCCTCCACTCGGGCTGTGGCCTTCGCTGGAGGAGTTGTCTGCGGACTATCGCACCGGCAAGGGCGAGCAGCGCAAAGTCGGAGTGGCGTCGGACGTTTCGCTGGAGTTGAACACGCAAACCAGCATCACGCTGCAATCCGTGCCGGGCGAAACCCGGATCGAGTTGATTTCAGGCGAAGCCTCGGCGACCAAATTGTCGTCGCCCAAGCCGCTGGTGATGCTGGCTGGCGACGGCCGCATCACCGTGCTGCAGGCGAGCTTCAACGCACGTTGCCTGGACGGGACGGTCTCGGTGACCTGTCTGGATGGGATCGTTACCGTCGAGCAGGGGCACAACACGGTGCGGCTCCACAAGTCGGAACAGGTGACGTATTCGCGCTCCGGACTGCAGGCATCGGTGCCGGTCGATGCAACGCAGGTTGCGGCGTGGCAGACGGGGTTGCTGATTTTTCGCGACCGGCCGCTGGCAAGTGTGGTCGACGAGGTTAACCGCTATCGGTCGGGGAAGATCATCATTACCAATGCGGAGCTCAAGCGCCGCCTGGTCAATGGCACGTTTCAGCTCGACAAGCTCGAAAATTTCACCGCACAGGTCGAGCAGCTGTTTGGGGCCCGGATTACGTCGCTCCCGGGTGGTGTCGTGCTCCTGAGCTGAGCATGATGACAGCCTGATGAAATCGGCTGAAAATGATTCCTGAATAAACTCAAAAAATTTTCCCGATTTGCCGAAATAGTTTTGCGGGTTCGCCACCGCCCAGTCGTCCTAAGGATGAGGCCTCGTCGTTGCGGTGCTCCCGCCACGATCGCATGCGCCTGCAAAAACATGAGCGGACGTCTGTGCGAAGTCGAAGTGGTAATAAGAATAGCGGGCATCGGGTGCGATGCCGGACAGGGCTGCGGCTGGGCGCTGCGGCCGTAACGGCGGTTGGGATTCTTGCCGGAGCTTTTCCGGCACGTGCGGCGAAGCAGGCGGCTCCGGCTCCAGCGGCGGCGGCCAACGGAGCGCCAGCGGCGAATGGGGCGCCGCCGGCCAATGCAGCGGCGCAAAAGCCCGCGGCTCCCGCGCAGCGTTTCGACATCGACGATTTCGCGGTTCAGGGCGCCGATACCCTGCCGCAGATCGAGATCGAGGAAGCGGTCTATCCGTACCTCGGTCCCAACAAGAGCGCCGACGACGTCGAGAAGGCGCGGGCTGCGCTGGAAAAGGCTTATCACGACAAGGGCTTTCAGACCGTCAGTGTCGCCGTTCCACAGCAGAACGTGCAGGGCGGTGTCGTTACCCTCAAGGTGACCGAGCTGAAGGTCGGCCGGCTGCGGGTCAAGAACTCGCGCTATTTCGATCTCGGCCGGATCAAGAGCGGCGCGCCGTCCCTGAAAGAGGGCACCGTTCCGAATTTCGGCGATGTCACCAAGGATATCGTGTCGCTCAATCAGTGGCCCGACCGCCGCATCACGCCGGCGCTGCGCGCGGGCGTCACGCCGGGCACCGTTGACGTCGATCTCAATGTCGAGGACAAGTCGCCGCTGCACGCCAGCCTGGAAGTCAACAACCGGCAGTCGCCCAGCACGACGCCGACGCGTCTCAGCGCCACCGTGCACTATGACAATCTCTGGCAGCTCGGTCATTCGCTGAGCTTCACCTATCAGGTGGCCCCGGAGCGTCCGAGCGATGCCCAGGTGTTCTCCGGGTCCTATCTCGCCCGGGTTCCGGATGTGGACTGGTTGAGCCTGCTGTTCTACGCCGTGAAGTCGAACAGCAATGTCGCGACCGTCGGTGGCTCGAACGTGATCGGTCCGGGACAGATCGTCGGCCAGCGGGCGGTGATCACGCTGCCGACCCGGGAGAACCTGTTCCACACCATCTCGGTCGGTATCGATTACAAGCACTTCGACCAGACGGTGAAGCTCGGCTCCGACGGGTTTTCCTCGCCGGTCACGTATTTCCCGCTGGTCGCGAGCTATGGCGCGACCTTCCAGAACGAGAAGTTCACCACCCAGTTCAACGCCGGCATCACCTACAATCTGCGCACGCCGAGCAGCCCGTTGGATGAGTTCGACGCCAAGCGTTATCTGGCGTCGCCGAGCTTCACGCACCTCAACCTGGATGTGTCCCACACCCACGAGTTGCCGGAAGGCTTCCAGTTCTATGGCAAGGTGCAGGGGCAGCTGGCCGACGGGCCGCTGGTGTCGAGCGAGCAGTTCAGCCTCGGCGGCCTCGATACCGTGCGCGGTTATCTCGAATCCGAAGTGCTTGGCGACGACGGCGTCGCCGGCAATCTCGAGCTGCGCAGTCCCAATATCGGCGACCTCTTGCAGAAGCAGCTCAAGAGCGAGACCGGCGAGGGCTCGCCGCGCTTCACCACCTTCAACGAATGGCGCTTCTTCATGTTCGCCGATGGCGGCCATGCAACCGTGCTGAAGCCGCTGCAGGATCAGGTATCGCAGTTCGATGTCTGGAGCTACGGCGTCGGCACGCGCTTCAAGGTGTTCGACTACGTCAGCGGCATGATTGCCTATTCGGTGCCGATGGTCAGCCAAACCTACACACAGGCGCGAGACCCGCGCGTGAATTTCCGGATCTGGGGTGAATTCTGATGACAATGGGGTGGGATCACATGCGGCGCGTGCGCCAATCGACGTTCCAGCGGGCGAGCACGACGATTTTGTCGGGGCTGCTGCTCGGCCTGGTTGCCGTGCTGACATTGCTGCCGTCGCCGGCGAAAGCCTGGTGGAACGACGAATGGCAGCTGCGCAAGAAGATCACGATCGATACCAGCGCGTCCGGCGCCAACATCACCGATCCGATCGGCACCTCGCCGGTGCTGGTGCGGCTGCATGTCGGCAACTTCCGGTTCGCGTCCGCGAAGGATGATGGCAGCGACCTGCGGTTTGTGGCCAGCGACGACAAGACGCCGCTGAAGCATCATATCGAAAAGTTTGACTCGCTGCTCGGCGAGGCCCTGGTGTGGGTCGCGGTGCCGACCCTGCCGTCCGGAGCCAAAAGCGACATCTGGCTGTATTACGGCAACAAGAAAGCGGTCGCGACCAGCGATCCGAAGGGAACCTATGATCCCGATACGCTGCTGGTCTATCATTTCAACGAGCGCGGCACGCCGTCGCTCGACTCCTCGGTGTGGGCCAACAACGCTCAGAGCGTCGGTCAGCCCGCCGAAGGAGCCCTGATTGGCACCGGCCTTCGCCTCGACGGCAGCACCGCTTTGACCTTGCCGGCCTCGTCATCGCTTGCGCTGGCCGACAACTCTGCATTCACCTGGTCGGCCTGGATCAAGCCGGCGGCGCTGCAGCCCAACGCGGCGCTCTACAGCCGTCGTGACGGTGCCAGCGCCCTGGTCATCGGCCTCGACAACGGCGCGCCGTTCGTTGAAGTCACCAACGCTGGAACCGCGCAACGCAGCGGTGCCGGCGCGCCGGTCGCGCCGAATGGCTGGCATCATCTGGCCGTGGTCGCCGGCAATGGCCAGGTCACGCTCTATCTCGACGGCGCATCCTATGCGTCGCTCGCCGCGGCTCTGCCCGCGCTCAATACCGTCGCCTTGATCGGGGGCGACACGTCGGCCCCCAGTGTTCCCCCGGTTACGCCCGCGACGGCACCGTCCGCAGCAGCACAGTCCGAGACCCCCGGTGTGCCCGCTGCGGACGGTGGCGCGGCCGCCGCCCCGGTCGCCGCGCCTGCTGCTCCGGCGCCGGTTGCGGCGATGGCGGGTTTTGCTGGTGACATCGACGAACTGCAGATCGGCAAGATCGCGCGGCCCACGGGCTTCATCAAGCTTGCCGCGATCGGGCAGGGGCCCGACCAGGCCAAGCTGATCTCGTTCAGTGTCGACGAGGAAACCGCAAGCTGGCTGTCGGGCTATTTCGCGGTGATCCTGAAATCGGTCACGCTCGACGGCTGGGTCGTCATCGGAATTCTGATGATCATGGCGGCGGTCAGCTGGGTCGTGATGTACGACCGTGCCTCGTATCTGAACAAGCAGGCCAAGGCCAACGCGCAGTTCATGAAGGGATTTCGCGAGATCGCGTCGGACCTGACCATGCTGGATCGCGGCGATGCCGACGAAGTCTCGACGCTGGGTGGACGCCTCACCGAGGCCGACGCCAAGATGATGCGCTCGTCGTCGCTGTACCGCATCTACCACATCGGCGCCGCGGAGATCCGTCACCGTTTCGCTGGAAACGGCACCCGCGCACCGGTCCTGTCCGCAGTGTCGATTGCCGCCATTCGTGCCGCGCTGGACAGCGGCGTGGTCAAGGAGATGCAGCGGCTCAACCGGCTGATGGTGGTGCTGACGATCGCGATTTCCGGCGGACCGTTCCTCGGCCTGCTCGGCACCGTGGTCGGCGTCATGATCACCTTCGCGGCCATTGCGGCGAGCGGCGACGTCAACGTCAACGCCATCGCACCGGGCATCGCCGCGGCGCTGGTCGCCACCGTTGCCGGTCTCGGCGTCGCGATCCCGGCGCTGTTCGGCTACAACTACCTGATCTCCCGGATCAAGGACCTGACCAGCGACATCCAGGTCTTCGTCGACGAGTTCGTGACCAAGATGGCGGAATTCTATTCCGCCGACCGGCCCGATCCGATCGAACATCGCATCGCCGCGGAGTAACGACGATGCAGGTCCAGAGCGACGCCAAGCCATATGACGACATCAACATCACGCCGATGCTGGATCTCGCCTATGTGCTGCTGGTGATCTTCATCATCATGACCACGGCGACGGTGCAGGGGCAGAAGGTCAATCTGCCCAAGGCGTCCGCCGCCCCGAGCCTGGCCACCCAGACCACCAAGGCAATCACCGTGGCCAACGACGGCAAGATCTTCCTCGACACCATCCCGGTGACGCTGCCCGAGCTCGAACAGCGCCTGGTGCAGCAGAAGGCGCTGACGCCGGAGTTTCCGGTGGTGCTGCGCGGTGATGCGCAGGCGCAGTACCAGAACGTGATGGACGTGCTCGACCTGCTGGGCCGCATCGGTCTCACCCAGGTTGGTCTCGCCACCAAGCCGCTTGTGAAGTGAACGAGCAGACGGTGTTCGCCATGGTCACGCAATTGCCACCCGACCTTCAGCCACCGCGCAGGACGCTGTGGTCCCGCCTGCGCGACGTGGTCTCGTCCTTCGATCATGGTGTCGGCGAACGCGGCTCCATGCCGACGGGTTTGATTCCGGCCGAAGGCGACGCCACGGCTGATGTGAAGGTGATCCAGCGGGATCCGGAGCAGAACCTGGATCGGGACATGGACGGCATGCTGCAGGCTGCGATCCTGCCGTTTCCGATTCACAGTGAAGCGCTGTTGGTCAAGCTTGCCGACGTTCTGCGCAGTCGCATCGCCGATCGCAGTCCGGAGCGGAATCCTCTGCTGCTGCTGATCTCGCGCGGCCCCGCGTCGCGGCTGTGGATCGACCGTACCGCCCATGTCGAGTTTCGCGGCGATCGATCGACCTATCATTTTGCCGTCGAGGCTGACCTCGAGACGACCGTGACCCTGGAAACGACCGACTTCGACACGCTTGTCCGGTTTGTCCTGGAATACGTCGCCGGAAGGTTGTCCGAGCCGACAGCCCTGGAGGCCGCACCATGAGCATGCTGGCGAAAGACCAAGACGCCCTGATCGCGCGCAGGGCGGCGGCGTCGGGCGGTATTCCCCCGGAAGCCAGGGCGAATGGGATGGCGACCGAGGTCCAGGCGCCGTCCGCGCCGAAGGCCGTCAAACCTCAACCGGTGGTCCGCAAGGAGCGCAGCTCCTTCCTGCGTTATGGCATCGCGCTGGCGCTGATTGCCGTCCTTTTCGGTGGCGTGGGCTATTTCTTCCTTGGCCATGACGATATGCCGCCGCCGCGCCAAGTCCGCGAGATGACCATCGTCAATATCCTGCCGCCGCCGCCACCTCCGCCACCGCCGCCGCCGATGCCGGAACAGAAGATGATCGAGCAGCCGAAAATGGCGGAGCCGGAGTTCAAGGAAGACAAGCCGCTCGAGAAGCCGAAGGACGAGCCGATCAAGGACGCCAAGAACGCCGAGCCTCCCGGTCCGCTCTCGCTCGACGCCAAGGCGACCGGTCCGGGCGACCTGTTCAATCTCGGCGGCAAGCCCGGTGGCAACCCCTACGGCGGAGCTGGCGGAGGCGGCAGCCGCTGGGGCTGGTACAGCACGATCGTTACGACCCAAATCGAGGCGGCGATCCGCGCCAATCCCAAGACGCGCAACATGGCCGGGCAGATCCAGGTGCGGATCTGGGCCGACAGCACGGGGCGGGTGAGCCGGGTCCAGCTGACGCCGTCGACCGGCGATCCCGAGATCGATGCCGTTCTTCGCAACGAGGTGCTCGGCGGCCTGACGCTGCGCGAACCGCCACCCAAGGACATGCCGATGCCGGTGGTCACTCGCGTGACCGCGCGGCGGCCGACCTGACGTGACCTGAAAATCCAACACCTGACGTACGAGTGAGAAACTGGGGGACTGATGTTTAAGAATAGAGCAGACGCAGACTGGCGCGCGATCCCGCTTGCGGTATCGTTGTGCGCACTCGCCTGCGCAACGCCGGCTATCGCGCAGACTGCGGGCCAAACCGGGGGCCAGACCGCGGGGCCGGCCGCCGCCGAACCGGCGCCGGCCAAAAAGCGGCCGGCGGTGTCGAGCGCGAAGCCGACTTCGCCCAATGCCACCATCAACCTGGTCAACCTGCTGGTGCAGCAGGGCGTGTTGAAGGAAGACCAGGCGCAGACGCTGATCAAGCAGGCCGAGGACGAGGCCTATGTCTCGCGCCAGGCGGCGAAGGATGCCACCGCCAAGGCCGACGATGCCGCCAAGGCGGCGAGCGCGGCGGCCTCCGCGGCCCAGCCGCCGGGAACCCGGCACGTCACCTACGTCCCGGAAATTGTCAAAAGACAGTTACGTGACGAGATTAAGAAGGAGGTGATGGCCAAGGCACAGTCAGAAAACTGGGCGTCACCCGGCGCGTACCCGGAGTGGGCGCAGCGCATCCATTTCTATGGCGACGCGCGCGTGCGTTATCAGGGCAACTATTTCCCGAAGGGGAATGACCAAGCGGGTGCCTCGAACTTCAATGCGGTCAATACCGGTTCGCCGTATGATACCAGTTCGAACAATCTCTATAACGGACCGACATACGATGCCACTCAGGACCGCAATCAATTCCGGTTCCGTGGCCGCCTCGGTATGGAAGCAGATTTGTACAACGGCTTCACGGCCGGCCTGCGTATCGCCACTGGCGAAAACAACTCTCCGGTCTCAACCAATCAGACCTTTGGCAACAACGGCGGCAATTTCTCGAAGTACGCGTTATGGCTCGACCGTGGCTATATCAAGTATCAGGCGTGGGGCGATGATCTCTCCATCTCTCTCGGGCGTTTTGACAATCCGTTCTGGTCGCCGACCGACCTAGTCTGGTACCGCGAACTCGGTTTCGACGGTTTTGCCGTGCAGGCCAAGCGCGAGGTATTCGAAGGATTTACCCCGTTCGCAGTGGCCGGCGCCTTCCCGATCTACAACACGGATTTTAACGCTGGACTCAATATCGATCCGACAAACGTCGCGAACGGGCCTCCAAGCAAGTTTCCGAGCCACGATAAATGGCTGTTCGGTGGACAGGTTGGCTTCAACGCACGATTCAGTCCCGAATATGCGTTTCGGTTCGGCGTTGCCTATTATGATTTCGACAATGTCCAGGGACAAATCTCCAGCCCCTGCATTGTGGTTACGTCGGCGGACGTCTGCGATACCGACTTGACCCGACCATCTTTTGCGCAAAAGGGTAATAGTTACATGCCGTTGCGCAATATCATTCTAACGGCCCAGAATACCAACCCGTTGGTCAATCAGTTCCAGTATTACGGGTTGGTGAGTCAGTATCGACCGCTCGTTGCCAGCGGCCAGCTCGATCTAGGACAGTTTCATCCATTTCATATCGTGCTCGACGGCGAATACGTGATCAATACGGCGTTTGATCGCGGTCTCATGAACTCGCTTGCGATCAACAACCGCGGCCCTTCGCTGGACAACGGAGTTACGCCGGGCCCCTTCAACGGGGGCAATCAGGGCTGGCTCGCCCGGGTCACCGTCGGCAACAAGGAAATCAAGCATCTGTGGGATTGGAACGTACACGCCGGCTACAAGTATCTGGAATCTGATGCGACGATCGATGCATTCGTCGATTCCGATTTCGGTCTCGGCGGCACCAATCTCAAGGGCTATTTCCTCGGTGGCAATCTCGGTCTCAGCGAGAACGTCTGGGCGACCTTGCGCTGGATGAGTGCCAACAACATTGCCGGCAACCCCTATGCCGTCGACGTCCTGCAAGTCGACCTCAACGCCAGGTTCTGATCATGCGCATCCACATCCATCTTGTGGTGATCGCGGCGGCGACGCTGCTGTCCGGCAGCGCGTTCGCCCAGTCTGAAACCGATCGCCTGCGCGAGGCCTTGCGCAGCGCCACCATGCAGACCCGTGCGCTGGAAGATCAGCGCACGGCGCTGCAGGCCAAGCTGGCGGATGCCGATCGCGACAAGGCAGCGGCCAAGGCCGAGATCGAGGCCGCGAAAGCGCAGATCAAGAAGATCGAGAAGGAGCACCGCGAGGCGGTGGACGAGTTCAACCAGCGTCTCACCGAGCGCGACCAGACGCTGGACAAGTGGAAGGCGGCTTATGAGGAAGCCGCCACCGTGGCCCGCAGCAAGGATGCCGAGCGGGCCAAGTTCGAGAGCGAGGCCACGGCCTACAAGGCCAGCACCAAGAGTTGCGTCGCGAAGAACACCCTGCTGGTCAAGGCCGGCAAGGATCTGGTGCAGCGCTACAAGGAAGTCACCATCGGCGACACCGTCGTCGCACGTGAGCCCGTGCTCGAGCTGCGCCGGGTTGAACTGCAGAACCAGCTGCAGGACACCTACGACAAGTTTCTTGATCAGAGAGCGAACCCATGACCTACGCCATGACCAACGCATCCATCCTCGTCAAAGTGGCGCAGTCGGCCGCAGTCGCGGCCGTTGCCGCAACGGTGTTCTGTTCCCCGGTGATTGCGCTGGCACAAACTGCGACGCCTCCCGCACCGCGCCCGGTCCAGGCGAAGCCGAGGCCCGCGCCGCAGGCGGCTGCGGCTCAACCGCAGGCGGCGCCGGTGCAGGCCGCGCAGGGAACAACCCCAGGAACCACTCAAGGCTTGGGAACCGGCAAGGCGTCCGGCAGTGAGGACGTGATCGCGCGCGTCGGCAATGTCAACGTATCGGCGGATGATCTGCGCAGCTATGTGGCGGCGCTTGGTCCGCGGGAGCAGGCGGCGCTTGCCAAGGATCCGGCGCTGCTCAGCCAGGCCGTGCGCCTGCTGCTCGCCAACAGGCTGGTGCTGCAGGAAGCGCTGGCGAAGAAATGGGATCAGAAGCCCGCGGTCGCGGCGCAGCTTGATCGGATGCGGGAAAGCGCGGTGGTCGAACTTTATCTGCAGTCGGTCACGACCCCGCCGGCGAATTTCCCGAGCGAGGACGAACTGCAGAAGGTCTATGACGCCAATCGCAGCGCGCTTCTGATGCCGCGCCAATTCCAGCTGGCGCAGATCTTCATCGCGGCGCCGAATGGCGACAAGGCTGCGGAGGAGAAAGGGAAGCAGGATCTTGACGAGGTGCTGCGCAAGCTGAAGGCGCCGGGCGCGGATTTCGCCGCCATCGCCACCTCTGCCAGCAACGATGCGAAGGACGGCGGTGATCTCGGCTGGGTCGCCGAAAACCAGATCAGGCCCGAGATTCGCACCCAGGTCATGGGGCTGTCCAAGAATGCCGTGTCCGATCCCATCAGGCTCGATGACGGCTGGCACATCCTCAAGCTGATCGACACCAAGGCATCCTACACCCGGACGCTGCCTGAAGTGCGCGACCAGTTGGTGCAGCAGATCCGCTCCGAGCGCGCGACCGCGCTGCGGCGCGCCTATATCGCGGAGCTGCAAAAGCAGAACCCGCCGGTGCTCAACGAACTCGCTTTGTCGAACCTGCTCGACAACTCCCGCAAATAACCTTTCCACGGAGTACTTCATGTCTGATGCCACCATCACCAAGCTCACGCTCGAAACGCTGCGCGAGGGTTTTCAGAACGCGGGCTACCGCGTTGAAACGGTGACCGATCCGGTCGCCAATATTCCTTATCTGCGCTCGGCGACGGCGGGGCTTGGCTTCGATATCCGCCCGGGCAACCAGTTTGTCGGCGACGACCAAGGGTTTGCCGACGTCGCGTTCGTTGCCGCTCTGCAGGTGCAGGGTGATTTGCCGCTCGATCTCGTCAATCGCTGGAACGTGACGCGACGGTTCGGCAGGTTGCAGCTCAGCCAGCCCTTCCTGGTGTTCTGCCTCGATGTGTCGGTCGCAGGTGGTGTCGCACCGAACTATCTGCGCGCGCAGATCGAAATCTGGGATCGGCTGGTCCAGGAGCTGATTGCCTATCTGCGCGAGGAACTGCGGAAGCTGGGCGCCACCAACGGTGCGACGGCCAGCGTTGCGCAGCAGGCGGCGACGGCCGAGGAGCCGGTTCGCGAACACGCCGTCGACGCTGTTACACCTGCCACCATTCAGTAACTCCAGGGAATCAAGCAGACCGTACGTGTCATACGTCGGTCTGCTGGAGCGCTTGCGACGATGACTGTCGACAACCTCACACCCAAAGCAGGCCGTGGCGGACACTGGGGCGCGCTGGTGCGCCGGCTCGGCACCGTCACCGGGTTGCTGGGTGGTGTTGGTGCCGTGGCCGGGACAGCCGCTGCGCAACAGGGCGACTACCGGTCCGCGGCAGAAGCTCCTGCGGCCTGGCAGGCGTTCGCCAGGCAGTTGCAGGGCCGATTTCAGCGGCGGCTTGCGGCCGATGATGACGCCGCACGGCGGTTTCACGATCAACTCGGCAAGCGCGGCGAGGCCGGAAGCGCTACGCCGGCTGCGGTGACGGTGCGCACCTGGATCCTGCCCGACGGCAGGGTCGATCGCGTGGAATTCAACGGGCTTGATCCGGCCGCGGCGATCAACCTGCGTACGTTGCTCACGCGCGACAATGTCGGCGCACCGCCGTCCGACATGCTGCAGCCGTTGCATCTGCGGCTGACCCTTCGCTCCGACGACCAGCCGGCGCAAAGGAAATAACATGCCGACGTCCGCAATTCGCCTGCATTTGTTCCGACCACGCGTGGGGATCGGATGGCTGGCGGCATGGGCTGTGCTTGCGGGTCTCGTCCTTGCACCGCAGATGGCCTGCGCCGAAGCCTCGACACCATCCACCTCGTTCGACACGCGTTTTGCGGCGATCGAACCGCCGCAGGCCGACGACGCGACGCCACCGAAGACATCGAACGATCCACCCAAAAGCGTCGAAAGCCCTGCAGCGAACAGCGCGCCCGTGCCGCCGGGCCTTGACGCACGCGCCCGTTATCGCGCGCTGATCGAGAAGCAGGTCGTGGGCACGGGGCTTGCTGCGGAGATCGCGGAAGCGGTGATGGCCGTGGAAAGCGGCTACAATCCCGGCGCGATCGGCGGTGTCGGCGAGATCGGGCTGATGCAGCTCCTGCCGTCGACGGCGCGGATGCTCGGCTTCTCAGGCACGAATGCCGACCTCGCCGTGCCGGAAACCAACATTCGTTATGGCGTGACTTATCTGGCGCAGGCGTGGCGCCTTGCGGGCGGGGATCTCTGCACCGCGGTGATGAAATACCGCGCCGGCCATGGTGAAACCCGCTTCTCTTACCTCTCGGTCAATTATTGTCTTGCGGTGCGATCCAAGCTTGCCGCGCGCGGCTTTCAGGTCACCGGCAGCGTTCCGGTCGCGACATTCGGCGAGCCGGGCCGCGTGGGGGCGGGATGCGGTCGCAAGTGCCGCGGCCTCGGTGGTACGCAGGTCGGGCAGGTCAATCTGGCCGCTCTCAATACCCGGCTCAGCGCCATCGTGATCCAGGTTCGGGGAGGACGATGAGTTTACGTTGAATCAACTCCGTCATCCTGAGGTGGCCTATTGAAAGAACGCAACCGGCGTAGCCGGGTTGCTGCGCACCTCAGGATGACGGATTACGTTCAGCACACCAGGCCGTATTGATCTTGCCGCTGCTGGTGACCATGTTTCATGGAACCAGATGTGTCGGCTCGCGAGGAATTTCCCATGAGAGCAACCATTTTTGCGACGGCGATTGTCATGTTGGCGGCGGTGCCGGCAAGCGCGGAGGAGCGAACCGCGTTGCCGGAAATTGTTGTCGGCTCTCCCCCGGCGAGCCCTCTGACGGTGGGGCCCGCCGCACCGCAGGGGCCGACTGCGTTGCACAACAACCCGGCCGCGGCCGGTGTGCCCGAACGCTGTGGCAGCGGAGCGGCCGCCGATCGCTCGCTCGGCTGCCTCAATGAAAAGTTGAAACGAGAAGTTGACCGTGTGAATCCGCCTGTGACCAATACCCCCCCGATCGACGCCAAATCGTCCGATCTCAAGGTCGGCGTCGTCAATGTGCCGGCTGTGCAGCAGCAGTATGGCCGCAATTTCGGCGTTTCGGTCTACCCGTACCGCCCGTCGGCGCCGGTGTATTCCGCACCGCTAGGGCATCGGTGAGGCGTAAGGTGGCGCAGGACATGGATTTGCGGCAAGCGGGCCGGCATGGCTGATCAGTTGCTTCGGCGTCGCAGCCGTCAGGCCGGCTGTTTCATTTACGGCTTGCTCCTGCTCGGCGGCCTCATCACATCGTTTGCCTCGCCAGCCGCGGCGCAGTTCTGGCTGCCGGCCCGGGCGCCAGACCCGATTGTGTCACAGCCGCTGTCGCGCCCGCCGGAGGGAGCCACCGTCCGTCGCGAGAAGACCGGCACCGCGTTCTTTGTCGATGGAACGGGAGCGATGCTGACCGCCCGCCATGCGGTGGAGGATTGTTTGCGGATCGTGGTCGCGAAAGAGGGCAGGGTCGCCTCCGCGCGCGTCGTCGCACTCTCCAGCCGGTTCGACATCGCGCTGATCAAGGTGCCGAAGACGATGGGGATTGCAGCGGTGTTTCCGCGCAATGTGACGGCGTCCGCGAACGACCTGGTGTTCGTGGCGGCCTACGACAAGCTGCCGGAGACGGTGAGCCGCGGCGGCACCTTCGCCAATGCCACGGTGACGTCGGGTTTCGGCGGTGGCGAAGCCGGCTATCTCGCGATCGACTCCAATGTCACATTCGGCGCGAGCGGTGCTCCGGTGCTCGATAGTCGTGGCCTGGTGGAAGGCGTCATCAGCCGCCGCACCATGGTCAACCGCGTCCTGGCGGTGGGAGCCGACGAAGCCAAAAAGTTTCTGGCCGGCAACGGGATCCGTTTCGAGGAGGATGACAGGCCGCAAATCGCCGGCAGTGCGTCGCGCGCCAACCGCGCCGCGTCGATCTCGGCACGTGTCACCTGCCTGCAAAATTAGGTGGGCACAGTCTGTCGTCACGCTTTCAGGATTATTGTCTCCATGTTCATTGTCAGGTCGCGCGTCCGAACATCATGGCGCTTTATCGCACTCGGTATCCTCGCTTTGGGCTTCGGTCCGTCGCTGTCTTCGGCTCCGGTGCTGGCGCAGAGCCTTGACTATCGTGATCCCAGCAAGGCGCCGCCGTCGTGGGCGCAGTTCGCAAAACTGGTGCAGTACCGGTTCGAAACCTGGATCGGGGCCGACAACGAGGTGGCAACTCGTTTCCGCACCTATGCGACCGAGCATGCCGGCAAGGACGATGGATTGCCGCAGTCCCTGGTCGTGAAGGCGTGGCTCAATCCGGACGGCACGGTGGAGCGGGTGTCATTTCCGGCATTGAACGATGCCCGGGCGGATGCGGACCTGCACACGATTTTGACTCGCGGGAATATCGGCGAGGCGCCGCCGCCGGAAATGCTGCAGCCGATCAATCTGCGGTTTTCCCTCAATCTGAAGAAATAACCGCCGCCCGAACGAGACCTGCCGCTATCGATGGCTGGAGCAAGATGAATTGAGGTTGAATCAACTCCGTCATCCTGAGGTGCGAGCCTTGCGACGCAATTGCGTCGCCGGGCGAGCCTCGAAGGATGCAGGGCCGATTCTACTGAAGCATTGGGCCGTCGTCCTTCGAGGGCCATTCTGCGAATGGCCACCTCAGGATGACGGATTACATTGAGCGAACCTTATCTCATCGTGCTCTAAGCGGATCGGTTGCTGCCGTTTCGTACGGCCGTCATATTTCCTTTGTCTAATGGTCGCCTGAAAAGTGCATTCCCTCAAGGGAAGGGGATGCCATTCCCCGATCCGGAACAGCGGTTGAGCCGGTGTTTCCCCCCGAGTTCGCCGCGTTCGATACACACAATACCGATGGCGATTGAATGGAAGTCGAATCCGGCAGGAGATCATGGGTGCGTTTCGATGCGGGATCGCCTGGCCGGATGGGCGATGCGGGCGCTGGGATTTGCGATCGCGTTGATCATGTTCGGCGCAATGCTCGCCGCCGAAGGCGTGCGTCCCTCCCAGGCTGCCGAAGTGCGCGGCAAGGCGGTCAAGCCGGGGGAGCGGCTTGCCTACGACATTCCGGCGCAGCCGCTGGCGGCGGCGCTGGATGCGTATAGTTCGGTGACGGGTTTTGAAGTCATTTATGACGGCGCTCTCGCATCATCCCGCCGTTCGACCGGCGTCAAGGGCACTTACACGGCTGAAGAAGCCATGCGGATCATGCTCGAACGTACGGCACTGTCGGCCCGTTCCATTGCCGCGGGTGCGATGACGATCGTCCCGGCCACACCCGATCCGGCTGATGTCGCTGCACCGGTGCGGGACAATCGTTATTGTGGTGCCATGCAGGCGGCTTTCGAGAAAACGTTCTGCAAGACGGATGTTCTGCGTCCGGGATCGTACCGGGGTGTTCTCTCGTTCCGGATCGGGCCGTCGGGTGACATTCAGCAACCCGAGCTCATCGGCTCGACCGGGGATCGCGATCGCGATCAGGCGATTACCGATGCGGTGCGCCATCTGGTCCTGGACGGGCCGCCGCCACGTGATCTGCGGCAACCGGTCACCATGGTCATTCTTCCACAATCGTCCGGGCATACGGTCGATTGTTCACTCCTGAATTGAAGCGTGCAGGCGGATCTGACGGCACACCCATGACCGAGACCGGCCGCGCAACGCTCAGTGAACTGCTGATCCTGAGATATGAGGATTTCCGCCGACGGCTGGCGCGTCGTCTCGGATCGAACGATCTCGCCAGGGAATCCCTGCACGAAACCTATCTCCAGCTCACGCGCGTGCCCGAGCCGGCCGCGGTGCACAGCCCGGATTCCTACCTGTTTCGCATCGCCCTGAACATGGCCGCCAGCCTGAGGCGGGTCGAGGCCCGCCAGGCCAGCCCGCTGGAAATCGAAACGGCGATCAATTTCGTCGATGAGACCGCGCGGCCGGAGCAGGCCGCGGGCGCCGTGTTCGATCTCGAACGGCTCGAACAGGCGATCAGGGAGCTGCCGCCGCGGCGGCGCGCGATTTTCCTCGCCGTGCGCGTCGAGGGCCAGTCGATCCAGACGATCACCGATGTGCTGGGCTTGTCGCGCCGTTCGGTGGAGCTGGAACTGAAACGGGCGATCGAGCACTGCGCGAAGCGCCTTGGGCGGCCCGTGACACGGCGTTTCGGTCCGAAGGCGCCGGAATCGTCTATTGAATGAGAGCAGCATGTTGAAGTCATTTTTTCCAATGACGGTGTGGAATTGCGGATGAGGGGACAAACCACCGACGTCGACGACTGCCGTCGCGAGGCCGTGGATTGGCTCGTGCGTCTGGCTCCGGGGCATGCGACCGTCGACGATCTCGCGGCGTTCGAGCAATGGCGCGGCCGTAGCCGCGCGCACGCCGCTGCGTTCGTTGAAGTCCGCCGCCTGTGGGACGAGCTTGGCCCCGCAGGCCGTAATGTTCAGGGGATAACTGGCTCCGCGCTGCGCGCCTATGCTGCTGCGCCGGCTCCACAAATCGGCCGCCGTATGTTCCTCGGCGGCGCGCTGGCAGCGTCGGTGGCGGTCGCCGGTTATGTAGCGGTGCGGCCACCGCTCGAGCTGTGGCCGTCGCTGGCGGAATTGAACGCGGATTACCGGACCGAGAAGGGTGAGCAACGGCAGGTGGTCCTGACCGACAACGTCTCGGTGGCCATGAACACGCAAACCAGCATTGCCGTGCGTGCGGCGTCGGGGGGGGCGGATCGGATCGAACTGATAACCGGCGAGGGAACAATGACGGCGCGGTCACGTCCGCTGGAAGTCGTGGCGGGTCTTGGTCGCACGTCGGCGCGCAACGCCAAGTTCAATATGCGCCGCGACGGCGACGCCGTCGTTGTGACATGTCTCGACGGCGAGGTCTTGATCGACTATCCCCATGCCTCGGTTCCGCTCGGACCACAGCGCCAGTTGTCTTATTCCGATCAGTGGCTTGGCAGCGCGGTTGCCGTCGATCCCCTGACGGTGACGGCCTGGCAGGCGGGCTACCTGATCTTCCATGACACGCCGCTCGCCGAGGTGGTGACGGAAATCAACCGCTATCGTCACGGCCGGATCATTCTGGCCAGTTCCGAACTCGGCCGTCGTCCGGTCAACGGCCGCTTCTATCTCGATCGGATCGACGATGCCGTCACCAAGATTCAGAGCGCTTTCGGCGCGCGCACGACAAGCCTGCCTGGCGGCGTCGTGATCTTGAGTTGAGCCGCGTCTGGCTGACAAGAAACTTTCATAAAAAAGATCTGCGGTCCGGTCCTCGTCAAACCAACTCATGGAGGAGGAGTGCATGTCGATCCACGGCATGCGCTGCTCTCGCTTGCGTCAAGCTGCTGCTCTCCCTGAGGATCATCCATGCCGGTTCGTGACAAAACCCGTGTCCGTCGCTCGCGCCGCGGCGCCCATCGCGGTCTGCCGATGCGGCGAGCGCAGGTGTCGACGCCGCGCGCGGCGCTGCTGGCGGGAACCAGTGTGCTCGCGCTGCTGCTGGGTGGTCATGGTGCGATGGCGCGGCCATTCGGCAGTTATGGCACGAGCCTCGGGGCGCCGATGATTGCGAGCGATGCCGCAAGCGCCGCGCAACAGCAGGCAGCGACCGTCGCCAAGCAAAGCCAGAACGCGCTGGCGCGCGCGACCCAGGCAATCCAGGCGTTGCAGGCTGTGCAGGCTGCCGCGCGCAACGCAGCGCAGGGAGCCGGCAGCTCGCAGACATTGCCGCAGCTCACTGTGCCGAACGGTTTGACGCCTGGCGGATTGCAGGTTGCGCCCGGCGCTACGACGGCAGGTTCCGGGGTGTGGCAGAATGCTGATCTGCCGACACAAACGGTCGTCGGCGCTCAGGCTCTCATCGACATCAACCAGACCGCCCCAAAAGCGATTCTGAACTGGAACACCTTCAACGTCGGCTCCCAGACCACGCTGACCTTCGATCAGCACGGCAACTCCGGGTGGGTCGCACTCAATCGCGTCGTCGGCAATCTCGGACCGAGCCAGATTCTCGGCAAAATCAAGGCCGACGGCCAAGTCTACATCATCAACCAGAATGGCATCATCTTCGGCGGCACAAGCCAGGTTAATGTCGGCTCCTTGATCGCCTCGACGCTCGGGCTGAGCGATCAGCAGTTCCAGAAGGGGATCATCTATCCGCAGCCGTACGACGTGGCGAACCAGAAGCCTTTTGATCCGGCCTTTGCCAATAGCTCGGGAGCACCGGCGGGTGATGTCACGGTGGAGGCCGGCGCCGTCATCCAGACCGCACCGCCCAAGTCGGTCACGATCGGGGGCGGCAATGTCTATCTGTTCGGAAGCAACGTAACCAATAGCGGAACCATCATCACGCCGGATGGTCAGGCTGTGCTGGCGGCGGGCAGCGCCGTCTATCTCACCCAGAGCTCTGACCCCAATGTGCGCGGCGTGGAGCTCAACCTCCTGAACGGCGGAACGGTGACCAACACCGCCCAAGGGTATGTAAGCGCGCCGACCGGCAACATCTCGCTGGTCGGAATGAATATCAAGCAGGCCGGAATCCTTTCGGCAACAACCTCGGTGGATGAGGCGGGATCGATAAGTCTGGTCGCGCACGATGGCACCAACGTGCAAATCGTGTCGTCCAGCAATTTTACGGTGACGAACTATTATGTGTTCCCCACGCGTCTCGGTACCGTGGAGTTGTCGTCCGGAAGCCTGACCGCCGTTTTACCGGACGAGAACGGCCGAACCGCACTTGATGGGCAGCCGCAAGGTCAATCCATTATCCGGGCCGAGGGGCAGACCATCAATGTACTGGGAGGCGCGAGCATTGTGGCGCCGTCCGGTGCCGTTGCGCTGGAAGCCTCGAGCAATCCCGTAAGTGTGTTTCTGCAGGATCATCCGAGTGCGCCCGGTTTCTTTCCGAACTATGCACCTGACGCGGGACGAGTCTATGTTGCGGATGGCGTCACAATCGATGTCAGCGGGTTGCAGAACGTTGCGGTTTCGGCGGCCGACGACGTGGTGCAAGTCAATGCCCGTGCCAATGAGCTGCGCGATTCACCGCTCAATCGCAGCGGCTTTCTTTACGGCACCAACGTATGGGTGAACGTCCATGATCTCGACAAGGTCGCGGCCGATCAGGTCTATACGGCCGGCGGCCTGCTCGAAGTTTCGGGCTGGCTTGGTCTTGTCCAGCGTACGCTTGATCAGCGCCTGACCACCGGAGGCACGGTTTCCGTCTTTTCCACCGGCGACGCGATTCTGCGACCCGGTGCGTCGATCAACATCGCTGGCGGATCGCTCGATCACCAGGGCGGTTATGTGCCGGATACGCGGCTCATTGGTGCCGACGGACGTATCTATGACATCAACGACGCGCCCGCCAACATGGCCTATGTCGGCATCGCCGGCATGTTCACCGTGGCCCATCCGCATTGGAACGTCACCGAGACGTATATCAGCCCGCTTGGTGGCAGAAGCGTTCGATATCAGGCGGGATATACCGAAGGCAAATCGGCAGGTAATTTCACTGTTGCCGCTCATGCCGCAGAAATCGACGCTGTCGTCAATGCAACCGCCGTCAATGGTATCTATCAACGCAGTCCCGGCAGTATGGCGCAGAACGGGACACTGACGATTGGCGGCGGCGGCGGCCTGCTGGTGCCGCAAGACGTGGTGATCGCGCCTACGGTGGCCGCGCTTGCCGACATTTTTTCCGGCAGCACCGTGATCGACGGTATGCGCGATCCGGCAACGCTGCTGCCGCCCGATCGACAGCAGACGCTTTATCTCTCGGCGAAAAATCTGAACGCCACCGCCTATGGCGGCATCACGATTACAAGCGGCAGTGGCCTGACCGATCCTGTCACCCAGTTGAACTCGGGCGGCATCCGTCTCGTTGACGGAGCGGTTCTGCATGTCGCCGACGGAGGCTCTATCAGCCTGAGTACGGCGGCGAGTATTTCGATCGATGGGCAATTGGTCGCGCATGCGGGATCGGTGTCGTTTGACACGTCGCTCAACACATCTGCGACGATCCGCGATGTGGTATTCAAGCCGGGCAGCGTGGTCGATGTTACCGGGCTGTGGACCAATGATCTGCTCGATCCGACGTCCACGGCACCGGCGCTCACGGATGGCGGCCAGGTTACGATCAATGCCAAGGGCAGCGTGCTGATTGCGCGCGGGGCGCTGATTGATGCATCGAGCGGTGGCTGGATGCAGGCCAACGGTCGTCTCAAGCTGAATGCGAACGGCCTGCCTGTGGGCGCGGGCGGTGGGATCGCCATCGTCAGCAATTATCAAGTCACCGGTTTCGACTCGGTGACGCCTATCGTCTATTCCGGACATGTCACCCTGGACGGTACATTGCGCTCCCAAGGCCTCAGCGGGGGAGGGCACCTCAGTATCGCCACATCCGATATTCGAATTGGTGGTGCAGATCCGGCAAACGGCACGACGCTCTGGCTCGATCCCGTGTTCTTCACGCAAGGAGGTTTTAATCAGTATGCGCTGATCAGCTATAATGGAATGACGGTTGCGCCAGGCGCCGACATCGAACTGCACACGCAGACGGTAACGTTGACTGGAGCGGAGTCTTTACCGACAGGGGCCAGTCTTCGGCCCGTCACGGTGCTTGGGGCACCCGCGCTCTTTGAAAATGCGCCGCCGGTCAATTTGGTGTTGAGTGCTGTCGACCCCCTCACCGGAAGTCTGACCATTGGTGCGGGCGCGCATATCAACACCGACCCCGGCGCGACCGTGAAGCTGCATGCGAGCCGGCAATTGACCATTGATGGCGTGATCGATGCGCCGGGCGGCACCATCAATCTCGACCTTTATGGACCGCACACGTCCGGCGCAAACTATCCTGCGGCACCCTACAATTCCGCGCAGACGCTTTGGATCGGGGCGGACGCACGGCTGCTGGCGCCTGGTCTGATCCAGACCTTTGTCGATGCGACGGGGCAGCCCGGTTACCGCCTGTGGAACGGCGGCAGCGTCAATATCAACTGGAACGGCTCCGACCCCGACTATTCTCCCTATGCGGCATATCTCCGGCCGCCATCGTCCAACGTCGGCGCCCCACCTCCGATTTCACCAATTCCCGGCGAGAATTCGGGTTTCGATCCGCTTGGTACGGTGGTCGGTCAAGCGGGGTCGGTCATCGACGTGTCCGGCGCGGCCGGAGTCATCCTGGTTTCATCCCATGATGGGATCGTGCCTTCGCAGGCGGCTATTGCGGTGGCGACCAACGCCGGTTCCGTCAACATCCTGGCGTCGCAGGGGCTGTTGCTGGACAGCACGCTTGTCGCGCACGGAGGTGGCCCAACCTCGGCGGGCGGCAACCTCACCATCGACCAGACGATGTGGGCGGCGCCTTACAACAGTGTCACCTACATGGAGCCGGTCGGCGAACTCGTGCTCACCCAAGGCTTGCAGTCCTTTGTCCCGATCGATCTGAAACCGAGTGACGCAATCCCCGGCGCGTTGCAAGGACAACTGCATGTCAGCGCCGATCGGATCATGAGCGGTGGCTTCGCCGCCGTATCGCTCGGCGCCGTCGATGTGGTGATGTTCAATGGTGACATCAATCTGCACACCGATCGCAGCCTGACCATCAATGCGCGCGCCATAGCCGCCACGCCGGGAGCCAATGTTCAGTTGACCTCGGCTTATGTCGATATCGGCGGCGGCCAGCGCAACATCGGTGCCGATTTCAACCTTTCGGCACCGAGTTATGTCGGGGGGGCCGCGCCGCTTGCTGGTACAGCCAATCTCGGTATCCGCGCCGATCTGATCGACATCGAGGGCAATCTCAACAGTGGTTTGAGCTACAGCTATGACGTGGTTCCTGGTCAGACGACGGTGACGGTGGCGTTGCCGGGCTTTGCGAATATGGCCTTCAACAGCCAGGGTGATATCCGGCTGGTGCCGGCCTCGCCCGGGGGCGCCTTCAACAGGCCCAGTATGCTGGCTACACTCGGCAACCTCTACTTTACGTCGGCGCAGATCTATCCGACCACAAGCCCGCCCACCGCCAATGCCTACAGCTCTGAGCCAAACGGGCTGTTCGAAGTTGCCGCGACGGGGGCCGACAGTGTCATCACGATCAGCAGCAACGGCGCTGCGACGCCGGCCGCGCCACTGTCGGCCGGTGGCAACGTCCAGCTCATTGCCCCGACCATCAATCAGGGGGGCGTCCTGCGCGCGCCACTGGGCCAGATCACCTTTGGAGATCCAGCCAATCCCAACACCGCGTTGAACATCAATCTCCTGCCGGGCAGCATCACCTCGGTGTCCGCCGCTGGCCTGCTCATCCCTTATGGTTCTCCCCTCGGCAATACGGACTGGACTTTCGGAACCGACGGTCCCACGCCGAATACGCTTTCGGCACCGCCATCAAAGGCGATCTCGTTTTACGGACGATCGCTCACCGTAGCCGCTGCAACGGGAGGAACCGCCGGTGCCCACATCGATGAAGCCGGCGGGGGCGATTTTTATGGGGCGCAATTCGTCAGCGGCAGCGGCGGCTCCGTCGACACCCTCAATGGAATCGAGACATTCGCGATCCTGCCAAATCTGGGTTCTGCCTATGCCCCACGCGATCCGCTCGTCAGCAGCAACCCTGTCTCTGCGTCGGCACCGCCTGTCGATCTCAAGGTTGGCGAGCAGGTTTATCTGACTGGGATTCCGGGATTGCCGAGTGGTAACTATACCTTGTTGCCCGGCCACTACGCCTTGCTTCCCGGTGGCTATAAGCTCACCGTTGCAGTGAGTCAGAGCGCGGCGATCGGATCCGGCAACTGGGAGCAGCCGGACGGCTCCTATCGGGTCGTGGGTTACGGGACAGTTGCCAATACAAACATTCGCGATTCGCTTCCGTCGGTCTTCGTCGTAACGCCGGGGTCTGTCGTCCGTACTCAGTCTCAATATGAGGAGACGACGGCCGGTCAATTCTTCGCGGCAAAGGCGGCGGCGAACGGCGTTGCGGCGCCACGCCTACCGCAGGATGCCGGCGCGCTCGTCATCGATGTATCCAACAGTATTTCCTTTCCAACCAGCGGTGGATTTGGCGATTTTTCCACGATGGCCGGCGGGCGAGGCGGCCAGGTCGATGTCGTTGCCTCAAACCTCGACATCCTTGGTCCAGGTGGCACGGCTCCCGCAGGGTTTACCGGAATCCAGGCGAGCGCGCTCAACGCCATCGGCGCTCAGAGCCTGTTGATCGGGGGGACGCGCAGCCTGGATGGCAACGTTCTGACCATTGTCCCGACAGCGCAGAATCTCATCGTTGATAATGGTGCCGGACTTTCAGCGCCGGAAATCATGCTGGCTGCGACCACGGCTATTGTTGTCGGTGCAGGTGCGCGTATCGATACCACTCCATTCCCGGCGATTCCCAGTCAGTTTCCTGCCGATCCAAAGACCGGCCAGACTCTGGGGTCGATCAAGATCAACGGGGCTGGCACCCTTGTTGTTGCGTCAAACGCCGGCGCGGTCCCGATCACGCAAGGGACGGGTTCGACCAGCACCCTGACCATCGGTGCTGGCGCCGATATTTTTGCCGGATCGACGTTGGTTCTGGGGGCTTCCAGCGACATCAACGTGGACGCGTCGGCGCGATTCGCCGCGCCGACCGTGACCGTCAGCGTGCCTGTCATCAACTTCGGCTCCGGTGGCGCTTCGGGCTTCAACCTGACGGGCGCGTTGCTGTCGCAACTCTCCCAAGGCGACCAGCAGAACAATCTGCCGCCAACCGCGAATTTGATCCTGTCCGCGTCGCAGGCGATCAACGTTTACGGTTCGGTCAGCCTCGGCGACGTCGCAACGTCGACTGGACGGCCATTATTGGCCGGACTAACGTTGAGTTCGCCTGTGATCAACGGCTTCGGCTCCGCGACCGATGTGGTCAGGCTCACCGCGGACAAGGTGACGATGCTCGGCGGTGCCGGGGCTACGGCATCCGGAAGCGGGCAGGGGACGTTCGTCATCGATGCGACGCAGCTCACGCTCGGAGGCGGCGGTATCCTGGCATTCGGTGGGTTCAGCACCGTAAGGCTGCAGGCGACCGAGCAGGTGATCGGCGGGGCGGCCTACGTTCAATCCTATGGAGGGGAAACGATTGGCGGCATAAGCTACACCCACGGACAGGTCGTGCCCGGCACGTTCAGCGTGACCGGGGATCTGGTGATTGCGTCACCGATCGTGACGGCGCAGGCAGGCGCGATGACGCAGCTCGATGCCAGTTCGGGCGCTGTCATTTTTGCAGGACTGCCCGGTGCGCCCGCCGCCACAGTGGCGTCGAACGGAGCCACGCTGTCGGTCGCCGCACAAACGATCTTTCAGGGCACCGATATCAGTCTGCCGTCCGGTGCAATTACCTTTACGGCCCAGCATGGCATCACACTGGCGCCCGGATCGAACACGAGCGTTGCCGGTGCGGTGACGGCTTTCTTCGATGTGGTCCGGATCTCGCCAGCCGGTAGCGTGACGTTGCAAACGGCGAATGGTGACGTCACCGTGGCTGCCGGCGCCGTGGTCGACGTACGCGGCGGCTCGCTTGCGTCCGTAACGCTCCCCTATCTCTCTGCGGCGGATTCGGATGTCGGCGGGAATGCAGGCACCCTGATGATCGTGGCCCCCAATGGAACGGCTCATCTCGGCGGCACCCTGCTCAGTGGCGCCGACGCGCGCTACACCGGCGGCAAAGCCATCCTCAATCTCGGCTCGGGTGATGCCGGCACGCTGCTCGGCAACATCGCGGGATTCACCGGCGAGCAGGCGCTCTCGCTCGCGAGCGGTGACATCAATCTCGGCAACGTCACGGCTCAGGATATCGAGTTCTCCGCTTCGACCGGCAATCTGACGGTGTTCGGGGCACTCGACGCCAGTGGCAAAAACGGCGGTGTCATCCGCCTCAGCGCGGGGGGCAATCTCGCTTTGCTCGGCTCTGCCGTGCTCGATGCCCATGCGACCGCCAACGGCGGTACGGGGGGAAGCGTCTTTCTCGGTATCGACGGCGAGAGCGATGGAACACTGACCCTTGCGCGGCAAGCGACGATCAATGTTTCCGGCAACGGAGCAATGGGAGGCGAGGTGTGGTTGCGCGCACCGCGGTCGGGTCCAGACGGCATACGGATCACCAATGGCGGCGTGACCGTCCTGGGGGCAGGCAAGCTGATTGCGGAGGCTGTCCAGGTCTATGATGTCTCCGCCAGCCCCTATGTGGATGCGAATCTGGTCGCAGGTGGGGCCGCAGTCACGGATGCTGCCAGCTTTATGGGTAACGCTGCCGCGGTCATCAGCACTCTCGGAAACATTGGAAACGATCCGGCGTTTCAACTGCTCCCCGGAATCGAGTTGCGCAGCAATGGCGATCTGACTTTGCTGACCCAGCCCTCAAGCGGCACCGGCACTCCTTTCGCCGGCAGCAGTTACGTCTACAATGATGGTATCGACCTTGGCGGACTTCGCTTCAATGGCGCGCCAGGGGTGCTGACCTTGCGTGCGGCGGGCAATCTCGTCATGAACGGCAGCCTCAGCGACGGCTTCGCAAGTCCGGCGATATCACCCGACGGCGTTATCTTCGCAATCGCGCCGCCTTCGAGCGGCCGATCCTGGGGACTGCGACTGGTGGCCGGCGCCGACCTGACCGCGGCCGATCCGACTGCGGTGGTGCCGGCCTTGAAACTCCCCGCGGCGACGGCCGCAAACGCCGAGCCAGGGTCGCTGATTTTCTCCGCGCCGTATCTCAACGACCAGAATGGTATCCAGATTGCCAGCGTCGTGCGGACAGGCACAGGCGATCTTGAACTCGCCGCAGCGGGCAACATCGATATTCAGACCGCGTTCGGCATCTACACCGCGGGGCAACCCAAAACTCCGGACTTCGCTACGCCGACGCGCAGCTATATCCTGTCCGCGACGACATTCACGCAAGATACCTATCTCGGCTACCAGGCCGATGGCGTGACGCCCTTCGATGCGACCTACCCGACAGCGCTCTATCCGAGCTATCAGGCCGGCGGAGGCAACTTGACGGTCAAGGCTCAGGGTAGCTTGATCGGAGGCACAACCAGCAGCGGTTACGCCGCAACCGAGATCGATACATATTGGCTGTGGACCGAACCGACGGCTGCGAGTCCCACCTGGTTCATCAATTTTGGGACTTATTACCAATCTTACGTCAGCTATTTCTCCGACTCGTCTCCGTCAGTCGCGGCGTTCCAGGGGCTGGGAGCCTTGGGCGGTGGGAACGTCAAAGTCAGCGTCGGCGGCGATCTGACCAATGTCGATGTCAGTCTGCCGACAACGGGAGGGATGACCAGCACCGGCAGCACCTTCACCTATGGCGGCGGTAATCTCTCAATGGTCGTCGGTGGCGCGATCAACAACGCCAATCTCTACGTCGGAAAAGGAACCGCCGACGTTCGCGCCGGCGATATCGGATCGTCGCAGACAAGTGGTGGAAATCCGGCGCGTGTGAATCTGCTCATCGGTGATTCTCAATTCACGGTCGTCTCCAATCGAAACATCAACGCGCTCATCGGCGATCCCACCAGGACGGTCATGCAACCGGATCCGTTGAGGTCCGGCGCATATCCGCCTCCGGGGCTCGAAGGATATGTGCCGGCCAATTTCAGCTACAATCCCAACGCTGCCCCGTATGGCTTTTTCACAAGCTTCACGTCCAACAGCGCCATAAGCCAATTGGCCGAGGGCGGAAACATCACAGTGAGTGGCGATTTCGTGCCACCGGCGATTCAGATTGTCGCGGCCAGCGGATCGATTTCAGGTGGCTTGCTCGGATTCGGGAGCAGTGGATTTGGATACGTCGCGGCGTTGCCGGCTTCCACCGCACGGCTCGATCTGCTTGCCGCACAGAACATTTCGAGTTTCGGCGTCAGTATGACGGCTGCCGATCTCACCGGCGAAATGGCATTTTCGACGACGCCGCTCGGAAGCGACTATGCCGGCACCCTCTCGAATCCTCTTGATATGCGAGCGACAACGTCCCTGGTGTCGAATTTGGTTCAGTTCAACGACCCGTATACTGTGCATGTTTACGCGGTTGGCGGAGACCTGTCCTCGTTCACCCTGGCCACCTCGGAGCGAGCGCAGATTCGCGCCGGCCTCGATATCATCAAGCCGCTTCTCAATATCGAAAACACAGCCCAGGGTGACGTATCGCTCGTCCAGGCGGGCCGCGACATCAAGAGTTGCCTGTCCTGCAGCTTCACCGACGTCGATGCCTTTAACATTCGCGTCGAGGGGCCCGGCGCGATCGACGTCATGGCCGGACGTAATGTGATCGCCCAGGCTGGTCTTTACGGCACGCAAGGATTCGGTATCGCGACCGTGGGCAACGCCGACAATCCGCTGCTGCCGAGCGCAGGCGCATCCATCAATCTGATGGTCGGCATCGGCACGGTCGGTCCGGACATCGCAGCGTTCATATCGACCTATCTCGATCCCGCCAATGCGGCGAGCGTACTGCAGAGTCATACGAGCGATCTCGTCAATTATATGCGTCAGCGTGAGAACAATCCGAATCTGGTGGCTGATCGAGCCCTGGCTGACTTCCGCCTGCTGTCCCCAAGCGAGCAACTGCCGCTGGTCGAACAGGTTTATTTCGCCGAGCTGAAGGCCGGTGGCGAGGCTGCCGCGAACGGTCAAGGCGCCGGCGGAAAGGGTTATGACCGTGCCTACAAGGCGATCCAGACCTTGTTTCCCGGCAGCACGATCGGGGTGCCGACCACGGCCTATCAGGGGGATCTGTCGCTCTATCAGCTCGCCCGTATTCGTACCGAGGCGGGCGGCGATATCAACATCCTGGCGCCGGGTGGCGGCGTGAAGCTGGGCATCGAAAACCAGACGCCGAATCTGTCCGGCCAGGTCGATACGGCGCGGCCGGGCCTTCTGACTTTGCGCGGCGGAAGCATCAACACCTATGCCGATGGTGATGTGATCGTTGCGCAGTCACGCGTGTTCACCGAATTGGGCGGTGACATTCTGATGTTCTCCACCAACGGTGACCTCAATGCCGGCAAGGGAAAAAAGACATCGCTGGTCACATCGCCGCCGCAGTTTACGATCGACGCCTACGGTAACGTCACCAAGTCTGCGGTTACACCGCAGACCGGCGCGGGTATTGCGACGCTGATCGGCGTTCCCGGGGTGAAACCCGGCAATGTCGATCTGTTCGCTCCGCATGGCACCATCGATGCCGGCGATGCTGGTATCCGCGTGTCGGGCAACGTCACCCTTGCAGCACTGCAAATTCTGAACGCCAACAACATCCAGGTGCAGGGAACCGCGGTCGGCGTGCCGACAATGCAGGGACCGCCCGTCGGCGCGCTGACGTCGGGGAACAACACCACCGGCGCGGCTTCCCAGCAGGCAGCTTTGCCGCCGCCGGCCAGCAGCAATCAACCATCGGTCATCATTGTCGAGGTGATGGGCTATGGCGGTGGTGATGGGAGCACGCCCGATGCACCGGCGAACGATCAGCGCCGCCGCAATGATGGTCAGCAGAGCTATAATCCCAACAGCCCGTTCCAGATCGTGGGGGCGGGCGGCCCGGACGCACGCGGTCAGCAGTATCTGACGGAGGATGAGAAGTGGCGCCTGGGCCAGTGAGCGATCGCCGCGTGCTTACCTGTTTCGCCGATCCGTGTCCCGTTGTCGGTCCCAATCGCGCGCGAGGCGTTGCGCTTCGGCGATCTCCTGCGGGGTCATTTTCGTCGCCACGAGATCACGGGCCTTGATGGCGCGGCTGCGATCTGCGCCCGTTGTGTAAGCCGAAGCTGCGAGGTTCAGCCATTTGTACCCCTGGACCAAATCGTAGGGAACGCCGCGGCCCAGCGCATAGGCGATGCCAAGGCTCAGCTGTGCGTGCGCGATGCCGTCGTCCGCGGTCGGCGACGGCGGAGCGGCTCCTCCCGGAAGGAGATTGAGGGCGGCGAGTTGCTGGCCGTCGCCCAGTGCCGGCGGCGCGGAGCGCACTTTCCGTCCCGTCATGATCGCGCCCATCGCGCGCAGGTCGTCGGGTGTGAGCCATGCGATATCCCGCGCCGGCGTGGCGATCATCTGGGCGATGATGCGCGGTGGCACACCGAATGTGCCGGCAAGCCGGGCCATGGAGAGCGTTGCCGCCTCGGTGCGCGCGGTCTCGTGGCCGGAGCTGTCGGATGCACCGTGGACGCCGATCGCGGCGTCATAGCTTGCGAACTTGTCGATGCCGGCCGCGAACACGATGAAGCAGGCCGATGCGCACCGCGACCCGGCGGCCACGATGGTCGGCAGTTTCGCCCGCCGGATCAACTCCGTGAGCTTGACCGCTTCGGCAAGGCTGCCGCCCAGCGAATCCAGCCGCACCGCCTCGACCAGGCGGCCGCGGTCGTTGGCGGACTTGATCAGCGCCTCAGTGGCGTCCGCGTCGCCGTCCGCGATGTCGCCGCTGAGCACGACGACGAGCGAGTCGTCCTTCAGGGTGACGCTGCTCAGGTCCGCAGCGGTCGCCGTCGCGCTGACGACGACCGCTCCCAGAAGGCCCAAGGCGGGTGTTCGAATCCACATCGGGGCTCTACTTGAGCCGGGGCTGCGGCGAAGCCGGCGGCGCTTGAGCGGGCGCGCTGACGATCGTCGGAGACCGGCGCAGGGTGTCGAGACGTTCCCTGAATTCCTCGGCCACCACTTGGGCGTCGTGGCTGTTGCGCACCAGCTTGGTGGTGACGAACACGATGATTTCCGAGCGGGTCTTGCTGTCGGACTTCTGGCTGAGCAGGTCGCCGAGATACTTGATCTGGTTCAGTCCGGGAATTCCGGACACCGAGCGCTCGTCGTCTTCCTTGATCAGGCCGCCGAGCAGCACGGTCTGGCCGCTGCTGGTGCCGATGGTCGAGTGAATGCGCCGCTGCGAGATGGTCGGCGTCAGGTTCTGGGCGCTGGAGCCGCTGGGATTGACCACGTTGGAGACTTCCTGCTCGATCTCGAGCTCGATCGATCCGTTCGGATGCACATGCGGCAGCACCTTCAGGATGATGCCGGTGTTCTGGCGCGCGATGCTGCTGACCACGCTCAGTCCGGTGACGGCGCTGCCCGTCGAGATCGGCACCTGGTATTGGGTTCCGTTGACCGCCGGATCGAACTGC
>JBGMOD010000026.1:115235-135298 GCA_041424235.1 Hyphomicrobiales bacterium
CACCTGGTCGCCGACCTCGAGAATGGCCGGCTGATTGTCGGCGACCACCAGCGACGGCGCCGACAGTACCTTGACGGTGGTGAGCGTCGAGAGCGCGTTCAGCACCAGCTTGGGATTGGCTTCGGCGCCCAGCAGCAGGTTGAAGCCGGGCAGCACCCGCGCGAGCAGGGCCGATTGCGCCGCCGACTGCGCGGCGGTGAACAGGCCGACCGATCCCTTGTCCTGGCCGGCGCTGGCGTTGGCACTGGTCAAGTAGGCCTGCACGCCGAACTGCAACTGGTCGGTCAGTGTGACCTCGGCCACCATGGCGTCGACGGCGACCTGCAGCTTCGGGCGGTCGAGCGATTCCAGCGCCCGCTCGATCACCATGTAATCTTCCTGGTTGGAATAGATCATGATCGCGTTGGTCGAGGTGTCTGCGGTGATCCGCACATTCTGGAACACGCCACGCGGCATGGATCCGCCGCCCGTGCCGCCGGCCGCGCTCGCCGAGGGATCCTGGTCGTTGTCCTTGCGGTCGGCGAAGTTGGCGAAGGCCGCCTGGGTGCGGTTCGCGCCCGAGGAGCTGTCGGTCCCGGTGGTGCCACTCTGGGATGTTGTGCCCTGGTTGTTGTTGTTGCCGGTCATGCTGCCGCTGCCGAGGGAATCGATCCGCGAGGTCGCTGCGTTCTGCCCGGGCGCGGTCGGGCTCGTCTGCGAGTCTTGTCCACTGCTCTGCGACGAGCGGCCGACGAACATCTCGTTGAGGATGCGGGCGATGCTGCGGGAGTTGCCGAAACGCAGGCTGTAGACCCGCACCGTGGTGCCGGTGGGATCGGAGCGGTCGAGCCGGCGCACCCATTGCGTCGCGCGCTCCAGCACCTTGGCATTGCGGCTCACCGCCAGCACGGCGTTCATGCGCGACACCGGCTGGAACTTGATCACGCCCTGGCCGTTGCCGCCCTCGGCGGTGTCGAACACCTTTTCGAGCTCGCGGATCATGGTCTCCGGCGCGGTGGATTTCAGCGGATAGAGCCCGACCGACTGGTTGCGCAGCCATTCCACGTCCAGTGTGGTGATGACACCGAGCGCTGCCTGGCGTTCGCTGGCGGTGCCTTGGATCAGCAGCACGTTGCGGGCCTGGTCGACGCGCACCGCGCCCGGCCGCGACAGGAAGTTCTCCGCGGTTTTCGCAATGGACGCGGCCGAGGCATAACGCAGGGGCACAATCGAGACGCCGTAGCCCGGCTGGCCGCCGCCGAAGGTGGCGGGGCCGGCGCCGGCGGCTTCCGGCAGCGGCACCACCTTGATCAGGTTGTCCTCGCGCAGCACCGCGGCGTTCATCATGCGCAGCACGCTCTCGAACAGCGGCAGCACGTCCCTGCGCGGGATTCGTTGCGCCGACGCCAGCGTGATGATCCCTTGCACGCGCGGATCGATCACATAGTTCAGCCCGAGGCTGTCGCCGAGCACCGATTTCGCGACCGTCTGCAGATCGGCGTTGTCGAAGTTTAGTTCGATGCCGGAACCTGCGGCGGGCACGTCGTCGTCCGAGGCGGCGGAAGCGATGCGCGTGGAGGGGCTGGTGCCGGCCTCGCGCGAAGGCGCGGCAGCGGGATCGGTCTCGACGCCCGGATACACCATCGGCTGCGCCGACTGTCCCGCCGATGCGCGACCACCCGAAATCTCGCCGCCGCCGGGGCCGGTCCAGCGCGCGCGCAGATCCGCGTCGCGGATCGGGTCGATAACCTGGTCGCGGCCGGGCAGATCGATGCTCTTGTCCATCATGCAGCCGCCGAGCAGGCCGCCGATCACGAGCCACAGGCCGGCGGTTGCGGCGAGGGCCGGGCGCGGCCGACGAAATCGTTTGAACCTATGCACGACTGTTCTCCCCGCGGCCGCGCCGGCCGGCTTGTTGTCAATGCGCATCGCTCGCCGCCTTCCAGGGCCGGTCGGCGGGGCTGACGCTGCCGCCGGCAAGATCCTCGACATCGCTGATCAGCGCGTCGGCCTGGCCGGCCAGCGCGCCGGCGTCGCTCGCCGCGATCGGACGGTGCGCGAACACAGCCCCCGCAAGCCGCGCCTTGATCTCGCCGGCGAGCGCGTCGCGTTTCGCCGTCACTGGGCCGATCGCGTCGAGATAACGCTGATAGCTGGTGTCGCTGCCTCGGATGGCGCGGGTCGCGAGCGCAAGGCTGTTGCGGCCGAGCTGTCCGAGCGGGTCGTTGAGATCGCGATAGGCTCGCGCCAGCGTGGCGAATGCATCGCGGCTGCCGGCGAGCGCGGGCGGCCACGCGCCGGCATCGAGTGTTTCCGTCAGTACCACGCCGTCATGCAGGTAGCTGTCGGCCAGGCCAAGCAGCGCCAGCATCGTCGGCCGCACGTCGGCGAGACTGGACACGATGTCCGTGGTCTGCCCGAGGCGGGCGACGCCGGGGCCGGCGAGGGCGAGCCAGCTGTTGCCGCTCGCCTGCTGCAGGTCGCCCGGCACCCACGCGACCGCGGGATCGATCGCGACACAGGCGGGCGGCAGCGTGCAATCGGTCGCGCTCGGCGCGGTCCGCAACAGATAGTCGGGATCGCCGAACAGGACGAAACTTGGTGTGCGCGCCGGACTCGCGGTGATCATGTGCAGCAGCTGCATCGCGGCGCGGTCGGCCAACGTCGCGGCCAGCCGGTCGGTCTTGCCGGAGAGCGGATTGCGCGCATCGAGTTGGCCGACATCCTGCTGCAGCGTGCGTGTCAGCGGATCGGTCGGGAGCGGATTGCCGCCGATGTAGAACGGCGGCGCGCCGCCCGCGCTGATCTCGAACGCGGTGACGTTGCGGCGCTGGCTGACGAGCAGGCGGTTGATCAGGGTGTCGAACGCGCCGATCTGCGGATAGGTGCAGGGCACGCTGACGCCGTCGCAGCCTGTTGGGCGCGGCGATCCGCCGACAAATCGGTCGGTGCCCGCGGAGATCACGACAAACAGCGTGTTGCGTGGGGTGATGCCGCCAGCCGCGAGCCGGTCGATGAAGGCCTTGAACGCCGCGTCGTCGGCGGCGAGGCTTGCCACCATGACGCGCTCGCCGGGGCCGACATCGCGCTGGTCGCTGGCGCCATGCGCGCGGACATCGCCGATCGATGCGTAGACCACGGGCACGCCGGCCTCGAGCATCGCCGCCGCATAGCCCAGCGCCTGGGCGGCCGTCGTCTCGGATGCGCCGGGAAACCCCGCGATCGCATCGCCGTTGATGTCTTTCACCGCAGAGGGCGAGATCGCCGGCTGCACCGCGCGGTTGCCGAACAGCGCGCTGAAGCCGGCATAGCCGCCGGGCTCGTCGGGCAGACGGTCGGGCCGCGCCTGGGCGCTGCTGCACAGCGGACTGCTGTGCGCGCAATGAATGGCGATGCCGAGCAGGTCCGCGCCCGCCTGCGCCGGATCGCCGCTTGCGGCGCGCGCGTCGAGCACGCCCGCACCATCGGATCCGAGCCGCTGCAAGGTAAGGCCATTGGTCGCGAATGCGCCGACGTCGCAGCCGGCGCGGGTGAACGGCACCCACGGCGCGGGCACGGTGCGGCCGGTGTCTGCGAGCAGCAGCGGCCGGCCGTCGCCGCCGGTCGCGGTCCAGTAGCCGAACGCGGAGGCGAAGCCGACACCGCCGTCGCTGCGGAAACTGCCGTAGCTGTCGCCGAGCGGCACGCCCATGCGGTCGCCGTGGAGGCCGGTGAGCACGGTGAGGGCCGCGCTCGCGCTCTGCGCGGCCGGCGCGCCGCGGGCGTTGCCGATCAGCGTGCCGGCGCCGGCCAGGAACGCCGCGAGGTGCGGCATCTGTTCGAGATCGGAGGGAACGTCGGGATTGTCGCGCAACAGATGCAGGTTGTCGAACTGCAGATGCACCACGCGCTTGATCGCGCCGCCGCGCGAACGCAGCTCGCACGCGGCCGCAGCCGGCCCGCACCACGCGACCAGCACCACGGCCAGGACCACGACAGCGCGCGCGGCGCCGAGCAGCGTCGGCGCAAGGCCGGCAGGGATGCGACTCGAACGCATGACGCAACGTCTTTTGTGGTTCGGTTGAAGCTTCGGTATCGATCGGCGCGCGTGTCGATCGAAGGCTTGGTCGTAGAAGGCTTGGTGATGTAAAGGCTTGCGTTTTCGGCAGCACGTCGTCCGCCGAACCGCGCGAAGTGTCTTCGGCTTCGATGACGCCGTTGTGGCAGCGCCGCCCGCATGCCGCGCATGGCGAGAATGCCGATCTGTGATTCGTGTTCACGGATTTGACGCAAACACCTTCAGCGAACATCCGCGTGCGGCGCTTCATCAATCACAGACATCGATGATGGCTTGATGATGCCTCGATGATGCCTTGCAACACGCGATGGCGTGATGCAGGTTGATGCGAGCTTGTCGGCATCGGCAATGCACGAGGCACCTATGAGCATTCGTCCATCGCGACACTGGTCGATCGTCGCGGCCCTCGGCTTCTGCGTCGCGGTCATGAGCGCGCGATGGGCGTGCGCGGCGGAAACGGGCGGCGCGGCCGCGGTCAATAATCCGGTGGAGCTTCAGCCGCTTGATCAGTTGTCGGCGACGCTGGCGCGGCCGCTGTTCGCGCCGACGCGGCGGCCGCCGCCCAAGCCCGTCGCCGTCGTCGCCCGACCGGAACCGCCGCCGCCACCTCCGCCGCCGCCGAGCGTGGTGCTGCTCGGCATCGTCAGCGAAGACGGCGACGGCCGCGCTGCCATCAAGCAATCCGGCGACAAGGTGATGCGGGTGCGCGCCGGTGACGATGTCGGCGGCTGGAAGGTCGACCGGATCGAGCCGCGCCGGCTGGTGCTGACACTGGGCGAGCGCTCGGTCGACTTCGCGTTGTTCGCCGCCGCGACAAAAGGTGCCACTGCGGCCAAGGCTGCCAAGTCGGACGCGCCGCCGGTTGTCGAGCGGCGCATCCGGCCGGTTCGGGCATCTCCTCCAAAGGATTGAATCGACGCCGGTTTTCGGACCGTGCGCAGCGGCCGGCGCGGCGGCTGCGGCGGGCCAAATATTTTGGATTTTTTTTCGTAAATCGCTTCGCGTTAGCTCGTCTCAAACTGTCTTAAAGACAGGGGCCGGCACACCTCGGGTTGTCGATCGCGGTCGGCTGGGCGCACGCCATAGGCCGGAACCGTGCGGCAGGCGGAGGACCGCGGCTGGTTCCAGCGACGGGTCGGTTTCGCGGCAAGGTGGCCTGCGGGCGGGCCGTCGTTGCGTTTCGTCGTGTTCGTGTCCCATCACCTCGTCGTCTGGAAGGCCGCGCATGCTGTTTGTTCGCCGTTCGAATTCGGGTTCGCGTCGCGCGTTGTTGCTTGCGGGGGTCAGCGCGGTCGCGATCACGCTGAGTTCCGGCGCAAGCGCCCGTCCGTTCGGATATACGTCGGCCTCCACGGCGGCGACGGCGGCTGCAACCAGCGCGGCGCAGGATGCCGCGCAGCAGGCGCAACAGGCGGCGCTGAATTCCCAGCAGTCGATGGCGCGCGCGACGCGGGCGATCCAGGCACTGCAGGCCGCGCAGAGCGCGGCGCGCGCGCTCGCCGCCGGCACGCCGAGTTCGGTCCCGAACGGCCTCAATGCCGGCGGTCTCGTTCCGGACAGCGGGCTGAAGGCGCCGGGCGTCGCCAATCCCGTGTCCACCTGGGTCGGCGCCAGCACGCCGACGCAAACCAGCAGCGGCGGCCAGACCACGGTCACCATCAACCAGACCCAGGCGCAGGCGGTGCTGAACTGGCAGACCTTCAATGTCGGCCAGGGCACCACGGTCAATTTCAACCAGCAGGGCAACGCCAGCTGGGCCGCGCTCAACAGGATCGCCTCCACCGGCGTGCCGAGCCAGATCCTGGGCGCGATCAAGGCCGACGGCGCGGTCTATTTGATCAACCAGAGCGGCATCATTTTCGGCGGCACCAGCCAGGTCAACGTCAACACGCTGATCGCTTCGACGCTGGATCTGTCGTCACAGCTCAGCGCCAACAACTACCAGGGCTTCCTGCAGAGCGGGCTGTTCTCGAGCCAGATCCCCACGGGCCTCTCCGGTTCGGGTGCGGCGATCTTCAATCAGGCCGGCGGCGGCAAGATCCGGGTCCAGGCCGGCGCCGTCATCGACACCACCGGCAAGATCACCTCCACCGGCGACGGCGGCTATGTGGCGCTGCTCGCCGATGGCGGCGTCAGCAATGCCGGCAGCATCACCACCCAGAACCGCCAGATCATCCTCGCTTCGGACAGCTCCATCACCCTGATCACGCCGCCCGTGGGCGCTGTCGGCACCAAGACCGCGCTCCAGGTGCTGGCGGGCGGCGGCGTCGTCACCAACGAAGCCACCGGCCTGCTGATCTCCAACGATGGCGCGGTGACGCTCTCCGGCGGCGCCATCAATCAGCTCGGCGCCATTGTCGCCACCACCAGCACCACGCGCACCGGCTCGATCCTCCTGAACACGGCCTGCCTGCAAAGTTGTGCGACGACCGCCAACGGCAATATCGTGCTGGGGTCGTCGAGCCTCACGGCGATCCTGCCGGATGAAGGCAGCACCACGCTGCCGACGTCGACCCTCAGTTCCTCCATCGGCAGCGCATCGTATTTCCAGGCGGTGCTGCAGCCGCAGATCAACATCCAGGCGGCTGGCAGTGTCGATGTGCAGGGCAGCGGCGCAGGCGGCGACGGCGCACTGATCAAGGCGCCGGGTGCCGCGCTCACCATCGCCGCCGGCGCCAGTGCGGCAACGGGCACGGCCAACACGGTGCTGCTCGAGCAGGGCAGCACCATCGATCTTTCCGGCATCGCCGGCGTCACCCTGCCGATGTCGATCAACCAGGTGACCTTCAAGGTCACTGCCGCCGAGGTCGCCGACGATCCGCTGGCCAAAAACCTGATCGGCCAGACGGTGACCATCGATCTGCGCCTGAGCGGCACCCGCGCCGACGGCTTCAAGTGGGTCGGCTCGCCGATCCTCACGGCTGCAGGTTATGCCGGGCTGGTGCCGCAAAGCATCGACCAACTCCTCATCGGTGGCGGCACGTTCACCACGTCAGCGGCGAATGTCATCCAGCAGCCGGGCTCGGTGGTCAATGTCTCGGCGGGTTATGTCCAGTACACCGGCGGCATCATCAACACCACGCGCGTGCTTGGCGCCAACGGGCGCATCTACGATATCGGCAGCGCCGATCCCACCATCTCCTATCTTGCCGTCGCCAGCGGCTTCACGGTGCTGCACAAGATCAGCGGCATCGTCGACCCCAGCCTGACCCAGGTCTATCTCAGCCCGCTCGGCGGCCGCGGCGGGCACTACGAGCCCGGCTACATCTCCGGCGCCAACGCCGGCGCCGTCAATGTCACCGCCATCGCGCCCATTCTCGCAGGCGAGATCGTGGCCGATGTCACCGCCGGCAATCGCCAGCGCGCGGGCCTCGATCCGATGCCCACCGGCGCCTCGCTGGGCATCACCTTCACGGGGTTTGGTGGTGGTCCCAGCGCCTATAACGTGGTGCTCGCGCCGCAGGCGGACACCGGGCCGGATCCCTATGGCCTGAGCGGTTTCAGCTTCGCCAATGCATCGAGCTGGACGCCGGTGCTCAGCAACGGCATCTTCCCGGTGTTCTCCGATGTTCTGTCGAACGCCTCGCTCAACGCCATCTCGATCAAGGGCGCGAGCCATCTCAGCATGCCGGCGGATGCGGCGCTGGTGGTGCGTCCCGGCGGCAGCATCACGCTCACCGGGGTGACCACCATCGATGGCGTGCTCAGCGCGCCCGCGGGCAGGATCAGCCTCACCGGTTTCACCTATCCCACCAACCAGCCGGGGCGGCCGCCGGTTTCGGCGGTGGTGATCGGGCCGGATGCGGTGCTGGACGTGCACGGCCTCTGGGTCAACGACACCGGCCTGCTGCCGGACCAGATGCAGGGACCGGCCTTCGTTAACGGCGGCTCGGTCAGCATCTCGACCATTGCCGCCAGCGACGGACCGGGCAGTGGCGACGGCGTCTTCACGGACGTCACCCAAAGCATCGTGCTGGCGTCAGGCAGCATCATCGATGTGTCCGGCGGCGGCTATGTCACGGCCACCGGCAATCTCAAGACCGGCGCCGACGGCCTGCCCGTCGGAAAGGGCGGCAGCGTGGCGTTGACGACCTATGCCGGTGGTTTCCCAAGCACACCGACCCTCAACAACGAGTCGAACAATTTCAACATCCTTCCGCACGGCACCAACCCTGACGGCACTGTCAACCATCCCAACCAGGCCAATGTGCTGCTCGGGAGCACCATCTATGCGGGCGGCTTCGACGGCGGCGGCACGCTGACGCTGCAGGTGCCGTCCGTCGTGATCGATGGCGGGACAGGGCAGGTCACGTCCTATGTGTCGCGTGCGACGGCAGGCGCGCTTGCCGGCCAGAGCGAGGTGCCGCTCGCCGGTTCGGCGGTGTCGGACGCCAAAGCCGGGCAGCTCGTTCTGCCGCCCGCGTTCTTCCGCGGCGGCTTCTCGCAATATGTGCTGAGCGATATCTATGGCGGCACCACGGTCACTGCCGGCACGCAGGTGGTGGTGCAGCAGACCAATGTCGTTCCGACCGGCAGCGTGCTGCAGAGTCCGACCGGCACGCTTTTGTCCAGCTTTGCCGCGATGGGGCTTCTGCCTGACGGCCTGCGGCCCCCCGCCGGCCTGACCCTGAATTCCCAGACCGGCATTCTCATCGACACCGGCAGCAGCATCATTGCCGATCCGCAGGCGACCATCACCCTGAACGCAGCCGTGCCATCGAATGGCGCGGTGGTCCCGCTCGCGCAGGCGACGGTTCTCGGCAGCATCGTCGCGCCGGGCGGCACCATCAACATCTCCGGCAACACCGTGCGGATCGCCGCGAGCGCCGAGCTCGATGTCGGCGGCGCCTTCGTGCCCAATCCGCTGGTCACGGCCTATTCCACCGGCACCGTGCTCAATGGCGGCACCATCGTGCTGGCGAGCACGATTGTCGGCATCCCCACGGGCACGGGCATGGTTGTGGTGGAGCCCGGCGCCCGGTTGGATCTGCAAGGCGCGGCTGTGACCGCGGCGAGCAACCTGATCCAGTTGCCGCAGGGCGGTCTCGCGCCGCAGTTTGCCGGGCAGGCGGCCTGGAGCAACGGCGGCAGCCTGCAGCTGTTCGGCAACAACATCTATTTTGCCGGCACGGTCGAAGCGGCCGGCGGCGCGCCGCTGGCGACCGGCGGCAGCCTGACCATCGGCGGCATCATTTCGAGCCAGACCTCGCCGGCGCCTGCGACAATCACTATCGACCCTGCCGGTATCATCGGGGCGAGCCTGTCTGCCCTCAGTGTTGCGTCCACGCCCGGCGCCTTCATCGGGGCCGATACATTGAGCAACAGCGGCTTCGATTCCATCACTTTGAATGCCAACGGTGCCATCAGGTTCGGCGGTTCGCTTGATGTCACGATTCCCGGCGCCCTGACCCTCTACGCCAGGAATGGACATTTCTCCGTGGTCGATGCCACCACCGTGAACCTGAATGCCGGCTATGTCCGCATTGTCGGGCAAGTGGCTCCAGGCGCGCCGCCAACCGGGATGACTTCACCGGCCGCCGGCAACGGCATATTGAATATTTCTGCCCAATGGATCGATCTTCAGAGTGCGATTGCGCTCGACAATGTCGGCAGCGCCACGTTCACCAGTGCCGGCGCCATCCGGCTGCTGCCGTACGATTATGGCTTCATCACCGGCGGTGCATCCTCGAACGTCGCGACCTCCGCCGGGGCGTTGCTTGCGCCAGGCAATCTCACGCTGAGTGCCGCGGAGATCTATCCGGTCAGCAATACCCAGTTCCTGCTGGCTTCGACGGCAACTAGCGGCACGTTGACCATCCTGCAGAACGGCATCGCCACGGCACCGCTGTCGGCCGGCGGCGGCCTCGTGCTCAGCGCCAGCACCATCGAACAGGACGGCACGCTGTGGGCGCCGCTCGGCAGCATCGTCATCGGCACCCCGAGCCAACTGCCGGCGGTCGTCGCGAGGCTGTTGGCTAGCTCGAACACCCTGGTCGCCACGGCGAACGTCACCCTGGGCAAAGGCAGTCTCACCTCGGTGTCCGCGGCGGGGCTCGTCATTCCTGACGGCCTCACGGTCGACGGCACGACGTGGTACCAGGGCGGCCCGGGCGTGGGTAATTTGCCGCCGGTGCTGTCGGCGCCGCCGGCCAAGTCGATCAGTCTGGTCGGCGCCAACGTCACCACCAGCGCGGGCGCGATGCTCGACCTGAGCGGCGGCGGCGACATCTATGCGACTGAATATGTTGCGGGCACCGGGGGCACCCGCAACGTGCTCGCGACCTATCAGCAGGGGCTTTCGACCGGCGCACTCACGCCGACCTATGCCGATGGCCGCCAGGTCTATGCCCTGGTCCCGAGCTACGAGGCCAAGGTCGCGGCCTACGATCCCAATTTCGCCTACGCCTATTCCGGCCTCGTTGTGCCCAGCGGCAGCAGCGCTGCGACCGGCAGCACACAGGCCTACGCCAATGCGATCACGCCCGGCCAGTCGGTGACCATCGGCGCCGGCAGCGGCATTCCGGCCGGCACCTACACACTGCTGCCCGGCATGTACGCGACACTGCCCGGCGCCTACCGCGTTGTGCAGGCGGCCGGGAACGTCAACCCGACAACGGCGGGCTTCAGCAGTCCCGACGGGTCGCAATATGTCGTGGGCACTCTCGGCAACGCGCTCACTGGCGCCCAGTCCTCGCAGTCGGCGCTGTTCCAGTTGCAATCGCAATCGGTGTGGTCGACCTACTCGCGCATCAACATCACCTCCGGCTCCAGCTTCTTCCGCAACCAGGCGCTCGCCGCGGGCAAGGCGCCGCCGCCACTGCCGATCGACGGCGGCGTGCTGGTGCTTGCCGCCATCAACTCCCTGGACCTCGCCGGCACCAACCGGTTCGCGCCGGGCGTCAGCGCCCTCGCGCCAGGGCTCCTCGGCGGTGGCGGCCAGGTCCAGATCGGCGGCGCCAACATCCTGGTGCTCGCCTCCGACAAGACGCTGCCGGCCGGCGATTGTCTCGCCGGCAGCGCTGCCGGCTGCACCGGTTCTGCGAATTATCTCGTGCTCGATGCCGATCAGGTCAGCAATCTCGGGGCCTCGTCGGTGCTGATCGGAGGTACGGCGAGCGTCGTCAATGGCGTTCAGAACATCACCGCCACGGCCCTCAACCTCGAGATCCTGACCGACGATGCGCACAAATTGACCGGGCCGGAATTGCTGCTGGTCTCGCTGGGTGGCAATGGCCGCGGCATCGTGGTCGGCGACGGCAGCGTGATTCAGGCGGTCGGCGCGGTGCCCGGCACCAGTCGCGATATCAGCTTCGGGGCCGTTCCTGTTGCGCAGTATAACAGCGACGGGACGTTGAAAGGATATTCCGCGGGGATCAGCGGCGACGGCGCGCTGCTGCGTGTCTCCAACGGCACCACGGTGAACGTGACACGTCTCTACGTGCCCGGTCAATATTCCGGACCCGGCCCGTTGCCCGGCAGTTCGACGCCACAGGGCACGTTCTCCATCGGCGCCGGCGCAAGCATCGATGGCGGTAACGCGCTGACGCTCGACACCAGCGGCAGCGGTGCGCTCGCGGCCGGCGCTATTCTCAGAGCACGGAACTACGACATCGCCGGCTCGGTCATCAACATCGGCGACGGCAGTTCCGGGATCGTGCTGAGCCGGGGTGTACTCGCGAATTTCGCCGATGCGGTCTCGGTCCGCCTGCGCAGCGCCTCGGTCATCAATCTTTACGATGCCGGCGGACTGGTGATCGGCGATGCGGCGCATCCCATCGGCACGCTCACATTCGACAGTGCAGGCCTCTACAACGCAAACCCCTACGGCCAGGGCGGCAGCACCACAGTCAATGCCACCAACATCGATCTCGCTAACAGCCGCGGCGTCACCGGCACGGGCATCGCGGGCACCGGCGGAACGCTGACGTTGAACGCCACGGGCACCATCACTGAGGATGTCGGCGCCAAGAGCCTTGGCGGCTTCAGCCAGATCAATCTCAACGCCGGGCAGGCGATCGCCTTCAGCGGCGCCGGCAGCCTCGATTCCGGGCCGGTCGCGACCGCGGCACTGACGTTCAATGTCGGCGGTGCGGCCGTGCAGGCCACCGGCTCGGGCTACACCAGTGTGCCGACCGTCACCGTCTCCGGCGGCAGCGGTTCCGGCGCAACGGCGACCGCGTCGCTGGGCGTGGCCAGCATCGCGGTGGCCGCCGGCGGTTCGGGCTACAGCAATGGCGATCTCGTCACGGTCACCGGGCCCGACGGTACCGGCTTCACGGGCACCGCCGTCGTCAATGCCAGCGGCGCGATCACCGCGGTCAAGATCACGACCGCGGGCTCCGGCTTCACCGGCGCCATCACCTCGGTCAGTGTCAGCAGTGCTGCGGGCAACGGGGCCAGTCTTACCGCGTCCCTCGGCGTGGTCGGTGTGTCCGTCTCCAATGCGGGGGCCGGTTTCACCGGCATTCCCACGCTCGCTTTCTCCGGCGGCGGGGGCACCGGCGCATCGGCGAATGCCCTGGCCAATGTCACCGGCATTACCGTCGCCAATGCCGGCGATGGCTATGTGAGCGCACCCACCGTCACCATCAGCGGCGGCGGCGGAACGCAAACCACGGCCACCGCGTCCGTGTCCGGCTGGACCGTCACTGGGCTCAATCTCACCAAGGCCGGCACCGGTTATTCCAGTCTCCCCACCATCAACTTCGCGGGCGGCGGCGCGCGATCGGCCGATATCACGCTGTCCGCGCCGGTGATCGTGGTCAATGGCGGCGCGACGCAATCGCTGGTGACATCAGGCACGGTTACGCTTGCAACGGCGGCGGGGAACGCGCCGGCCAGCGTTCCCACCAATATCGGCGGTGCGTTGGCCATCGCCGGTGGTTCGATCAAGGACTCCGCCATCATCCAGGCGCTCTCCGGCAATGTCAGCCTCACCGCGACCGCTCGCGATGTCGAGCTCGGCGCGGGTGCCCTGATCAATGCGTCCGGTTCGCGCATTCCGATCCTCGATCTGCTCCAGGATACCCCGGGCGGCAACGTGCAACTGACGTCGACCACCGGCAACGTGATCCTCGATCCCGGCGCGACCGTGAGCGTGGCGGCGGCCGGCAACGGCTTTGCCGGATCGGTCTCGATCCTGGCCGCGAACCAGGTGACGCTTGGCGGCACGATCAACGGACAGGCTGCCTTCAAGGACCTCGGTGGTGACTTCACGCTCCAGGCCGATCGTCTCTCCAATCCCAGCCTGACAGGGGTCGTGGGTTTCACCGGCAGCTTCAGCATGCGGCTCGTGAGCGACAACATCACCGTCGACAACCTCGTCTCCGGCAAGGTTCTGCTGGTGTCCGACAAGGGCAGCGTGACCGTGAATGGTCTGGTCGATGCCAGCGGACCCAATGGCCAGATCGCGCTGTATGGCGCGGCCGGTGTCACCATCAACAGCGGCGCCGTGCTCGATGCGTCCTATCGGCTCCTCGATCCCAGCGATCCGGGGTATGGCAACGGCACGTCGAAGCTGGTGCAGAAGGGCGGCACCATCACGCTGGGGACGACAGGCACGCCTGACGGCACGCTCAATGCCGAGTATGGCTACCAGAACGTATCGACGTCGGGCGCGATCACCGTGGCTGACGGCGCCACCCTCAACGTCAGCGGTGGGCCCGGTGGCGCCGGCATCGATAACACCGGCGGCTCGGTGATCATCCGCGCCCCGATCCTGACCAACCGCAATGTCAACGTCAGCTTCAACGGCACCGTCGTCACCAACGCCGACGCATCCGGCAATCCCAGCGGCAGCGGCGTGGTGCTCAATGCCTATGCGGTCTGGAGCACCACCGACGGCTGCTCACTGATCGCTGCCGGCTGCGGCAGCATCACCACGGTCGCAGCCTATAACGCGCTGACGCCTGCCCAGCAGGCACAGCTGCAGCAGCATTTCGACGGCGTCATCGATCCCGCGGGTTTCTTCGACGCCACCTTGACCAACGGCAAGCCGACCCAGCTTATCTTTGCCAGCGGCGGTCTCTATCCGATCTCGACCTATGGTTCACCGGCTGCAGGAGCATATCTGCCCCATGTCGGTTTCTACCAGAACACGCTGCTGGGCTTCGTCAACGATCCCTTCGATACGGCTGCGGTGGCTGCGAATTTCGCCGGCGCCACGCTGCGGATCGGAGGACCGTCCGTGCCCGTGGCGCCGCTGCCGTCGTCGATGCTTCATCTGCGGCCCGAGATCGACCTGGTCAATCCGAGCACCACCATCAACAACGGCAACATCACCGTCGCCAGCAACTGGAATCTCGGCGCGGGCGTCACCGATAGTTCTGGAAATACCACGCTGAGCTATCGCACCAGCCAGGGCGAGCCCGGCACCCTGGCGCTGCGCGCGCTCAACAACGTGGTGATCAACGCCACCATTACCGACGGGTTTTATTTGCCCTACACACCGCCGCCGCCGGTCAGCGGCGCGGCGGGCGCCTACGACAATGAAATAACGTCGGCGACCTACGGAGCCTACGAGAGCCTGTTCGCTGGCGGCGTGCTGTTCTACAGCGGCACCGTTGCTGATCTGCTTGGCGTGGGTGGCGTCAACACGTCCCCGCAGGTAGACGCGGCATTTTTCAACCTCGCCGATACGCCCGAAAACCTCGCGCTGTTCAATTCACTGCAATTCCATCTGCAGAAGCCGACCAGCATCGCCAGCCTGACCGGCGATACCCAGGTGATCGATCAGTACAACCAGTTCTATATTCAGTACGTGAACATGTATCACGCCTATATGACCGAGATCGTGCAGGGGAATACAAACGCTGCCACAGATCCAAATGGTGGTGGGGCGTCGCCTGGTTTGGGCGCCTTTTTTACCTATGGTGACGTGTCGAAAGTACTGGCATCTGTCACTGGTTCGCCGGTCGCCCTTCCATCGATTCCTACGATCCCTGCGGCGCCGACGCTAACCGATCTCTACTACAATATAAAATCCGGCGCCCAGCCAGTGACGGGAACCGACTACGTGTCGCAGTGGGAGAATTATTTTTTTGGCGTCATCGATGCAAACCTGAAAGTCAACGGCTTCGTCGGCTTGGGACCGGGGTCGTTGAACGCGGCATTGAACGGCAAGCCGCGGACGCTCGCCAACGCCGCTGGCATCGACGCGCCGGATTGTCTTGCATGTTTCGCGGTCACGCCGCCGTCTTCGCCGCCGGCCTATCTCTCGCTTTTCGCAGATACCTATGTGGCGTCGCCCACGCCGACGCCACCGCCGCCACCGCCGGCGAACATGATCGCCAACAATCCTGCAATCGACAGTGTGTCCGGGGCGGCGGCCTACAACACCACCTCGGCGTCGCAACTGATGTCAGCCGCCCTGAGCGGCAAGGGCAGCTTCTCCTACGACGTCGTCGCCGGCGCGGCTTTCGCCGGGACAACGCCATCGGTCGATCCCAATGCGGTGGTTTCGGCGTCGTCGCTGTCGCCGGCCACTACGGGGAATGTCACCATCGACGGTCATACGACCTATACCGATTCATTTTTGGTTACTATTGGCGCTAGTACTTTCAGGCCGACTATCAATATTCCGACTCTGGTGCGCACCGGCACCGGCTCCATCACCCTCGCGGCCGCCGGCAATGTCGAGTTGCTCGACCAGGTGGCGCCGGGCGCAGTCTATACCGCGGGCTATGCCACGGCCATGCCGTCCGATCCCAGTGCGCCGTTCAACGCGCCGACACTGCCGGCGGCCTATACCAGCAATCCGAACGGCCTCGTCAGCACCCCGGCCTGGGGCGTCGGCGGCGGCGCGGTCACCGTGACTGCCGGCGGGTCGATCATCGGCATCGAGATGCCGACGGATACCGACGGCAGCCAGACCGGCGTGATTGGCGCGACCACAGGCCAGCTATGGAGCGACTGGTACATCCATTACGGCCTGTCGAACGGCAGCGCGACGCCGTTTGCTGGACTTGCAGCAGACGGCACGACCCCGACCGCCCAGACCGCGGCCTGGATCAATTACGCCACCTTCTTCCAGGGCTTCGGCGCGCTCGGCGGCGGCAACATCGCGTTGTCGGCCGGCGCCGATATCGTCGACGTCGGCGCCTCGCTGCCGGAGACCCTGGTGGTCGGCGGCGGCTTCACCGCGGCAAGCCCGCCGCAAGTGACTTACCACGGCGGCGGCAATCTCAGCGTCACCACCGGCGGCAATCTCCTGAGCAGCGACTTCCTGGTCGGCCGCGGCGCCGGCCTGATCCGGGTCGGCGGCGTGGTGCAGGCCGCCACCAGCAATCCGCTCAACCAGGGCAAGCCGACCATCGGGATCGCCAGGGACGGGCAGGGGCGAGTCACCGGCTCCTATGCGTTGCCGCTATTGCTCGCGGTGCAGGACGGTTTCGTCAATCTGATGGCCCGGGGATCGGTGACCCTCGGCAACGTCTACGATCCCGCCTCACTGCCGCTCGATGCGGCGGTGCAGACGCCCATCACAGCTCTGCCCGGCGCCAGCGGGGGTAGCAATAATATTTGGAGCAACCTGTTCACTAGCTTTGGCTCGGGCAGCGGCGTTGCGCTCACCAGCGTCACCGGCGATGTGACGGCGCTGACGATCTCACCGGTGTCGATCGGTGGGCTGTTTGTCCACGATGCGCGTGTCGGCGCGAACACCAATCTGGCCTCCACCACCATCGGGCTGCTGCTGCCCGCCACCCTCGACCTGGCGGCGCTCAGCGGGGATATTACGATCAACAAAACGGGTATCGGCGACATTGGAAACGCCAACCTGGTGCCGTATCCGACCCAGACCGGAAGCGATACCGGGACCATCAACCTCATTGCCGCCGGTTCGATCGACCTCGGGTCCGGTCTTGCGATGCCTGATCTCAGCACCCGGACCACGCAGTATATCCGCGCCGGCAATGGAACGGACTACGCCAACTACATCAGCCCCCTCGGGGTGCCGCTGCCCAGCCTGACCCTGGCGCTACATGCCAATGATTCCGATCCGGTCATCATTGCGGCTGGGCAGGATATCACTGCCGTCGACACCGATCGTAATCAAGCTGCCAGTCTGACACTGATCAAGCCGGCACGGATCGAGGCGGGCAACAACATCTATGCGGGGACAGCTCCGGGAGGAGGGGTCTCGACGACCAGCAACGGTACGCCTACGGCCGTGAAGTTCACGTTCATCGGCCAGAACAACAGCCCAGGCGACATCACCAGCATCATTGCCGGCAACGATTTTGTCGGAGGCTCCTATGCGCTCTACGGCCCCGGCACCTTTGTGCTGCAAGCCGGGCGTGACCTCGGGCCGTTCGCGACGGTCGCGAACGGTATCGCGACCATCGGCAACGGCAGCGCGTCCGGCGGCACGTTCTCCGGCTTGTCCCTCAAATCCTATCTCCCGCCGCAGGGCGCCGAGATTGATCTGCTGTTCGGCGTCAAGCCCGGTATCAATTACGCGGCTGCGATCGCGCAATACGTCGATCCGGTCAACGCCGGCGCAGGCGGTATCGATTTTCTGTCCCTGATCACGCCACGAATCAATGCGTTGCTGGGCCAACTCGCGAGTGCGGGCAAGACCAATCAGCGATCCGCCACGCAGCTCGAGCTGATGCTTGAGCTTGCCGGCCTTCCGACGGTTCCTCTCACCCCGGCTGGTTTGGTGGATCCAGGTTTCACATTGAATTTCAACCTGCAGTCGATTCCGGCGTGGACGATCTTTTTGCAAGCCAGCGCTGGCGCCAGCACGCCATCAGCCTTGCTTGTCCGGGCGATGGATGGATTGCTAAGCCAACTGGCGAGCGCGGCTGTCACAGATCCGCAGTCCGCCAGAGTGCTCCAATTGACTCTGGGAGCTGCCGGCCTTCCTCCGGTTGCCCTTAACGCAGCCGGCTTGGTGGACAGCGTTCCGACCTTCAGCCTGTCGCCGGCGCAGACCCAGACGATCTTCCAGGCGGCGTTGTCGTCAGCCCAGCAGCGATCATGGGTGAATGGCGCCTTCCTCGATTTCCTTGCCCAGGTGGGGCGCGACTACAAGGATTCATCGAGCCCCTATTTCGGGCAGAACGCCCGCGCCTATACGGCGATTTCCACCCTGTTCCCGGCGGGCTCCGGCTACACCGACAACAGCCTGAGCAGCGGCGGCAACGCCGCGCCGAAGGTCGCGACGGGCAAGCTGAATGTTGCTGCGTCCCTGCTCGAGACCCAGATGGGCGGCGACATCAATATCATCGGACCGGGCGGCGGCCTCACCGTCGGCCACACCTCGCTCGACACGCTGACGCCGAACCAGGAGGGCATTCTCACCCTTGCCGGCGGCACCATCCGCGCCTTCACCGACGACTCGATCCTGGTCAATCAGAGCCGCATCATGACCCAGCAGGGCGGCGACGTGGACCTGTTCGTCGCCAACGGTGACATCAATGCCGGCTCTGGACCGAAGACCTACGCCTCGAGCCCGGCGGTCAGTTTGATCTGCACGGTCTATGGTTACTGCTACACCAACCCGCAGGGCCTGGTGACCGGCGCCGGCATCGCCGCGCTGGTGACGCTGCCAGGGCAGGATCCGGCCGACAGCAATGTCACGCTGGTCGCGCCCCGCGGCACCATTGACCTCGGTTCGGCCGGGGTCCGCTGCAACGACTGCACGTTCGTCGCGCCTGTTGTTCTCAACAGCTTCAACATCGCGGCCACCGGCACCGTCACCGGGCTCGCTGCCGCGCCTGTGCCGAACGTCGCGCTGACGACCACCACTCCCACGTCACCCACGGAGCGGAGCGGCCAGCCGCAGCAGACCAGCCCTAACGAGCAGCCGTCCATCATCATTGTCGAAGTGGTGGGCTACGGCGGCACCGGCGGCGATAGCGCAGCGCCGAGTGGTGGCACGACGCCCGGCAGCAGCGATGACGACCGCCGCCGGCGCGGGCAGGGGCAGTAGCAGTTCTCGTCACGGTCGGTGGCGACCGAGGCGTGTCTGCAAATTCGGCGTCATCGCCCGGCTTGACCGGGCGATCCAGTACACGCCGAGCTCAGTGAGCGAAACGAAGCGACGCGACAGGCTGCCGTGCTCTCGGTTCGCTGCGATCTTATGCCATTGGCACTCCCGGTTACTGGATCGCCCGGTCCTTCGGCCGGGCGATGACGTCGGTGGGGATGATGCGCTTGTGCTAACCAGAAGCGACATCCGGGATTCGATCTGATATTGTCCCGGATATCGCTTCGCTCATCCTGGCTACGCGTTTCCGGCAACGACAGATGTGAAACCATAAAAACGGCCGGGCCTCGATCGAGGACCCGGCCGCTGCCGTCTGTTGTGTCTCTGCGATCGCAATCCGGTGATCTCTCACCGGATCACGATCTCATGCGTGCCTTACTTCGCGCCTCCGGTAACACCCTGGCAGCCGTCGATCTGCGCGCCTGACGAACTGGAGGCCGCGATCGCGCTCGGCAGGCCGCCGGTCGCGCTAGTCCGCAGGTAGGTCTGCACGACGTTGTTGGCCCAGGCGCCTTCCAGCTCATGGAAGCCGTTGTTGCGGATGATCCTGGCGACGTTAGGATCGTAGCCGGGCGTGTTGGAGCTCGACGTCGCCGGGTTGTAAGGCGGCAACGTGTTGAGCGATCCGCCGAAGAACCAGGCCAGCCAGTTCTTGAGCGTGGGCACCCGGCTGCCGGCGGCGTCGCTGTAGCAGCTGTAGACGTTGACATAGCTTGCGCCCGTCAGCGGATAGTCGCTGGTCGTCTGCAGCGGGATGCCGATGACGGACAGGCCGTCATAGGTCACGCCGCCCACCACGGTGCCGCTGGCATAGGTCTGGCCATAGATGTTCCAGGCATTGTAGCTGCCGTTGGGTCCGGGAGACGAGAGACCGCCGAACGCCGACGAGGCGTTGCCCGGCGTTGGCGCGACGAAGTTTTCGGCCACACCGTCCTGGCCGACCTGGCCCGGGTGATAGACGCCGAGGAAGCGCTGCACCTCGTTCTGGATGCTGGCCGACAGCGGCGCCGCGGCGGAGATCGTGACCCCGGCGAT
>JBGMOD010000027.1:0-2382 GCA_041424235.1 Hyphomicrobiales bacterium
TGCCGGCCCTTGTGCAGGTTCTCGGTGTTCAGCAGCGTGACGAACTCGGGGTTCCTGCGGTAGTAGCCGAGCACGAAGCGGATGACCTCGGTGAGCGCTTCCACCGGCCGGCTCGCGTCGAGCGCGATGGCGGCCTCGGCATCGTCCATGCGCTTGTAGATGCCTTCGAGCACCGCGATGAAGAGGCCTTCCTTGCTGCCGAAGTAGTAGTAGATCATCCGGTCGTACGACTTGGCGGCCTTGGAGATCTTCTCCACGCTGCCGCCGTCGTAGCCGTACTTGGCGAACACCTTGGTCGCCGCCTTGAGGATGCTGTCGCGCGTGGCCTGGGCCGCGGCCTCGCGCACGCCGGTGCGGCGCTGGGGCTTGGGCTTGCTGACGGAGCGGGAGTCGGCCATCGTGCGCGCAGCGCCTCTTCTGTTGCTTGTTTACTTCTCGGCGAAGGCGCGTTCGACCACGAAGTCGCCCGGCGTCGAGGTGTTGCCTTCCTTGAAGCCGCGCTTTTCCAGGATGTGCTTCAGGTCGACCAGCAGGCCGGGGCTGCCGCACAGCATGACGCGGTCTTCCTCGACGTTGAGCGGCGGCAGGCCGAGGTCGTCGGTGAGCTTGTTGCTCTCGATCAGGTCGGTGATGCGGCCCTGGTTGCGGAACTCTTCGCGCGTGACGGTCGGGTAGTAGAGCAGCTGCTTCTCGATCATCTCGCCCAGGATCTCGTGCTTGGGCAGGTGGTCGGTCACGAGGTCGTGGTAGGCCAGCTCGTCGACCTGGCGCACGCCGTGCACCAGAATGACCTGCTCGAACTTCTCATACGTCTCGGGGTCGCGGATGATGCTCATGAACGGTGCAAGGCCGGTGCCCGTGCCGAACAGGTACAGGCGCTTGGCGGGCAGCGTGTAGTCGATCAGCAGCGTGCCGGTGGGCTTGCGGCCCACGATGATGGTGTCGCCCACCTGGATGTGCTGCAGCTTCGAGGTGAGCGGGCCGTCTTCCACCTTGATGCTCAGGAACTCGAGGTGCTCCTCGTAGTTGGGGCTCACGATGCTGTAGGCGCGCAGCAGGGGCTTGTTGTTGACCTTCAGGCCGATCATCGTGAAATGACCGTTCGAGAAGCGCAGCGCCGCATCGCGCGTGGTGGTGAAGGTGAACAGGCGGTCGGTCCAGTGGTGGACGCTCAGGACGCGTTCTTCGCTGAATGCACTCATACAGAACTCAAGTGTTGGTTGAAGACAGAGGAAGGTGGCTGAGCCGAAATGCACGCCTGTTGGGCGGCAACCGTCGGCCGGCTTCGAACCCTCCATTGTCGTTGGTCGGCAAAAACCCCGAGAGAAAACACCATTGCAAGCATCGGGCCCGTTTGCTACATTGACCTCGAATGTAGTGAACGCAACATGAAAGTGTAGGGAATGCTACACAAACGGCAGTCGACGCACAAGCGGGCAGACGGCACGTTTGTTGCAACCCTCGCCGGACGGTATTGCCCGACACACGCCCACGAGATCGCCCCGATGACAGAACACACCAAGACAGACGGATTGCCCGGCATCGACATGCCGGTGGTCGCCGAAGCCGGCAGCGGTGCCTTCGGCAAGGCGCCGCCGCGCAACGAGCGCATGAGCACCGCCAAGGTCGAGTGCAACGCCTGCCCGGTGCTGTGCCAGATCTCCGACGGCCGCACCGGTGCCTGCGACCGCTACGCCAACCGCCAGGGCGTGCTGGTGCGTGTCGACCCGGTGGTGCTGCTGCGCCGCACACTCGCCAGCGAGCAGCCGGCGCTGGTGCCCTTCGACCGGCCCGGCGCCGAAGCCACCGAGGCCGATGCCACGCCCGACTGGAACGGCGACCTGCTGCATGCCGACGAGGTCTTCGTCACCGGCGTGGGCTCGTCCACCACGTATCCCGACTACAAGCCGGCGCCCTTCATCGTGGCTTCGAAAGCCCAGGGCGTCGACATGGTCACCGTCGTCACCGAAGGCATCTTCAGCTACTGCAGCTTCAAGGTGAAGATCGACACCGACCGCTTCCTCGGCTCCGAGCAGGCCAACGTGCGCTACCGCGGCGAGGTGGTCGGCCACGTCACCACGGCCGAATACGGCTCGCAGATGCTGTCGCTGGGCGGCGTGCACCACCTCACCGGCGGCAGCAAGAAAGAAGGCCGCATGACGGCCGAGCTGATGCAGCTGCTGGGCAACAAGAAGGCCGTGGAGTGCACCATCGACGGCGGGTCCACGCTCGTCATCCAGGCCGGCAAGGCGCCCATCGTCAACGGCGTGGAAGAGCAGCGCATGCGCGTGGGCTGCGGCTCGGCGGCCGTGGGCATCTTCGCGCGCCAGTTCGCCGGCGTGGCCGACGAGGTGGTGGTGGTCGACGACCACATCACCGGCG
>JBGMOD010000028.1:0-18973 GCA_041424235.1 Hyphomicrobiales bacterium
CGGCGACGAAGTCCTCGGTCTTGTAGTTGATGGCGCGGTCGGCGCCGAGCTTGAGGCAGGCCTCGGCCTTGTCCTGCGAGCCGACGGTGACGATCACCTTGGCGCCGAACGCCTTGGCGAGCTGGATCGCCATGGTGCCGATGCCGGACGAGCCGCCATGGATCAGCAGGGTTTCGCCGGCCTTCAGGCCGCCGCGCTCGAACACGTTGTGCCACACCGTCATCAGGGTTTCCGGTGTCGCCGCGGCCTCCTGCATCGAGAAGCCCTTGGGCACCGGCATGGCGTGGGTTTCGTGGGTCAGGCAGTACTGCGCGTAGCCGCCGCCGGCGACCAGCGACATCACCTTGTCACCGATCTTGTAGCGCGTCGCGCTGGCGCCGAGCGCCACCACCTCGCCCGCGACCTCGAGGCCGGGCAGGTCGCTGGCGCCGGGCGGCGGCGGATAGGCGCCGCTGCGCTGCGCCACATCGGGACGGTTAACGCCGGCGGCCGCCACTTTGATCAGGATGTCGTGCGGGCCCAGCTGCGGCAGCGGCCGCGTCTCCGGCACCAGGACCTCGGGGCCTCCGGGCTTGCTGATGCCGACGACGGTCATTTGAGCGGGCAGCTTGTCCATGATGGGGTCCTTGGATTGGTCCTTGCGGCCGGGGCGGCTATGATTTGGTCCTGCTTTAGTCACGTGGGCGTAGGCTGGCAATAACGACTGCTGAAGCAATCTCGTAAAATTGACCGGATTTCCGATCCGGCATGGAGGAAAAAATGGCAACCGAAGACGACGACAGGCCGAAGAAAAAAATCAGCCACGAGATCGGGCAGGATCTCGCGCTGTTGTCGGTCGAGGAACTCGACGAGCGCATCGCGCTGATGAAAAACGAGATCGAACGGCTGCAGGCGGCGCTGGTGAAAAAGCGCGCATCGCGCGATGTCGCCAACCAGTTTTTCAAATCGTGAGGTTTCAAATCGCGGGAACGACGTCGTCGCATGAGTCAATGAAAACTGAAAGAAATCCCTCATTTACGAGAGATTAAGCTTTCTCCTTCATTACTTGATTGTCCATCTTTGGACACCGAGTGGCTCCTGTCCACTCTGTTTGACGCCTCCCTGTTATCAACTTCAAAAGCCGCCGGAAACGGCGGCTCTTTTTTGGTTGGTAGTTACCTCCGTCACGTCGTTGGAAACCATATTCAACGGTCGTCATGATCGTGACTGGACTCTCGCCTGCCGGCGCGCAATGATTTGTTCATCATATTTTTTGCGTGCAGTAGAGTGAGGCGTTAACCATGTCGGAGAATTCGCAGAGCGAAGCCGGCCTTGTTCTGTTCAGCGAACGGCTGACGAACTCAGCGGCTTTCGGAACCCTGTTCCGCGAAGGCATGGATCTGGTCGAAGAGACCGCAGCCTATCTCGACGGCGCCGGCCGCAACGAAGCCAAGATGCTCGAGCGCTCCGTCAGCCTGACCTACGCCACGGAGAGCATGCGCCTGACCACGCGGCTGATGCAGCTCGCGTCATGGCTGTTGCTGCATCGTGCGGTGAAGGAAGGCGAGATGTCGCTGGCCCAGGCCAATCGCGAGAAGACCAAGGTGAAGCTGACAGCGGCCGATCCCGGCGCGCAGGACATGATCGAGAAGCTGCCCGACGCGCTGCGCGATCTGATCGACCGCTCGATGACACTCCAGTCCAAGGTGCGCCGGCTCGACTCCAGCATGCACGCCTCCGCGGACCAGATTCCGATGGGCAACCCGCTGATGCCGCAGCTCGACCGTCTCAAGGCGGCGTTCGAGCGCTGACGGCGCCCCGTCGACCTGCTGATCTCCTATCCCGCTGATCTCCCACCCCAAAGAAAAACGCCCCGGCTGACCGGGGCGTTTTCTTATTCCTGAGGGAGTGGGCTGGAACCAGCTCAGTCCTTCTTGAGCAGGCCCGAGAACTTCTTCTGGAACCGGGACACGCGGCCACCGCGATCGAGCAGCTGCTGGGTTCCGCCGGTCCAGGCCGGGTGGGACTTGGAGTCGATGTCCAGGTTCAGCGTGTCGCCGTCCTTGCCGTAGGTGGACCGCGTCGTGAACTCCGACCCGTCGGTCATGACGACCTTAATGGTATGATAATTCGGGTGAATTTCGGCTTTCATCGCATATCCTTTTGGCGCGCGGCGCGCTTTTTCAACGTTTTCCGGATTTTCGGGGGCTAATTTGGGCCGCTGTATAGCCCAGGATGGCCGGAGAGACAAGTTGTCCTAGCTGCCCTTCCCGGGGCATTTTGACCTGACTTGGGTTTGCCAGCGCCGCCGGTCCGGCCTATCTGAAGCTCTGAAACCAGCGGACGGCGGTTATCCCTGATGAGTGCGATTGAACAAAGCGGCGTGCCGGATCAGGCCGCAGCGGCGGCCGACGACGCGGCCAAGACACCGGCCCGCGGCGCCCGTTTGCGCCCGCTGCTGGCGCTGTGGCCCTATGTGGCGCGCTATCGGGGCCAGGCGCTGGGTGCGCTGGTCGCGCTGATCGTCGCATCGCTGGCCACCCTGGCCGTGCCGGTCGCCGTGCGGCGCATGATCGATCTCGGCTTCAGCCCCTCCGGCGTCGCGATGATCAACAGCTACTTCGGCGTGATGATCATCGTGGTGGCGGTGTTGGCGCTGGCCAGTGCGTCCCGGTACTACCTTGTGATCACGCTGGGCGAGCGGATCGTCGCCGATCTGCGCCGCGATGTGTTCGGCCATTTGACGTCGCTGTCGCCGTCGTTCTTCGATGTCAGCCACAGCGGCGAACTGGTGTCGCGCCTGACCGCCGATACCACGCAGATCAAATCCGCGGTCGGCGCCTCGGTCTCGATCGCGCTGCGCAACCTGGTGCTGTTCATCGGCGCGTCCAGCATGATGGTGGTGACGAGCCCGCGGCTGTCGGGGTTCGTGCTGGCGGTGATTCCGCTGATCGTGCTGCCGCTGGTCGCATTCGGTCGCAGGGTGCGGGCGCTGTCGCGCGGTGCCCAGGATACGCTCGCCGATGCCTCGTCCTACGCGTCGGAACTGATCGGTGCGATCCGCACCTTGCAGGCCTTCACCAATGAGCGGCTGGCATCGGCGCGTTTCGGCGCCGAGGTCGGTCGCGCGTTTGGCGCCGCGCGGGATTCGACGCGCGCCCGCGCCCTGCTGACCGCGATCGTCATCTTCCTGATTTTCTCCAGCGTGGTCGCCATCCTCTGGATCGGCTCGCACGACGTGCTGACCGGCCAGATCAGCGCCGGGCGGCTCGGCCAGTTCATCCTGTATGCGGCATTCGCCGCCGGCGCGCTCGGTGAACTGAGCCAGGTCTGGGGCGAAATCTCGGCCGCCTCCGGCGCCTCCGAGCGGCTGTTCGAAATCCTGCGCATGAAGCCGGCGATCTCGGCGCCGGCGCAACCGCGCGCGCTGCCGCAGCCGGCGCGCGGCGACATCGCATTCGACGCCGTGCGTTTCGCCTATCCGACGCGGCCCGACCACAAGGTCATCGACAACGTGTCGTTCTCCGTCCGCGCCGGCGAAAAGGTCGCGGTGGTTGGCCCATCGGGGGCGGGCAAGAGCACGCTGTTCCACCTGCTGCTGCGGTTCTACGATCCCGCCGGCGGCGCCATCAGCTTCGACGGCATGCCGATCCGCGATGTGACGCCACAGGACCTGCGCGCGCACATCGCGCTGGTGCCGCAGGATTCGGTGGTGTTCTCCGGCAGCGCCCGTGAAAACATCCGCTTCGGCCGGCCCAATGCCACCGATGCCGAGGTCGAGCGCGCGGCGGACCAGGCCCATGCCACCGAATTCCTGCGCCGCCTGCCGAAGGGCTTCGAGACCGAGCTCGGCGAACGCGGCGTGACGCTGTCGGGTGGCCAGCGCCAGCGCATCGCCATTGCCCGCGCGATCCTGCGCGACGCGCCCTTGTTGTTGCTCGACGAGGCGACGTCGTCGCTCGATGCCGAAAGCGAAACCCTGGTGCAGACCGCGCTGGAAGACCTGATGCGCCATCGCACCACGCTGGTGATCGCCCATCGGCTCGCCACCGTGTTGTCGTGCGATCGTATCCTGGTGATGGACAATGGCCGCATCGTCGAACAGGGCACCCACGGCTCGCTGGTTGCCGCCAACGGCCTCTACGCCAAGCTGGCGCGGCTGCAGTTCGAAGGCATTTGATCAGGACGGATTCCACCGCATCCGTCTGACCGGGCGGCCGGACACCGGATTGACGTCGCTGCCCGCAGCCAGGAAGCCGTTCTTTTCATAGAAACGAATGGCGCGCGCATTGTCGTCATTGACCAGCAGTGTGATGCCCTCCGGCGACAGCCGCTTGGCCTCTTCGACCAGCAGCGCGCCGACATCGGATCCCCAGGATTCAGGACTCACCACCAGCTGATCGAGATAACCGCTGCGGTCGATGGTGACGAAACCCGCCAGCGTGCCATCCTGTTCGGCGACGACGATGTCAGCCGCGGGAACAAGCTCGTTGCGCCAGCGCTCGCGCCACCACGGGACGCGTGCGGCGAAGTCGATCGCCGGATAGGCGAGTTGCCAAGTGCGCTGCCACAGCGCGATGGCCGCGTCTTCGTCCTCGGTGCGATAGGGGCGAAGCGAAACCGGGGCCGCGGCCGGCATTAGCGCTCCGTCAGCTTCAGCTCGATGCGGCGATTGCGCTTGTAGGCCTCTTCGGTCGTCGCGGGATCGAGCGGCTGGAATTCGCCGAAGCCAGCCGCCACCAGCCGCTGTGGCGAGACGCCCTTGGACACCAGGTACTGCACCACGGAAATGGCGCGCGCTGCCGACAGATCCCAGTTCGACTTGAACTGCGGGCTCGAAATCGGGCGCACGTCGGTGTGACCATCGACGCGAAGCACCCAGGCAATCTCCGCCGGAATCTTCTTGTCCAGATCGATCAGGGCGTCGGCGAGCTGATCGAGCTCGGCGCGGCCTTCAGGCAACAGCTGGGCCTGTCCGGTGTCGAAAAACACTTCGGACTGGAACACGAAACGGTCGCCGACCACGCGGATGTCGGGGCGGTTGCCGAGAATGCTTCGCAGCCGGCCGAAGAATTCGGAACGGTAGCGCGTCAACTCCTGCACCCGCTGCGCCAGCGCGACATTGAGACGGGAGCCGAGGTCGGCGATCCGGGTCTGCGATTCCTTGTCCTTCTTCTCCGAGGCGTCCAGCGCCGATTCCAGCGCCGCCAGTTGCCGGCGCAGCGCGCTGATCTGCTGGTTCAGCACCTCGATCTGCGCCAGCGCGCGGCCCGAAATCTGTTTCTCGGAGTCCAGCGCCTTGTTCAGTTCGCCGGCGCGCCCGGCGGCGTCGTTGCCGGTGGCCGCGAGGCTGTCATACAGCCCCTTGACCCGGTCGCGTTCGCCTTCCGCCGAGGCGAGGCCCGCGCGCATCTGGCCGAGCTGGTCCTCGAGATTGAGCTTGCCCAGTTTCTCCAGCGACAGCAGGTCGTTCAGCTGCGCGATCTGCGCGTTCAGCCGCTCCAGCGCCTTGTCCTTGCCGCTGACTTCCTGCGACAGATAGAACTGCACCACCAGGAACACCGAGAGCAGGAAAACGATCGCAAGCACCAGCGTCGACAGCGCATCGACAAAGCCCGGCCAGTAATTGAAACCGGATTCGGAACGACGGCCGCGTGCTAGCGCCATGGGGAAACTCTCCGGCTGTTCAGTTCAGGTGGTCAGTTCTTCTCGGGCTGGCGCGCGATCCGCTCCAGCAGCTTCTTGATCTCGCGATTCTGTTCGCCCTGGCTGTCGGCCCACTCGCGGATCATCTGTTGTTCGGTCCGCATGTGGGCGACGAGGCCCTGGATGGCATCGGCCAGGTTGGCCATCGCGGTGGTGGTGGCGCGGTTCGAACCCATGTCCTCGACCGTCGCGCGCAGCTTCTCGACGGCGGTGCGCATCTCCGCGCCTTCCGGCGTGGCCATGGCGGGGACGACGTGCGCGGTGGCCTGTTCGGCGGAATACTCGCGCACCGTGGTGGCCAGCCAGTCTTCCAGATCCGTGTAGAACCGGTTCTGGGCCTGGCTCGACTGCAGGTCGAGAAAGCCGAGGATCAGCGATCCAGCGAGGCCGAACAGCGATGACGAGAACGAGATGCCCATGCCGCCCAGCGGCGCGGCGAGGCCCTCTTTCAGGGTGTCGAACACCGCGCCGGCGTCACCGCCGACCTTCAGCCCGTCGATCACCTTGCCGACCGAGCCGACCGTCTCGATCAGGCCCCAGAAGGTGCCGAGCAGGCCGAGGAACACCAGCAGCCCGGTCAAATAGCGGGAAATGTCGCGCGCTTCGTCCAGCCGGGTGGCGATGGAATCCAGCAAGTGCCGCATGGTCTGCTGGGTGATGCTCATCCGCCCGACCCGGTCGCCGAGGATCGCGGCCATCGGCGCCAGCAGTTTGGGCCGGCGGTCCACCGCAAGGCCCGGGTCGGCGATGCGGAAGCTGTTGACCCAGGAGACTTCAGGATAGAGCCGGATCACCTGCCGGAACGACAGGATGATCCCGATCGCCAGCACCGCGCCGATCAGTGCGTTGAGGCCCGGATTGGCCAGAAAGGCGATCCAGATCTGCTTGTACAGCACCACCAGTACGAGCGAGCACAGGATCAGGAACACCAGCATGCGAACCAGGAAGATCCGCGGCGAGGAGAGTTTGGTCGGAGCGATTTCGTCCGCGAAGCGGGAGGTGGAGCTGGGCGCCATGTTTGATCTTATGTTCCTTGCGCGAGGAAGCCTGTCGGCCCTCAATATGGCACAGCGGTGGCGAGAGGGAAGGTGGGCGAAGGCCGCATTGGGGCCCAGTCCCCTGAAACTCCAGATGAACCCGGGCGTTGCGAAAGCCCCTATCGCAGCAATATCAACGGCTGGTGACAATCCCGTGGTCCGATGAGGGGCTCGGTCGCGTTCGCTGGTGGCGGTGATCGCGATGCTGGTTGCTTGCATTGGGCAGTGCAGCATCGGATGGGCGACCTTGCCGAGTCCGCTGCATCGCGGCCCGTCTGCTTCGACCGGTCCGGTGACGACTGCGGCTCTCCAGTCCCATGAGACCCAGGATGCCAGCCGTGATGTGAGAGGGGTGTCGGACCATCGGCACCTGCGAGCGCCGCGTGAACGGGCCCACGGAGCGGAGTTGTATACGTTGCATGCTCGCTTTGTGTTCGACCTGCCTGAATTTGAGGCGATGGCGTGCCTCGTCGCCGCCAAGCCCATGGAATCCGGTGGGTTTGGTGGCGGTCCCGCAGTTCCCGCGGATGGCATGGAGTTTGCGAACGAATTCCCGGCAACCCGCCTGACCGCTCGCATGACATGCGGGCCGCAGGCGTGGTTTCGATCCGGGAACGATGATGGCTCTGCCCGCGGCGTTGGAACTTGTCTCCGTCACGAAACGCTACGGCGGCACCGTGGCGGTCGATGGCATCAATCTGAAGATTCCGGCGGGCACCTATTGCTGCCTGCTCGGCCCGTCCGGCTGCGGCAAGACCTCGACGCTTCGGATGATCGCGGGCCACGAGGCGGTCTCCGAAGGCGACATCGTGCTGGGGCCCGCCAACGTCACCGACCTGACGCCGGCCAAGCGCGGCACCGCGATGATGTTCCAGTCGTACGCGCTGTTTCCGCATCTCTCCGTGCTCGACAATGTCGCGTTCGCGCTGAAGATGCGCGGGGTCGACAAGCCGGCCCGGCACGCCAAGGCGATGGACGTCCTCAAACTCGTTGCAATGGACGGATTCGCCGGACGCCTGCCGGCGCAACTGTCCGGCGGACAGCAGCAGCGTGTCGCGCTTGCGCGTGCGCTGATCACCGAACCGCAGATGCTGCTGCTGGACGAGCCGCTGTCGGCGCTCGATCCGTTCCTGCGCATCAAGATGCGCGCCGAACTCAAGCGGTTGCAGCGCGAACTGGGCATCAGCTTCATTCATGTCACCCATGGCCAGGAAGAGGCGATGGCGCTGGCCGACATGGTGGTGCTGATGAACGGCGGCCGCATCGAGCAGGTCGGTTCGCCGCGTGACGTCTTCAACCGCCCACGCACCGAGTTCGTGGCTCGCTTCATCGGTGGCCACAATGTGATCTCCACCGCGTCGGGCAAGATCGCGGTGCGGGCCGATCATCTGCGTCTTTCCCGCCCGGGGACGGCGTGGGACGGCTCGCAGGTCTCCGCCTCGGTCAGCGAGATCGAATACCAGGGCAGTTATGTGCTGGTGACCTTGAAGGCGGGCGACGGCGCGGACCTCGCCGCGCAACTGACGGAGGCGGACTTCGACCGCGACCCGATCGAGATCGGCGCGAACGTGCTGGCCGGCTGGGTGCCGGGCGCGGCCCATGCGCTTGGCTGAAAGACATTCAAACAAACAAGAAGGAGACGGATGAGATGAGCAAGTCCAGCAAGACAGTGGACAAGACGGCCGGCATCAGCCGCCGCACGATTCTGAAGGGTGCAGCAGGCGCGGCCGGCCTCGTCGCGGGCTCCGGCGCGATCACAGGCTTTCCCGCGATCATGGCGGCCGAGCCGAAAGTGCTGCGTTATCTCGGCACCGGCGTCAACGAAGGCGATCTGATCGGTTCGCAATGCCTGAAGGACACCGGCATCAAGCTCGAATACATCACCGCGACCACCGATGACGTGACCAAGCGCGTGATCACCCAGCCGAACTCCTTCGACATCCTGGACACCGAATACTTCTCGCTGAAGAAGCTGGTGCCGTCGGGCAACATCCTCGCGCTCGACGCCAAGAAGATCAAAGAGTTCGACAACATCACGCCGGTCTTCACCAAGGGACAGCTGCCCAACGGCAAGAAGATCGGCGACCAGGGCACGGCGCCGTGGAAGGTGCTGTACCTCGAGGGCAAGAACTCGAAGGTGTTCTCCAAGACCCCGACCGAATTCGTGACGCTGATCCCCACCGTCTACAACGCCGATACGCTCGGCATCCGGCCCGATCTGATCAAGCGGCCGATCAACAGCTGGGCCGAGCTGCTCAATCCCGAATTCAAGGGCAAGGCCTCGATCCTCAACATCCCCTCCATCGGCATCATGGATGCGGCGATGGTGGTGGAAGCGACCGGCCAATACAAATACGCCGACAAGGGCAACATGACCAAGGCCGAGATCGATCTCACCATGAAGATCATGACCGAGGCGAAGAAGGCCGGTCAGTTCCGCGCCTTCTGGAGCGACTTCAACCAGTCGGTCAACCTGATGTCATCCGGCGAGACCGTGATCCAGTCGATGTGGTCGCCGGCGGTGACGGCGGTGCGCAAGAAGGGCATCCCCTGCGTGTTCCAGCCGCTGAAGGAAGGCTATCGCAGCTGGGCCACCGGCTTCTGCGTCTCGAAGGGCGTGTCCGGCGCCAAGCTGGATCTGGCCTATGAATTCGTCAACTGGTTCCTGTCCGGCTGGGCCGGCGCCTACCTCAACCGCCAGGGCTATTATTCGGCTGTGCTCTCCACGGCGCAGAAGAACATGGAGCCCTACGAGTGGGCGTACTGGATGGAAGGCAAGCCCGCCGAGAAGGACATCAAGGGTCCCGATGGCTCGCTGCTGGAGAAGGCCGGCACGGTGCGCGACGGCGGCTCCTATGACGAGCGCATGGGCAGCGTCGCCTGCTGGAATGCCGTCATGGACGAGAACGACTACATGGTTCGCAAGTGGAACGAGTTTATCGCAGCCTGATAAGTCTCGGCCGCCCGCGCGCAACCGCGCGGGCGGCCGATGTCGTTCGAAAGAAGCAGGGAATGCCGGACACTTCATTTCGCCAGACCATCGTGGCGTGGCTGCAGGCCGGGCCGATGGCGCTGGTCTTCCTTGGATTCTTTCTGATCCCGCTGCTGTTCGTCGTGGTCGTCAGCTTCTGGGACTACAACGACTATGAAATGCTTCCGGTCTTTTCGGGGCGCGGATACACCGATACGTTCGAAGGGTGCCTGCAGCAGCTGCCGGATGTCTGCACGATCCTGAAGACCTACGGCTCGACACTCAAGTTCTGCTTCCTGGTCTGGTCGATCACGCTGGTGATCGGTTTCACCGTGGCCTATTTCCTCGCCTTTCACGTCCGGTCGAAATCCTGGCAGATCGGCCTGTCCCTGCTGTGCACCATCCCGTTCTGGACCTCGAACGTCATCCGCATGATCGCGTGGATTCCCTTGCTTGGGCGCAACGGGCTGGTCAACAAGGCGCTGGTCGGGATGAAGATCGTGGACCAGCCGCTGGAGTGGCTGCTGTTCTCCGAATTCTCGGTGGTTCTTGCGTTCGTCCACCTGTTCACGTTTTTCATGGTGGTGCCGATCTTCAATTCCATGATCCGCATCGACAAGACCCTGATCGAGGCGGCCTATGATGCCGGCGCAACCGGTTTCCAGACCCTGGTCAATGTGATCATTCCGCTGTCGAAGCCGGGGATCGTCATCGGATCGATCTTCGTCATCACCATCGTGATGGGCGATTTCATCACCATCGGCATGATGGGCGGCCAGCAGATCGCCTCCGCCGGCAAGATCATCCAGACCCGGCTCGATGCCATCCAGTTTCCCGCCGCCGCCGCCAATGCGGTGATCCTGCTCGCCGCCACCATGATGATCATTGTCGCCATGACCCGTCTCATCGACATCCGCAGGGAGCTCTGAGGCGCCATGAGAGAAGGACGGTCCCGGGCGTTTTATGTGCTGGCGGCGTTTTTCGCCTCCTATGTGGCGTTTCTCTATGGGCCGATGATCGCGATCTTCGTGCTGTCGTTCCAGGGGCCGGATGGCGGTCTCACCTTTCCGATGAACGGGGTGTCGCTGTACTGGTTCGATCGCCTGTTCTTCAGCGGTAACGGCGTGATCGACATCGGAGCGTCGTTCGTGCGCTCGGCAAAGCTCGGCCTGACCGTGGCGCTGCTGACGGTCGCGATCTCGGTCGCCGCCGGCATGGCGTTCCGCAAAAAATTCGTCGGCCAGGCGCTGATATTCTATGTGGCCATCGCCTCGCTGATCGTGCCGTCGATCATCACCTCGCTCGGCATCGCGCTGGAGTTCCGCCTGATCGACGACGCCATCAAGGCCTATGCGCCCTCGCTGCCGGCCTTCATCGGCGAGGATTTCTCGACCTCCATGGGCCTGTTCACCTCGGGGCTCGCGGCGCACCTGACCTGGACGCTGCCGTTCGGCCTTCTCATCATGTTCGCGATCTTCAATCGGTTCGACCATCGTTATGAGGAGGCGGCGCGCGATCTCGGCGCCACGCCATGGCAGACCTTCCGTCACGTGGTGCTGCCGATCATCCTGCCGTCCGTGGTCGGGATCGGCCTGTTCGGCTTCACGCTGTCGTGGGACGAGATCGCGCGCTCCAGCCAGGCGATCGGCCCGGTCAACACGCTGCCGCTCGATCTGCAGGGATTGACAACGACGGTGACCAATCCGGATATCTATGCACTGGGGACGGCGACCACCGGCGTCTCGTTCATCGCGATCGGACTGGCGCTGGTGGTGATCGGTTTCCTGCAGCGGCGGCAATCCCGCCACGGCTCCGATGCCGGTTCGGGGATGGTGTAAACCTGCAAGCCGGCCGGCAGATTTGAGAACGTCATGAAGATTCACGTCGTCAATGCCAATACGACGCGCTCGATGACCGAGACAATCGCGGCGGCGGCGCGCGCGGTCGCCGGGCCCGGCGTTGAGATCATGGCCGACCAGCCGGCGATGGGGCCTGTGTCGATCGAGGGCTATTATGATGAGGCTTTCGCGGTCCCCGGCCTGTTGGCATGCGTTCGGGCGGCGGAAGCCGACGGAGTGGCCGGCCATGTGCTGGCATGTTTCGACGACACCGGTCTCGATGCGGCGCGCTCCATCTGCACCACACCGGTGATCGGCATCGGCGAGGCGGGCTATCATGTGGCGAGCCTGGTCGCCGGGCGGTTTTCCGTCGTCACCACGCTCGCGCGCTCGATCCCGGTGCTGGAGCACAACCTGCATCGCTACGGGCTGGCCTCGCGTTGCGGCCGGGTTCGGGCGGCGGATGTCGAGGTGCTTGCGCTGGAGGATCCGGCGTCCGGAGCGCGCGACAGGATTTCCGAAGCGATCGAAGCGGCCAAGCGTGACGACCGGGCCGAGGCGATTGTGCTGGGCTGCGCCGGCATGGCCGATCTGGCGGCCGCATTGTCGGCAAAGCATGGCTTGCCGGTGATCGACGGGGTGGCGAGTGCCGTCGCTCTGGTGGAAGGCCTGGCGCGGCTGGGCGTGACAACATCTAAGCTGGGTGGTTATGCGCCTCCGCTGAAAAAGCCGTATGCCGGTATCTTTGCCGGGTTTGCGCCCTGAAACTTATGTCCGCGATGTCCGTATCTCGCTGAAAGCGAGATAAATCCGGGCGCGGAATGCTGACAGTCTATCTGGGAGCCCTCTTGGCCATGGCGGCGGTGTTTGCCGTGCTGATGGCGTTGGCCTGGGTTGTGCAGCAACGCACCGGCAATTCCGGCTGGGTCGATACCATCTGGACTTTTTCCCTTGGCCTGATCGGCGTTGGCGGCGCGCTGTGGCCGCTCCGTGGTGGAGCGCCGAACGCACGGCAATGGCTGGTCGCGGTACTCGTGGCGCTGTGGTCGCTGCGGCTCGGCGGCCACATCGCCGTTCGCTCCAAGGAGATCACCGACGATCCGCGCTACGCCCAGTTTGCCAGTGACTGGGGGACGGATGCGCCGCGGAAGATGTTCGTCTTCCTGCAGAACCAGGCGCTCGGATCGGCGCCGCTGGTGTTCGCCATTTTCATTGCGGCGCATGCGCCGGGAGACCGGTTGCTGGCGCAGGACTATGCCGGCGCGCTGCTGCTGGTGATCGGCATTGTCGGAGAGGCAGTGGCCGACGCGCAACTGAAACGCTTTCGCGGCGATCCCGCCAACAAGGGCCGCGTTTGCGACAGCGGGCTGTGGCGGTTGTCGCGGCATCCGAACTATTTCTTCCAGTGGTTCGGCTGGCTTGCCTATCCGGTTATCGCGCTTACGCCCGGCTATCCCTGGTTCTTTGCGGCGCTGCTGGCGCCGGTCTTCATGTACTGGATCCTGGTCTACGTCACCGGCATTCCGCCGCTGGAAGCGCAGATGCAGCGCTCCCGCGGCGAGGCCTATCGCGCCTACCAGGCCCGCACCAGCAAGTTCTTTCCATTGCCGCCTCGCGTGTGAGTGTCCATCCAGAGCCAGAGTTATCCAAGAGTTGTCCATGAGTGTGATTGCGAAAATTATCGGAACTGCCGAACGGACGCCGCTTCCCGATCTTGTCGTTCGCGCCGGTATCCAGGCCATGTGCGCGCGCACGGCGCAGAAGCTCGCCGCCGGCAACGCCGAGAGCGATGCGGCATTTGCGCGGCAGATGACGGCCCGTGCCATCGCCGAGCACACGGGTGCGGCCAATCAGCAGCACTACGAAGTCCCCGCAGCGTTTTTCGCCAAGGTGCTCGGTCCCAACCGGAAGTATTCCTCGTGCTTCTATCCCGATGACGACACCACGCTGCAGGAGGCGGAGGAGGAGGCGCTGCGGCAGACTGTGCGGCGTGCCGGTCTCGCCGACGGACAGAGCATCCTCGAACTCGGCTGCGGCTGGGGTTCGCTGTCGCTGTGGATGGCGCGGCAGTTTCCGCGGGCGAAGATTGTCGCGGTCTCGAACTCGCAATCGCAGCGCGCGCATATCGAAACCCAGGCGGCGTCGCGCGGGTTGCGCAACCTGCAGGTCATCACTGCCGACATGAACGTGTTCGAGCCGGCGCAGACTTTCAACCGCATCGTCTCGGTCGAAATGTTCGAGCACATGATGAACTGGCGCGAACTGATGACACGCTTGCGCGGCTGGCTGGAGCCGCAGGGTCGCTTCTTCATGCATATCTTTACCCACCGCGCCGGCGCCTATCTGTTCGACCGCGCCGACAAGGAGGACTGGATCGCGCAGCACTTCTTCACCGGCGGGGTGATGCCGAGCCACCGGCTGATCCGGCAATACGCCGACCTGTTCGAGGTGGAGAAGGAGTGGCGCTGGAGCGGCACGCACTATCAGCGCACAGCGCGCGACTGGCTGGCGAACTTCGACGAGAATAAAACCGAGATCGAAACCATCCTGTGGCCGGTCTATGGCGACGACACGCGGCTGTGGATGCGGCGCTGGCGCTGGTTCTTCCTCGCCACCGCCGGCCTGTTCGGCCACGCCGATGGCGCGGAGTGGGGCGTCAGCCATTATCTGATGAAGGCGGCGTGAGCCGGTAGCCCGCATGAGCGCGCAGCGCGACATGCGGGAACGGCGAAGGGCGGGACCCCGGGGTCGCTGTCGCTCGCCCGGGCTACGGATCAAACCGCCTTCAGCACCTTCACCAGTTCGCGGTGAATGTTTTCGTTGCCGCAGATCACATGGCCGGTCTTCAGAGGGTCGTCATTGCCCAGCATGCCGGACACGGTGCCGCCGGCCTCGCGGATCATCAGCATGCCGGCCGCGAGATCCCATGGCTGCAGGTCGCGCTCCCAGTACCCGTCGAGCCGGCCGGCGGCGACCGCGGCAAGGTCGAGCGAGGCCGCGCCAAAGCGGCGCAGGCCTGCCACCTTCGGCATCATGGTCGCGAGCTCCTTGAGGCCGAGCTGCAGGTCGCCGCGTCCGATATGCGGCAGGCCGCAGGCGATGACGCTGTCATGCAGTTGCTTGCGGCCGGCGACGCGCAGCCGCTGGTCGTTCAGGAACGCGCCCTTGCCGCGCTCGGCGATGTAGAGTTCGTCATTGGCCGGATTGTAGATCACGCCGGCGATCAGCACGTCGTCGCGCTGCAGTCCGATCGAGATCGCGAACTGCGGAATGCCGTGCAGGAAATTGGTGGTGCCGTCGAGCGGATCGACGATCCAGGTATGGCTCTTGTCGGTGCCTTCGCGCACGCCGCCTTCCTCGCCGAGGAAGCCGTAGCCCGGCCGCGCCTTGGACAGGTCGGTGTACAGCATCTCTTCCGCGCGCTTGTCGGCATTGCTGACGAAGTTGGCGGGGCCTTTCAGTGAGACCTGCAGGTTTTCGATCTCGCCGAGGTCGCGCTTGAGGCTGCGGCCGGCGCGGCGGGCGGCTTTCACCATGACATTGATGAGGGCTGAAGGGATCATGGCTCGTTTCGTGGTGATGGGGCGGGTTTCAGGGGGCGGACGGGGTTTCGGCCCGGAACGGATGTGTGTGGGTGCCCTGCGGGGGCGATGGCGTCAAGGGCAGATTGCGGCGGATGTTCCCGCACCGGGCCTCATGGTTTTGAGTCTCCAGCGCTATTTTTGCCGGTCAGCCAATGGCGCGCGCCGGCCTCGGCCTTGGCGCGGTCTTCCGGCGACAGCTTGTCCAGTTCCGCGTCCAGCATCAGGTCGCCATTGCCCTTGGATTTGGCGATCAGGTGCCATTTCAGCCCTTCCACCTTGTCCACTGGCGCACCGACGCCGGCCACCAGCACCCGCGCCAGGCGGTTCTGGGCGATCGGGCTGCCCTGCCGGGAGGCGCGCCACAGCAGCTTGACGGCGGCGTCTTCGTCCTTCGGCGTTCCCGTGCCGTTGAACAGCGCAATGGCGTATTCGACTTCGGCGTCGAGATAGTCGGCGGTCGCGGACGCCTTCAGCAGCTTGGCGGCTTCGGTTGGGTTTTTCTCCACGCCACGGCCCTCCTTGTAGAAGGTCGCCAGCGCGTACTGCGCTTCCGGACTGCCGGCGTCCGCAGCCTGCCGGAACAGCTCCGCGGCGCGCTTGATGTCCTGCGGAAAGGTCTGCCCTTCCAGATAGAGCAGGCCGAGATTGTAGGCTGCGGCGGCCTTGCCGAGCTTGGCGGAGGAGGCCAGCAGCTTGGCGCCTTCACTGCGGTCGGCGGGGCCGCCACGGCCGGCAATGCGGAACATGGCCAGGGCGAACATCGCCTCCCGGTCGCCGCGGTCGGCGGCGGCCTTGTACCAGAGCGCCGCCTTGGCGTCGTCGCGATTGGTGCCGAAGCCATTGGCATAAAGCTCGCCGAGCAGCGTCATGGCCTTGATGTCGCCCTTGTCGTTGGCGCGCTGGGTCGCGATCCTCAGCGCCTCGCCGTATTTCCCGCGCTGATAGGCGCCGTAGGCGAGATCGACATTGGGGTCATCGGGGGCCGGGGCCGCTGCGGCCGGGGGCTGCGCTGGTGCCGCCGGAGGCGGGGCCTTCGGTGCCGACTTGGCCACTGGCGCGGCTTTCTTGACCGGAGGCTTCGGCTTGGAGGCAGGTTGCTTGGGAGCCGGCTGCGGCTGTTGCACGCCCGGCGGGGTCAGCGAAATCTGCGCCTGCGCGCGATTGGCCAACCCAAAACCCAATCCAAGACAGCATGTCGTCAGCAGCGCAAAACGCAGGACCTTCATCCCGGACGGCATTCCTCTTACTCTCATGGCGAATTTTGGGCGCTTACGCAGTTTGCGCGCTACCGGACTGAATCTTGCCGAACGTCCCGGCTCGTGTCCGGCTCTAACGTTCGTATACCCTTACCGCAAGCGCTTATACGAACGTTAGAGCCAAAGGGACACGAGCCAATAATAAGGCGAGTGCGGCTTATGATTTGACGTTCGTACGGCGGACTCGCGGCAATGTTGGTACGAACGTCAAATCACCGCACTCGATTCTGCCCGATCGCCTGCCGCGCGTCCATCAATGCCGCACGCGGTCCGCGTGGATCGCTCCAGACCAGGTCGCCGACCAGAATGAAATCGGCGCCGGCAGCGGCAAAGGCGCTGGCCTCCTCGAGTGTGGCCGCAAACCCGACGCATGGCGGCTCGAACAGTTCGGCCCACCATTGCAACCGTTCGGCAATGGCCTCGGTGGACGGCCGCTTGCCCTCAGTGTCCGGCTCGCCGAACAGCACATAGTCGGCAGTTTCGCCCGCGAGCATTGCGTCGTGGCGGGTGCCGAGGCCGCCCACGCCCGCGATGCGCTCGGGCTTCAAGGTCGGCAACGCCTCCTGCATGGCCTCGAGCCCGGTCAGATGGGCTCCGTCGGCACCGGCGCGAGCGACGATGCTGACATTGCCATCCAGCAGGGATTGGCCATCGAGCAGGAACGCCACGTCGGCGCGCTGGATCGGCGGCGCCAGGCGCTTGGCGCGTTCGGTCATGGTGCGTTCGTCGGTCCGCGCCAGGCGGACCAGGACGGCGGCGACATCGCTGCCGTCGAGCAGGCCGGGCAGCAGGGCCACGAGGTCCGAGGGATCGTCGACCACCGGCGTCGCGAGGTAGAGTCGCGGCGCCGGGCGGGGAGGAGTCGCTTTCGAAGCCGATTTCGATTTGGCGCTCACGCCGCCTTCTTCTTTTCCAGTTCGGCCTTCCATTCGCCCTTGCTGGCGAGGCTGTTCATCTCGGCACGATGCGTAAACGCCCGCTGGCCGGCGGCGACGTTCTCGACCTTGCCCGACCATGCCTTCTGCGGCGCGGCCTGCAGTGCGCGACCGTAGGAGAAGGTGAGGCCCCACGGCAGGGCACCGAGCTTGTGCATCGCATCGAGATGGGCGGTGGCGTCTTCGTCGCTCTGGCCGCCCGACAGGAAGGCGATGCCGGGCACCGCGGTCGGCACGCACGACTTCAGCAGCTTCACGGTTTTCTCGGCGACTTCGGCAACGGAGGCCTGCTTCGCGCTCTTCTTGCCGGCGATCGCCATGTTCGGCTTCAGCACCATGCCTTCCAGTGCCACGCGCTGGTAGTACAGCTCCTGGAAGGTTTCTTTCAGCACGAACTCGGTGACTTCGTAGCAGCGGTCGATGTCGTGGTCGCCGTCCATCAGCACTTCCGGCTCGACAATCGGCACGATCTGCGCGGCCTGGCACAGCGCGGCATAGCGCGCGAGCGCGTGGGCGTTGGTCCGCACGGCGGTGTAGCTGGGAATGCCGTTGCCGACATCGATCACCGCGCGCCATTTCGCGAAGCGCGCGCCCTGCTCGTAGTATTTCTTCAGCCGCTCGGCCAGCTTGTCGAGGCCGACGGTGATCAGTTCGCCCGGGCAGCCCGGCAGCGCCTGCGTTCCCTCGTCGACCTTGATGCCGGGGATCGCGCCCGACTGTTCGATCACCTTGACCAGCGGCGTGCCGTCCTTGGCCTTCTGCCAGATGGTCTCGTCATAGAGGATGACGCCGGAGATGTAGTTGGTCATGGCGTCCTTGGCGCGGAACATCATCTCGCGATAGTCGCGGCGGCTGTCTTCCGTCGACTCCACGCCGATGACGTCAAAGCGCTTCTTGATCGTTCCCGAGGATTCGTCGGCTGCAAGAATACCTTTGCCTGGGGCGACCATGGCGCGGGCTACCTTGTTGAGGTCGGCGAGATTCATCGGGGTCTGTCTCCTGTCGAAAAACGTTGCGTACGAAGATGGCTGCGAAATGTGGTAGATTCCGGGGCGGTGCGGTCGTCCGCGGGGAGTTATAACGGTTGTCTGCCCGATCGGAAACCGCGCGTCATTTTGTCCTCAGCACGTCGACGCCGGGCAGCGGCTTGCCTTCCATCCATTCCAGGAAAGCGCCACCGGCGGTGGACACGTAGGTGAAGGTCTCGGCAACCCCGGCCTGATTGAGCGCAGCGACCGTATCGCCGCCGCCCGCCACCGATACCAGCTTCCTGGCCTTGGTGCGTTCGGCGGCGTGCTTGGCGGCCGCCATCGTGCCCTTGTCGAACGGGTGCAGTTCGAATGCGCCGAGCGGGCCGTTCCAGACCAGCGTTGCGGCATCGTCGATCGCGGCATTGACGCGGGCAATCGACCGCGGGCCGATGTCGAGGATCATGCCGTCCTGGGGAATGGCATCGAGGCCATAGGCGTGGGATGGCGCGTTGGCCTCGAAATGGTAAGCGACCACCGCGTCCACCGGCAGGATGATGGCGCAGTTGGCGGCCTCGGCCTTGTCGAGAATGCGCAGCGCCGTCGGCGCCAGATCCTTTTCCGCCAGCGACTTGCCGATCTTCACGCCCTGCGCGTGCAGGAAGGTGTTGGCCATGCCGCCGCCGATCACCAGCGCAT
>JBGMOD010000029.1:0-18714 GCA_041424235.1 Hyphomicrobiales bacterium
AGCGCACCCGCGCCATCGTCGACACTCCCGTCGGCAAGGGCCTGCTCGGCCGCGTGGTCGACGCGCTCGGCAATCCGATCGACGGCAAGGGCCCGATCCAGGGCGTCGAGCGCAAGCGCGTCGACGTCAAGGCGCCCGGCATCATTCCACGCAAGTCGGTGCATGAGCCGATGGCGACCGGCCTCAAGGCCGTCGACGCACTGATCCCGGTCGGCCGCGGCCAGCGCGAGCTGATCATCGGCGATCGCCAGACCGGCAAGACCGCGATCGCGCTCGACACCATCCTGAACCAGAAGCCGCTGAACGCGCAGCCCGACGAGAAGATCAAGCTGTACTGCGTGTACGTCGCGATCGGCCAGAAGCGTTCGACCGTGGCCCAGTTCGTCAAGGTGCTCGAAGAACAGGGCGCTCTGGAATACTCCATCGTGATCGCCGCGACCGCGTCCGATCCGGCGCCGATGCAGTATCTCGCGCCGTTCACCGGCTGCACCATGGGCGAGTACTTCCGCGACAACGGCATGCACGCCGTCATCATCTACGACGACTTGTCCAAGCAGGCCGTCGCCTATCGCCAGATGTCGCTGCTGCTGCGCCGCCCGCCGGGCCGTGAAGCCTACCCGGGCGACGTGTTCTATCTGCACTCGCGCCTGCTCGAGCGCGCGGCGAAGATGAACGACGCCGAGGGCGCCGGTTCGCTGACCGCGCTGCCGATCATCGAAACCCAGGCCAACGACGTCTCGGCCTACATTCCGACCAACGTGATCTCGATCACCGACGGCCAGATCTTCCTGGAAACCGACCTGTTCTTCCAGGGCATCCGCCCGGCGGTGAACGTCGGTCTGTCGGTGTCGCGCGTCGGCTCGTCGGCGCAGACCAAGGCGATGAAGAAGGTCGCCGGCAAGATCAAGGGCGAGCTCGCGCAGTACCGCGAAATGGCGGCGTTCGCGCAGTTCGGCTCCGACCTCGACGCCTCGACCCAGCGCCTGCTGAACCGCGGTTCGCGCCTGACCGAACTCCTGAAGCAGCCGCAGTTCTCGCCGCTGAAGATGGAAGAGCAGGTCGTGGTGATCTACGCCGGCGTCAACGGCTATCTGGACGGCATCGCGGTCAACAAGATCGGTGCCTATGAAGAGGGCCTGCTGTCGCTGCTGCGCAGCAAGCACGTCGATATCCTCAACACCATCCGCGACAGCCGCGACCTGGCCGACGATGTGGCGGCCAAGGTCAAGGACATCGTCGAGGGCTACACCAAGACGTTCGCGTAAAATCGACGCGTGATATTGCGGTCATGACCGGCGCGGGGCCGGCCATGACGAAAGAGGGGTTCGCGGTCCGACCGAAGGTTGGACCGCAGGGGTAAACCGAGAATGGCTTCACTCAAGGACATGCGCGTCCGCATCGCCTCCACCAAGGCGACGCAGAAGATCACCAAGGCGATGCAGATGGTCGCGGCGTCCAAGCTGCGCCGCGCGCAGACGGCTGCGGAAGCCGCCCGCCCCTATGCGGAGCGGATGGACAAGGTAATCGGCAACATCGCGGGCGCTGCGGCAGGGTCGGGCAGCGCGCCGGCATTGCTGGCCGGCACCGGCAAGGACAACGTGCATCTGCTGCTGGTCTGCACCGGCGAGCGGGGCTTGTCGGGCGCGTTCAACTCGTCGATCGTGCGCCTGGCGCGCGAGCGCGCGCTGGCACTGATGGCCCAGGGCAAGACGGTGAAATTCTTCTGCGTCGGCCGCAAGGGCTACGAGCAGCTGCGCCGGACCTTCGAGAAGCAGATCATCGAACACATCGAGCTGCGCTCGGTGCGCCAGCTCGGTTTCAAGAATGCCGAGGACGTCGCCAAGCAGGTCGTCGCCCTGTTCGAAGCCGGCGAGTTCGACGTCTGCACGCTGTTCTATTCGCGCTTCAAGTCGGTGATCGCGCAGATCCCGACCGCACAGCAGATCATTCCGCTGGTGATCGAGGCCCGCGGCAACGACAAGGCCGCCGCGGCGGTCTACGACTACGAGCCGGCCGAGGACGAGATCCTGGCAAGTCTGCTGCCGCGCAATCTGGCGGTGCAGATCTTCCGCGCGCTGCTCGAGAACAACGCATCGTTCTACGGCGCGCAGATGAGCGCGATGGACAATGCCACCCGCAACGCCGGCGACATGATCCGCAAGCAGACGCTGATCTACAACCGCACCCGCCAGGCCATGATCACCAAGGAGCTGATCGAGATCATCTCCGGCGCCGAGGCGCTCTAACCGTTCGTTCAAGACCATTTCCGTCGCTTTGACGGTCGTTGAATTCAAAAGTTCAGGACTTCGAGGAGAAAGTTTCCATGGCCCAGCCAGCCAATCAGGTCGGACGCATTACCCAGGTCATCGGCGCCGTCGTGGACGTGCAGTTCGAGGGACACCTGCCCGCCATTCTCAACGCGCTCGAGACCCAGAACGGTGGCTCGCGGCTGGTGCTGGAAGTGGCGCAGCATCTCGGCGAATCCACCGTCCGCACCATCGCGATGGACACCACCGAAGGTCTGGTGCGCGGCCACGAGGTGACCGACACCGGTCTGCCGATCGAAGTGCCGGTCGGCGTGGGAACGCTTGGCCGCATCATGAACGTGATCGGCGAGCCGGTCGACGAAGCCGGTCCGATCCAGTCGGAAGGCCGCCGTGCGATTCACCAGCCCGCGCCGTCCTACACCGACCAGTCGACCGAAGCGGAAATTCTGGTCACCGGCATCAAGGTCGTCGACCTGCTCGCACCGTACGCCAAGGGCGGCAAGATCGGACTGTTCGGCGGCGCCGGCGTCGGCAAGACCGTGCTGATCCAGGAACTGATCAACAACGTCGCCAAGGCCCACGGCGGTTATTCGGTGTTCGCCGGCGTCGGCGAGCGGACCCGCGAAGGCAACGACCTCTATCACGAGTTCATCGAATCCGGCGTCAACAAGAAGGGCGGCGGCGAAGGCTCGAAGTGCGCACTGGTGTACGGCCAGATGAACGAGCCCCCGGGCGCCCGTGCCCGCGTCGGCCTGTCCGGACTGACCGTCGCCGAACACTTCCGCGACGAGGGCCAGGACGTGCTGTTCTTCGTCGACAACATCTTCCGCTTTACCCAGGCGGGTTCGGAAGTGTCGGCGCTGCTCGGCCGCATCCCCTCGGCGGTGGGCTATCAGCCGACGCTCGCCACCGACATGGGCGCGATGCAGGAGCGCATCACCACCACCACCAAGGGGTCGATCACCTCGATCCAGGCGATTTACGTTCCGGCCGACGACTACACCGACCCGGCGCCGGCGACGACCTTCGCCCATCTTGACGCGACCACCAACCTGGATCGCGCGATTTCCGAAAAGGGCATCTATCCGGCGGTGAACCCGCTCGACTCGAGCTCGCGCATGCTGTCTCCGCTGGTCGTCGGCGAAGAGCACTACCAGACGGCGCGCCGCGTGCAGCAGATCCTGCAGAAGTACAAGTCGCTGCAGGACATTATCGCCATTCTCGGCATGGACGAACTGTCCGAAGAGGACAAGATCACCGTGGCACGCGCCCGCAAGATCGAGCGCTTCCTGTCGCAGCCGTTCTTCGTCGCCGAGGTGTTCACCGGCTCGCCGGGCAAGTTTGTCGACCTCGCCGACACCATCAAGGGCTTCAAGGGCCTTTGCGACGGCAAGTACGATCACCTGCCGGAAGCTGCCTTCTACATGGTCGGAACCATCGAAGAGGCAGTCGAGAAGGGCAAGAAGCTCGCGGAAGGGGCGTAATCGCTCATGGCCACGTTCCACTTCGATCTGGTGTCGCCGGAAAAGATCGCCTTCTCGGGAGAAGTCGATCAGGTCGACGTGCCCGGTCTCGAGGGTGATTTCGGTGTGCTCGCCGGCCATGCGCCGCTGGTGGCGAGCCTTCGCCCGGGCATCCTCAACATCACCGTTGGCGGCAAGCACCAGAAGATCATCGTGCTGGGCGGCCTTGCGGAAATCTCCGACAAGGGCCTCACGGTGCTTGCCGACACCGCGACCTCGATTGAAGAACTCGATCGTGCCGCGTTCGCGCAGCAGATCTCCGAGATGGAAGAGAACCTGAAGGACGAGGAGCCGGGCAACGCGCTCGACCGCGCCATTTCACGGCTCGATCATTACAAGACGATCCAGCAGCAGATCTCGTCGACCGCGATGCACTGATCGCCGTTTCGGTTTCGAACAAAAAGCCCGGTCTCGCGAGAGGCCGGGCTTTTTGTTTTCGCAGGGATCTCACGCTCCCCATGCGCGTCGCCATCAAGGCGCGGCGGTCGCAAACCTTGCGAACTCCTTCGCCACGGTCGTGTAGACCTCGCGCCGGAACGGCACAACCAGGCTCGCGACGCGGTCGAGCGGCTCCCAGCGCCACTGATCGAATTCAGGCTTGTGGCCGCCGGGCGGACTGGCGACGTTGATCTCGTCGTCCTGGCCGGTGAAACGCAGCGCGAACCATTTCTGCCGCTGGCCGCGAAACACCGAGAGCCGGTGCGGCGGCCCGTCATAGGGTGGAAAGTCGTAAGCCAGCCAGTCGGTCTCGCCGAGAAGATGGGCATGCGTCACGCCCGTCTCTTCCCACAGCTCGCGCATCACCGCGTCGGCGGGATTTTCGTCCGCATCGATGCCGCCCTGCGGCATCTGCCATTCGAGCCCGGGGTAGATGACTTCCGGTCCGCTGTCGCGAAACCGGCGCCCGATCAGGACTTCGCCGCGTCCATTGAGCAGTGCGGCGCCGACGTTGAGGCGATAAGGCTTGTCAGTCATGGGATTTGTCTGATTGGTCGCGGATCAGCGGAGGGGCTATACGCCAGCGAACTTCGTGAACTCCTGCACGACGCGCTCATAGACCTGACGCTTGAAGGGTACGATGAGCTCCGGGAGATTTTTCATCGGCTCCCAGCGCCAGGATACGAACTCGGGCTTGTGACCGGCCGGGCTTGCGACATTGATCTCGCTGTCCTTGCCGGTGAAGCGCATCGCATACCATTTCTGCTTCTGGCCACGGTAGCGGCCTTTCCAGGCGCGCCCGGCAATGGTGCGGGGGATGTCGTAGGTTAGCCAGTCCGAGACTTCGGCGAGCTTCTCGACCGAGCGGGCATTGGTTTCTTCGTAGAGTTCGCGCTTCGCCGCGGCCCAGGTGTCCTCGCCGGGGTCGACGCCGCCTTGCGGCATCTGCCAGACATGGGTGTCATCGACATGCTCGATGCCGCCCGCGCGACGCCCGATGAACACCAGTCCGGTTTCGTTGATCAGCATCACACCGACACAGGTTCGGTAGGGCAGATCATCGTAATGCGCCATTCCCTCACAGCCTTTTTGTCGTTCGTTCTCTTATCGTCGTTATTGCCGGGGTCGCCGGTCAGCTCGATTTCGATTTCAGCATCACCGTGGTCAACGGCACAAGCATAATCCCTCGACTTTCCAGCGTCTTGGACCAATTGCCAATGCGTTCGACGGAAATCGGCAGCGCCGAGGCGACGCCAATGGCCGCGCCACGCTCCTTGGCGATGCTTTCCAGCTTCGCCAGGGCCCGGTCGATTTCCGGTGCGGTGGGAACCGCATCGATGCTGGCATCCGCCCGGGCGAACGGCAGCGCCGCGCTATCGGCGATCTGGGCCGCAACGCTGCGGGGAGAAACCCCGTCGTCGAGATAAGACAGCCCACGCTTGGCCGCCTCCTTCATCACCAGCTGCATCGCGGTGTCGGAGGCGACAAAACGGGCGCCCATGAAGTTGGCGAGGCCGACATAGCCCTGGATCCGGCTGAGATGCCAGGTCAGGCGATCGAGGTTCTGTTCCGGGGCGAGCGACGTCAGCAGGGTCTGCGGGCCCGGATCGTTGTCGGGATAGTCGAACGGCTCCATCGGAACCTGCAGCAGCAATTCATGCTTCTGCGCGCGCGCCCGTTCCGCGAGCTTGGCGGGATCTGCGCCATAAGGCGTGAACGCCAGCGTCACCGCCGCCGGCAGCTTGACGATGGCGTCGGCGGTCTTGGCGGCGCCGACGCCCAGTCCCTGGACAACGATTGCGATGCTGGGGGTCTTGGCGGCCCTGGCGCGCTCCGCGTCGCTGCCGGCCGCATAGGCGCGGAACGGCTTCAGGCCGTCGGCGATCACCGGTATCATGCCGTAGCGTGAACTTTCCAGCAGGCGCGGATTGATGCCGGTTGCGACCGCCGTCGAGGGGGCCTCGCCATCGGCGTTGCCGGTCTCGCCGCCGCCGGCCACGACCACATCGTGCCGCGCGCCGCTGGAGCCATCGATGATTGTGATGGTCTTTTGGCCAGCCGGCGGGTCCGCAGCCTTGACCACGACGCCCACCGCTTCCTGCTTCGGCGTGCCTGCCGAGGGGCTGGCCGCTGGCGGTTTGGTGGATTTGTCGCCCGGCAGGGTCGCAGGATCGTAGGCCACGCGGGCCATCGGCTCTCCGCCAAGCGGGTTTTCCGTGAACAGGGCGAAGCCCGCGAAGGCCATCAGAAACAGCGCAAGTCCGATCGCGAGCACCTGAGACATCGTCAGCGGAAGCCGGAAACGTCGCTTTCGCGCCGGACTTTGCCCTAATGGTGCGCTCAGATCATCGGTGGTCACGGCCCGCAAATATCCCGCGAATCAATCGTGCCGACGATACCACGATCGCCTGCGCGGCTCGCTGGAAAGGCTTGTTCCGGCCGGGAACGCAAAAGGGCGGCCCGCGGGCCGCCCTTTGCTTGCGAGCGGCGGTCGGCTTTCGCCGCCCGCCTCGTTCGCTGTCTCAATTGGCTGCCTTGGCTGGCGCCACGGCCGGCGCCGGTGCGGCGGTGTTCGAGGCGTTGATCATGATGCCATGCAGCAGGTCGTCAGCGGCCTTGAGCGCCTTGTCGTCCTTGGCGTCCGGCGGCACGTAGGACTGCGAGCCGGTCTCTTCCTGGCCCTCGGCCTTGAGATGGCCGCGCAGCGAGGCTTCGCCCTTGGTGTCGGTCTGTGACTTCAGTTCGTCCGGGACGTTCTGCAGCACCTCGATGTCCGGAATGATGCCCTTGGCCTGGATCGACTTGCCCGACGGCGTGAAGTAACGCGCCGTGGTCAGGCGCAGCGCGCCGTTGTCGGATCCCAGCGGGATGATGGTCTGCACCGATCCCTTGCCGAACGAGCGGGTGCCGAGCAGCGTGGCGCGCTTCTGGTCCTGCAACGCGCCGGCAACGATTTCAGAGGCCGATGCCGATCCACCATTGATCAGCACGATCAGCGGCTTGCCCTTGATCAGATCGATCGTCTTGGCCTTGGCGGTGCGGCGCTGGGTTTCCTCGGCATTGCGGCCGCGGGTGGAGACGATCTCGCCGCGCTGGAGGAACGCATCCGACACCGAAATCGCCTCTTCCAGCAATCCGCCGGGGTTGTTGCGCAGGTCGAGGACGAACCCCTTCACCTTGTCGGCGCCGATCTGATTGGTGAGGTTGGTGATCTCGTGCTTCAGGCCATCGGTGGTCTGCTCGTTGAAGCTGGTGATGCGGATGTAGCCGATGTCACCGTCCTCGACATGCGCGCGCACCGAACGGACCCGGACATTCTCCCGTGTCAGCGTCATGTCGAGCGGCTTGTCCTGGCCCTTGCGGACGATCTTCAGCTTGATCTTGGTGTCGATCGGGCCGCGCATCTTGTCGACGGCCTGGTTGAGGGTCAGGCCCTGAACGGCTTCATCATCGATGCTGACGATCAGGTCGTTGGAGAGGATGCCGGCCTTCGATGCCGGGGTATCGTCGATCGGCGAGACCACCTTGATCAGGCCGTCTTCCATGGTGACCTCGATGCCGAGGCCGCCAAACTCGCCGCGGGTCTGCACTTGCATGTCGCGGAAACTCTTGGCGTCCATGTAGCTGGAGTGCGGATCCAGTCCGCTCAGCATGCCGCTGATGGCGGATTCGACCAGCTTGCTGTCGTCGGGCTTCTCGACGTAATCGCTGCGCACCCGTTCGAACACATCGCCGAACAGATCAAGCTGGCGATAAGTGTCGGAGGCGGCGGCATGGGCGCTTCCTGCCAGCATCGCATGAGGCTGGGTGATAAACAGGGTCGCGGCCGCACCCACCGCGGCACTGAGAAGAACCAGAGACGTCTTGCGCATGATCCGCGAACCTTTTCGTATTGCGGCCCACCATGGGCCTGGATCGATCGGAGTGCCGTCTTGGCGGCACGCGATATGAAGGGTTGCCTTGATGCTGCGGTCAGGATTGAGGCGGCCTGATGGCGGTTTCGGTCGGGCGCGAATTCGGTCGTTTCAAAAGATTTCAGCGGCGGCGACGGAGCCGGCGATGTCCGGACATTCAACAAAAAGGGCGGCCCGAAGACCGCCCGTATTGTGATCAAACTTTGATCAGTCTCAATTGGCTGTTTTCTCGGCAGGCGCTGCGGGCGTCGCCGGGGTCGGGGTATTGGAGGCATTGACCTTGATGCCGTGCAGCAGGTCGTCGGCCGCCTTGAGCGCCTTGTCGTCCTTGGCGTCCGGCGGCACGTAGGACTGCGAACCGGTCTCTTCCTGGCCCTCGGCCTTGAGATGGCCGCGCAGCGAGGCTTCGCCCTTGGTGTCGGTCTGTGACTTCAGTTCGTCCGGGACGTTCTGCAGCACCTCGATGTCCGGAATGATGCCCTTGGCCTGGATCGACTTGCCCGACGGCGTGAAGTAACGCGCCGTGGTCAGGCGCAGCGCGCCGTTGTCGGATCCCAGCGGGATGATGGTCTGCACCGATCCCTTGCCGAACGAGCGGGTGCCGAGCAGCGTGGCGCGCTTCTGGTCCTGCAACGCGCCGGCAACGATTTCAGAGGCCGATGCCGATCCACCATTGATCAGCACGATCAGCGGCTTGCCCTTGATCAGATCGATCGTCTTGGCCTTGGCGGTGCGGCGCTGGGTTTCCTCGGCATTGCGGCCGCGGGTGGAGACGATCTCGCCGCGCTGGAGGAACGCATCCGACACCGAAATCGCCTCTTCCAGCAATCCGCCGGGGTTGTTGCGCAGGTCGAGGACGAACCCCTTCACCTTGTCGGCGCCGATCTGATTGGTGAGGTTGGTGATCTCGTGCTTCAGGCCATCGGTGGTCTGCTCGTTGAAGCTGGTGATGCGGATGTAGCCGATGTCACCGTCCTCGACATGCGCGCGCACCGAACGGACCCGGACATTCTCCCGTGTCAGCGTCATGTCGAGCGGCTTGTCCTGGCCCTTGCGGACGATCTTCAGCTTGATCTTGGTGTCGATCGGGCCGCGCATCTTGTCGACGGCCTGGTTGAGGGTCAGGCCCTGAACGGCTTCATCATCGATGCTGACGATCAGGTCGTTGGAGAGGATGCCGGCCTTCGATGCCGGGGTATCGTCGATCGGCGAGACCACCTTGATCAGGCCGTCTTCCATGGTGACCTCGATGCCGAGGCCACCGAACTCGCCGCGGGTCTGCACCTGCATGTCGCGGAAGCTCTTGGCGTCCATGTAGCTGGAGTGCGGATCCAGCCCGGTCAGCATGCCGCTGATGGCGGATTCGACCAGCTTGCTGTCATCCGGCTTCTCGACGTAATCGCTGCGCACCCGTTCGAACACGTCGCCGAACAGGTTGAGCTGGCGATAGGTATCGGATGAGGCGGCGCGCGCGCTCGATCCCACCGTCACAGCGCGAGGCTGGGTGATGAACAGGGTCGCTGCCGCACCCGCCGCTGCACTGAGAAGAACCAGAGAAGTCTTGCGCATCATCCGCGAACCTTTTCGCCTTCACTTGCGGCCCACCATGGGCCTGGATCGATCGGAGTCCCGTCTTTGCGGAACTCAATATAAAGCACGGGCTGACTGGAAGCAGTCGCCAGGATTGAGGCTACCTGAGACGTGGTCCCCATTGTCGCCACCGGCTCGCCCGTAAGTACGAACTGGCCGATATTGACCGATATCCGCTCCATCCCGGCAATGAGCACATGATACCCGCCGCCGGCATTGAGGATCAAGAGTTGTCCGTAACTGCGAAACGGCCCGGAATAGACAACCCAACCGTCACACGGGGTTGTGACCTGGGATCCCGGCTTTGTGGCCAAAGAAATACCTTTTTCCACCCCGCCGGAACCGTCGGAACCGCCAAAATCGCGAATCTTGACCCCATTAACCGGAAAGGAAAATAATCCCTTGGCGGAGGCAAAAGCGATCGCCGGACTGAGCCGTCCGGGGTCCTTCAGGGCGGCCAGGTTGGGCTTGCCGTTGACCGTCGCCGGGGCGCCCTGCAGGCTGGCCGTCGCGGCGGCCTTGGCCGCGGTCTTGAGATCGCGCTCCATCTTGGCGATCAGGTCCTGCAGGGTCTCGACCTGTTTCGATAGCGTCGCCGCACGGCCGCGTTCGGCCTCCATGTCTTTTTCCAGCGCGCTCTGCTGCTTCTGCCGCTCGTCGACCAGGGCGGCGAGCTGGGTGCGGTCGGTGCCGAGCTTGTCGCGGTCGCTAGCGAGGCGGTCGCGTTCGTCGGCAATCGACTTGCGCAAGGCCACCAGTTCGCCGAGGTCCTTGACCAGGTCGTCGGCGCGGTTGCGCATCTCCGGCACCACGGCGCCGAGCAGCATGGCGGTGCGCAGCGATTGCAGCGCGTCTTCCGGCTTCACCAACAGTGCCGGCGGCGCACGGCGTCCGGCGCGCTGCAGGGCCGCCAGCACCTCGATGATTTCGGCGCGGCGTGACTCTAGCGAAGCGCGGATTCTCTGCTCCCGCGCATCGAGCGGGCGAAGCCGCGCTTCGGTGTCGGTGATCTTAGTCTCCACATCGCGCACCCGCGCGGCGATGTCGATCAGCTGCTGATTGAGCTTGCTGCGATCCTGCCCGATCGCAGCGGCATCGGCCTTGAGCTTCTGCTGCAGTTCCTCGGCGCTCTTCTGCTGCGTTCGCGCGGCTTCCAGTTCTTGCGCACGCTGCTTGATGGCATCCTCGGTCGGGGCATCGAGGGCTGCCGTTGCATTCGGCGGTTGGGTGGCGGGTTGCGGCGTCTGCTTGTCCGGGGCTTTCGCGGGGGCGGTTTGCGCCGCGGCCGGCGCTGACACGGTGAGGGTCAACCCAAGAATGAGTGCAGGACCGGATCCAAGCGAGAGCGCGACGGCGATTCGAGCGGGCCATCGCGCAAAGCGCGTGGACGCGGCAATCGCCTGCGGCGCGGCTTTCGGCTGCACGTCAATGTGTCGCGTCGCAGTCACTCTGTCGGCTGTCCCGAAATCAATCTGTCTGAAGTCGAACTGTTTCAATCGCCCATCACGCGCGATGGTAGGGGTGTCCTGCCAGGATCGTCGCGGCCCGATAAATCTGTTCCAGCAGCATGACCCGCACCATCTGATGCGGCCATGTTGCCGCCCCGAATGCGATCGTCAAATCAGCTTTGCGCCGCAATTCGGGCGAAAGTCCGTCCGCGCCGCCGATCATGAAAACGGTATTCGCAGCCTGGGCGTCCCGCCACGTACTCAGATGGCGTGCAAATGCGGGACTTTCAATGCTTTTACCGCGCTCATCGAGGGCCACCAGGATGGATTTGTCGGGCGTTGCGGCTGCGATCGCGGCAGCTTCTTCAGCGATTCGCGTGGCGGCGTCGCGAGCCCGGCTTTCCGGAATTTCGTGAATATCGAGGCCGCGGAAACCGAGCTTGCGTCCGGCGTCGACAAAGCGCTCATGATAGCGCTCCGCAAGGTCCCGTTCCGGACCCTGCTTCAGACGACCGATGGAAACGACCAGAATCCGCATCGATGATGCATATCCGTGAGTGGCTCGATCTGCAAAGGGCACGCAGACGCAAAACCACGCACGCCGTCATCGCTGCGCCGTCCGGTTGGGCGATCTAGCTCTTGCGCGCCGCCTTGTCGCCCGCGGTCCACATCTTTTCCAGATTGTAGAACTCGCGGACTTCCGGTCTGAACACGTGCACGATCACATCGCCGGAATCGATCAGCACCCAGTCGGAGTTTTGCAGGCCTTCGACATGGACGCTTTTGATACCGGCTTCGCTCAAGCCCTTCATCACGTTCTCGGCGATCGCGCCGACGTGCCGGTTGGCCCGGCCCGAGGTGACGATCATGTAGTCGGTGAGGGAGGATTTGCCGCGAAGGTCGATGGTGACCGTCTCTTCCGCCTTTATGTCTTCGAGACGGGAGAGGATCAGGTTCAGGGTCTCGTCGGCGTCAGGTCGCGCCTTCAAGACCGCAACGGGGACAGACTGTGCTTGAGCCAGTTCGTGAGCCCGGGACAATACAGATGTGGTCAGGGACCATTCCTTTCACTGTATCGCGAGCGCCGAATCCTGGCGCCCGGTGACCATATTACGCAGGTTGAGTTAAGGCTTTCAATCGTCCAAACGCTCGGTTGAATCGTCTTTATCGCGTGTGTCTTTTTCGCAAGTCTTTGGTGCCGCAAGCCCTTGGTATATTCAGTCTTTGGTATCGGTGGTCTTCTTGTCGCCAGTCTTTTGATCGTCGGTGTCGCTTTTCCAACTGCCGTCCCGGTTCCGCAGCGCCGTCGACGACATGTTCAGTTTCAGGCCGGTCAGGAAGACCCACGCCGGCGCCCGGCGTGTCGCAAGCAGCCCGGCACTTTGCTCGCTGAGTCTATATGGGGTGAGGGCCTGGGCTGCGGGAGAGGCCAGCGCGCGGATGCTTTGGGGTGAACGGTCGATCACCGCGATCGGAACCTGACCGGCGATGAGCTGCCAGTTTCTCCAGCGATGGAACTGCGCAAGATTGTCAGCGCCCATGATCCAGACAAAGCGAACATCCGCACAACGGCGACGCAGATACGCGATGGTGTCCGCAGTGTAGCGGGTGCCAATGACAGCTTCGAGACATGTGACGTCGATGCGCGGGTCATCGGCCATCGCCTGCGCGGCGGCGGCGCGGTCCTTCAGTTCATGCAGCGCGCTGGTATCCTTTAACGGATTGCCGGGAGAGACCAGCCACCAGACGCGATCCAGCCGTAGCCGTTTCATGGTGAACAGGCTGATGGCGCGATGTGCCGCATGCGGCGGATTGAACGAGCCGCCGAGCAGGCCAATGCGCATGCCGTCCGCATAAGGCGGCAAGGTTCGTTCGATATCGGATCTCGCGCGTTGCGAGGACAAGGTCACGGGCGGGTCTGCCCCGTGCCATGGATACGGTATTTGAAGCTGGTCAGCTGTTCGGCGCCGACCGGGCCGCGCGCATGGAATTTGCCGGTGGCAATGCCGATCTCCGCACCGAAGCCGAATTCGCCGCCGTCGGCGAACTGCGTCGACGCGTTGTGGAGCACGATCGCGGAATCCACCTCGTTGAGGAATTTCTCCGCCGCGCCGCTGTCTGCGCTGACGATCGCGTCGGTATGATGCGACCCATAACGCTCGATATGCGCAATCGCGTCGTCGACACCGCCGACGATCTTCGCGGCGATGATGGCGTCTTCGTACTCCGTCGCCCAATCCTCTTCCGTCACCGCCTTCACCCGCGCATCCACGCGTTGGACGTCGGTATCGCCGCGCACTTCGCACTTGGCGTCGAGCAGCATGGTAATCAGCGGCTTCAGATGCGTGGCGGCGGCGTCGCGTTCGATCAGCAGCGTCTCGGCTGCGCCGCAGACGCCGGTGCGGCGCATCTTGGCGTTGAGCACCACCGACTTCGCCATGTCGAGATCGGCCGTGTGGTCGACATAAACGTGGTTGACGCCTTCGAGATGTGCGAACACCGGTACGCGGGCTTCGGCTTCGACCCGTGCCACCAGGCTCTTGCCACCGCGTGGCACGATCAGGTCGACGGCGCCGTCGAGGCCACTGAGCAGCAGGCCGACCGCAGCGCGGTCGCGCGTGGGCACGAAGCTGATCGCGGCTTCAGGCAATCCGGCCTCGCGCAAGCCGGCGACGAGACAGGCGTGAATCGCCTGGCCGGAGCGAAAGCTTTCCGAGCCGCCGCGCAGGATCACGGCATTGCCGGACTTCAGGCAGAGAACGCCCGCGTCGGCGGTGACATTGGGACGGCTTTCGAAAATCACGGCGACCACGCCCAGCGGTACGCGCACGCGTTCGATGGTCATGCCGTTGGGGCGCTGCCAGCGTTCGGTGACGACGCCGACTGGATCGGGAATGTCGCGCACGATGCGAATGCCGTCGGCGATACCGCCGATGCGGGCGTCGGTCAGGACCAGGCGGTCGATGAAGGCCGCGCTCGCGCCATTGGCGCGCGCCTCAGCGACATCCTCGGCATTGGCGGCCAGGATCGCCGGCACGGCGCTGCGGATCGCGCGCTCCATCGCGTCCAGTGCGCGGTTCTTCTGCTCCGCCGGGGCCAGCGCCAGCACCCGCGCCGCCGCCTTCGCCTGCCTGGCGAGATCGGTCATCAGCGCCGGCAGGTGTGAGCTGTCCTGCTCCTGGGGGGCGGCTTTAACGGCTTTGAGAGACGTGGTCATGCGGCATCCGGTCTTCGATAAGGCGCTGTTCTAGCATGCGAATTCTGGAATCGCGAGCGATTCGGGAACATTGCTGAGATGCGAAAACGAGCTCGGCCAGTGGCTTATATAGGTCGAAACCGGGCCGTTGGCCGAGGAATTCCGGCGAGCGGCCTCGGATCCCGGCCCGCGTTCCCTCAGTCCCCGTGTTTCGGCCCGATCACCAGGTCGTCGCGATGGATCATCTCGGCGCGCCCGGAGATGCCCAGGATCGACATCACGTCCGACGAGGAGCGGCCCTTGATCCGGTCGGCATCGCCGGCGTCGTAGGCCACCAGCCCCCGGCCGATCTCATGGGTGTCGGGGTCACGGACGATCACGGCATCGCCGCGGGCGAATTGCCCGTCGATCCGGATCACGCCGGCCGGCAGCAGGCTCTTGCCGGCGCGCAGCGCCGCGACGGCGCCGGCGTCGATGGTCAGCGTGCCCTTGGGCTCCAGCGATCCGGCGATCCAGCGCTTGCGTGCGGTGACGGGATTGGCCGGGGTCAGGAACCAGGTGCAGCGGCCACCGTCTGCAATGCTTTGCAGCGGGTGCTCGATCTTGCCGGAGGCGATCAGCATATGGGTTCCGGCGGTGGTCGCGATCTTGCCGGCCTCGATCTTGGTGGCCATGCCGCCGCGCGACAGCTCGGATTCCGCCGCCCCCGCCATCGCCTCGATCTCGGCCGTGATGCTCTCGACCAACGGGATCAGCTTGGCATTCGGATTGGCGCCCGGTGGCGCGTCGTAGAGTCCGTCGATGTCGGACAGCAGGATCAGCAGGTCGGCGCTCGCCATGGTTGCGACGCGCGCGGCCAGGCGATCATTGTCGCCATAGCGGATTTCGTTGGTCGCGACTGTGTCGTTCTCGTTGATCACGGGGACGGCGCGCCATTCCAGCAGCTTGCCGATGGTGGAGCGCGCGTTCAGATAGCGGCGGCGCTCCTCGGTGTCCTGCAGGGTCACCAGGATCTGCCCAGTGCCGATGCCGTGGTGGCCCAGCACCTCGGACCAGGTCCGGGCCAGTGCGATCTGGCCCACGGCCGCGGCCGCCTGGCTCTCTTCCAGCTTCAGCGGGCCGCGCGGCAGCTTCAGGCGGCTGCGTCCCAGCGCGATCGACCCTGACGATACGATCATGACATCGCGCCCCTCGCCGTGCAGGGATGCGACATCGGCGGCGAGCGCCGCGAGCCACGACTCACGGACGTTGCCCTTGGCTGCATCGATCAGCAGCGACGAGCCGACCTTGACGACAATTCGGCGAAAATTCCTGAGCTCGGGACGAGACATATCTGCAGCGCGATCGGGGGTGCAGGCGGGCGCGTCGGCGGCCCGCCGGGTTGCTCAATTCCCTGTCACATGGAACCGGTTTTGGCAAATGGGGGGATCGGACAGGTCGCGTGACGCCGGCCGAAAACACGGTGTTGCCACAAACCACCCAACAAACCTCACATGAGAAATCGGCGGATGGCAACTTGGCGAGATGGGCAGACTACGTAGCTGCCGCCCAATGCCGATTGATCGGCGGCGAGAGCACTTTGCGCGGCGCCCGCGTTCCTTTACGCTGGAGGGTGACCCCGCATCATCGGGTCGTGTTGAACGCGTACGGGCTGAATGCCAAACCGGGACAGGGCGCCGCTTCGCTTTCTGAAGTTGACCGTGGCCGCGTGTTTCGTGGTGCCGCTGCTGCTTTTTCTCTATGTCGCAGCGCTGGAGTGGCGCAGTGCGTCGCGCCAGGCCGATGAGCGGCTCGAAACCAATCTCAACATCCTGCAGGAACATGCGCTCAAGGTTCTCGAAACCATCGAGCGTTCGATCGCCGAGATCGACCAGGTCACCGACGGCTTGTCCGATGCGGAGTTGCTCAAGCGCGAACCGCAATTGTATCTGCGCCTGAGCAAGATTGCGGAGACGCTGCCGCAGATCCAGTCGATCTCCATCGTCGGCGCTGACGGCTGGCTCCGCGTGTCGACGCTGGGCTCGCCGCCGGTGCAGCAGGATCAATCGTTGCTCGATTACTTCAAGGTGCTGTCGGCCTCCGACAGCGGAACCTATATCGGCCAGGTGATGACGGCGCCGGGCCGGGCGCGCCCGTCGTTCAATGTGGCGCGCCGCCGCCGCACCGAGAACGGCGTGTTCGACGGCATCATCGTGGCCTCGGTGCCGCCGTCCTATTTCGATTCGTTCTACAGCCGCATCGTCGGTGCCGCCGCGCAGGGAACGGCGATGAGCCTGATCCGGTCGGACGGCACGCTGCTGGTGCGTTATCCCGCACCGGAGACCGCGGTGGCGCCGCCGGCCACGGCAGCATTCGTGGCCAGCGTCGCGAAGGATCCCGAGGCGGGGTTCTATGTCGGCAACTCCGTGTTCGATGGGCAGTGGCGGCGCGTGGCCTACCGGCGGCTGGCGGGCTATCCGGTCTATGTGCTGACCAGCGTGTCCGAGTCCGCCGTTCGCAGCGACTGGCTGTCGTTCATGGCGACGCACATGATCTTCGGCGTGCCGGCGACGCTGCTGATGATCGCCATCAGCTGGCTGGCCTTGCGACGCACGCGCGCGCTGTACGCCGAGATCGATGCGCGCGAACGCGCCGAGGGCGCGCTGCGCCAGTCGCAGCGCCTCGAGATCATCGGCCAGTTGACCGGCGGCATCGCCCACGATTTCAACAATCTGCTGATGGTGGTGATGGGCGGCGTCGATCGCCTGCGTCGCGACATCAGCGACCCCAAAGGGGTCAAGACGCTGGATATGATCGCGTCCGCGGCCAAGCGCGGCGAGAACCTGATCAGGCATCTGCTCACCTTCTCGCGGCGGCAGGCGATCACGCCGGCTACCGTCGATGTCGGCTGGTTCCTGGCCCAGCTGGATGATGTGCTGCGCGGATCCATCAAGGGCGACATCAGTCTTAACGTGACGATGCCGTCACAGCCCTGCTTCGCCCGTGTCGACGCAGGTGAGCTGGAGTTGGCATTGCTCAACCTTGCGGTCAATGCGCGCGACGCCATGCCGAACGGCGGACGGCTGACGCTATCGGCGGTGCCGATCGTGCTGTCGGGCGATCCGAAATACGACGGCCTGAGCGGCGATTTCATTGCTTTTCGCGTCATCGACAGTGGTGAGGGTATGCCGCCGGAAGTGCTGGCGCGGGTGTTCGAACCGTTCTTCACCACCAAGCCGCCGGGACAAGGCACAGGCCTCGGTCTCAGCCAGGTCTATGGTTTTGCCAAGCAGTCGGGCGGCGCGGTTGCGATCGATACCGCGCCATCGCTCGGAAGCACGGTGACGCTGCTGATTCCACGCGCCAGCGCGCCGACCGATCAGGCCGTGGGATTGGCTGCGTTGCCTGCCGCGGATGGCGATGCCGCCGTGGCGCAAGCCGCAGCACCGAAGGCCAAGGTGCTGTTGGTCGAGGACAGCGAGGAGGTCGCGCAGGTGTCGCGCGAATACCTCGAACGCATCGGCCATACGGTGGTCACCGTCACCAACGGCGTCGATGCCTTGGCGGCGCTGAGCAACGTCAGGGGGATCGACATCGTATTGTCCGACATCGTGATGCCCGGCGAAATGGATGGTCTCGATGTGGCGCGGCAGGTGCGCATGCAATTTCCGGGGCTGCCGATCATCCTGGTCACCGGCTACAGCAGCAGCGCCAATGCGGCGCGCCGGGAAGGCTTTGAGGTGCTGCGCAAGCCCTACAACATCACCCGTATTGCGCGGGCGATCGACAGCCACCTCGCCAAGCGAGCGAAGACAGCGGCGAACGGGTGAAGGTCCGTTGGTGTCGGGCGTATCGCCCCTACCGTCGCCCGCCGAACAGCCGATCCACCAGCCAGCCGTCGAGACCGGCGGAGGCTTCGGGGCGCGCGTTGGTTTGTGTCACCTGCGGGCGGCTGCCATTGCTGCCATAGGCTTGACCGCCATAGGGCTGCGGCGGCGGAGCCGATTGTTGCGGGTACGGGTTCGGGTATTGCGCGGGATACGGATTCTGCGACGCGCTTTGTACGTTGCTCGGCGCGGGGCTTGGGTTCGCCGCCTGCGCCTGCTGGCTGCCGCCGAACGTGGTGGCGAAGTTCGAGAATAGACTGCGATCGGATGCCGGCAGCGCCGCGACCGGAACGTTCTGATGGGCCGCGCGCATGAAGCGCGTCCAGACTTCGACCGGCAGGCCGCCGCCGGTGGCCTTCTTGGTCGGTGAGTTGTCGTCATTGCCGAGCCATACGCCGGTGACGAGGTTTGCGGTGTAGCCGATGAACCAGGCGTCGCGGAAATCCTGGCTGGTGCCGGTCTTGCCGGCGGC